>NZ_JAVIWS010000001.1:3891750-4540375 GCF_031323975.1 Escherichia ruysiae
TTGCTCTATAAACTGCTCAACGCCAGTGACGCTACCGGCGGCAACGGCTCAGACGTGGTGAATGGCTTTACGGTAGGGACATGGGAAGGCACCGCCGACACCGATCGCATTGATATCCGCGAGTTGTTACAGGGCAGCGGCTACACCGGCAACGGCAAAGCCAGCTACGTCAACGGCGTGGCAACGCTGGATGCGCAGGCCGGGAACATCGGTGATTTTGTCAAAGTCACCCAGAGCGGCAGCGACACCATCGTGCAGATCGACCGCGACGGCACGGGCGGCACTTTTGCGGCAACTAACGTGGTCACGCTGACGGGCGTGCATACCGACCTCGCCACTTTGCTGGCGAATCATCAGTTGATGGTGGTGTAGAGAATGAAAAAAAATGCCCAGTCCGTGGAAGCCTGGCTGGAGGCGATGATCGCCGTGGCGCGTTATTACCGCCTTGATTTTTCTCAGGAGAACGTGCGCGCGACCGTCAACTGGGAGCGCGACAGTAAGCGGGAGGAGTTGCTCACCGATATGGCGCGGCAGCTGGGAATGGGGTTACGGCTGGTGGAGTTTTCCGCCGATTCGCTTAACCCGTGGCGACTGCCGTTGATCGCCGTGTTTGATAATCAGCAGATTGGCGTGATCACCCGCCGCGATAACCACGACAATATCAGCGTTCAGTTCAGCGGTGACGAAGGGCTGGAAACCACGCTTAACGTCGCGGATATTGAAGATAAAATCGTCGAACTGGCGCTACTGCGCCCGCTCAGCGCCATCCCCGACGCGCGCGTGGATGACTATATTCGCCCGTATCAGGCGAACTGGTTCTGGAATCTGTCGCTGAAAGACTGGCGGCGCTATGGCGACATTATGCTGGCCTCGCTGGTGGCGAACGTGCTGGCGCTGGCGGCGATGATTTTCTCGATGCAGGTTTACGACCGCGTCGTTCCGGCGCAGTCGTACCCGACGCTGTGGGTGCTGTTCGCCGGGGTGATGATGGCGATCCTGTTTGAGTTCTGTATGCGCATGGTGCGCACGCACCTTTCCGATGTGATCGGCAAGCGGGCGGATCTGCGCATTTCGGATCGCGTTTTTGGTCACGCATTACGGCTGAAAAACAACGTGCGATCGAAATCCACCGGATCGTTTATCTCGCAGATCCGCGAACTGGAATCGGTGCGGGAGCTGATCACCTCCACCACCATTGGTGCAGTGGCGGATCTGCCGTTCTTCCTGCTGTTTGTCTTTATTTTGTGGATGATTGGCGGCTGGCTGGTGCTGGTGGTTTTGCTGGCGCTGCCGTTATTGGTGATCCCCGGCCTGCTGGTACAACGCCCGCTGGCGCGGCTGGCGAACGAAGGGATGCGCGAGTCGGCGGTGCGTAACGCTACGCTGGTGGAAGCCGTGCAGTCGATTGAAGACATTAAACTGCTGCGCGCTGAACAGCGTTTTCAGAATCAGTGGAATCACACCAACGACGTGGCCTCGTCCATCAGCATGAAGCAACGTTTTCTCACCGGGCTACTGCTCACCTGGACCCAGGAAGTGCAATCCATAGTCTACGTCGTGGTGCTGTTGGTGGGCTGTTTTATGGTGATGAACGGCGACATGACCACCGGCGCACTGGTCGGGACGACGATCCTGGCTTCGCGTACCATCGCGCCGCTGTCGCAGATATCCGGCGTGCTCTCGCGCTGGCAGCAGGCAAAAGTGGCGCGTAATGGCCTTGATGAACTGATGAAGCGCCCGGTGGATCAGCCGGAACACGGCAAACTGGTGCATAAAGCGGTGCTGCACGGCAATTATCAGTTCAGCAACGCGGTGTTTTATTACGACGAAGAAGAGAAGATTGCCGATGTGGCGATTGGCAAACTCAACATTCAGGCTGGTGAGAAAATAGCCATTCTTGGGCGCAACGGCGCGGGTAAATCAACGCTGCTGCAAATGCTCGCCGGAATGCGTATCGCCCAGCAGGGGCAGGTGTTGCTGGATAACATCAGCATCGGGCAGCTTGATCCGGCGGATCTGCGCCGCGACATGGGGCTGCTCAGCCAGACCGGGCGACTGTTCTTCGGTTCGCTGCGGGAAAACCTCACTATGGGGATGCCGGAAGCCAGCGATGAAGATATCGAACGCGCATTAACCCTCAGCGGGGCGCTGCCCTTTGTGCAGAAGCAGAAAAACGGCCTCAACTACATGATTCAGGAAGGGGGATTTGGCCTCTCTGGTGGTCAGCGGCAAACGCTGCTGCTGGCGCGGCTGCTCATCTCTCAACCCAATATCGTGCTGCTCGATGAACCCAGCGCCTCGCTGGACGAAATGGCGGAAGCGTATTTAATCGAACAACTGAAACAGTGGATTGGGCATCGCACGCTGATTATCGCCACTCACCGCACGGCGATGCTGCAACTGGTGGACAGGATAATCGTGATGGATCAGGGGCGCATTGTGATGGACGGCGCGAAAGAGACTATTTTGCGTGAACAGGGCGAACCCACGGCGCGACGCGTGGTGTTGCAGGAGAAGAATAAGGGGTCTGCCGCATGAACGGACAACTGCAATACAACCGTGGCCTGACTGAACCTCGCCTGCCGCGTTCGGCGCTGGCGGTACGCGTGACTGCCGTAATGCTGCTCTGTTTTCTCGGCTGGGCGTGGTACTTCCAGCTTGATGAAGTGACCACCGGCAGCGGCACGGTAGAACCCTCCGGGCGCGAACAGGTGGTGCAGTCGCTGGAAGGCGGAATTCTGTATCATCTCGACGTCAAGGTTGGCGATATTGTTGAACAGGGCCAGCCGCTGGCGCAGCTTAACCGCACCAAAACGGAATCCGACGTCCAGGAAGCGATGTCGCGCTTGTACGCGGCGCTGGCAACCTCGGCGCGGCTGCGGGCGGAAGTGAGTAATAAACCGCTGGTCTTCCCTGACGAACTGAATAAATTCCCCGAACTTATCGAGTCGGAAACGGCGTTGTACAACACTCGCCGCGACGGGTTGAACAAAGCCACCACCGGGCTGACGCAGGGGATTAGCCTGGTCAACCGTGAACTGGCGATGACCCAGCCGCTGGTGAAACAAGGGGCTGCGAGCAGCGTCGAAGTGCTGCGCCTGCAACGCCAGGCCAATGAACTGGAAAACAAACTTAGCGACGTGCGCACGCAATACTACGTACAGGCGCGGGAAGAGTTAGCGAAAGCCAATGCGGAAGTGGAAACCCAGCGTTCGGTGATCCGTGGGCGTGAAGACTCCCTCACCAGGCTCAACTTTACTGCGCCAGTTCGTGGCATTGTTCAGGATATTGATGTCACCACGGTTGGCGGCGTCATTGCCCCCGGTGGTAAACTGATGACCATTGTGCCGCTGGATGAGCAATTGCTGATTGAGGCAAAAATCTCCCCGCGCGATGTGGCGTTTATCCATCCTGGGCAAAAATCGCTGGTGAAAATAACCGCTTACGATTACTCCATTTATGGCGGTCTGCCGGGAGAAGTGGCGGTGATTTCACCGGATACCGTGCAGGATGAAGTGCGGCGCGATGTTTATTACTATCGGGTGTACATTCGCACTTTCAGCAACCATCTGGAAAATAAAAGCAAACAGCAGTTTCCGATATTTCCCGGTATGGTGGCGACGGTCGATATCCGCACCGGCAAAAAGAGCGTGCTGGATTATCTGTTGAAACCCTTTAACAAAGCACAGGAGGCGTTGCGCGAACGATGAACATTAGCGATGTAGCAAAAATTACCGGCCTGACCAGCAAAGCCATTCGCTTCTATGAAGAGAAGGGGCTGGTGACACCACCGATGCGCAGCGAAAATGGTTATCGCACCTACACGCAGCAGCATCTCAACGAACTGACCTTACTGCGCCAGGCGCGCCAGGTGGGCTTTAACCTGGAAGAGAGCGGCGAACTGGTGAATCTGTTTAACGACCCGCAGCGCCACAGTGCTGATGTAAAACGGCGCACGCTGGAGAAGGTGGCGGAGATCGAGCGACATATCGAAGAACTGCAATCCATGCGCGACCAGTTACTGGCGCTGGCGAATGCCTGCCCCGGCGATGACAGCGCCGACTGCCCGATTATCGAAAATCTCTCCGGCTGCTGTCATCATCGGGCGGGGTGAAAAATCAGTTAATCCCCGTTTGCACCGAAAGAATATGCTGCAAACTTTCTACCATAATGCGTCCCGTCTGAAATAAGCCTTCCTGTATTGCGTTGCTGGCATTAACCGCGTGAACCAGGGAGGCTAATAATACTACTTGCAAGAAGGCAAAAATAAACGCACCGATAATCAGAATATGTGTCAGGGATATTTTCTTTTCATCCTTCATTTTAAATAACCCACAAACTGACCTTCCTTCATTAAGGCGACTTTTCCCGTGTGGTGATAAACAATGACGTTATAAAGACCTGACTGATAAACTGTGGCATCGGCATTATCTTCATCAATCGCACATAATGAATCATTGAGATAAGCAAAGTTCTTACTGCTCATTCTAAAGGTCATGCCAAATCCTTTATAAATGGCTTTCTTTGTCGCCTGGGCATGTTGTGCGGCTTCTGCATTTTTAAATGCCTGCGCTTCGGATGCACTTAAAATAGCCGCCTGACGCTGTTGTTCGGCAAGATAACAGGTGTCATGAGATACGCCTTGCGCCTGGCAGTCTGCAATGCGAGACGCGGGAGAGCTACAACCAGCCAGCATGATTAACGCCAGCAGGGAAATCGATTTAATGGTGCTATTCATCATTGTTAACCTTAAATAATATGAGAATTAATGAAGAGGTGATATTAGGCAAACGTCCTTGCTCTAATTTATTCAATAGTTCTGTTTTTTATTGGTATTTATAAGGTGTCTGGTAAAATTTTAGAACGAATATCCCACACCGACACCAGCACCGAAATCAGATTGCGTATCCGCAGAAACACCCGCTTTAAGCACTGTATGCGTTCCGGCATTAAAAGACGTGCCGACAGATACCGCTGATTCACCATTAAACGTTCCCGCGCCCGCAGACACCATCATTAAATCACCGGTTTTTACCTGCGGCTGTGAGGCAATGGCAATAGCTGACGCAATCCCCGCATTGGCATCTTTACGGTTGTCTTCAACTTCGTTTTTCAGTGAGCTGAAATGGTTATTGAGCGTATTAATTTGCTGGCTGTTATCCGCTACTCGTTTTTGCGTGGTTGATAACTGCTGATGTGTATCGGTGGAATCCTGCACCAGATTTTGAATTTGTTCACCGTAATGAACGCTATCAATCTGTTGTTGTGCCGCCAGCTTACTTACCGCAGTGTTGGTTTTTGTTATATCGCCATGAATTTCTTCCAGTTCTTTTGATTGGTTCTCGGTGGCAACACTTTGAGATACCGTCGTCATGGTAGAAGAAAGAGCGTCAATTTTTTTCCCTTGCTCCGCAGAAGCGCGCGTGCTGGCTTCATTTTCCGCAGCCAGTTTAGCGTTGACCATACTCTGATAACGCGCTGCGTTTTGGACATCACCGGTAGCGGCGACTGTTTTTTGTGTAGCTTCGATTTGCTTTTGTTGTTCGGTAATCTGCGTTTGCTGGGCTTCGGCTTGTTGCTGCTGTGCGATATCCGCAGCCTCCTGACGGGCGTTTACCATACTCTGATAACGGGCTGTGTTCTGGACATCACCGGTAGCAGCAACCGTTTTTTGCGTATCGTTAATTTGGTCTTGTTGAGCTCTAAGAATGTTCTTCTGTTCGATAATGTCGTCAGTATTTTTATGAATAGCCGCTTTGCTGGCGTCAATCTCGGTTTGCGCTGACGTAATGGCCTGGTGCGCTTCATTGGCGGTCGACACTGCTGTGTTAGCGGTGGTTTGCGCATTCTGGATGGCGGTATCCTGTGCCGCATCGCGGTCTGCCTGGGTCTGTTCCGGGGAGATATTGTCGCCCGTCTCTGGAGACATATACCCATGCGAAAACAGGTAGTCTTGCGCGGCTTCTGTATTTCCAGTACGAATCATGAAGCGTCCAATTTTCTGGTCAACTTCTTCATGTGACATCCCTGGTTGGATTGCCTCCAGTTCTGTCGCTGCCGCCTCAATCGTATCACCCGCAAAGGCAGATGGACTGACAGCAGTAGCAATAACGACAGCCAGTAAAGACATCTTTACAGTTTTCATTCATTTTTTCTCAATCAAAGTAAGTCGCATTTATGTTTCTTATAGCAACATTAATTGTTGTTATAAGAAATATTATGCGTTTCGTATTGATCGAAATCTACGCTGGCATTTGTGTGATGTAAAGCGCGTTTTTATACGATGTAAGCGTAAACACCGACTAATAGAAACTAAAAAAGTTTCCATTGGAAATAAAATGGAAAATCATTTTGTGCTATTTCTCAGTAACAAACCGTAAAGACTTGTTTTGATAAGCGAAATAAACTCTGTTTCTGCACTAAACGTGATGCTGTTGCTGATGTATGTTAGAATGCGTTTCTTTGATAAATCTCAATTTTTAAGAGGTTTACACCAGGCAGGAAAATTAAATGAATGAATTTGAGAAGATTTTTAATGAAATGAATCTGGACAGGGCGTTACTCCCTATCCTTTTTCGTTCGAATCGCTCCACGGTGTGGAAGTATTTAAGCGGCGATAGTACGGCTCCTGCCTCTGCCATGTCGCTGATCATGCTGTTGCAGTTGATCCAGAAGAGAAACCCCGATTTGTTAGCCGAATGGTTAACGCTTTCTGATTTCACCATTCCGCCAGAAGTTTACCTGGATCAGCCCGATTACTGGAAAGGGTGGGTGTATACCCAACATAAGGTCAATAAAAACGTCCTGGAATATTTAAAAAAACATTATCCGGATGAAGACCAGAAAAGTATGGGTAAAACCACAGAAGAGTAAATTGCCATTCCCCGCCCACATGCCGGATGCGGCGTAAACGCCTTATCCGGCCTACGTTCGCGCATAGACTGGCAGGTTTTGTAGGCCTGATAAGACGCGTCAGCGTCGCATCAGGCGATGACCGCACGGATGATCAACGTTATCCCTTCAATCGCAATCACCTCAACATGCGTACCTGCGCCGAGATCCTCGCTGGCGCTGACAGGCCATGAACTGTCGCCGACGCGCATATGACCGCGCCCGTTGACCAGCGGCGATTCCAGCACAAACCGCCTGCCAATCAACTGCTGGCCACGCTGGTTTAAATGACTGTCGCTGTGCTTTTGTTCGCGTACCCGCCGTGACAACCATTTCCACCACAGCCAGGCGGCGAGCAGCGTCAGGATGGCAAAGATCACCCCTTGCCACTCCCAACCCAGCGGCAGCAGCCAGACCACCAGGCCAGTAATCACCGCCGCGACACCGCTCCACAACAGATAACCGTTTCCGCCCAGCATCTCGGCAGCCAGCAATAAACCGCCGAGACTCAGCCAGAAAATATGCGGGTGTACTACCAGCAGCTCGATCATGATTTATTTCGCTCGTTGGCGCTGTCTTTCACCAGTTCGGCAATCCCGGCAATCGACCCCATCAGGCTGCTGGCGTCTAATGGCATCATCACCACTTTGCTGTTACTGGACGAACCGATCTGTTGCAACGCTTCGGTGTATTTCTGTGCTACGAAGTAGTTCACCGCCTGAATATCACCGGAGGCGATGGCTTCAGACACCATTTGGGTCGCGCGAGCTTCCGCTTCGGCGGAACGTTCTCGCGCTTCAGCCTGTAAAAACGCCGACTGACGTTCGCCTTCCGCTTTCAGGATTTGCGATTGTTTTTCACCTTCGGCTTTGAGGATTTCCGCCTGACGGATCCCTTCCGCCTCAAGGATGTAAGCGCGTTTGGTACGTTCCGCTTTCATCTGCGCGTTCATCGAAGAGATAAGCTCTGCCGGTGGGCGCACATCACGAATTTCAATACGGGTGACTTTAATCCCCCACGGGTTGGTGGCTTCATCGACAATATGCAGCAGGCGCGAGTTAATGCTGTCGCGCTGGGAGAGCATTTCGTCCAGTTCCATTGAGCCAAGCACGGTACGGATGTTGGTCATGGTCAGGTTGATGATTGCCAGCTCCAGATTGCTGACTTCATAAGCGGCACGCGGGGCATCAATCACCTGAATAAAACAGACTGCGTCGATGGTCACGTTGGCGTTATCTTTCGAGATAACTTCCTGGGAAGGGATATCGAGCACTTGCTCCATCATATTGATCTTGCGACCAATGCGATCCATAAATGGCACCACCAGACTGAGCCCCGGCTGTAACGTTTTGGTATAGCGACCAAAACGTTCTACCGTCCACTGATAGCCCTGCGGCACGATTTTGACGCCCGCGCCGACAATCACCAGCGCGACAAAAATGAGAATCGGGATAAAAATAAGCATCGGAAAAACCTCCTGTTGTACCGTCCATAAAGAGCAAAATTGCTGCTTGATTAAACAAATTATACCTGATTACTGAAAGAGAGTTCCCCCTTATTCTTGCGGAGGATAAACTGTTTTTAGTAAAAATCAGAAAAAGGGATGGGTAATGCAGGAAAATAGTCTTTTGCTCCAACTGCAAAATGTTGGATATCAGGTGGGCGATACGAAGATTCTAAATAACATCAATTTTTCGCTGCGTGCTGGCGAATTTAAGTTAATTACCGGCCCTTCCGGCTGCGGCAAAAGTACGCTACTAAAAATTGTTGCTTCATTAATCAGTCCGAGTAGTGGAACGTTACTATTTGCAGGCGAAGATATATTCACCCTGAAGCCAGAGGAGTATCGCCAGCAAGTCTCCTACTGTGCCCAGACACCAGTGTTGTTTGGCGACACGGTATACGATAACCTGATTTTTCCCTGGCAGATCCGTAACCAGCAGCCTGACCCGGCTATTTTTCTCGATTTCCTCGAACGTTTCGCCTTAGCGGACACCATTTTGACGAAGAATATCGCCGAGCTATCTGGTGGTGAAAAACAACGCATCTCATTGATTCGTAACCTGCAATTTATGCCGAAGGTTTTATTGCTGGATGAAATAACCAGTGCACTGGATGAAAGTAATAAACATAACGTTAATGAGATGATCCACCGTTATGTGCGCGAGCAAAATATTGCCGTACTGTGGGTAACACACGATAAAGATGAAATTAATCATGCGGATAAAGTGATTACGCTGCAACCGCATGCCGGAGAAATGCAGGAAGCACGCTATGAACACGCATAATATTACCAACGAATCATTAGCACTGGCATTAATGCTGGTGGTGGTGGCAATCTTAATTAGCCATAAAGAAAAACTGGCGCTGGAGAAAGATATTCTCTGGAGCGTCGGGCGAGCGATAATTCAGCTGATTATTGTTGGCTATGTGCTGAAGTATATTTTCAGCGTGGATGATGCCAGCCTGACATTATTGATGGTGTTATTTATCTGCTTTAATGCGGCGTGGAACGCGCAAAAACGCAGTAAATATATTGCTAAAGCTTTTATCTCATCGTTTATTGCCATTACGGTCGGGGCGGGAGTTACCCTTGCGGTGTTAATTTTATCGGGTTCGATTGAGTTTATCCCGATGCAGGTGATCCCTATCGCCGGGATGATAGCCGGTAACGCCATGGTAGCGGTGGGGTTGTGTTATAACAATCTCGGTCAGCGGTTTATCAGCGAACAGCAGCAAATTCAGGAAAAATTGAGTCTTGGCGCAACGCCAAAACAGGCTTCTGCAATATTAATACGCGACAGTATTCGAGCGGCGTTAATTCCAACGGTCGATTCAGCAAAAACGGTTGGCTTAGTTAGTCTACCGGGAATGATGTCCGGGTTGATATTTGCCGGGATTGATCCGGTGAAGGCGATTAAATATCAGATTATGGTGACCTTTATGCTGCTCTCAACCGCCAGCTTGTCGACCATTATTGCCTGCTATTTAACCTATCGTAAGTTTTACAATTCGCGCCACCAGTTGGTGGTGACGCAATTGAAGAAGAAATGATGCGATACCGGATGCGCAGCATCGCATCCGGCGTTGTGGTTCATGTGCCGATCAACGGAATATCAATACAACAATGCATACAACTGGCGGCGATACTTCGACGCCAGCGCATCCCCCGTACCCAGCGCAGCGAGGATCTCCTGGAACGTTTTACGTGTCTGACCGTCTGCGGCGGTGAGATCTTTACGCAGATGCCCGAACAGTAACTCCAGCGCCTCTTCATTGCGCCCAACCTGATGCAACTGTAGCGCCAGTTGCGTTGCCAGTGCGGCATCTTCAGGATTCTCTGCTACCTGCTGTTGCAATTGTTGAATTTCCGGCGTATCAGCCGCCTGCTTCAGCAGTTCGATTTGCGCCACCAGCCCCTGGTAGCGGGTGTCCTGATCCTGCAATGGAATGGTTTTCAGCACGGCTTCTGCATCTTCAGAACGGTTCAGCGCAATCAGCGTTTCTGCCAACAGCAGGCCGATTTCCCCGTTCTGATTCGACAACTGCCAGGCGTCTTTCAGCAATGGCAGGGCGTCGGTGTAATTGCCTTCCTGCATCAGTTGCATCGCCTGCTGCGCTTTCAGCTCTTCTTCGCGCGGCAGCACTTTATCCAGCAGGGCGCGGATCGCCTCTTCCGGTTGCGGCCCCTGGAAGCCGTCTACCGGTTGCCCGTTCTGGAACAGATATACGGTCGGAATCGCGCGCAGACCAAACTGCGCGGCAATCATCTGCTCCGCATCGCAGTCCAGCTTCGCCAGAATAAATTGCCCGTTGTACTGCGCCGCGAGGCTTTCCAGAATTGGGGTTAACTGCAAACAGTGCTGGCTACGTTCAGACCAAAAATAGAACAGCACCGGTGTGGTCATCGACTGTTCAAGAACCTGTTGCAGGTTAGATTCGTTAATGTTGACAATATTTTCTACGGACATGGAGTCGCTCTCTGTTGTCGATATTTTCTTTGACATGGGGGCTTAAGCGCGCGCTTCAACTCACCCCTGCAATATTTTGTCCATCACGCGCCCCGGCAGCAGGCGTTTGAGCACCATTACCGCCCAGGTCACCAGCGTCACCGGATAGCGCATCTTCGGCTTCTCGCTAATAAAAGCGTGGCGCACTTTGGCGACCACCGCTTCCGGCCCCAACGTAAAGCGGGCAGCAATGCCAGGGTTTTCGACCGGTTTATCACTTTGCGTCTGGTTGACGTTGTCGGTAAAGCGAGTACGAATGGGCCCCGGCTCTATCAGGCTGACTTTAATTCCGCTGTGGCGCAGCTCCATGCGCAGCGCGTCTGACCACGCCTCCAGCGCATATTTACTGGCCGCGTAAGCGCCGCGACCCGGCGTGGAGATTAATCCCATCACCGATGAGGTCATCACAATACGTCCTTCACCGTGCGGTAACATCGCGGGTAACAGGCGCATGGTGAGCTGGTGTGCGCCGAAAAAGTTGGCGGAAAACTGCTGTTCCATCTGCGCACGGCTGATGGTGGAAAGGGGGCCATACATGCCGAATCCGGCATTGTTAAAGATCCCATACAGACAATTATCGGTCAGGGCGATCACTTCGTCGGCTGCGCGATCAACACTTTCTGGTGAATCCAGATCGATCAACACGCCGGTAAATCCCATGCTGTTCATGCGCTCAACATCATCCGGTTTCCGGCAACCTGCCAGCACATGAAAACCCTGGCGTTTTAATTCGAGCGCGCTTTCCAGGCCAATTCCACTGGAACATCCGGTAATTAAGACCGATTTTTGCATAACTTTACCTGTCAGGATCTCCGTTGCTTTATGAGTCATGATTTACTAAAGGCTGCAACTGCTTCGCCATCCAGTCGGCAATAAACGGCTGGGCGTCGCGGTTGGGATGAATACCGTCATCCTGCATCCATTGTGGCTTGAGGTAGACCTCTTCCATAAAAAAAGGCAGCAGCGGAACATCAAACTCTTTGGCGAGTTTGGGGTAAATGGCGCTAAAGGCTTCATTATAACGGCGACCATAGTTTGCAGGCAGACGTATTTGCATTAACAATGGTTCAGCGTTGGCGGCTTTGACATCCTGCAAAATCTGGCGCAGCGTTTGCTCGGTTTGCTGTGGCTGAAAACCACGCAATCCATCATTGCCGCCCAGTTCAACCAGCACCCAGCGCGGCTGATGCTGCTTCAGCAAAGCCGGAAGGCGCGCCAGCCCTTGTTGCGAGGTGTCGCCGCTGATGCTGGCATTAACTACCGACGTTTTACTCTGCCACTTATCATTCAACAAGGCAGGCCAGGCCGCGCTGGCAGACATTCGATACCCGGCGCTCAGGCTATCACCCAGAATTAATAACGTGTCCGCTGCGGCGGCACGGAAGGTTAACAGAACCAGGAACAGGAAGGGCAAATGCCAGCGGAAAACATTGTTGAAGTTCATCATCTTAAGAAGTCCGTCGGTCAGGGGGAGCATGAACTCTCCATCCTCACCGGAGTTGAGCTGGTTGTCAAACGTGGCGAAACCATCGCACTGGTGGGCGAGTCGGGATCGGGTAAGTCAACCTTACTGGCGATCCTCGCCGGGCTGGATGACGGCAGCAGTGGCGAAGTGAGTCTGGTGGGACAACCGCTACATAATATGGACGAAGAAGCGCGGGCAAAGTTGCGCGCGAAGCACGTCGGCTTTGTTTTTCAGTCATTTATGTTAATTCCTACCCTTAACGCGCTGGAAAACGTCGAGCTTCCGGCGCTGCTGCGCGGTGAGAGTAGCGTGGAAAGTCGTAACGGAGCGAAAGCGTTGCTCGAACAGTTAGGGCTGGGTAAACGTCTTGATCATCTTCCGGCACAGCTTTCCGGCGGCGAACAGCAACGTGTGGCGCTGGCGCGAGCCTTTAACGGTCGGCCTGATGTGCTGTTTGCCGATGAACCTACCGGCAACCTTGACCGCCAGACGGGCGATAAAATTGCCGACCTGCTGTTTTCCCTCAACCGTGAACATGGCACCACGTTGATTATGGTGACTCACGACCTGCAACTGGCGGCGCGCTGCGACCGCTGCTTACGGCTGGTTAACGGGCAGTTGCAGGAGGAAGCATGATTGCACGTTGGTTCTGGCGCGAATGGCGCTCGCCGTCGCTATTAATTGTCTGGCTGGCGCTAAGCCTGGCGGTGGCCTGCGTGCTGGCGCTGGGCAATATCAGCGATCGCATGGAGAAAGGTTTAAGCCAGCAAAGCCGGGAGTTTATGGCGGGCGATCGGGCGTTGCGCAGTTCGCGCGAAGTGCCGCAAGCGTGGCTGGAGGAAGCGCAAAAGCGCGGCCTGAAAGTCGGCAAGCAGCTGACTTTCGCCACTATGACCTTTGCGGGCGACACTCCGCAGCTGGCGAACGTCAAAGCGGTGGATGATATCTACCCGATGTATGGCGATCTGCAAACTAATCCCCCAGACCTGAAACCGCAGGCGGGCAGCGTATTACTGGCCCCACGCCTGATGGCGCTCCTTAACCTGAAAACGGGCGACACCATCGACGTGGGCGATGCCACACTGCGGATTGCCGGAGAAGTAATTCAGGAACCTGATTCCGGTTTTAACCCCTTCCAGATGGCTCCGCGTCTGATGATGAACCTGGCGGATGTCGATAAAACCGGAGCCGTGCAGCCGGGGAGTCGCGTCACCTGGCGCTATAAATTCGGCGGCAACGAGAACCAGCTCGACGGCTATGAGAAATGGCTGTTACCGCAGCTTAAACCCGAACAACGTTGGTACGGGCTGGAACAGGACGAAGGCGCGCTGGGGCGCTCGATGGAACGCTCGCAGCAGTTCCTGCTGCTTTCGGCGCTTCTGACCTTGCTGCTGGCAGTGGCAGCGGTGGCTGTGGCGATGAATCATTACTGTCGCAGTCGCTACGATCTGGTGGCGATCCTCAAAACGCTGGGGGCAGGGCGAGCGCAACTGCGTAAGCTAATCGTCGGTCAGTGGTTGATGGTGCTGACGCTTTCAGCCGTTACCGGTGGGGCGATAGGTCTGTTGTTCGAAAACGTGTTGATGGTGCTGCTCAAGCCCGTTCTGCCTGCCGCACTACCGCCAGCCAGCCTCTGGCCGTGGCTGTGGGCGCTCGGCACCATGACGGTCATCTCGCTGCTGGTGGGGCTGCGACCGTACCGCCTGTTGCTGGCAACGCAGCCTTTACGCGTATTACGTAATGATGTGGTAGCGAACGTCTGGCCGCTGAAGTTTTATCTGCCGATTGTCAGTGTGGTGGTTGTGCTGCTGCTCGCCGGATTAATGGGTGGCAGTATGCTGCTCTGGGCAGTGCTGGCGGGCGCGGTAGTGCTGGCTTTGCTGTGCGGTGTGCTGGGCTGGATGCTGCTTAATGTATTACGCAGCATGACGCTAAAATCGCTACCTCTGCGTCTGGCAGTCAGCCGCCTGTTACGTCAGCCGTGGTCAACGTTAAGCCAGCTTTCGGCATTTTCGCTCTCCTTTATGCTGCTGGCACTGCTGCTGGTGTTGCGTGGCGATCTGCTCGACCGCTGGCAACAGCAGCTACCGCCAGAAAGCCCGAACTACTTTTTAATCAACATCGCAACAGAACAGGTTATACCGCTAAAAGCGTTCCTTGCGGAACATCAGATAGTCCCGGAATCGTTTTATCCGGTAGTGCGGGCGCGGCTGACGGCGATTAACGGCAAGCCGACAGAAGGCAATGAAGATGAGGCGCTCAACCGCGAACTCAACCTCACCTGGCAAAATACGCGGCCCGATCATAACCCGATTGTCGCCGGTAACTGGCCGCCAAAAGCTGATGAAGTGTCGATGGAAGAGGGGCTGGCGAAACGCTTAAACGTTACCCTTGGCGATACCGTCACCTTTATGGGCGATACCCAGGAGTTCCGCGCTAAAGTGAGTAGCCTGCGCAAAGTGGACTGGGAAAGTCTGCGGCCTAATTTCTATTTTATTTTCCCGGAAGGGGCGCTGGACGGGCAGCCGCAAAGCTGGCTCACCAGTTTCCGCTGGGAGAACGGCAACGGCATGTTGACGCAACTCAACCGCCAGTTCCCGACCATTAGCCTGTTAGACATTGGCGCGATTTTAAAACAGGTCGGTCAGGTGCTGGAGCAGGTAAGTCGGGCGCTGGAAGTGATGGTGGTGCTGGTCACCGCCTGCGGTATGTTGCTGTTGCTGGCACAGGTGCAGGTGGGAATGCGTCAGCGCCATCAGGAGCTGGTGGTGTGGCGCACACTCGGTGCGGGCAAAAAACTGCTGCGCACGACATTGTGGTGTGAGTTTGCCATGCTCGGGTTTGTTTCTGGCCTGGTGGCCGCCATCGGTGCGGAAACGGCGCTGGCGGTACTGCAATCAAAAGTGTTTGATTTCCCGTGGGAGCCAGACTGGCGATTGTGGATTGTGCTGCCGTGCAGCGGTGCGTTGCTGCTGTCGCTTTGCGGCGGCTGGCTGGGCGCGCGACTGGTTAAGGGGAAGGCGCTGTTCAGGCAGTTTGCGGGGTGATGACAGGCGTAGCGCATCCGGCATGAATAGTGCGCCCTTTGGCAACAATCTGAAACCGACTGTCATGCCGGTTTGTTAAAGGCCGAAGGTGGTAAACCTTCGGCCTTAGCTACGTTTCCTCAGTTATTCAATAAACTGGCGGATCAGTTCCAGCAGCGCGATCAGCGCCTTAAGAACGATGAGAACTTTATCGAGAAAAGTTTTCATCCGTTGCTCCCTTAAGGGAGAAAGACAATCACAGCTTACCCTTACGTTGCCTGTAACTATGATTTTCCTTCATGTGCTAGATGAGGACTGCCTCTCTCCAAATCAGAGCACCAGAATCAGCACCACCTGTATCCTGACCAGGACTTAAAAGTACTTTTCCGCACTGCGGTAATCCCTTGAGGCAGTATCATTACTAGCGTTGGGATTGTATCGCCGGCATAGCTGTTTGAATATGTAGGTATCCTGACTTATAATTCACTTGCTAGATGAGGACTGTTTCATCTCTGCCCAGAACCACCAACTCTCGGGCGGAAAAATAAAAAAACCGACTGTCATGTCGGTTTTTTTATATCTGTATTCTGTTGCAATCATTCTGTTCTCACGACAATCGCCGTTTCAGAATACCGCTCATTACCGCGCCTTAACCCACGCCATCACTTCAGCCCACTCACCGCGAAAGACAACTTTTTCCGCTTTTTTCTCAAGCTGATAGCGATACATCGGGTCGTAATATTCTTCAAGTAACGGCACCAGCCAGGCCAGATGACCGTCGGTGCTGCCGGTTGCGAGTTGCGTTGTCAGCGCCGCATCCAGCCGGGCAGCCAGTTCATTATATCGTTGTAGCCCCAGCCGACGCTTAATCGCCGAAAGACCGTGATGCAGATATTCGCAATACGCTTGCCAGCCCTGTTCGTCGCCATATGCATGGGTAAAATCATGATGCATACGCAAGAAATATTCTTCGTTCAGGCGTTCAAGCCGGATCTCAAACGGGTCTTCTACCACGGCAATCGCCGCCTGGGTCATTCGCTCGCGCAGACATTCCGGCAGATGGTTTGAACCAATCATCCGGCTTTCATCTTCCAGCACCCACAGGCGCAGATCCTGACGGGCGTCAGTTTTTAGCATCTCGGCAGCCAGCAGGTTTTCAAAACTCGCCTGGCTAAGTTGCGGCTGTAACGTGCGACCAAAAGCAGAACCGCGATGGCGCGCCAGCCCTTCCAGATCGACACCGTTCGGCTGTTGCTGCACTAACAGCGTTTTACCACTGCCGGTACAACCGCCAATCAGCACTATCGGTTTTTGTGACAGTTCAATGGTCGCCTGAATCGCGGTCTGGCGCAGTGCCTTATAACCGCCTTCCACCAGCGGATAATCAATCCCCGCTTCATGCAGCCAACGTTGCACAATATGTGAACGTTGACCGCCACGGGCGCAGCAGAGAATACCTTGCGGATTTTGCAGGCACGCTGCCCGCCAGGCGTCCATGCGCTGCTGACGAATTTCACCCGCCACCAGTTTATGCCCCAGCGCCAGCGCCGCGTCTGACCCTTGCTGTTTGTAGCAGGTGCCAACGGCGGCGCGTTCATCGTTATTCATTAACGGCAGGTTGATAGCGGCGGGCATTGTGCCTTGCTCAAACTCAATGGGGGCGCGAACATCAATAATGGGCGTATCAGCAATCAGCAGGGCACGATAGTCCTGTTCCGTGTGTCTCTCTTGCATAGTTAAAAGTGAACCTCAAATCAGCTTGCGCGCTATTTTACGCGCCAACGCGCAAGGAAACTTGATTTTTAACTGTGTGAGTTGCCGAAAATTTCTAAAAATCCGCTGATTTCCGGCCTGCGCTGGGTGAACAAGGTCACAATATCTTCTACCGCTTTGCCGCTGCCAAATTTGCGCCATGCCAGACTCAATGGCGAAGGAGGGCGCATCGTTGGAATGACCCGGCTGACCAGTTGTTGATTATCGATCATTGACTGGCAAAGTGATTTTGGCAAAAAACCAATGCCAATGCCCGCCAGATGGGCGGCGATTTTCGTTTCCATGTCCGGAACGAGAATCTCTTTTTGCCCCGGCAATCGCCAGGCCACGCGTTTGGTTAATGTGCGGGCGCTGTCTTCAATATTGACCGCCGGAAAGCGCCGTAACTGCGCTTCTGTGAGCGGCTCTTCAACGTTCGCCAGCGGATGATCCACCGCCATGACAAAGCGCCATTGCACCGATCCTAAGGGATCAAGACTAAAGGTATTTGCCAGCGCCTCGGTTCCTGTGACGCCGATAGCCAGTGAAAAACCTTCGTACAATAGAGAATCCCAGACGCCCATATAGATTTGCCGGGAGATGTGAAACTGGGTAAACGGGTAACGTTCATTCAGCCACGCCAGCAATTGGGCGACGGCCTGGGGGGTGTAGAGCAGGTTGTTGATGACAATATTCACCTGGCGTTCTACGCCATCATTCACCTGTTGCAGCTCGCTGGGCATACTTTCCAGCCAGCTCAGCCAGTCTCTGGCCTGACAAAGCAGATGCTCGCCTGCCGCTGTCAATGTCACGCTGCGAGTGGTGCGGAAAAACAACGCCACCCCGGTATTCTCTTCCAGAAGTTTAATGCGATAACTGATGGTCGCCGTGGTTTTGCATAATCGTTCTGCCGCTTTTGAAAAACTTCCTGTTTCAGCAACCGCAATGAAAGTCCGCAAGGTTTCTGGATCAAACATCTTCAGGTATCCCCTTTTAAATCAGCAAGTTGCGTGATTTTGCTGTCCTTTGATTTACTTGTATTTTTACATGATAACCCTGTGTGATTTGTGGGCTAAATCTAGTTTTGGAAAAATATTCCAACTTTTGTGTTGATGTTGTTCTCTTAAGGTTTTAGATTGCCTGTTATTGAAACCAAGCTGACCGGTCGGCGCTGGTTGAACGGAATTATGTTACAAGGACAACAAGATGAAACTTCAGGTATTACCGTTAAGTCAGGAAGCCTTCAGTGCTTATGGCGACGTAATCGAAACGCAGCAACGGGATTTTTTTCATATTAACAATGGCCTGGTGGAGCGTTATCACGATTTGGCGCTGGTTGAGATTCTTGAGCAAGACCGTACTCTGATTAGCATTAACCGCGCGCAACCTGCCAGGCTGCCGCTGACCATTCACGAACTCGAACGTCATCCGCTGGGCACTCAGGCGTTTATCCCGATGAAAGGGGAAGTGTTTGTGGTGGTCGTGGCGTTAGGTGACGACAAACCAGACCTGACAACGCTGCGGGCGTTTATCACCAACGGTGAGCAGGGGGTGAATTACCATCGTAATGTCTGGCATCACCCGCTTTTCGCCTGGCAACGAGTCACCGATTTTCTGACCATCGATCGCGGCGGCAGTGACAACTGTGATGTCGAAAGTATTCCTGAGCAGGAGCTCTGTTTTGCGTGACGCCTGCAACCGACTTGCATAAGATAAACGAATTGTTCATTGTTTATGCTCACTTGTAGGTCGGAGTTAACGTAGGTATGACGGAAGTTAGACGGCGCGGCAGGCCAGGACAGGCGGAGCCTGTGGCACAGAAGGGCGCACAGGCATTAGAGCGGGGAATTGCGATTCTGCAATATCTGGAAAAAAGTGGGGGAAGTTCGTCAGTTAGCGATATTTCTCTCAATCTGGATTTGCCGCTCTCCACGACCTTTCGCCTGCTGAAGGTTTTACAGGCAGCGGATTTTGTCTATCAGGACAGTCAGTTAGGCTGGTGGCATATAGGATTAGGTGTCTTTAACGTCGGTGCGGCGTACATCCATAACCGCGATGTCCTCTCCGTCGCCGGGCCGTTTATGCGCCGCCTGATGTTACTTTCCGGCGAAACGGTCAATGTCGCGATTCGTAACGGCAATGAAGCAGTATTAATTGGTCAGTTAGAGTGTAAATCGATGGTCAGGATGTGTGCGCCGCTGGGCAGTCGTCTGCCGCTGCATGCTTCCGGTGCGGGCAAGGCGCTGCTTTATCCGCTGGCGGAAGAGGAGTTGATGAGCATCATCCTGCAAACCGGTTTGCAGCAGTTTACGCCAACTACGCTTGTGGATATGCCCACCTTGCTGAAGGATCTGGAACAAGCGCGTGAACTGGGCTATACCGTAGATAAAGAAGAGCATGTTGTTGGCCTGAATTGCATAGCTTCAGCAATTTACGATGATGTGGGTAGTGTTGTTGCCGCTATCTCCATCTCCGGGCCTTCATCAAGACTGACAGAAGATCGTTTTGTCAGTCAGGGTGAGCTGGTCAGAGACACCGCCCGCGATATCAGCACGGCGTTGGGACTGAAAGCACATCCATAGTGTCTGTCGCATCCCGCTCTGCGGAGCGGGTTTTTTTGACAAAATTTGAAAGTTGGAAAATTTTTCCAATTAATTGAGGTAGGAAGAAAATGGCAAAAATGAGAGCCGTTGACGCGGCAATGTATGTGCTGGAGAAAGAAGGTATCACCACCGCCTTCGGCGTTCCGGGAGCAGCAATCAATCCTTTCTATTCAGCGATGCGTAAGCACGGCGGTATTCGTCACATTCTGGCGCGTCACGTGGAAGGTGCGTCGCACATGGCGGAAGGCTACACCCGCGCAACGGCAGGGAATATCGGCGTATGTCTGGGAACGTCGGGACCAGCAGGCACTGACATGATCACCGCGCTCTATTCCGCTTCTGCTGATTCCATTCCTATTTTGTGCATTACCGGCCAGGCTCCGCGTGCCCGTCTGCATAAAGAAGATTTCCAGGCCGTTGATATTGAAGCTATCGCCAAGCCGGTCAGTAAAATGGCGGTTACAGTACGTGAAGCGGCGCTGGTGCCTCGTGTGCTGCAACAGGCATTTCACCTGATGCGTTCTGGTCGTCCGGGGCCGGTACTGGTGGATTTACCGTTCGACGTTCAGGTAGCGGAAATCGAGTTTGATCCTGATATGTACGAACCGCTGCCGGTCTACAAACCTGCTGCCAGCCGTATGCAGATCGAAAAAGCCGTAGAAATGTTAATCCAGGCTGAGCGTCCAGTGATCGTTGCCGGGGGCGGGGTTATCAATGCTGACGCAGCCGCGCTGTTACAACAGTTTGCTGAACTGACCAGCGTTCCGGTGATCCCAACGCTGATGGGCTGGGGCTGTATCCCGGACGATCATGAACTGATGGCCGGGATGGTGGGTCTGCAAACTGCGCATCGTTACGGTAACGCAACATTGCTGGCGTCCGACATGGTGTTTGGTATCGGTAACCGTTTTGCCAACCGTCATACCGGTTCGGTAGAGAAATACACCGAAGGGCGCAAAATCGTCCATATCGATATTGAGCCGACGCAAATTGGTCGCGTACTGTGCCCGGATCTGGGTATTGTCTCCGACGCCAAAGCGGCACTGACGCTGCTGGTTGATGTGGCGCAGGAGATGCAAAAAGCCGGTCGTCTGCCGTGTCGTAAAGAGTGGGTCGCCGACTGCCAGCAGCGCAAACGCACTTTGCTGCGTAAAACTCACTTCGACAACGTGCCGGTGAAACCGCAGCGCGTGTATGAAGAGATGAACAAAGCCTTTGGTCGCGATGTTTGCTATGTCACCACCATCGGCCTGTCACAAATTGCTGCGGCGCAAATGCTGCACGTCTTTAAAGACCGTCACTGGATCAACTGTGGTCAGGCAGGCCCGCTGGGCTGGACCATTCCGGCGGCGCTGGGTGTGTGTGCGGCTGATCCAGAGCGTAATGTGGTGGCGATTTCCGGTGACTTCGACTTCCAGTTCCTGATTGAAGAGTTAGCCGTTGGCGCACAGTTCAATATTCCGTACATCCATGTGCTGGTTAATAACGCCTATCTCGGCCTGATTCGTCAGTCGCAGCGTGCATTTGATATGGATTACTGCGTACAGCTTGCGTTTGAAAATATTAACTCCAGTGATGTGAACGGTTATGGCGTTGACCACGTGAAAGTGGCGGAAGGTTTAGGTTGTAAAGCGATTCGCGTTTTCAAACCGGAAGATATTGCTCCGGCCTTTGAACAAGCGAAAGTCTTAATGAATCAGTACCGAGTCCCGGTGGTGGTGGAAATTATGCTGGAGCGAGTAACCAATATTTCGATGGGTAGCGAACTGGATAACGTTATGGAATTTGAAGATATCGCCGATAACGCAGCGGACGCGCCGACTGAAACCTGCTTCATGCACTATGAATAAGGGAGATAAATAATGTTACGTTTCTCTGCTAATTTATCGATGTTATTTGGCGAATATGATTTTCTCGCCCGTTTTGAGAAAGCCGCGCAGTGTGGTTTTCGCGGCGTTGAATTTATGTTCCCTTATGACTACGACATTGAAGAATTAAAACAGGTGCTGGTGAGTAATAAACTCGAGCATACGCTGCATAATTTACCTGCGGGTGACTGGGCGGCGGGCGAGCGGGGTATTGCCTGTATTCCTGGCCGTGAAGAAGAGTTTCGTGATGGCGTAGCGGCGGCGATTCGTTATGCCCGTGCGCTGGGTAATAAAAAAATCAACTGTCTGGTCGGTAAAACTCCGGCGGGTTTCAGCAGTGAACAGATTCACGCAACGCTTGTGGAAAACCTGCGTTATGCCGCGAATATGTTGATGAAAGAAGATATTTTATTACTGATTGAACCTATCAACCATTTCGATATCCCTGGTTTCCATCTCACCGGAACTCAGCAGGCGCTGAAACTGATTGATGATGTAGGCTGCTGCAATTTGAAAATTCAGTATGACATTTATCATATGCAGCGGATGGAAGGTGAATTAACCAACACCATGACCCAATGGGCCGATAAAATTGGTCACCTGCAAATCGCCGATAATCCACATCGTGGCGAACCGGGAACCGGAGAAATTAATTACGATTATCTCTTTAAGGTAATTGAAAATTCTGACTACAACGGTTGGGTTGGCTGTGAATATAAACCCAGAACCACCACGGAAGCCGGTTTAGGCTGGATGAAACCGTACCGTTAAAACGTAACGCTGTTCAGACAATGCTTTTTTAGGCCGCTACGTCGGCAGGGGATCGCGTTGTCTGAATTCAGGAAAAGCGACATTTAAAAGAGGCTAAATATGAAACTGGGATTTATTGGCTTAGGCATTATGGGTACTCCGATGGCCATTAATCTGGCGCGCGCCGGTCATCAACTGCATGTCACAACTATTGGTTCGGTTGCTGATGAATTACTGTCACTCGGTGCCGTCAGCGTTGACACTGCGCGCCAGGTAACAGAAGCGTCAGACATCATTTTTATTATGGTGCCGGATACGCCACAGGTTGAAGAAGTTCTGTTTGGTGAAAATGGTTGTACCAAAGCCTCGCTGAAGGGCAAAACCATTGTTGATATGAGCTCCATTTCCCCGATTGAAACTAAACGTTTCGCTCGTCAGGTGAATGAACTGGGCGGCGATTATCTTGATGCGCCAGTCTCCGGCGGTGAAATCGGCGCGCGTGAAGGGACGTTGTCGATTATGGTTGGCGGTGACGAAGCGGTATTTGAACGTGTTAAACCGCTGTTTGAATTGCTCGGTAAAAATATCACCCTCGTGGGCGGTAACGGCGACGGTCAGACCTGTAAAGTAGCAAACCAGATTATCGTGGCGCTCAATATTGAAGCGGTTTCTGAAGCCCTGCTGTTTGCATCGAAAGCCGGTGCCGATCCGGTGCGTGTGCGCCAGGCGCTGATGGGCGGCTTTGCTTCCTCGCGCATTCTGGAAGTTCACGGTGAGCGTATGATTAAACGCACCTTTAATCCGGGCTTCAAAATCGCTCTGCACCAGAAAGATCTCAACCTGGCGCTGCAAAGTGCGAAAGCACTGGCGCTGAATCTGCCAAACACCGCAACCTGCCAGGAGTTATTTAATACCTGTGCGGCAAACGGCGGCAGCCAGTTGGATCACTCTGCATTAGTGCAGGCGCTGGAGTTAATGGCGAATCATAAACTGACCTGATGTCCGCAATCAAAATGGCCGATATCAGAAAATGAATCGGCCAGCAATATTAAAAAAGAAAGCAGCCAACGACGTTGCTTCAGTATTAAAAAATTATTTTTTATTTTATTAGTTCCTCATAGCTAGATTAATAACAACGTTATTCGATACGTGAAATTAAGAGGGATTTATGGAACATCAGAGAAAACTATTCCAGCAACGCGGATATAGCGAAGATTTATTACCGAAAACACAAAGTCAACGTACCTGGAAAACATTTAACTACTTTACCTTATGGATGGGTTCGGTTCATAACGTTCCCAATTATGTAATGGTCGGCGGCTTTTTTATTCTCGGCTTGTCTACTTTTAGTATTATGCTGGCAATTATCCTTAGCGCCTTTTTTATAGCTGCGGTAATGGTATTAAACGGTGCTGCGGGCAGTAAATACGGCGTGCCTTTTGCTATGATCCTGCGAGCTTCGTATGGCGTGCGTGGCGCACTGTTTCCCGGACTGTTAAGAGGCGGGATTGCCGCCATCATGTGGTTTGGTTTGCAGTGTTATGCCGGATCGCTGGCCTGCTTGATCCTGATTGGCAAAATCTGGCCGGGATTTTTAACTCTCGGCGGTGATTTTACCCTGTTAGGGCTTTCTCTACCGGGCTTAATCACTTTCTTACTCTTCTGGCTGGTTAACGTTGGTATTGGTTTTGGCGGTGGCAAAGTTTTAAATAAATTCACCGCTATTCTTAACCCGTGCATCTATATCGTCTTCGGCGGTATGGCAATTTGGGCGATTTCGCTGGTAGGGATTGCTCCAATCTTTGACTACATTCCTGGCGGTATTCAGAAAGCAGAAAATAGTGGCTTCCTGTTCCTGGTGGTGATCAACGCGGTGGTTGCGGTCTGGGCGGCACCGGCGGTGAGCGCATCAGACTTTACGCAAAACGCTCACTCTTTCCGTGAGCAGGCGCTGGGGCAAACGCTCGGTTTGGTTGTGGCCTATATTCTGTTTGCGGTCGCCGGGGTATGTATTATTGCCGGAGCCAGTATTCATTACGGCGCTGACACCTGGAACGTGCTGGATATTGTTCAGCGTTGGGACAGCCTGTTTGCCTCGTTCTTTGCGGTACTGGTTATTCTGATGACAACCATCTCCACTAACGCCACCGGTAATATTATTCCGGCCGGTTATCAGATTGCCGCTATTGCACCGACGAAACTGACCTATAAAAACGGCGTACTGATTGCCAGTATTATCAGCCTGCTGATCTGCCCGTGGAAATTAATGGAGAATCAGGACAGTATTTATCTGTTCCTCGATATTATCGGTGGGATGCTGGGGCCGGTAATTGGTGTGATGATGGCGCATTATTTCGTAGTAATGCGCGGGCAAATTAATCTTGATGAACTGTACACCGCACCAGGTGATTTTAAATATTACGATAACGGTTTTAACCTCACTGCATTCTCTGTCACTCTGGTGGCGGTTATTTTATCTCTCGGCGGTAAATTTATTCCGGTCATGGAACCGTTATCGCGTGTTTCATGGTTTGTCGGCGTCATCGTCGCCTTTGCGGCCTACGCTTTATTAAAGAAACGCACAGCAGTAGAAAAAACAGGAGAGCAAAAAGTCACAGGTTAATTAATCCCGATATTGAACATTGAGTTAAAAAACAATCTGTATTTTACAAGGAGTTTGTTATGTCTTTTGATTTAATTATTAAAAACGGCACCGTCATTTTAGAAAACGAAGCTCGCGTTGTAGATATTGCCGTTAAAGGCGGAAAAATTGCCGCTATCGGTCAGGATCTGGGCGATGCAAAAGAAGTTATGGATGCGTCTGGTCTGGTGGTTTCTCCGGGTATGGTCGATGCGCACAGCCATATTTCTGAACCGGGTCGTAGCCACTGGGAAGGTTATGAAACCGGCACTCGCGCAGCGGCAAAAGGCGGTATCACCACCATGATCGAAATGCCGCTCAACCAGTTGCCAGCAACCGTTGATCGCGCATCGATTGAACTGAAGTTCGACGCCGCTAAAGGTAAGTTGACTGTCGATGCGGCACAACTGGGTGGCCTGGTCTCTTATAACATCGACCGTCTGCACGAACTGGATGAAGTGGGCGTTGTCGGCTTCAAATGCTTCGTTGCGACCTGTGGCGATCGTGGTATCGACAACGACTTCCGTGACGTAAACGACTGGCAGTTCTTCAAAGGCGCGCAGAAGCTGGGCGAAATGGGGCAGCCGGTGCTGGTGCACTGCGAAAACGCCCTGATCTGTGATGAACTGGGCGAAGAAGCGAAGCGTGAAGGTCGCGTAACCGCACATGACTATGTGGCTTCTCGTCCGGTATTTACCGAAGTGGAAGCGATTCGCCGCGTACTGTACCTGGCGAAAGTTGCCGGTTGCCGTCTGTACGTTTGCCACATCAGCAGCCCGGAAGGTGTTGAGGAAGTGACTCGTGCGCGTCAGGAAGGTCAGGATGTTACCTGTGAATCCTGCCCGCATTACTTTGTGCTGGATACCGATCAGTTCGAAGAAATTGGCACCCTGGCGAAGTGTTCACCGCCGATCCGCGATCTGGAAAACCAGAAAGGCATGTGGGAAAAACTGTTTAACGGTGAAATCGACTGCCTGGTTTCCGACCACTCTCCATGCCCGCCGGAAATGAAAGCCGGTAACATCATGAAAGCATGGGGCGGTATCGCCGGTCTGCAAAGCTGCATGGACGTGATGTTCGATGAAGCAGTACAGAAACGCGGTATGTCTCTGGCCATGTTTGGCAAATTAATGGCGACTAATGCAGCAGATATCTTCGGTCTGCAGCAAAAAGGTCGTATCGCCTCAGGAAAAGATGCCGACTTTGTCTTCATTCAACCGAATAGCAGCTATGTTCTTACCAATGACGATTTGGAATATCGCCACAAAGTCAGCCCGTATGTTGGCCGAACCATTGGCGCGCGTATCACGAAAACCATCTTACGTGGTGATGTGATTTACGACATCGAACAGGGCTTCCCTGTTGCGCCGAAAGGTCAATTTATCCTTAAACATCAGCAGTAATCTGGCCCCTGCAATGCCCGCCTTCGCGGCGGGCATTCTCCGGTTAAGGTGTGTTTATGTTCAATTTTGCAGTGAGCCGCGAAAGCCTGTTATCAGGATTTCAGTGGTTTTTCTTTATTTTTTGCAACACGGTTGTGGTTCCTCCTACGCTGCTTTCGGCTTTTCAGTTGCCGCAAAGTAGTCTGCTTACGCTCACCCAATATGCTTTTCTTGCTACTGCACTGGCCTGCTTCGCTCAGGCGTTCTGCGGTCATCGTCGCGCTATTATGGAAGGGCCAGGTGGCCTGTGGTGGGGAACTATCCTCACTATCACCCTTGGCGAAGCATCGCGCGGAACGCCTGTCAATGATATCGCCACCAGTCTGGCGGTGGGGATTGCGATTTCCGGCGTGCTGACGATATTGATTGGACTTAGTGGATTAGGTCATCGCCTTGCGCGGTTATTTACTCCGACGGTGATGGTGCTGTTTATGCTGATGCTGGGCGCGCAGCTGACCACTATCTTTTTCAAAGGTATGCTCGGGCTGCCGTTTGGCATAGCCGACCCGAATTTTAAAATTCAGTTACCGCCGTTCGCGCTCTCGGTGGCGGTGATGTGCCTGGTACTGGGGATGATTATCTTCCTGCCGCAACGTTTTGCTCGTTACGGCCTGTTGGTCGGCACGATAACCGGCTGGTTGTTGTGGTACTTTTGCTTTCCTTCTTCGCATTCGCTCTCCGGTGAGTTGCACTGGCAGTGGTTCCCGCTCGGCAGTGGCGGTGCGTTGTCGCCGGGAATTATTCTGACGGCGGTGATTACAGGTCTGGTGAATATCAGTAATACCTACGGTGCGATTCGGGGCACGGATGTTTTTTATCCGCAGCAGGGCGCGGGGAATACGCGTTATCGTCGCAGCTTTGTGGCAACCGGATTTATGACGCTGATAACCGTGCCGCTGGCGGTAATACCATTCTCGCCGTTTGTTTCATCCATTGGTTTATTAACCCAGACTGGCGATTACACGCGGCGTTCGTTTATTTATGGCAGCGTTATTTGCCTGCTGGTGGCACTGGTTCCGGCACTCACGCGACTATTTTGCAGTATCCCTTTACCAGTGAGTAGCGCGGTCATGCTGGTTTCTTATCTGCCTTTACTCTTTTCCGCGCTGGTGTTTAGTCAGCAAATAACGTTTACCGCTCGCAATATTTATCGACTCGCATTGCCGTTATTTGTCGGCATATTTTTAATGGCATTACCGCCTGTGTATCTGCAAGACCTTCCATTAACGCTTCGTCCTCTGCTCAGTAACGGCTTACTGGTCGGAATTTTACTGGCTGTTCTTATGGATAATCTTATTCCGTGGGAACGCATCGAATAATTTGTTGAAAAAGGATTGATAATGAAGATTGTCATTGCGCCAGACTCTTTTAAAGAGAGCTTAAGTGCAGAAAAATGTTGTCAGGCAATTAAAGCCGGGTTTTCGACCCTCTTTCCCGATGCGCACTATATCTGTTTGCCGATAGCGGATGGCGGCGAAGGGACGGTGGATGCGATGGTCGCCGCGACGGGCGGCAACATCGTGAAGCTTGAAGTCTGCGGGCCGATGGGCGAAAAAGTGAATGCTTTTTATGGCCTTACCGGCGACGGGAAAACGGCGGTGATTGAGATGGCGGCAGCAAGTGGCCTGATGCTGGTCGCGCCTGAAAAGCGTAATCCATTGCTGGCGTCAAGTTATGGCACCGGCGAGCTGATTCGTCATGCGCTGGATAACGGCATTCGCCATATTATTCTCGGCATTGGCGGCAGCGCGACGGTAGACGGCGGTATGGGCATGGCGCAGGCGCTCGGTGTGCGTTTCATTGATGCCGACGGTCAGGCGCTGGCGGCAAACGGCGGCAATTTAGCGCGTGTGGCAAGCATTGAGATGGAGGAATGCGATCCGCGTCTGGCGAGCTGTCATATTGAAGTGGCGTGTGATGTTGATAACCCGCTGGTAGGGGCACGCGGCGCGGCGGCGGTGTTTGGCCCGCAAAAAGGGGCAACGCCGGAGATGGTCGAAGAGCTGGAGCAGGGGCTGCAAAATTTCGCCCGTGTTTTGCAGCAGCAAACGGAAATCAATGTCTGCCAGATGGCGGGCGGCGGCGCGGCGGGCGGTATGGGTATTGCGGCGGCGGTATTTCTCAATGCGGATATTAAACCGGGTATTGAGATTGTACTGCGGGCGGTCAACCTGGAGCAGGCGGTGCAGGGAGCGGCGCTGGTGATCACCGGGGAAGGGCGCATCGACTCGCAAACGGCAGGCGGTAAAGCGCCGCTGGGCGTGGCGTCGGTGGCGAAGCAGTTTAATGTACCGGTGATTGGGATTGCTGGCGTATTGGGTGATGGTGTGGAAGTGGTGCACCAGTACGGCATTGACGCGGTGTTCAGCATTTTGCCACGTCTGGCACCTTTAGCCGAAGTGCTCGCCAGTGGTGAAACCAATCTCTTCAACAGCGCGCGAAATATTGCCTGCGCCATTAAAATAGGTCAGGGAATTAAACCCTGATTCTTACCTTTAAAGCGGATGCGGTTCATATCGCATCTGCTTCTGATTGCTACGAGCATGGCTTTCCCCCTCTCCCCAAAGGGGCGAGGGGATTGTCTGTGCGGTTTTCAGCCTGAAGCGGATGCATTTTATCCCGCATCTGTTTTTTGCCTGAATTTACCGCAAAAAAAGCCACGGTATAAACCGTGGCAAAATCCAACATAGCTAAAAATAATCAGGCGAGTGGTATGACTTAAATCTCTACGTCGCGGTTGCAATCTTTCGAGTAAATATAGCTGAACGCTTCACCACGCCCTACGCCATAACCGGCTTGTAAAGAATATGCGCTCATAAAGATGTAATCGCCTTTTTTCACCGGTATCCAGTTATTATCAAGGTTATAAACTCCCTGACCGGAAAGAATATAAGCACCGTGCTCCTGAACGTGGGTTTCGATATAACCGTGGCTGGCACCTGGCGCAAAAGAGAGGATATGCATGTTCATATCAAAACCTAACTCTTTGGGCAGAAAATCCAGCAGGATCACATCATCCATACCTTCATAATGAATGCGTTCCAGTTCGCTGGCATTGCCAGAAACCAGCCACGGCGCATGACCTTCTACCGGAACATAGCGGCGCTTATACAAGAAGATTTGGCTGTCTTCGGCCTGGGCATTAACAAACGTCATTAAGGAGCCTGGCGGGCAATAAAGATAGCCACCTTCGCTTAAGGCAAATGTTTTTCCTTCGGCTTCGGCAGTGATATTTCCAGAAATGACATACAGGAACGTTTCAATTCCTTCTCCGCCGAATCCCTGCTGATTACCGCCGTTTTGATGCAGCGTCACCAGATAATCGACAAACGTAGCGCCAAGCTTTGGTGTGGACAGGATTGTCGCGTCACAATTTTCAAAGCCAGGAATAATATTTTTTACCAGACCATCCGGGGTTAACAGCGCGAAATTACCGTGTTTAACAATCGCACGGTTAACCAGTAAATCATCGCGGTAACCGGTGACGTTATTTAAATATCCCATTTATAACTCCTTATTTCTGCCAGGCAAGTTGATAAAGCATGAGTGCCAACGTTTTGACCCCTTCGGCAAGGTCGGTAATATTGGTGCGTTCCGCCGGGTTATGGCTGATCCCGTTAATGCTGGGAATGAAAATCATGCAGGTCGGCACGCGAGGCGCGAAAATTTGCGCATCGTGCCCGGCACCACTGTGCATCACCCGGTAATTCAGTTTTTCTGTTTCACACAGTTCCGTCAGGGTGGTGACCAGCTCTTCGTTCATCGGCACCGGTTCTTCGTCCATCCATAAATCGATATCAATACCAATGTCCATTTCATCGCAAATCGCCCGCATGTCGTTTTCTAACTGTTGGGTGAAATCGCGCAGCACGGCAGCGTCGGTGTGACGACAATCAATGGTGAACGTGGTTTTACCCGGCACTACGTTAACCGTATTTGGGCGCGGCTCCACCTTGCCAAAGGTCAGCACCAGCGGATCGCCCATCTTTTTCGCTTTGGCTACGGACTGATTGCAAATGCGGCTAAACGCATAAACCGTGTCACGACGATAGCCCATCGGCGTGGTGCCTGCATGGTTTGATTCGCCGTTCAGCGTCACCGTATAGCGACGTTGCCCGACAATTGCATTCACCACGCCAATTGACTGCCCATTACTTTCCAGCACACAGCCCTGTTCGATATGCAGTTCGACAAAGGCTTGAATATCCTGACGCGGAGTTAGTGGGGCGTTCGGCAGAGTGAATCCGCAAGCCTTCATCGCATCGACAAAACTATTTCCTTTGGCATCACAGATATTCCGCACGTCGTCAGGATTCGCCAGCCCAAAGATATTTTTACTGCCCCAGAAGACATACGGGAAGCGGCTGCCTTCTTCTTCCGCCATCGCCACCACTTCGACAGTACGTAGCGGCGCGCCGTATTGTGTTTTCAGCCAGTCAATTGCCAGCCACGCCGCCAGTGCGCCGAATTGCCCGTCGAGGTTACCGCCGTTAACCACGGTATCGATATGCGAACCGCTCAGAACCACTTCCTGTGGATATTCGCTGCCACTCAGGCGACCGTATAAATTCCCCACGTCATCGAAACGTGTTTCCAGCCCACTTGCTGCCATTCTTTTTTTAAATTGCTGCTGGGTTTCCAGCCATTCCGGCGAATAAAGTAAACGGGTCATACCGCCGGTTGGATCCGCGCCAAAAGAGGAAAGCCAGGGCAGCGTTTCTTCTATAGCTTGACGAAAATGTGTAATCATAGGAAAGTCCTGTCTCAATAATTATTGCGCAAAGGGATTTTTCGTTTCGTATGACGTGTTATAAAGCGCGCCGGAAATTAAATACTGGTAAATGTCATCAACAATTTCGATGCCTTCGACGGCGGCTTTTTGTTGTTTAATATCCTGATCCTGACCGGGATAATAAACCTGGTTAAAACCGGGCGCGGGGGTAATGGCATTTAATTCACGCATGGTCTGGCTAAGATGTTGACGGAATATTTCGCTGGAGGAGAAAAAGTTCGGGTTAATAACTACATGTAATTGCCCCAAATTACGCCCGGCGTGTAGATCGTCATACATCGAACTGACCTGGCGCCCGAACGGTAAGCCGAGTAACACGCCTGAGAGGACGTCAATCATCATCATCAGGCCATACCCTTTCGGCCCAGCGGCGGGGAGCAGAGCATGTACCGCGAACGGATCGGTTGTTGGTGCACCGTTTTTATCGACCGCCCAGCTTTCCGGGATAGACATATTACGCGAGCGGGCGTCGAGCACTTTTCCCCATGCCTGTACGGTAGTCGCCATATCAAAGGTAAGGATCTCGTCGCCTTCTCCCGGCGCGGCAAAGGCAAGTGGGTTAGTACCGTAGTAAATTTCCGCGCCGCCAAACGGCACCACCATTGGATCGGACTGGCACATCGAAATGCCAATTAATCCGGCGCGGGCTGCCTGCTGCACAAAATAAGAGATTGCGCCGCTGTGACCCATCCGGCTGATACCGACCACCGCAACGCCATTTTGTTGTGCTGTTTTAATGGCATGTTCCATGCCCATTTTCGCGGCGACCTGCCCGGCGGCATTGTCGGCATGTAAAATTGCCGAACACGGCCCCGTTTCTTCAAGACGGAACTCCGGTTCGCGGTTGGTGCCGCCTTTTGAAATACGTTCTGCGTAGTATTCCACGCGTACCGCGCCATGAGAGTGGATCCCTCTGGCATCGGCATAAACCAATACTTCAGCCACGGTTGCAGCGTGCTCACGTTTTAATCCAGCCTGGCAGAGTTTATTCTCGATTAGCTGGTGGAGTGTTTCCCGACTGATTTTCATCTGTCTTCCTTTTTAACGACGGTGTGAAGCATGACTGCAATTAACATACAGGGAAAATATCTGGATTATGTGATCCAGACAGGCAAAAAAATATAATTAGAATTTATTTGATAATCCGCGCACTTTTGGTTTGTTTTTTAAAATAACCCTGCTTGTTAAAAATTAGCAGATAATAGTCTGGCGGTTATTTGAATTCTTTTGCTAATAATTCCCGTGTGATATTCATCACCTTATTTTTCATCGGTCATCGATACCGTAATTGACACATTAACACTGCTCGTGCAATTGCCATGGGTGCAATTTTTAAGGAGTTGTTATGATCCACGCCTTTATTAAAAAAGGGTGTTTTCAGGATTCGGTCAGTTTAATGATTATTTCACGAAAACTCAGCGAATCAGAAAATATTGATGATGTTTCCGTAATGATGGGTACTCCCGCCAATAAAGCGTTATTAGATACCACAGGTTTCTGGCATGACGATTTTAATAACGCCACGCCGAACGATATTTGCGTGGCAATTCGTAGCGAAGCGGCGGATGCGGGGATCGCGCAGGCGATTATGCAGCAGCTTGAAGAGGCGCTAAAACAACTGGCGCAAGGTTCAGGCAGCAGCCAGGCGTTGACGCAGGTGCGTCGCTGGGACAGTGCCTGTCAGAAATTACCCGATGCCAATCTGGCGCTGATTTCAGTGGCTGGTGAGTACGCGGCGGAGCTGGCGAACCAGGCGCTGGATCGCAACCTCAACGTGATGATGTTCTCCGATAACGTCACGCTGGAAGATGAAATCCAACTCAAAACCCGCGCGCGGGAAAAAGGCTTGCTGGTGATGGGACCGGACTGCGGTACGTCGATGATTGCCGACACGCCGCTGGCTTTCGCCAATGTGATGCCGGAAGGCAATATTGGTGTCATTGGCGCTTCTGGTACAGGGATTCAGGAACTGTGCTCGCAGATTGCGCTGGCAGGTGAGGGAATTACTCACGCGATTGGTCTTGGCGGGCGCGATCTCAGTCGTGAAGTGGGCGGCATCAGTGCGCTGACGGCGCTGGAAATGTTGAGTGCCGATGCGAAAAGTGAAGTGCTGGCGTTTGTCTCTAAACCACCTGCCGAAGCCGTGTGCCTGCGTATCGTTAACGCGATGAAAGCGACGGGTAAACCGACGGTGGCGCTGTTTTTAGGTTATGCCCCGGCGGTGGCTCGTGACGAAAATATCTGGTTTGCCTCCTCGCTGGATGATGCCGCGCGTCTGGCTTGCCTGCTTTCGCGGGTCACTGCGCGACGTAACGCAATAGCGCCGGTCAGCAGCGGAGTTATTTGCGGCTTGTATACCGGTGGTACGCTGGCCGCCGAAGCGGCGGGATTACTCGCCGGGCATCCTGGCGTGGTAGCCGACGATGTCCATCATCATGGCATGATGCTGGACGCTGATGGTCACCAGATCATTGACCTGGGCGATGATTTCTACACCGTCGGGCGTCCCCATCCGATGATCGACCCGACCTTACGCAACCTGCTAATTGCCGATCTTGGCTCAAAACCACAAGTGCGCGTGTTGCTGATTGACGTAGTCATTGGCTTCGGCGCCACTGCCGATCCTGCTGCTTCATTGGTAAGCGCCTGGCAACAAGCCTGTGCCGCGCGTGAAGACAACCAACCGCTGTACGCCATTGCCACGGTGACAGGTACCGAACGTGACCCGCAATGCCGCTCGCAGCAAATCGCCATCCTGGAAGATGCGGGGATCGCGGTAGTGAGTTCGCTGCCGGAAGCCACATTACTGGCGGCGGCACTGATTCGCCCGCTTTCGCCTGCCACACTGCAACACACACCGTCATTACTGGAAAACGTCGCGGTGATTAACGCCGGATTACGCAGTTTTGCGCTGGAACTACAAGGCGCCAGCAAACCGGTCGTGCATTACCAATGGGCGCCAGTCGCTGGCGGCAATAAAAAACTGGCTCGTTTATTAGAACGTTTGCAATAAGGGGTTCCCATGTTTACATCAGTGGCGCAAGCCAATGCTGCGGTTATCGAACAAATTCGTCGCGCTCGTCCACACTGGCTGGATGTGCAACCGGCGTCTTTACTCATTAGCGAATTGAATCAGGGCAAAACACTGCTTCACGCCGGGCCGCCGATGCGCTGGCAGGAGATGACCGGACCCATGAAAGGGGCGTGCGTGGGCGCATGTCTGTTTGAAGGCTGGGCGAAAGATGAAGCGCAGGCGCTGGCAATACTGGAGCTGGGGGAAGTGAACTTCATTCCTTGTCACCATGTGAATGCCGTCGGGCCAATGGGCGGCATTACTTCTGCCAGTATGCCGATGCTGGTGGTCGAGAACGTGACCGACGGCAACCGGGCGTACTGCAACCTCAACGAAGGTATCGGCAAAGTGATGCGTTTTGGCGCTTACGGCGAAGATGTCCTGACTCGCCATCGCTGGATGCGCGATGTGTTAATGCCAGTATTAAGTGCGGCGCTGGGGCGCATGGAGCGCGGTATCGATCTCACCGCGATGATGGCGCAGGGCATTACGATGGGCGATGAGTTCCATCAACGCAATATTGCTTCCTCAGCATTGTTAATGCGTGCGCTGGCCCCACAAATTGCCCGACTCGATCATGATAAACAGCACATCGCCGAAGTGATGGATTTCCTCAGCGTGACCGATCAGTTCTTCCTCAACCTCGCGATGGCTTACTGCAAGGCGGCGATGGATGCTGGCGCGATGATCCGCGCAGGCAGCATCGTTACGGCTATGACCCGCAACGGCAATATGTTCGGGATTCGGGTAAGCGGGCTGGGTGAACGCTGGTTTACTGCGCCTGTAAACACTCCGCAAGGTCTGTTTTTCACCGGCTTCTCGCAGGAGCAGGCGAACCCGGATATGGGCGATAGCGCGATTACCGAAACCTTTGGTATTGGCGGAGCCGCAATGATCGCAGCGCCTGGCGTAACGCGCTTTGTCGGTGCGGGTGGCATGGAAGCGGCCAGAGCGGTATCTGAAGAGATGGCGGAAATTTACCTTGAACGCAATATGCAGTTGCAGATCCCAAGCTGGGATTTTCAGGGCGCGTGTCTGGGACTGGACATTCGTCGCGTGGTAGAAACCGGCATTACGCCACTCATCAATACCGGTATCGCCCATAAAGAGGCGGGGATCGGGCAGATTGGCGCAGGCACTGTGCGGGCACCGCTGGCGTGTTTTGAACAGGCGCTGGAAGCACTGGCTGAAAGCATGGGGATTGGTTGAGGAACGTGCAATGACGATCATCCATCCTCTGCTTGCCAGCCGTAGCGCACCGAATTATCGCCAGTCCTGGCGGTTAGCGGGAGTGTGGCGACGGGCGATTAACCTGATGACGGAAAGCGGCGAACTGTTAACGCTGCATCGTCAGGGTAGTGGTTTCGGCCCCGGAGGATGGGTGCTTCGCCGCGCGCAATTCGATGCGTTATGCGGTGGATTATGCGGCAATGAACGACCACAGGTTGTGGCTCAAGGGATTCGCCTCGGGCGTTTCACGGTTAAACAGCCACAGCGTTATTGTTTGCTGCGTATTACGCCGCCTGCACATCCTCAACCGCTTGCCGCTGCATGGATGCAACGCGCGGAGGAAACCGGGCTTTTCGGGCCACTGGCGATGGCGACAAGCGATCCGCTGCCTGCTGAATTACGCCAGTTTCGTCACTGTTTTCAGGCCGCGCTCAATGGCATTAAGACCGACTGGCGGCACTGGCTGGGTAAAGGCCCCGGATTAACGCCGAGTCATGATGACACGCTGAGCGGAATGCTGCTGGCGGCCTGGTATTATGGCGCTTTAGATGCGTGCTCCGGTCGCCCGTTTTTTGCCTGTTCCAACAATCTTCAACTCGTTACCACAGCGGTGAGCGTCAGTTATTTACGTTATGCCGCGCAAGGATATTTCGCCTCGCCACTCCTGCACTTTGTTCATGCTCTGAGTTGCCCGAAACGTACCGCTGTTGCGATTGATTCGCTGCTGGCGCTGGGGCACACGTCAGGGGCAGATACGCTGCTGGGGTTCTGGCTTGGTCAACAATTATTACAAGGAAAACCATGAAAACACTGGTTGTAGCTCTTGGGGGCAACGCCTTACTCCAGCGCGGTGAGGCGCTGGCGGCAGAAAATCAATATCGCAACATTGCCAGTGCTGTACCCGCACTGGCGCGCCTGGCCCGTTCTTATCGGCTGGCGATTGTTCACGGCAACGGGCCACAGGTGGGGCTGCTGGCGTTACAGAATCTGGCGTGGAAAGAGGTAGAACCGTATCCGCTGGATGTGCTGGTGGCGGAAAGCCAGGGGATGATTGGCTATATGCTGGCGCAGAGTTTGAGCGCACAGCCGCAGATGCCGCCTGTCACGACGGTGCTGACGCGCATTGAGGTTTCGCCGGATGATCCGGCGTTTTTGCAGCCAGAGAAGTTTATTGGTCCGGTTTATCAGCCAGAAGAACAAGAGGCACTGGAAGCGGCTTACGGCTGGCATATGAAACGTGATGGTAAATATTTGCGCCGGGTGGTGGCGTCTCCGCAACCGCGTAAAATTCTCGACAGCGAAGCCATCGAGTTGTTGCTCAAAGAGGGGCATGTGGTGATTTGCAGTGGCGGCGGTGGTGTGCCTGTGACGGAAGACGGGGCTGGGAGTGAAGCGGTGATTGATAAAGATCTCGCCGCTGCGTTGCTCGCCGAGCAGATTAATGCCGATGGACTGGTGATCCTCACCGATGCTGATGCGGTATATGAAAACTGGGGAACGCCGCAGCAACGTGCCATTCGCCATGCCACACCGGATGAGTTAGCTCCATTTGCCAAAGCCGATGGTTCGATGGGGCCGAAGGTAACGGCGGTGAGTGGCTATGTCAGAAGCGGTGGTAAACCCGCGTGGATTGGGGCGTTATCGCGGATTGAAGAGACGCTGGCGGGCGAGGCGGGGACCTGTATTTCGCTGTAGTTGTAGGCAGTAGACATTTGTGCCTGATGCGACGCTTGACGCGTCTTATCAGGCCTACAATGGGTGCCGGATCGGTAGGCTGGATAAGGCGTTCACGCCGCATCCGGCAAGAAAATGAGTACCTGATTAACTGAATTTATTCTGCGCCCAAATCACGCCGCTGGCATACTCCGGCGGCAGCAGCGGGATTAAGGCTTCCAGCGTCGCGGTCAGACGCGATGTATCGCTGTCGGTCAAATTCAGATGCCCCACTTTACGCCCCGGACGGACTTCTTTGTCGTACCAGTGCAGGTGCACCAGCGGCAGTTTCAGCCAGTCATAATTCACATCGCTACCAATCAGGTTGATCATCACCGACGGACTATTCACTACCGGTTGCGGTAACGGCAGATCGGTAATCGCTCGCAGGTGCAGCTCAAACTGGCTGATGCTGGCGCCGTTTTGCGTCCAGTGACCACTGTTATGCACACGCGGAGCCAGTTCGTTGATCAGCAGACCTTGCGGGGTGACAAAACACTCCATCGCCATCACGCCCACATAGCCCAGCTCCTGCATAATCGCCGACAGCATCTCTTCGGCTTGCGCCTGTTGCTGTGCATTGGCCTGCGGGAAAGCGACGCTGGTGCGCAAAATACCGTCCTGATGCAGGTTATGCGTCAGCGGATAAAACACCGTGCTGCCATCAAAGCCGCGCGCGCCAACCAGCGACACTTCGCCAGAGAAGTTAATGCCCTGCTCGACAATACATTCGCCGTAACACTCTGCCGGTAACTGTTCGGTTTCATCGGCGCGTAAACGCCATTGACCGCGACCGTCATAGCCACCAGTGCGACGCTTAACAATCGCCAGCTCACCTAAACGATCAAACACCGCAGGCCACTCGCTGCGAGCGGCAAGTAACTGCCACGGTGCGGTCGGCAGGTGGAGCTTATCGAAAAGTTGCTTCTGAGTCAGACGGTCGGCAATAATCGGGAACACATCGCGGTTCACAAAGGCCGGATGGCGCGCCAGCTCGCGGGTTAATGCAGTTTCCGGCCAGCGTTCGATCTCAGCGGTAATCACGCTTTGTTGAAAAGGCACCGCCGCAGGTTCAGCGTCCAGCCCGACCGGCCAGACAGCAATGCCTAACGGTTCGCCTGCCTGACGCAGCATTCGGCCTAACTGCCCGTTACCGAGGACGCAAACCTGTTTCATGCCGCACCTCGCGGATCCGGGTTTTCCAGCACTTCGTCGGTCTGAGCTTTGCGCCAGTCATTCAGACGCTGGTGCAGTTCTTTATCATGAGTCGCAAGAATTTGTGCTGCCAGCAACGCCGCGTTTGCCGCGCCCGCTTTACCAATCGCCAGCGTACCCACCGGAATGCCACGCGGCATTTGTACGATGGAGTAGAGGCTATCGACACCGCTCAGTGCGGCGCTCTGTACTGGCACGCCCAGCACCGGCACCAGCGTTTTGGCGGCAATCATGCCTGGCAGATGCGCTGCGCCGCCCGCGCCCGCAATAATCACCTGATAACCATTCTCTTCGGCGCTTTCGGCAAAGCTGAACAGTTTATCGGGGGTGCGGTGAGCAGAAACCACTTCAACGTGGTGCGGGACATTCAGGATTTCGAAGATTTCGGCGGCGAACTGCATGGTAGCCCAGTCGCTTTTGGACCCCATCACTATGGCGACACGCGCCGGATTATTGCGGGAAGACATGCGTCTAAAAACTCCTGTGGTGCACAACTCTCGGCTTTAGAGGGCACAGAGAATAGCACGGAAAGAGAGCAAGGAAAACGGTTGCGTGGCTGTGGAATCAGCAAACTTGTGCGTTATTAAAACGGGAAATGGATTAGCTCAACGTCATCCGCCGTGACTTTCACCATCGAACCTTCGGTATGCCAGGCACCCAGCACGACGCGGAAAGCAGGTTGCTGATTGGCGATGAATTCATGCACCGCCGGGCGATGGGTATGCCCGTGGATCAGCCATTGCACCTGATGCTTTTCCATCGCACTGACCACCGCGTTTTGGTTAACGTCCATGATCGCCAGCGATTTGCTGCTGTTGGCTTCTTTACTGTTCGCGCGCATTCGCGCGGCAATGCGTTTGCGTACAAACAACGGCAGGGTGAGGAATAGCGTTTGTAGCCACGGTTTGTGGACTTTGGCGCGAAAAGCCTGATAACCCGCATCATCGGTGCACAGCGTGTCGCCATGCATAATCAGCACCCGACGACCATAAAGTTCGAGCACCTTTTCTTGCGGCAATAACGTCATGCCGCTTTCACGGGCAAAGCGTTTGCCGAGCAGAAAATCACGGTTGCCATGAATGAAATAACAGGGAACGCCGGAATCGGATACCGCTTTGATTGCTGCCGCCATCTGGCGATGGAGTGGGTTGGGATCGTCGTCGCCAATCCATGCTTCAAACAGATCGCCAAGAATATACAGCGCGTCGGCCTTGCTGGCTTCTCCCGCTAAAAAACGCAGAAAACCGGCGGTGATCGCCGGTTCTTCCACGCAGAGATGAAGATCTGCAATAAAGAGTGTCGCCACGATTACTCGCTAACGGTCACGCTTTCAATGATAACGTCTTCTTTTGGCACGTCCTGGTGCATACCGCTACGACCGGTTGCAACACCTTTGATTTTGTCTACCACGTCCATGCCTTCAACCACTTCAGCAAACACGCAGTAACCCCAACCTTGCAGGCTTTCGCCAGAGAAGTTCAGGAAGTCGTTATCAACCACGTTGATGAAGAACTGTGCAGTTGCAGAGTGCGGAGCCTGAGTACGGGCCATTGCCAGCGTACCACGGGTATTTTTCAGGCCGTTGTTGGCTTCGTTTTTGATCGGTTCTTTGGTGGCTTTTTGTTTCATGCCCGGTTCAAAACCGCCGCCCTGAATCATAAAACCGTTGATAACACGGTGGAAAATGGTGTTGTTGTAAAAACCTTCGCGGCAGTAGTCCAGGAAGTTTTTAACTGTTTCAGGTGCTTTATCGTCAAAAGTTTTGATGACAATATCGCCGTGATTGGTGTGGAAAGTAACCATTTTTGCATCCTGTTCCGTTTGATTGGTGCTTCAACCCGGTTCGGGTCATATATAGGGTGGTGTTATAGCATAACCGCACGATCGGATCATCTCGCAATGTATGCTGAATCGCGCGGGAAATATGGGTATTATACGCAACTCAATTACCCACACATGTCTAAACGGAATCTTCGATGCTAAAAATCTTCAATACTCTGACACGCCAAAAAGAGGAATTTAAGCCTATTCACGCCGGGGAAGTCGGCATGTACGTGTGTGGAATCACCGTTTACGACCTCTGTCATATCGGTCACGGGCGTACCTTTGTTGCCTTTGACGTGGTTGCACGCTACCTGCGTTTCCTCGGCTACAAGCTGAAGTATGTGCGCAACATTACCGATATCGACGATAAAATCATCAAACGCGCCAATGAAAATGGCGAAAGCTTTGTGGCGCTGGTGGATCGCATGATCGCCGAAATGCACAAAGATTTTGATGCTTTGAACATTCTGCGCCCGGATATGGAGCCACGCGCGACGCACCATATCGCAGAAATTATTGAACTCACTGAGCAACTGATCGCCAAAGGTCACGCTTATGTGGCGGACAACGGCGACGTGATGTTCGACGTACCGACCGATCCAACTTATGGCGTGCTGTCGCGTCAGGATCTTGACCAGCTGCAGGCAGGCGCGCGCGTTGACGTGGTCGACGACAAACGCAACCCGATGGACTTCGTTCTGTGGAAGATGTCTAAAGAGGGCGAACCAAGCTGGCCGTCTCCGTGGGGCGCGGGGCGTCCAGGCTGGCACATTGAGTGTTCAGCAATGAACTGCAAACAGTTGGGTAACCACTTTGATATCCATGGCGGCGGTTCTGACCTGATGTTCCCGCACCACGAGAACGAAATTGCCCAGTCCACCTGTGCGCATGATGGTCAGTATGTAAACTACTGGATGCACTCCGGCATGGTGATGGTTGACCGCGAGAAGATGTCCAAATCGCTGGGTAACTTCTTTACCGTGCGCGATGTGCTGAAATACTACGACGCGGAAACCGTGCGTTACTTCCTGATGTCGGGACACTATCGCAGCCAGCTGAACTACAGCGAAGAGAACCTGAAGCAGGCGCGTGCGGCGCTGGAGCGTCTCTACACTGCCCTGCGCGGCACAGACAAAACCGTTGCTCCTGCCGGTGGCGAAGCGTTTGAAGCGCGCTTTATTGAAGCGATGGACGACGATTTCAACACCCCGGAAGCCTATTCCGTACTGTTTGATATGGCGCGTGAAGTAAACCGTCTGAAAGCAGAAGATATGACAGCGGCGAATGCAATGGCATCTCACCTGCGTAAACTTTCCGCTGTATTGGGCCTGCTGGAGCAAGAACCGGAAGCGTTCCTGCAAAGCGGCGCGCAGGCAGACGACAGCGAAGTGGCTGAGATTGAAGCGTTAATTCAACAGCGTCTGGATGCCCGTAAAGCGAAAGACTGGGCGGCGGCAGATGCGGCGCGTGACCGTCTTAACGAGATGGGGATCGTGCTGGAAGATGGCCCGCAAGGGACCACCTGGCGTCGTAAGTAATTGCGCTATTGCCGGATGCGAGTTTTCGCATCCGGTTATCGTCTGCGCCACCACAACATTCCCATCAGTAGCATCCCCGGCAACCACACCCACATCAATTCAGAAATAATCACCTGATGCCCGTACGGCGTGGTGTAACGAGACAATGCAAACGGCGCGACTTTAATCACCTGCCAGGGAGCGAAAAAGCGTTCATCTGACCACGGCCACAGCCAGCCAACCCCTTTACCGCCAGTGGTTACCGAATCCAGCAAGCTGTGCGATAGCAACGAGACGGTTAAAAACAGCCAGCAGCGAATCAGCCCAGCCCTGAACCATCGTCGACCAATAAGTACGCATAGTAACGGGACAACAAACGCAAACACCAGCGAATGGGTAAACCCGCGATGACCAAAGACATTGCCGTAAGCAACGCCAAATTTAAACGACAATACGTCGGCGTCTGGCAGCATCGCCAGGACGATTCCGGCAAATAACAGACGCGGAGGGATGATTTTCGATCCCAGACCTAAACCAATACAAAGGGGAACGGCGGCGTGAGTAATAACGGTTGGCATGATGATCGCTTCGGCAAAATGTCGACGCTATCAGCATGGATGAAAGCGACGAAGAGGGCAAAGGTCTGAAAAGAGAATCGGCCTGCATACCGGCAGGCCGAAGTGGGATCAGGCAACAACCTGTACGCTGTGCCCTGCAAAACTCACTGTCTGACCGGCGACGATTTTGCAACGTTTGCGTGTTTCAACCGCGCCGTCGACTTTCACCTGGCCTTCGGCGATCGCGATTTTCGCCTGCGCGCCGCTTTCGCTCCAGCCTTCCAGTTTCAGCAAGTCGCACAGCTCAACGTGCGGATGTTTACCTAAAGAAAATGTCGCCATGTTACTCACCCTGTGGATCATGATATTCAACGCACGCCTGGAGCGTGTTTTCAATCAGCGTGGCAACCGTCATCGGGCCAACGCCGCCGGGAACGGGCGTAATGTAAGAAGCGCGCTTAGCCGCTTCTTCAAACACTACGTCGCCCACAACTTTGCCATTTTCCAGACGGTTGATGCCGACATCAATCACAATTGCGCCTTCTTTGATCCAGTCACCTGGAATAAAGCCCGGCTTGCCGACGGCAACGATCAACAGATCGGCGTTTTCTACATGATGACGCAGATTTTTAGTGAAACGGTGGGTCACGGTGGTGGTGCAACCTGCCAGCAGCAGTTCCATGCTCATCGGGCGACCGACGATATTTGATGCGCCAATCACCACAGCATTAAGACCAAAGGTATCAATGTTGTAACGCTCAAGCAGCGTGACGATACCGCGCGGAGTGCAAGGACGCAGACGCGGCGCGCGCTGGCACAGACGACCGACGTTATAAGGATGGAAACCGTCCACGTCTTTGTCCGGGTGAATACGTTCCAGCACTTTGATGTAGTCAATTCCCGCCGGAAGCGGCAACTGCACCAGAATGCCGTCAATGGTGTTGTCGGCGTTCAGCGCATCGATAAGCTCAAGCAGTTCTGCTTCGCTGGTGGTTTCCGGGAGGTCATAGGAGCGGGAGACGAACCCGACTTCTTCACAAGCCTTGCGTTTGCTTGCGACATAAATTTGCGATGCAGGGTTGCTACCCACCAGCACAACGGCCAGTCCTGGCGCCCGCAGTCCGGCCGCAACGCGCGCCTGAACTTTTTGAGCAACTTCAGAGCGCACCTGCTGCGCAATCGTTTTACCGTCAATAATCTTTGCTGCCATCAGAGAGAGGATTCCATCTGTTACGTAGGTCGAAGGGGATGCGTCTATTTTGTCAGAAGCGGGGCGTGCTGTCAGTTTTCGTTTTCTGAAAAGTAAAACCTTCTGTACCTGGCGATAATGATAACCGTCGTTGGTTTGCCGCTGTAGCGAGGTAAATCAGATGCGGTCGTACACTTGTTCAGCAACCGGTTCAAAAGCCATTGACTCAGCAAGGGTTGACCGTATAATTCACGCAATTACACACACATTGTGGTATCAATGCGCCCTTAGCTCAGTTGGATAGAGCAACGACCTTCTAAGTCGTGGGCCGCAGGTTCGAATCCTGCAGGGCGCGCCATTAAAATTCAATCAGTTACGCCTTCTTTATCTCCTCCATAATTCCAGAGTGGGACATATCTGGGACATCATCACCAAAGATGTCGTCTATTTTCCTCGCGTGCTCTGTCAAATGATTAGGCGCAAGGTGAGCATAACTACGCACCATTTCTATGGATTCCCATCCGCCCATTTCCTGAAGCACTGATGAAGAACATCAATGAATGCACCAGAATGAATCCGGTGAGTTAAGTTCAAACTGTAGTACAATTCGCTCCGGTATTAACAGGAAAGAATATGCTATGAACCCTTATATTTATCTTGGTGGCGCAATACTTGCAGAAGTCATTGGTACAACTTTAATGAAGTTTTCAGAGGGTTTTACACGGTTATGGCCCTCTGTTGGTACAATTATTTGTTACTGTGCATCATTCTGGTTATTAGCTCAGACGCTGGCTTATATTCCTACAGGGATTGCTTATGCTATCTGGTCAGGAGTCGGTATCGTCCTGATTAGTTTACTGTCCTGGGGATTTTTCGGCCAACGGTTGGATCTGCCAGCCATTATAGGCATGATGTTGATTTGTGCCGGAGTGTTGGTAATTAACTTATTGTCACGAAGCGCACCACATTAAAAATAATTTCTTTTGAATCGAGTGAAATATGGTAGCCCGTATGTTTATACGGGCTACTTTTTATACTGCGGGTAAATTTTTTTTGGCAAGTGGAGCAGGGGATTACCACATTTGCGTTTTGAACAGTAGCAATAAAGTTTTCGGTGAGAAATGCCGCCAGCATTTTGTGATGAAACGGATATTGGCGGTATAGGTAGGTATTTGATATCGAGAGTTGATAGTTTATAGAAAAATAAAAATGAAATATTAAGTTTGTTTATTTTTAACCTTCGTACACATCGCTGATAAAATGATAACCACCCGCTGAACGGGTGGTTATGCGTAAGTTTAATTTTATAATTTCAGTGAATGTTTACGCTGTAATAATACAAATGATAGTGGACAAAAAGTACAATCAGTTGATAGAGTCACCGTAGGATGCTACTGCCTGAGCGGTGAGTCCCCCGCTCAATACCTGTCTGACTCCATCATTTTTCAGCCAATAATAAATATTATTTTCTTTATTAAAAGCGTAAATTCTACAAATACCGCCAATCTCATTATTTGTATTCCATCCACTATTAGCTACATTGCCCCACTCCTGGTAAAGACCTGCGTTAACTTCTCGCGAGATAATATGACCTGAATTATGATCATTATAATCGTAACTATCGATATCCTGTGCTTCAGGAAATTCTCCGTTCATGCTCTCAACCCATGGTAAAATCTTTTGAATTGAATCATAAGTTTCAATGCTGTATTTAAAAAACGCTTAACAGTAAAAATATAAATACCGGCAGTTTTGTTCGTTGATTTATCAGTGGCGAAAATAGCAAAAATCTTCCCAATACACTTTTCGTCAACGTCAGGAAAAGTTACTGTGCCATCCTGACTGACCGCCAGAACATTATTGTCTGCATCAGTGCTACAGCTCCATTTTACCTTGTCATTATTAACCGGGTCATTATCAATAACCATCTTAAAGGTGGCGCCTGGAAACAAGCAGTTAGGAAAATGGTAACCATTCTTCATATCATTGTTAATATCATAGATATGGTTGTCAACTAAAACGCCTGTAATTTTACTCATCTTTGACTCTCTTTGTTTATTAAATAAAAGGTTTTATTCCTGTGTAAAGGAATATGCTGATGTTATTGCAATCAATGAATGATTGTTCTTATTTACAGGTTATATAGTGGCATGAATATGATTATATAATGCCTCTGAGTAGTGGCTGCACCGGTTATTTGTGTCACGGCTATCTTCTTATTGGCTATGCAGGTCGTAGTGGGGCAAAACCGAGACGCATAAAATGCGTTGAAAAAAGAGAATCTGCTAAACAATTAATACAAACAGGATTCTGATTAGGAAAGTGAAAAGGAAGGGAGCAAGCAAAGTTGCTCCCTTAAACAATTAATATTCGAGGATGCCACGCGCGACGGGCAAATAGCGCAGGGAGAAATAGAGCGCGTCTTTGCCGCAGGCGGAACGTTTTGCTAATAGCGAGGCGATCTCCGCATCCGGTTTTGGTTTAGCTTCAAACGTTTTACCTTTGCCCGCGACAAACAGTTCATAAACAATGCCGCTGGCGGGTGAGGAAGCCTGGCAATCTGCACTGGCTTGCAGATAACGTTCGCGCTGCCCGGCGGTGAGTTTATCCACGCCGCTGCCATCCTGTACCCAGACATTAACGCCGGTTGCTTTAACTTGTTCCAGCAGTTGCCGATAGCCATCGGGCGACATATTTCCGGCGAAGAAACTACTGATATAAACCGGTTTTGCCGAAACATCACTAAGCAGTCGCTGAGCATTGTTTAACCATTTCAGCAATGGCTGACGGGCGGCTTCGCTGCGCCAGTTCAGATCGTCAATTTCCGCACTGATGTACCAGCCATCCGGCGTTACGCCCGGTGCGGCGCTCCATAATCTGGCTTGCTGGAGATCGGCCGCCAGCAGGCGATTAAGATAGCTCTCCAGCGCCGCAGATGACTGCTTCTGATGCATAAAAAATTCCGGATCGGCATTCAGGCCAACAATCAGCTTCAGGCCAGCGTGCTGCGCTGCCGCTGCTCGTCTGAACAATAATGCACGCTGTTCTGGCTGGGTGAACGCATCGCCGTAACGGGTCCATTGCAGAATCAGGGTGTCGAATCCTTGCAAATGCAACTGACTCATCAGTCCCTGCCACTGGGCGTCGGTGACCTGACTGTCACGATTTTGCGGTTGCCAGATGATACCTTTCATCGCAAAGGAAAAAGGGCTGACCAGCAGCAGTGTCAGCATTACGAAAATTAACTTACGCATTTACCAGTGCACTCCAATGGTGAGAAACGCGTTGTTGCGCTCCCCGCTACGTTGATTAATCGCCTTAAAGGTATGCTGATATTCGACGCCGAGACTGACTTTGTGCGGCCAGGCATCATAGTGCGTCTCGCCGGTCCAGATATTCCAGCGCACGCCAACACCGCCAAGCTGCGCGCCCTGAGTGCCTTTATCACGATAGCCGTTGTCCTGAACGTGAGCGTAAGGCTCAATGGTTTGTCCGTTCGCCACCTTCTGATGCCAGCTCACGCGATAATCTGCCGTCCACGCCTGAATATCCTGGCGGACATATTGCGCCGCATCGAGATACAGGTTTTGGGCAAACCAGCCTGAACCGTTCGGGTGCCACTCGTCGCTGTATTTGCCGCCGTTAAAGAACGAGGCACTGGCGCGCAGCATGGTATCGGAGGCGCCATTTTGTCCGTTCAGCGGCAACTGCTGTTCAACGGCGAGGAAAAAGATTTGGTCGCGCAGGGGCTTCCAGCGCAGGCCGGTGCCGGACATCGGATTTTTCACCGGCATTGCTACACCGTTTTCTCCGGTATCGGCAAAGACGCGGCTGTAAACCGAAAGCAGGTCGCCTTCCAGCAGCATATTGCGCCCGATGCGGTACTCGGCTTCCAGTTGCGCGTAGCTACGATAGCTTTTCCCTGGCGCAGCGCCGCCAACATTGTTGTTAGCGGTACTCATCGCCCCGGAACGCAAGCCGATGGAAGAATCGAAACTGAACGTCCAGCGGCGACCGACATCTTCATGCAGACGGCGGAAATTGAAGCGTTGCTGATTTTGCTCTGGCGTAAGTGGGGTTATCAGCGCCTGGTTATCAATATCATCAATCACCAGTCGGGCGTACTGTTGTGTTGCAGGCATATCATCCAGACGCTGGTTCACGTAGGCCAGTTGTCGGATCAGTGCCGGATCGTCCGGCAATCCTTTATGTGCCTGTTCCAGCATTTCCCGCGATTGCGCGATATCACCGCTATCCCACAAGGCGTAACCGAGCGCCGCCTGGGTATTGCTGTTATTGGGTTCCAGTTCCAGAGCGGCGCGCAAATCGCTCACCGCCGCAGAGACATCATGACGTTGGCGATAAATCGTCGCCCGCGCAACGTAAGCGTTAGCAGAAGGTGCAATGTTAATTGAGTGCGTGAGATCGTTCAGTGCGAGTTCCGGCTGACCAGGAATATAACGTTGTGCATGTAGCCACCAGTACAGAGCATTGTTTCCCAGCCCGCGTTGTTCTGCCTGCTGAAGCCAGCGATCGCGAGCCGCGCCATTTCCTGCTGCCTGAGCGGTATTGGCGGCAGCAAGTAGATCTTCATTGCTCATGTCGTGAAGGCTGATTTTCTGCCAGGCCGCCAGTGCGGTGGCGTAGTCCTCAACCTGATATGCCTGATAAGCCACCGCGCGATGTTGCCACGCGTTCGGTTGTCGTTGTTCGGCCTGAAGCCATGCATACAACGCCACACCGGGTAGCGTGTCCCGATAACACTTCGCCAGACGGTTCCAGGCCGCAGCATCGTAGGAAGGCGACATATCGCCCAGCAGGCGGACTATCGCCGGGCAATTATCTGCAATACCCGGCAACTGACTTTGCCACTGACGTTGCTCCGCCAGCGGCAAGGGTTTCGATAAAATCGCCACTTTCGCAGGCGTCGCCAGGTAAGGATGACTTTCCAGCAGAGACGCCAGTCGCGCCATTAGAGTCTGGCTGACACGCGCATCGCCCTGGAAAGGATAGCGGTGCAGCAATAAATCGGCAGCTTCGCGTGACTGCTCGTTCTGCATCAGTTGCCAGGTCAGTTGATCCAGACGGGTAAGATTTGCCGGTTCTTGCTGATACAGCAATCGTGCCAGACGCAGAGCTTCAGCCTTGTTACGGGTCGCTACGCTAACGGCATAACGCTCCTCAAGCATTTCATTGGCGGGGAGGGTGGCGAGCAGTTTTTGCGCTGCGTCGTACTGACCTTCTTTTAAAAGCACCGGTAGCGTTGCGCCAACAACATACTGGCGGTTATCGGCAAACTGCACCGTATAATTCGCCAACGCCTGAACGGGGTTGGCGCTGTATTTAGATAACAGATAGAGCCAACTTTTCTCTTGTGCGTCCGTGGTAAACAGCGGCTTATTTTCAATGAGATAATGCTGGAGGCGTGCTTTCTCGCCACGATAAGCCAGCGCGGTCGCGTAAGTAATATATGACTGTGGATCGGTGAAGATCCCCTGTGATTGCAGCGCCAGTATCCGATCGTCCAGCTGCCCGGCAAGCAGAACATCAAACCACTGACGGCGCTCAGCTGCGTTTAATGTATTTTGTTGCCGTGATTCACTGAATAACGCTTCTGCCAGCGGCCACTGCTTGAGGTAGATTGCGCGTTGCAGCAGATCGGTACGCAACGTTTTTCCTTCCGGCGATGCGGCAAACGTTGCATCGTTCAGTTGCGCTCTGGCGACAGGCAACTGTGCCAGTCGCAGGGCATTCTGCCCGACTTCACTGCGGCAACGCAGGGTCGGCGCAGCATCGCACGCTTTTTGCTGAGCCAGCAGTTCTTCAACGGTATTAACGGTTTTGACTTCTACTGGAATAGCCGCAAGATTGCGTTCAAGGCGGGCATCACCAGGATGACGTTTCAGTTGATCTTCAAGCAACAGCCGCGCGCGATCATCATGACCAAAATGGCGATAGGCTTCCGCCAGATATAACGTCAACGGAATATTATCCGGCACCTGCTGATGAATATATTCAAATTCGCGGATGGCGGTTGCTTCGTCGTTATTTTTCTGTGCCTTTAGCGCCTTATCGAGACGGGGATAAATAACAAAATGGCGATAGTCGCTAAGCCCCAGCTCTTCTGCGCTGGTGCCGATAGTGTCTGCGAGTGCGCTGGTACTCAATAAAGACGTCAGCAGTAAACCAGACCATCCGATGACGCGATTAAGGTTATTCTCCTTCATTTTCGGACTCCAGTTGCGCAACCTGTTCTGTGTTTAAACCTGCTTTGAGTAATAGTGATTGCATCGAAACTTGTAATTCGCGTTGAATTGTCAGGACGCGATCCAACGTTTCCTGGCTGATAACGCCTTCGGTGACCAAAAATTTACCGAGCGGCAGTGAGCTGCGTTCATGGCGCAATAACAACACGTTAATTGCAGAACGATTAATATGGCCGAGCGTGGTCAGTATTTCGGCGAACAGGAACTGATGCGGTACATATTGCTGCCAGATGTCGCTGGCCTGCTGTTCAGTGAGCCATTGCTGCTGAACCGCATTGTGCAACATTGCTCGTGGGTCATAACCGCGACGACGCGCATACCAGTGACGTAAACCGGTGACGATTTGCCCGCGCAGAACAATGACGTAACGCACCTTGCGTCCGACCTTACGTGTCAGAGCCGCCAGTGAAACCGGATCGATACCATCTTCGCTGCCGACAATTAACTCATCGTTTTCCAGACGCAGCGGCAGTACCGCATAATGTAGCGCCACGGACGCAGGCATTTCGGCAATCAGCGAGGAAGGGATCTGCCAGGCATCGATCGATTCCCACGCCACGCCGTTTTGCTCCGCCAGTGCCTGCGCCAGTTGCTCGGCGCTAATCAATCCCTGCATCAGCATCGAACCGCCGAGGCGTAGACCTTCAACACGATTACGCAGTGCTGTATCGAGTTGCTCTTCAGTGATGACCTGATTTTCCAGCAGGATTTGACCTAACGGGCGCAACGAACGGGTATCGCCAGTCACGCTGGGGAAATCATGCGTCGTTTTATCCCATGCCACGCGACGCGGGTCGCCGTGCTGAAGAACCTGTTTCAACGCGCGCCAGTTGGCCATAAAGTTAATCAGGTTGCCCCAGAATAGCCGCAGGACGGAGAGTAAACCTTGCGTCAGGCCGTAGTAGCCAGTGACAAAAATCACCCGTTGCACAATGCGGTTGATCATCAAGCCAAAGTTTAGCCACAGCAGGGTCATTAACCATGCGCTGCCGCTGAAAATAGAAAGAAAATGCCAGGCATCGGAGCACAAACTTTCATACGCCATCAACAGCAAAAGCTGGAGCATCACCAGCATCGCGAGGAAGCTGACAAAGTTACTGATTGCCCCTTTGCGGTCGCGCCAGAGAAAGTAGTTCAGCGTCAGGCTGGAGGTCCATTTGTGGGTTTTAAAGCCCTGGAAAACAATGCCGATGATCCAGCGAGATTTTTGTCGAACCGCAGTCGAAAAGGTGTCGGGGAAATATTCGCGCACGCAGATCATGTTTGACGTCCGCGCGTGCTGTAAAAATTTACGCTGCTCGCGTTCTTTGGCTTCGTCCACCACCGGAAAACGGACAAAAATTTCCGTCATACCTTTTTCTTTCAGGCGGAAACCAATATCGTAATCTTCGGTAAGACTCTGCACGTCGAAAGCGATACCGTCACCGTCGGCTAACAGCGCGGTCACGGCGCGGCGGCTGAAGCAGGTGCCGACGCCTGCGCTAGGCACCTGTCCGGCGAGAGCTTCACGCACCGGAACATCTTTGCCATGCAGTTCTGAAAATTCATCGATATAGGTCATGCTGGTGAAGTGTGTCCACTCGCGTTCAAACGGATACACCGGGATCTGAATCAGATCTTTACGCTCAACCAGATAGTTGAACAGACGCAATTCCATTGGCGAAATCACGTCTTCAGCATCATGCAAAATAAAACCAGCAAAGGCGAAATTGGCGCTACGTTCAAACTGGGTGATGGCGTCCAGCACGTTGTTCAGGCAGTCGGCTTTACTGGTGGGGCCAGGACGCGCGCAGACCACCTTGTGTACATTCGGAAAGCGAGCGCACACTTCGTCAACATCACGCTGAGTATCGGGGTCGTTGGGGTAGGTGCCAACAAAGATATGATAGTTTTCGTAATCGAGCGTGGTCGCCGCCAGCTCGGCCATATTGCCGATGACGCCCGTTTCATTCCACGCCGGAACCATAATCGCTAACGGTTTTTCATCTGGTTTATACAGTTCGCGGTAACTCATTCGCGGGTAGCGGCGATAAACACTCAACTTGCGTTTAATGCGGCGTACCCAGTAGACGACATCAATAAAAAAATCGTCCAGCCCGCTGATGAACATGATGACCGCTAACGTTATCGCGATTACTTTTAAGCCGTAGAGCCAGGTAGCAAAAACATCAAGAAGCCAGTCCACACAAAAACCTTACATTAACGCTGGTTATGTTTAGGGTGGCGTATATTAAGGTTTTTTATGAATTGTGACAGCTTTTTACCATTAATAGGTATGACTATTGCGGCACGTTATTTTTACACTGGTTATAAAAGTTGCCGTTTGCTGAATAATTAAGCGAGTAATGTGATAATAAACCTTGTCCCCCGCGCATCTGACGTTACTGCAACCGTGCCTTTATGCGCGACAACTATCGATTTCACTATCGCCAGACCAATGCCGCTACCTTCGCCTTTTCGCTGACGGGAGGGGTCAACGCGATAGAAACGGTCAAACAATCGCGGTAAGTGCTCGGGCGCAATGGGCGTACCGGGGTTTTCGACGGTAACTTGCACCTGGTGATCGACCGTCTGGCAGCGCACTACAATTGCCTCTCCGGGTGGCGTATAACGCAGGGCATTAGAAAGCAGGTTGCTTAACGCCCGACGCAGCATCAGCGGATCGCCCGCAACCTGACATTCGTCGCCAACAAACCGCAACTCCACGCCGCGATCTTCCGCTAACGCCTCGAAAAAATCGAACACTTTGCCGACTTCATCTGCCAGGTTGAGCATTTTCTTTTCGGGGATTAACTGGTTGTTATCGGCCTGGGCGAGAAACAGCATATCGCTGACCATTTTCGCCATTCGCGTCAGCTCTTCGAGATTAGAGTAGAGCACATCTTCCAGTTCCTTCTGGCTGCGCGACTGGCTGAGGGCGATTTCCGTTTGCGTAATGAGATTAGTAATCGGCGTGCGAATTTCGTGGGCGATATCCGCTGAGAAATTGGACTGGCGGGTAAAGACATCCTCAATACGCTCGATCATATGGTTGAACGACAGTACCAACTGTTCCAGCTCAATCGGCACGGTCTGCGGGTCAAGGCGAACATCGAGATCTTTTGAAGTAATGTTCTGGATCTGACGACTGACGCTGCGAATTGGCGAATGGCCTTTATGTACCGCCAACAGCACGATAAAGACGATCAGGATGCTGATGATCGATGCGGTCATAATAAGTTTATTCATCAAATCATTTATGTAATGAAGATGAAAATCGATCGATAGCGCGATATAGAGCGTATAAGCAGGTTTGCCGTCCACCAGCGGGCCAACCGGCAAGCTAATCATCCGCCAGTTGCTGTGTTCCATATGCCCATGACCGTGGCCCGGCATCATCATCGTCGGGCCAGAAAGGAGATATACCTCGCCGCCCCGTGCGTCTTTATCGGGTATGGCGTCGCGCGCAAACTCGCGGATATCGGGCGCGTCGGGGGAGTGATACACCGTTTTTCCGTGGCTATCTTCCAGGGAAATCAACACGTTGGAATAACCACTGACAATGTCTTCCAGCGTCATTAAGCGTCGGGCTTGTGTCTCTTCGGGATGATTAAGAACGCGCTTGAGCGTGGTGCTAATCTCTTTTAAATCATTAATATCCTGCTCGGCAAAATGCACCTTTACCGAGTGGATCATGATCCATGCAAAGGCGAAAAATGCCGCGATGGTGGCCAGGCTGATAAAAAAGGTCAGGCGGGTTGCCAGTGAAAACGGGCGCTGAAACGGCTTACTGGCCATCCGGCACCTCGAGCATGTAACCCACGCCGCGCACGGTCTGAATCAGCTTTGGTTCAAAGTCGTTGTCGATTTTGCCGCGCAGCCGCTTCACCGCCACATCAATGGCGTTGGTATCGCTGTCAAAATTCATGTCCCATACCTGCGAGGCGATAAGCGAGCGGGGCAGCACTTCGCCCTGATGGCGGAGGAAAAACTCCAGCAGAGTAAATTCTTTACTGGTCAAAGTGATGCGCGTGCCGCTGCGGGTGACTTTGCGGCTGACGAGATCGACCATCAAATCGGCAACCTGAAACTGACTTTCGATAATCACCGCCGCCCCGCGCCGCAGTAGAGTGCGCACCCGCGCCAGCAGTTCAGCAAAAGCGAACGGCTTCACCAGGTAGTCATCCGCTCCCAGCTCCAGTCCCTTGACGCGATGTTCAATCGTACCCAGCGCGCTGAGCAACAGAATCGGCATCCCTTTATTGGCAGAACGCAACATGCGCACGATATCCCAGCCGTTCACGTCCGGCAGCATAATATCGAGGATTATCAGGTCATAATCACCGGTCATCGCCAGATGGTAGCCATTCAGCCCGTTGTCGGCTAAATCGACCACAAAACCGGCTTCAGTTAACCCTTTGGTTAGGTATTCGCCAGTTTTCTTTTCATCTTCGACAATCAACAGTTTCATATTTCCTCCGCATGTTGCCCGGGCAATTCTAGAGTAGCGGGATCAGATGGCAATCGCTTATTGGCAAAATGACAATTTTGTCATTTTCCTGTCACCGGAAAATCAGAGCCTGGAGGGTAAAGTTGGCGGCATAAAATCACTAAAAATTATGTGCCTATGTCTCCTTGTAAACTTCTGACATTTTGTGTGGGTCTTGTGCTAACCGGTTGTTCGCTGGCACCGGATTATCAGCGTCCGGCAATGCCCGTGCCGCAGCAGTTCTCACTCAGCCAGAACGGGCTGGTTAACGCAGCAGATAACTATCAGAACGCGGGCTGGCGCACCTTTTTTGTTGATAATCAGGTGAAGACGCTGATTAGCGAGGCGCTGGTGAATAACCGGGATTTGCGCATGGCGACGCTGAAAGTGCAGGAAGCGCGTGCGCAATATCGTCTGACCGATGCCGATCGCTACCCACAGCTCAATGGCGAGGGCAGCGGTAGCTGGAGCGGCAATCTTCAGGGCGATTCGGCTACGACACGGGAGTTCTCGACTGGCCTTAACGCCAGCTTTGATCTCGATTTTTTCGGTCGCTTAAAGAACATGAGCGAAGCCGAGCGACAAAATTATTTAGCCACTGAGGAAGCTCAGCGCGCGGTGCATATTCTGCTGGTTTCTAATGTCGCGCAAAGCTATTTCAATCAGCAGCTGGCTTATGCGCAATTGCAAATAGCCGAAGAAACGCTGCGTAATTATCAGCAGTCATATGCGTTTGTCGAAAAACAACTGTTGACAGGTAGCAGCAATGTTCTGGCGCTGGAACAGGCTCGCGGGGTGATTGAAAGTACCCGCAGCGATATCGCTAAACGTCAGGGGGAACTGGCGCAGGCGAATAATGCATTGCAACTGTTACTGGGAAGCTACGGCAAGCTGCCGCAAGCGCAGACAGCGGATAGCGACAGCCTGCAAAGTGTTAAATTACCGGCGGACTTGTCGTCACAAATCTTGTTGCAGCGCCCGGATATTATGGAAGCTGAACACGCGTTAATGGCGGCTAATGCCAATATTGGCGCCGCACGCGCGGCATTTTTCCCGTCTATAAGCCTGACCAGCGGAATATCGACCGCTAGTAGCGAACTGTCGTCATTATTTAACGCCAGCAGCGGGATGTGGAATTTTATTCCCAAAATTGAGATCCCCATTTTTAATGCCGGGCGCAACCAGGCCAATCTGGATATCGCCGAAATTCGCCAGCAGCAGTCGGTAGTGAATTATGAACAGAAAATCCAGAACGCCTTTAAAGAAGTGGCTGATGCGCTGGCATTACGTCAAAGCCTGAATGATCAAATTAGCGCCCAGCAGCGTTATCTGGCGTCGCTACAAATTACCCTGCAACGGGCGCGGGCATTATATCAGCACGGCGCGGTTAGTTATCTGGAAGTGCTGGATGCCGAACGTTCTTTATTTGCAACCCGACAAACTTTACTCGACCTGAATTATGCCCGTCAGGCTAACGAAGTTTCTTTATATACCGCACTTGGTGGCGGTTGGTAGCAGTAATTTTTAACTCCAGGAGATAATAAATGAAAAAAGCACTGCAAGTCGCAATGTTCAGTCTGTTTACCGTTATTGGCTTTAATGCCCAGGCTAACGAACATCATCATGAAACCATGAGCGAAGCACAGCCACAGGTCATTAGCGCCACCGGTGTGGTAAAAGGCGTTGATCTGGAAAGCAAAAAAATCACCATCCATCACGATCCGATTGCCGCAGTCAACTGGCCGGAGATGACCATGCGTTTTACCATCACCCCGCAGACGAAAATGAGCGAAATTAAAACCGGCGACAAAGTGGCGTTTAATTTTGTCCAGCAGGGCAATCTCTCTTTATTACAGGATATTAAAGTCAGCCAGTAACCCAGGTTTAATTCAATGAAAAAAATCGCGCTTATTATCGGCAGCATGATCGCGGGCGGCATTATTTCTGCGGCAGGTTTTACCTGGTTTGCAAAGGCGGAACCGCCAGTGGAAAAAACGCCAACCGCAGAACGTAAAATCTTATTCTGGTACGACCCGATGTATCCCAATACGCGGTTCGATAAACCGGGTAAATCGCCGTTTATGGATATGGATCTGGTGCCGAAATATGCCGATGAAGAGAGTTCTGCGTCTGGTGTGCGCATTGACCCGACTCAGACGCAGAACCTTGGGGTGAAAACGGCTACCGTCACGCGCGGGTCGCTGACGTTTGCCCAGAGTTTCCCGGCGAATGTCAGTTACAACGAGTATCAGTTTGCCATTGTACAGGCTCGCGCCGCCGGGTTTATCGACAAAGTTTATCCGCTTACCGTGGGCGATAAAGTGCAAAAGGGCGCGCCGCTTCTCGACCTGACCATTCCCGACTGGGTGGAAGCGCAGAGTGAGTATTTACTGCTGCGCGAAACCGGCGGTACGGCGACCCAGACTGAAGGCATTCTTGAGCGGCTGAGACTGGCGGGAATGCCGGAGGCTGATATTCGCCGCCTGATCGCCACGCAAAAAATCCAGACTCGCTTTACGCTCAAAGCGCCCATTGATGGCGTGATCACCGCGTTTGATCTGCGCGCGGGAATGAATATCGCCAAAGATAACGTGGTAGCGAAAATTCAGGGTATGGATCCGGTGTGGGTCACTGCTGCGATCCCGGAGTCCATCGCCTGGCTGGTGAAAGATGCCTCGCAGTTTACACTCACCGTTCCGGCGCGACCCGATAAAACGCTCACCATCCGCAAATGGACGCTACTACCGGGCGTGGATGCCGCGACCCGCACTTTGCAACTGCGTCTGGAAGTCGATAACGCCGACGAGGCACTAAAACCGGGAATGAACGCCTGGTTGCAACTCAACACCGCCAGCGAACCGATGCTGCTCATTCCGTCACAGGCGCTGATTGATACCGGCAGCGAACAGCGGGTGATTACCGTTGATGCCGACGGACGCTTTGTACCGAAACGCGTTGCCGTTTTCCAGGCCTCGCAAGGCGTCACCGCGTTACGTTCTGGTCTGGCGGAAGGTGAAAAGGTGGTTTCCAGCGGCCTGTTCCTGATTGATTCTGAAGCCAATATTTCCGGCGCACTGGAGCGGATGCGCTCTGAAAGTGCTACCCATGCGCATTGAGGGAATAACTAATGATTGAATGGATTATTCGTCGCTCGGTGGCGAACCGTTTTCTGGTACTGATGGGCGCGTTGTTTCTGAGTATCTGGGGCACCTGGACCATCATTAACACGCCAGTGGATGCGCTGCCGGATCTTTCCGATGTGCAGGTGATTATTAAAACCAGCTATCCCGGTCAGGCACCGCAAATCGTTGAAAATCAGGTGACTTATCCGCTAACCACCACCATGTTGTCGGTGCCTGGCGCGAAGACCGTGCGCGGTTTCTCGCAGTTTGGTGATTCTTATGTGTATGTCATTTTCGAAGATGGCACCGATCCGTACTGGGCGCGCTCGCGGGTGCTGGAGTATCTCAACCAGGTGCAGGGTAAGCTGCCTGCAGGAGTCAGCGCCGAGCTGGGGCCAGACGCTACGGGTGTTGGCTGGATCTATGAATACGCGCTGGTGGATCGCAGCGGTAAGCACGATCTGGCTGATTTACGCTCATTGCAGGACTGGTTTCTCAAATATGAGCTAAAAACCATCTCAGACGTTGCGGAAGTAGCGTCGGTGGGCGGAGTGGTGAAAGAGTACCAGGTGGTCATCGATCCTCAGCGCCTGGCGCAGTATGGCATCAGTCTCGCCGAAGTAAAAAGCGCGCTGGATGCTTCAAACCAGGAAGCGGGCGGTTCGTCGATCGAACTGGCGGAAGCGGAATATATGGTGCGCGCCAGCGGCTATCTGCAAACGCTCGACGACTTTAATCACATCGTTTTAAAAGCCAGTGAAAATGGCGTGCCTGTTTATCTGCGTGATGTTGCGAAAGTCCAGGTAGGGCCGGAAATGCGCCGGGGCATTGCGGAACTGAACGGCGAAGGCGAAGTCGCTGGCGGAGTGGTGATCCTGCGTTCCGGCAAAAACGCCCGTGAAGTGATCGCCGCCGTGAAGGACAAGCTGGAAACGCTGAAAAGCAGTCTGCCGGAAGGCGTGGAGATAGTTACAACATACGATCGCAGCCAGCTCATTGATCGCGCCATCGACAACCTCAGCGGCAAGTTGCTGGAAGAGTTTATTGTGGTGGCGATAGTCTGCGCGCTGTTTCTCTGGCATGTGCGCTCGGCGCTGGTGGCGATTATTTCGTTGCCGCTGGGGTTGTGTATTGCTTTTATTGTCATGCACTTTCAGGGACTGAACGCCAATATTATGTCGCTGGGCGGCATTGCGATTGCCGTCGGGGCGATGGTCGATGCCGCTATCGTCATGATCGAGAATGCGCATAAACGGCTGGAAGAGTGGCAGCACCAGCATCCTGACGCCACGCTGGATAATAAAACGCGCTGGCAGATTATCACCGATGCATCTGTTGAAGTGGGGCCGGCGCTGTTTATCAGTCTGCTGATTATCACGTTGTCGTTTATCCCGATCTTCACCCTGGAAGGGCAGGAAGGGCGTCTGTTTGGCCCACTGGCGTTCACCAAAACCTATGCCATGGCGGGTGCGGCGCTGCTGGCGATCGTGGTGATCCCGATCCTGATGGGCTACTGGATACGTGGCAAAATTCCGCCAGAAAGCAGTAACCCGCTCAACCGTTTTTTGATTCGTATTTACCATCCGCTGTTGCTGAAAGTACTGCACTGGCCGAAAACCACGCTGCTGGTGGCGGCGCTTTCGGTGCTGACGGTTATCTGGCCGCTGAATAAAGTTGGCGGGGAATTTTTACCGCAGATCAATGAAGGCGACTTGTTATATATGCCATCGACGCTGCCGGGGATTTCCGCGTCGGAAGCAGCGAGTATGTTGCAAAAAACCGACAAGCTGATTATGAGCGTACCTGAAGTGGCGCGGGTGTTTGGCAAAACAGGGAAAGCGGAAACTGCCACCGACTCCGCTCCGCTGGAGATGGTAGAAACGACCATTCAGCTTAAGCCGCAGGATCAGTGGCGGCCAGGCATGACGATGGACAAAATCATCGAAGAGCTGGATAACACCGTGCGGCTGCCGGGGCTGGCGAATCTGTGGGTGCCGCCAATCCGTAACCGCATCGACATGCTCTCAACCGGCATTAAAAGCCCCATCGGCATTAAAGTGTCCGGCACTGTGCTGGCAGATATCGACGCGATGGCAGAGCAAATTGAAGACGTGGCGCGAACGGTGCCAGGCGTGGTTTCGGCCCTTGCCGAGCGTCTGGAAGGTGGGCGCTATATTAACGTTGAGATTAACCGTGAAAAAGCCGCGCGTTACGGTATGACGGTGGCGGATGTGCAGTTGTTTGTCACCTCTGCGGTGGGCGGGGCGATGGTTGGCGAAACGGTGGAAGGAATTGCCCGTTATCCGATTAATCTGCGTTATCCGCAAAGCTGGCGCGATAGCCCGCAGGCGCTGCGACAGTTACCGATCCTGACGCCGATGAAGCAGCAAATCACCCTGGCGGACGTGGCCGACGTTAACGTCTCCACCGGACCGTCGATGCTAAAAACCGAGAATGCGCGCCCGACAAGCTGGATTTATATCGACGCCCGCGATCGTGACATGGTGTCAGTGGTTCACGATCTGCAAAAAGCGATTGCCGAAAAAGTGCAGTTGAAACCGGGCACCAGTGTGGCGTTTTCCGGTCAGTTCGAGCTACTGGAGCGCGCCAACCATAAGCTGAAACTCATGGTGCCGATGACGCTGATGATCATTTTCGTGCTGCTATATCTGGCGTTCCGTCGCGTGGGGGAAGCGTTACTGATTATCAGCAGCGTACCGTTTGCGCTGGTGGGCGGCATCTGGTTCCTGTGGTGGATGGGCTTTCATCTTTCCGTCGCGACGGGCACCGGTTTTATCGCTCTCGCCGGAGTCGCTGCCGAGTTTGGCGTGGTGATGCTGATGTATTTACGTCACGCCATAGAGGCAGAGCCGTCGCTGGATAACCCGCAGACCTTTAGCGAGCAGAAACTGGATGAGGCGTTGTATCACGGCGCGGTACTGCGCGTGCGCCCGAAAGCGATGACGGTGGCGGTGATTATCGCCGGTCTGCTGCCGATTCTGTGGGGAACGGGGGCGGGCTCAGAGGTGATGAGCCGCATCGCCGCGCCGATGATTGGCGGCATGATTACTGCACCTTTGCTGTCGCTGTTTATTATCCCGGCGGCGTATAAGCTGATGTGGCTGCACCGGCATCGGATTTAGGCAAAATTGCCTGATGCGCTACGCTTATCAGGCCTACAGCGTGAATTATAATTTATTGAATTTGCACATTTCTGTAGGCCAAATAAGGCGTTAACACCCTAATTGGCAATAACAAGGTACTTTTTGTCGGCAATTTGCATAAGAAAGGGATACCCGGTTTAACTGTGTGGATTGTGTCTTGCGACGACCAGCACTAAATGTTAAAAGGAGCCCCTCAATAAAAAAGACACACAGGGGAAAGACGTGAAAAACGCGTCAACCGTATCGGAAGATACTGCGTCGAATCAAGAACCGACGCTTCATCGGGGATTACATAACCGTCATATTCAGCTAATTGCGCTGGGTGGCGCCATTGGTACTGGTCTGTTTCTTGGCATTGGTCCGGCGATTCAGATGGCGGGGCCGGCTGTATTGCTGGGCTACGGCGTTGCCGGGATCATCGCTTTCCTGATTATGCGCCAGCTCGGCGAGATGGTGGTCGAAGAGCCGGTATCTGGTTCGTTTGCCCATTTTGCCTATAAATACTGGGGACCGTTTGCGGGCTTCCTCTCCGGCTGGAACTACTGGGTGATGTTCGTGCTGGTAGGAATGGCTGAACTGACGGCTGCGGGTATCTATATGCAGTACTGGTTCCCGGATGTTCCAACGTGGATTTGGGCTGCCGCCTTCTTTATTATCATCAACGCCGTTAACCTGGTGAACGTGCGCTTATATGGCGAAACCGAGTTCTGGTTTGCGCTGATTAAAGTGCTGGCGATTATCGGCATGATCGGTTTTGGCCTGTGGCTACTGTTCTCTGGTCACGGCGGCGAGAAAGCCAGTATCGACAACCTCTGGCGCTACGGCGGTTTCTTTGCCACCGGCTGGAATGGGCTGATTTTGTCGCTGGCGGTGATTATGTTCTCCTTCGGCGGTCTGGAGCTGATTGGGATTACTGCGGCTGAAGCGCGCGATCCAGAAAAAAGCATCCCTAAAGCAGTGAATCAGGTCGTGTATCGCATCCTGCTGTTTTATATCGGTTCACTGGTGGTTTTACTGGCGCTCTACCCGTGGGTGGAAGTGAAATCCAACAGTAGCCCGTTTGTGATGATTTTCCATAATCTCGACAGCAACGTGGTAGCTTCTGCGCTGAACTTCGTCATTCTGGTGGCGTCGCTGTCAGTGTATAACAGCGGAGTTTACTCCAACAGCCGGATGCTGTTTGGCCTTTCCGTCCAGGGGAATGCGCCGAAGTTTTTGACTCGCGTAAGCCGTCGCGGTGTTCCGATTAACTCGCTGATGCTTTCCGGAGCGATCACTTCGCTGGTGGTGTTAATCAACTATCTGCTGCCGCAAAAAGCGTTTGGTCTGCTGATGGCGCTGGTGGTAGCAACGCTGCTGTTGAACTGGATTATGATCTGCCTGGCGCACCTGCGTTTTCGTGCGGCGATGCGACGTCAGGGGCGTGAAACCCGCTTCAAAGCTCTGATGTATCCGTTTGGCAACTATCTTTGCATTGCCTTTCTCGGCATGATTTTGCTGCTGATGTGCACAATAGATGATATGCGCTTGTCAGCGATCCTACTGCCGGTGTGGATTGTGTTCCTGTTTGTGGCGTTTAAAACGCTGCGTCGGAAATAAGGCATTCACGCTACATCCGACAAAACGATGTCCGCTCTCATCCATTCGATGAGAGCGGTTTTTTTAATTACTGCTTAAATGCACCCGCCAGAGAGCGAATATCATTGCCGGTTGGCGACTGATGAAGTCGCAGACCAAACTCTTCGACAATGGCAAATATATGGTCAAAAATATCCGCCTGAATGCTTTCATATTCCAGCCACACTACGGTATTGGTAAACGCATATATCTCAAGCGGTAAACCATTATCGCCCGGTGCAAGCTGGCGTACCATTAAGGTCATATCTTTACGAATACGTGGATGGTTACGTAGATATTCGTTCAGATAGGCACGAAATGTTCCAATATTCGTCATTCGGCGCAGGTTTAATACTGACTCCGTAGACCCTTGCTGGCGGTTCCACTCATTAATTTCCTGATGGCGGCTGGTTAAATAAGGCTTTAACAGATGCGCTTTATTCAGCCGCTGCATTTCGGTTTCATCAAGAAAGCGAATGCTGGTGACATCAATACTGATACTGCGTTTAATGCGTCGTCCACCAGAGGCTGACATTCCGCTCCAGTTTTTAAAGGAGTCAGAAACCAGAGACCAGGTGGGAATAGTGGTAATGGTATTGTCCCAGTTACGTACTTTGACGGTGGTTAAACCAATATCGATCACCGCGCCATCCGCGCCGTATTTCGGCATTTCCAGCCAGTCGCCCAGTTTCAGCATATCGTTCGCGGAAAGCTGAATACCTGCCACCAGACCAAGAATCGGATCTTTAAATACCAACATCAGCACGGCAGCCATTGCGCCAAGACCACTGATCAGAATGGTCGGTGACTGACCAATCAGCAGCGAGATCATCAAAATGCCGACCAGAATAGCGCCGATCAGCTTTATCCCCTGAAATATCCCTTTCAGCGGTAACTGTTTTGCTGCCGGGAATTTCTGCGCCAGATTTAAAATAACATCCAGCAACGAGAAGACTGAAAGCAGCGCATACATCATGATCCACAACTGTGCGCAGGTGGTCAGAATATCAGCCGCTTCGGTGCCTTTTTGCAGCCAGAATACCGCCTGAATATTGACGATAATCCCCTGCAGGGTAAAAGCTAAACGGTGAAATAGTTTATTCTGGGTAATGATTTGCAGCCACAGCCGTGAACTGGCAATGGCGCGTTTTTCGAAGGTACGTAATACCACCCAGTGCAAAATAATATGTACTACAACGGCGGTCAGAAAAATAATACCGAAAATCATCACCATTGAGGTGGTGTGATCAATCTCAATACCCGCTAAATCTTCAACCTGGGATATTAAATCCTGCATAACGTCTCCTGTATACAACAGCGGACTATGATGACGGCTGAAACAGGGTTATGCAAATCAGGAAAATCTGATGTGAAATAGCCGGGAACAGTTCCCGGCTATAAAGGAGAATTACACTTCAGTTAAGGTGATACTTTGCGGCAGACGAGATTTTGGCAGGGTAGCGTTAAAATCTTCCACGCTGTGATGGCCTACCGGTACGACCACCAGACTGGTGTAACCTTTCTCTTTCAAACCAAATTCTTCATCGAGGATCGCCGCGTCAAAACCTTCGATTGGCACCGCGTCCAGACCCAGTGCCGCAACGCCCAGCAGGAAGTTACCGACGTTGAGATAAACCTGTTTTGCCATCCACTCTGCATCATCATGCAGATCTTTACGGTGCATATCGGCGAAGAACTTACGGCCTTTATCGTTCGCCGCTTTGGCTTCCGGCGTGGCAAAGCGACCATCGGCATCTTCCTGGTCAACAACCAGCTTCAGCCAGGCATCGTCCATTGCGGTTTTCGCGCAGAACACCACGACGTGCGAGGCATCAAGTATTTTACGTTCGTTGAACACGTAATTGTCGGCGGCGGATTTAGCGACACGCGCTTTACCTTCTTCCGTGCTGGCCACAATAAAATGCCATGGCTGGGAGTTGGTGCTGGATGGGCTGTACTGCAACAGGGTTTTGATCTGCTCGGCTTGTTCCGGGGTAAGTTTTTTGCTGGCATCAAATGCCTTAGTGGAATGACGCTTTAGGGCGACAGAAATGATATCCATAAAGACTCCTTGTGAAAGATGTTTGTGTGCCAGCAGATTACAAGGATCGAAGTAAAATGGTAAGCGAGAAAAATGCGCTATAGATTTCCGCTTTAGTCTGGACGTACTCTTTTTTGATCGCGTTTAGCCAGGCCATCAACCACTAAGTTCCACGAATCGTTAATCAGATCGCTGAGCAACGATTCAGAGATTTCGTCGCCGGGATACACCGAAATCCAGTGCTTTTTATTCATGTGATACCCAGGCTTAATGCTCGGGTATATTTGCTGATTTAACAGGGATTTTTGTGGATCGGACTTCAGATTGATAAAGGGGACGCCGCGCAGTTCTGACGACAGCATAAAAATCTTGCCGCCAATTTTAAAAACATCGAACTCCGGGCCAAAAGGCCAGCAAAGCTCGACAAAGGGTAACTCAAGAGCCAGGCGTTTCGCCGTTTCGTGCAGTGATTGCTTATCCATAAACGTTCCTTTAGGCGAAGGAGAATAAGCAAAGTATGCCGCGAAGTTCGGCGATAATCGACGTTTAATCCGCTAGCGAGAACCAGCGTCGCCAGATAAAGCGCAGAACAAAATACTCAATAGCGCCCAGCACTAAAAACCATAGGCAAAATAACAACGTGTAAAGCTGACTCAGATCCATCAGATGGAACGTGGCCATCAGTTTCTGTGCCAGCGTCAGCCCCAGCGCAGGGGCGGGCAGCAGCAGGCAAGAGAGAAAAGCCATCAGCAAAATGCCTGCTGCTGCGGTCAAGGTTTCTAAGGGGTGTTTCATAACATTGTTAAATGTAAGTTAAAACACCATTGTCGGGGATATTTCTGCGTAACGCAATTCTCCGCTTAGTCTCCAGCCCAAATCTCACAATGCTTTTTCACCAGCCCAATCAGCGAGCCGCCATCGGCGACAAAATCTCGCATCAGCTGCGCTTCATTCAGACCGCTGACGACCTGGCGGTGCAGTGCTTCAATTGCACTGGATGCACCAATTTTATGTGCAGAAGGAGCGATTTTTTCCAACAATCGCAAGGTGTCTTCTGTCAGTGGACGACGATCGCCGGTGTGCGGATCGGTAACGACGCCTTCCAGACCATAACGGCAGGCCTGGAAACGGTTGAATTTATACAGCAGATAATCTTTCTCCTGATGTTTGAACGGGCGTTCCGTCAGCAACCAGTGGGCGGTGGCCTGAATCAATCCCGCCATATTTACCGCATGGCTAAGGGTTAACGGGGTATCCATCACCCGAACCTCCACCGTGCCAAAATGAGGGCTAGGGCGAATATCCCAGTGCAGATCTTTAATGCTGTCGATCATCGTGGTGTAACTCAGGCAGCGAAACAGGGCTTCAAATTGTTGCCAGTTACTGACCCACGGCATTGGACCATTATCGGGAAAGGCAGAAAAAATATTCGGTCGTGAGGAGGCAAAACGTGTATCCGTTCCTTGCATATACGGCGATGCGGCAGAAAGGGCGATAAAGTGCGGTACAAAGCGTGATAAGCCGTGCAGCAAATAAATAGCGTCATCACCACTGGCGCAGCCAACGTGAACATGCTGACCAAAAACAGTCGCTTGTTGAATGAGATAGCCGAAGTTTTCCAGCGTCCGTTGATAACGTTCGTTATCGCACACCTCCTGACGCTGCCATTTCTGAAACGGGTGCGTACCACCGCCGCAAATTTCCAGATGATGGTCTGCGGCTGCCTGCAATACGACTTTCTGCATCGCTGAAAATTGCCCGGCAGCCTGGTTGATATCACGGCAAACATCCGTCGCCAGTTCCAGCATACTTTCGGTGATATCGTGCTTCACCTCCCCGGCAGTGATCTTGCTTTTTACCGCGTCAATCAGCGTTGAAGAGTCCTGGCTAAGGTCATATCCCGGAGGATTAACCACCTGCATTTCCAGTTCAATACCGAGGGTAAAAGGTTCAGAGACATGAAAATCGGGTAATGGCATAGGTTTCTCTTATGTTGGCGTTTTCATTCCAGTATAGAAGTGTCAGCGGCAGGGCGAGATGCGGAAGTTCTGGAATGTTTCTTTTTTTGGTGATGGTGAACTGATTGCTACTGAAGCAATTTGGCTACTTTTGCAATGTGACAAGTAGCGGCAGAGCTGGCTGGCGGCGAAGAATTTTGACGATTGGGGCGTGCAGAAAAAAACTGGCTCAGCTTCGGTTGATCAAATGAGTAGTGTGAGAAGTCCGGAACAGGATTTACTGTATAAATAAACAGGTATTTTGCTAAGGAAGGGTAAGATAACAGCGGGTGCCTGAAGCTTTCCGGTTTCAGGTTTACTCTGAGGTCTGGAAAGATGAAGCCCCAGGAGATATTTCTATCAACCCTGGGGCTGCCACTCCAAACCCAACAATTTGGATGGTAGTCCCTTCTTCGCATGGAGGCAATATAAACATGCTGACGAAATATGCCCTTGTGGCGGTCATGGTGCTGTGTTTAACAGTGCTGGGATTTACGCTTCTGGTCGGAGACTCGCTGTGTGAGTTCACCGTAAAGGAACGTAATATTGAGTTTAAGGCTGTTCTCGCTTACGAACCGAAGAAGTAGCCGTTGTGCGGGGAGCAATCCCCGCATATCCGGTTGTCAGGTCAGAGTGGTAAGGCACCTGCTTTACACTTTCGCCCGCAGTCAGTGATGGCTGCGGGCGATCTCGTTTTAAGGCCATGATGAGTTGTATTAGCAGAAGTCCGGAACAGGATTTGCTGTATAAATAAACAGATATTTTGCTAAGGAAGGGTAAGATAACAGCGGGTGCCTGAAGCTTTCCGGTTTCAGGTTTACTCTGAGGTCTGGAAAGATGAAGCCCCAGGAGATATTTCTATCAACCCTGGGGCTGCCACTCCAAACCAGACAATTTGGATGGTAGTCCCTTCTTCGCATGGAGGCAATATAAACATGCTGACGAAATATGCCCTTGTGGCGGTCATAGTACTGTGTTTAACAGTGCTGGGATTTACGCTTCTGGTCGGAGACTCGCTGTGTGAGTTCACCGTAAAGGAACGTAATATTGAGTTTAAGGCTGTTCTCGCTTACGAACCGAAGAAGTAGCCGTTGTGCGGGGAGCAATCCCCGCATATCCGGTTGTCAGGTCAGAGTGGTAAGGCACCTGCTTTACACTTTCGCCCGCAGTCAGTGATGGCTGCGGGCGAATCGTACCAGATGTTGTCAATTAATCGTGTTGGCACAGAGTTATGACTATTTTTTCTTTTATCTGCCAGTGCACAGCAAACATCTCATTCTCACGATGAATGATGACCTGCTGTTTATTCCAGCTAATTATCTGATAGTCCAGAAAACCTGCATCAGTTTGGATCTCACTTGCCTTAAATGCGCTCTCTTTGGCGGAAAATGCCAGTGTCAGCGCCAGAGAAAAGGCTAAACCGCAGTCTGCGAGTCGCTCGTGTTCTGCTGGTGTAATAATGTTGTCTGTCAATTCGGTCGCTGTTTGCGCAGAAAAAATTTCTTCGATATCAACGCCAATCGGTTGACGGGAAACCACGGTTAATGCCGTAGTCCCGCAGTGGCTAATACTGCCGTATACCTCCGCAGGCCACACCGGTTGGCGTAGCTCGCCGATTGCGGGCACACATTTATAGCCATATTCCCGCAAGGCATAAACAGCAGCGATCCGTCCGGCTAAATGCTCTGTTTTACGTTTACGTCCAGCGTGTTGCAGTTGTGCGTAGTGTGGCAGCCAGAGTAAATCCTGCTCGCGAAAACTCACCGGATCGAACTCAACAAAATGCAGCGTATGTCCGGCAAAGGGGAGGGAGGTATGCGTAGTTTTCATGTCGACCATATTAGAGACTGATGACAAACGCAAAACTGCCTGTTGCGCTGCGCTTATCAGGCCTACGTGATCCTGCAATATATTGAATTGGCAAGATTTTGTAGGCCGGATAAGGCGTTCACGCCGCATCCGGCATGAACGACGCGCACTTTGTCAACAATCTGACGTTAGCATCAGAAGTGAGTGTTTACGCTCATATACCACGTACGTCCCGGCTCGTTATAGGTATACGCACCGGCACCGGCAATATAGTTGGCTCCTGCCAAATCACCTGTGGTCTGGGCATTACCCGCACGCCACAAACGCTTGTCGAACAGGTTGTCCACGCCGCCGGTCAGACTGACGTTCTTCGTCACATCCCAGGTCGCGCTCAGGCCAACAATGCTGTACGGACTGATTTCTTTGGTTTCCGGCCCAACCGCTGGCTGGCCTTTGTAGTTGTACTTCTTCGGTTGCTGCTTGCCGTACCAGGTGAAGGTTGTTTGCATCGACAAATCTTCCCGCGCCTGCCAGCTCAGCGTTGAGTTCAACGTATATTCCGGGATGATCGACAAACGGTCGCCCGTGGTTTTGTTTTCACTCTTCAGCATATAAGTGATGTTGTTGGTCCACATCACCGTTTCGCTAACCGGTACGTTTAACGATCCTTCCAGACCTTCAACCACCGCTTTCGGTACATTATCCCACTGATAGAGGTCAGTGCCGACTGCGTTTTGCCCTACAGCCACATAGCCCGCTTCAATCTTATTGCGATAATCGTTACGGAACCAGGTGACGCCCGCCAGCCAGCCGTCGCGTTTGAACTCCAGACCAATCTCCTTGTTGATACTGGTTTCCGCTTTCAGGTCATCATTACCTTGCAGATAGCAGCCGCCCGCGCTGGCATAGCAACCCTGACCTTTACTGTAGAGAATGTAGTTCGGGTTAGTCTGGTACAGACTCGGCGCTTTATAAGCACGGGCAATGCCCATTTTCAGCGTGAAGTCATCGCCTAAACCTTGCGATATGTTCAGCGCCGGGCTCCAGTTATTGCCGACTATACTGTGATGATCGAAACGCAGCCCCGGTGTCACGATGGTGCTGTCAGTCAGCTCCATGTTGTTTTCGGCAAACAGCGAGAAAATTTCTGCTTTTGAATACGGGCTACGGTCGGTGGCACTCACACCATCAATAGCACCGCCGGTATTCGTCCCGGTTAGCGCCTGGGTGTTGGAACTCAAGTCCTTCATCCGCTGCTGATTCCACTCCGTACCCAGCGTCAGCGTCTGGTTAACGAGGAAATCAATCGGCAGGTTAACTTCGCTGTGCAGCATCACGTCATCGAGATCAATATCGACGAAATCCTGCGTCGCTTTTTCGTTAAATTTCCCTTCGGTGCCGCCCGCCAGACCTTCCGGAATACGCGAGTTACGGGTATGTTCGTACTGCACCCAGTTGCTGGTGGTCACGCCGTTATCCCAGCCACCGTTCCAGGTCAGTGAGTAATTCTGGCGATACAGACGGTTGGTTTCATCGCCGTATTTAGAGCGGGTATAAGCGTCGGAGTTGGTGTTCTGGGTATCGCCTGCATACAGGTTGCCCTGGCGGCTGTAACCCGCTTCCAGTTCGAGTGATTGCAGAGGCGCGAAGTCCCAGCGCACCACGCCATTAATATCTTTGTTGATCACCCCTTCGCGCCCGGCTGGTAACGTCGTGGCATACGTTCCGGCACGCGCGGACTGATGACCCTGGTTGATATCCCACGCGTCAGCCTGGGTTTTGTCGAGGTTGCCATACAAGCGGAAGCTGAATTCGTCGCCCAGCGGACCGGTCAGGCTGAAGTTGGTGCGTTTGGTGGCACCTTCCTCTTTATGTTCTGGCGCATTGAAATAAGCGTCCCAGGAACCGTGCCACTCACCACTGCCTTTTTTGGTAATGATGTTAACCACGCCGCCCGCCGCGCCGTTGCCATAACGTGCAGCCGCCGGACCACGCAGAACTTCAATTCGTTCAATCATCTCCGGCGGCACCCAGGAGGTATCACCACGGGTATCGCGCTCGCCGCGCCAGCCCTGACGCACCGAGTTACGGCTGCTGACCGGTTTGCCGTCAATTAAAATCAGCGTGTTTTCCGGCCCCATGCCGCGAATATCAATCTGGCGGTTATTACCGCGCTGACCACTGGTGGAGTTACCGGTCAGGTTAACGCCTGGCATGGTACGGATGATCTCCGATACATCGCGGGCAACCGGATTTTTGCGGATTTCATCTGCGGTGATGGTCGAAACGCCAGGCGCCTGCAAGTTCTGCTCGGCGGCGGTAACGACAATGGTATCGTCATGTGAAACAGGGGGATCGTTTGGCTCTTGTGCCTGCGCTACCCCATAAATCCCCAGGTTGACCAACAAGGCCAGGGAATGAATCTTCTTGTTCATTGTTTTATTCCTGCATTTTTGCCACGAATTGCAACTGTCGGGCATGGTCGTCATCAGCATGACGCATCCCGCTACCGCGAAAACCTTTGATCCTGAAAGACACGCAGTGCAGTTGGTTAATTAATGTCCGCGCTTGACATGGCGCGCCAATACGCTATTGCAAATGCAAATAGTTATCAATAATATTATCAATATATTTCTGCAATCAATGAAAAATTGCACAGTAAACATGGGGTTATGGTGTGACGGTGTTAAATGTGGGAAATGAGAGCTGGTGGCAGTCGAAACATGGCCCGGAATGGCAGCGTCTGAATGACGAAATGTTTGAGGTCACTTTCTGGTGGCGTGATCCCCAAGGTTCTGAAGACCGCTCGACGGTGAAGCGCGTATGGGTTTACATCACTGGCGTTACCGATCACCATCAGAACAGCCAGCCCCAGTCGATGCAGCGCATTGCAGGCACCGACGTCTGGCAGTGGACGACACAACTCAATGCTAACTGGCGCGGCAGTTACTGTTTTATTCCCACCGAACGCGATGACATTTTTTCTGCACCATCACCCGATCGCCTCGAATTACGCGAAGGTTGGCGAAAACTATTACCCCAGGCGATAGCCGATCCGCTGAATCCGCAAAGCTGGAAAGGAGGGCGAGGGCACGCTGTTTCCGCACTCGAAATGCCGCAAGCGCCGCAGCAACCCGGCTGGGATTGTCCGCAAGCCCCCGCTAACTCAGCGAAAGAAATAACCTGGAAAAGTGAACGGTTGGGAAATTCACGTCGTGTATGGATTTTTACCACCGGCGATACGCCAGTCGAGGAGCGTCCGTTAGCTATTCTGCTCGATGGTGAATTTTGGGCGCAAAGTATGCCCGTCTGGCCTGCGTTGACTTCGCTGACCCGTCGTCAGCAGCTTCCTCCCGCCGTGTATGTGTTGATTGACGCCATCGACACCGCGCACCGTGCCCGCGAACTGCCGTGTAATGCGGATTTCTGGCTGGCAGTACAGCAAGAGTTACTGCCGCTGGTGAAAACGATCGCTCCTTTTAGCGATCGTGCCGATCGCACAGTGGTCGCCGGGCAAAGTTTTGGTGGGCTTTCCGCGCTGTATGCCGGATTGCACTGGCCTGAACGCTTTGGCTGTGTATTAAGCCAGTCAGGATCGTACTGGTGGCCGCATCGGGGCGGTCAGCAAGAGGGCGTGTTACTTGAACAGCTTAAAACTGGCGAAGTTAGCGCCGAAGGTCTGCGCATTGTTCTGGAGGCGGGGATTCGTGAGCCGCTGATCATGCGAGCCAATCAGGCGCTGTATGCGCAACTATATCCCATAAAAGAATCCATTTTCTGGCGTCAGGTTGACGGCGGACATGATGCGCTTTGTTGGCGCGGTGGCTTGATGCAGGGGCTAATTGACCTCTGGCAACCGCTTTTCCATGACAGGAGTTGAATATGGCATTCAGTAATCCCTTCGATGATCCGCAGGGCGTGTTTTACATTTTGCGCAATGCGCAGGGGCAATTCAGTCTGTGGCCGCAACAGTGCGCGTTACCGGCAGACTGGGATGTTGTGTGTCAGCCGCAGTCACAGGCGTCCTGCCAGCAGTGGCTGGAAGCCCACTGGCGTACTCTGACACCGGCGAATTTTACCCAGCAGCAGGAGGCGCAATGAGCCAACATTTACCTTTGGTCGCCGCACAGCCCGGCATCTGGATGGCAGAAAAACTGTCAGATTTACCTTCCACCTGGAGCGTGGCGCATTACGTTGAGTTAACCGGAGAGGTTGATGCGCCATTACTGGCTCGCGCGGTGGTTGCCGGATTAGCACAAGCGGATACGCTACGGATGCGTTTTACGGAAGATAACGGCGAAGTCTGGCAATGGGTCGATGATGCGTTGACGTTCGAACAGCCAGAAATTATCGACCTGCGTGCCAACATTGATCCACACGGAACTGCGCAGGCATTAATGCAAACCGATTTGCAACAAAATCTGCGTGTCGATAACGGTAACCCACTGGTCTTTCATCAGCTGATACAGGTGGCGGATAACCGCTGGTACTGGTATCAGCGTTATCATCATTTGCTGGTTGATGGTTTCAGTTTTCCGGCAATTACCCGCCAGATCGCCAATATTTACTGTGCATGGCTGCGTGGCGAACCAACGCCTGCTTCGCCGTTTACGCCTTTCGCTGAAGTGGTGGAAGAGTACCAGCAGTATCGGGAAAGCGAGGCCTGGCAGCGTGATGCGGCATTCTGGGCGGAACAGCGTCGCCAACTGCCGCCGCCTGCGTCACTTTCGTCTGCACCTTTAGCGGGGCGCGGCGCCTCGGCAGATATTCTGCGCCTGAAACTGGAATTTACCGATGGGGAATTTCGGCAGTTGGCAGCACAACTGCCGACCGTACAACGTACCGATTTAGCTCTCGCGCTGGCGACCTTATGGCTGGGGCGATTGTGCAACCGCATGGACTACGCTGCCGGATTTATCTTTATGCGTCGAATGGGGTCGGCGGCGCTTACGGCGACCGGTCCCGTGCTCAATGTTTTGCCGTTGGGTATTCACATTGAGGCGCAAGAGACGCTGCCTCAGTTGGCAATCCGCCTGGCGGCTCAACTGAAAAAAATGCGCCGTCATCAACGCTACGATGCCGAACAGATTGTCCGTGACAGCGGGCGAGCGGCAGGTGATGAACCGCTGTTTGGTCCGGTACTCAATATCAAGGTATTTGATTACCAACTGGATATTCCTGGTGTTCAGGCGCAAACCCATACACTGGCAACCGGTCCGGTTAATGACCTTGAACTGGCGCTGTTCCCGGATGAACACGGTGGTTTGAGTATTGAGATTCTCGCCAATAAACAGCGTTACGATGAGCCAACGTTAATTCAGCACGCCGAACGGCTGAAAATGCTGATTGCGCAGTTCGCCGCGAATCCGGCGCTGTTGTGCGGCGATGTCGATATTATGCTGCCAGGTGAGTATGCACAGTTGGCGCAGATCAACGCCACACAGGTAGAAATCCCTGAAACCACGCTGAGCGCGCTGGTGGCAGAACAAGCGGCAAAAGCACCGGATGCACCGGCGCTGGCAGATGCGCATTACCAGTTCAGCTATCGGGAAATGCGCGAGCAGGTGGTGGCGCTGGCGAATCTGCTGCGTGAGCGCGGCGTTAAACCTGGCGACAGCGTGGCGGTGGCGCTACCGCGCTCGGTCTTTTTGACCCTGGCACTACATGCGATTGTTGAAGCAGGTGCGGCCTGGCTACCACTGGATACGGGTTATCCGGACGATCGTCTGAAAATGATGCTGGAAGATGCGCGTCCGTCGCTGTTAATCACCACCGACGATCAACTGCCGCGCTTTAGCGATGTTCCCAATTTAATAAGCCTTTGCTATAACGCCCCGCTTACTCCACAGGGCAGTGCGCCGCTGCAACTTTCACAACCGCACCATACGGCTTATATCATCTTCACCTCTGGTTCCACCGGCAGGCCGAAAGGGGTGATGGTCGGGCAGACGGCTATCGTTAACCGCCTGCTGTGGATGCAAAATCATTATCCGCTTACAGGCGAAGATGTCGTTGCCCAAAAAACACCGTGCAGTTTTGATGTCTCGGTGTGGGAGTTTTTCTGGCCATTTATTGCGGGGGCGAAACTGGTGATGGCTGAACCAGAGGCGCACCGCGATCCGCTCGCTATGCAGCAATTCTTTGCCGAATATGGCGTAACGACCACGCACTTTGTTCCCTCAATGCTGGCGGCATTTGTTGCTTCGCTGACGCCGGAAACCGCTCGCCAGAGTTGCGCGACGTTGAAACAGGTTTTCTGTAGTGGTGAAGCGTTACCGGCTGATTTATGCCGCGAATGGCAACAGTTAACCGGTGCGCCGTTACATAATCTGTATGGCCCGACGGAAGCAGCGGTGGACGTTAGCTGGTATCCGGCTTTTGGCGAGGAACTGGCACAGGTACGCGGCAGCAGTGTGCCGATTGGCTACCCGGTGTGGAACACGGGGCTGCGTATTCTTGATGCGATGATGCATCCGGTGCCGCTGGGGGTGGCGGGTGATCTCTATCTCACCGGCATTCAACTGGCGCAGGGGTATCTGGGACGACCCGATCTGACAGCCAGCCGCTTTATTGCCGACCCTTTCGCCCCCGGTGAGCGGATGTACCGTACCGGAGACGTTGCCCGCTGGCTGGATAACGGCGCGGTGGAGTACCTCGGGCGCAGTGACGATCAGCTAAAAATTCGCGGGCAGCGTATCGAACTGGGCGAAATCGATCGCGTGATGCAGGCGCTGCCGGATGTCGAACAAGCCGTTACCCATGCCTGTGTGATTAACCAGGCGGCAGCAACCGGCGGCGACGCTCGCCAGTTGGTAGGATATCTGGTGTCGCAATCAGGCTTACCGCTGGATACCAGCGCATTGCAGGCGCAGTTGCGCGAAACCTTGCCACCGCATATGGTGCCCGTGGTTCTGCTACAACTTCCACAGTTGCCACTTAGCGCCAATGGTAAGTTGGATCGCAAAGCCTTACCGTTGCCTGAACTGAAGACACAAGCGCCGGGGCGTGCGCCGAAAGCGGGCAGTGAAACGATTATCGCCAGGGCGTTCTCGTCATTGCTGGGCTGTGATGTGCAGGATGCCGACGCTGATTTCTTCGCGCTTGGCGGTCATTCGCTACTGGCAATGAAACTGGCGGCGCAGTTAAGTCGGCAGTTTTCCCGCCAGGTGACGCCGGGGCAGGTGATGGTTGCGTCAACCGTCGCCAAACTGGCAACGATTATTGATGGTAAAGAAGACAGCACCCGGCGCATGGGATTCGAAACCATTCTGCCGTTGCGTGAAGGCAATGGCCCGACGCTGTTTTGTTTCCATCCGGCGTCCGGTTTTGCCTGGCAGTTTAGCGTGCTCTCGCGTTATCTCGATCCACAATGGTCGATTATTGGCATTCAGTCGCCGCGCCCTCATGGAGCTATGCAGACGGCGGCAAACCTGGATGAAGTCTGTGAAGCGCATCTGGCCACGTTACTTGAACAACAACCTCACGGCCCTTATTACCTGCTGGGTTATTCGCTGGGCGGTACGCTGGCGCAGGGGATTGCGGCGCGGTTGCGTGCCCGTGGCGAACAGGTGGCATTTCTTGGCTTGCTGGATACCTGGCCGCCAGAAACGCAAAACTGGCAGGAAAAAGAAGCTAACGGTCTGGACCCGGAAGTGCTGGCGGAGATTAACCGCGAGCGCGAAGCCTTCCTGGCGGCTCAGCAAGGGAGTGCGTCGACGGAGCTGTTTACCACTATTGAAGGCAACTACGCTGATGCAGTGCGCTTGTTGACCACTGCCCATAGCGTACCGTTTGATGGCAAAGCGACGCTGTTTGTTGCCGAACGTACACTTCAGGAAGGTATGAGTCCTGAACGCGCCTGGTCGCCATGGATAGCTGAGCTGGATATTTATCGTTTAGATTGTGCGCATGTGGATATTATCTCGCCGATGGCGTTTGAAAAAATCGGGCCAATTATTTTGGCGACGCTAAATAAATAACTTTATCTTAAATAAAATCCATAATTACTGTAAATGATTGTGGATTTTATTATTTATTATTATGATGAATCCTCAGTTGCTTCTCTGAAAACACGCTTAATGTTGTGTTCGGTGAGGGGAATTTACAAAGTTCAGCTTCGGATAATTCTTGCTAACTGATAAAGTGAGCGCCGTGGAGATTTAATCTTATTGGACTCATTTCAGGTCATATCGCATGTCATCACTGAATATTAAGCAGGGAAGCGATTCTCATTTTCCCGATTATCATCTGGCGTCGCCCAGTAATAATGAAATTGATTTACTTAAACTTATCGAAGTTTTGTGGTACGCAAAAACGCGGGTAATAGCGGTGGCTTTAGCCTTTGCCTGTATTGGGTTACTGGTGTCTTTCATTTTGCCGCAAAAATGGACCAGCTCGGCAGTTATCACGCCCGCAGAGGCTGTCCAGTGGCAAGATCTGGAGAAGGTCTTCACCAAACTCCGCGTGCTGGATCTGGATGCCAATATCGATCGCAACGGTGTGTTTAACCTGTTTATCAAGAAATTTCAGTCTGTGAGTTTATTGGAAGACTATCTGCGTTCATCACCTTATGTCATGGATCAATTAAAAGAGGCGAAGATTGATGAACAGGAGCTGCATCGCGCTATTGTTACATTGAGCGAAAAAATGAAAGCGGTTGATGACAACGCCAGTAAGAAAAAAGATGAGCCTGCGTTGTATACCTCCTGGACATTAAGTTTCACCGCACCCACCAGTGAAGAAGCGCAGACAGTATTGGCAGGGTATATCGATTATATCTCTGCTATCGTGGTGAAAGAGTCGATTGAAAATGTGCGTAATAAACTGGAAATCAGAACCCAGTTTGAAAAAGAAAAACTGGCTCAGGATCGTATTAAAACGAAAAACCAGCTTGATGCAAATATTCAGCGCCTCAATTATTCACTGGATATTGCCAATGCGGCAGGAATTAAAAAGCCTGTTTACAGTAATGGTCAGGCCGTTAAAGACGACCCTGATTTTTCTATTTCTCTCGGCGCAGACGGTATTGAACGCAAACTTGAAATTGAAAAAGCGGTCACCGATGTTGCGGAACTGAACGGTGAGTTACGTAATCGTCAATATTTTGTCAATCAGTTAACAAAAGCAAATGTCAACGATGTAAATTTTACGCCGTTTAAATATCAGTTGCGTCCGACTTTGCCGGTGAAAAAAGACGGTCCGGGCAAAGCAATTATCGTGATCCTTTCCGCGTTGATCGGCGGTATGGTTGCTTGTGGCAGTGTGCTCTTGCATCATGCAATGGCATCCAGAAAACAGGATGCCATGATGGAAGATCGGTTAGTTTAAATCACGGCGGTTGACGGTGCCGTTCGTCCGAGCGGCACCACTAACGGTGTTCCTGCTACCGGATCATCAATAATCATGCAGCGCAAACCGTAAATACGCTCGATCAGTTCAGCAGTGACAATCTCTTTCGGCGCTCCCTGAGCGACAATTTTTCCTTCCCGCAGCGCAATCAAATGGCTGGCGTAGCGACAGGCCTGATTAAGATCGTGCAGCACCGCCGCCAGCGTATAGCCTTTCTCGCGGTTCAGTTCGCTCAATAATTCCAGTAGATCAATCTGATGACTGATATCCAGCCAGGTGGTCGGCTCGTCGAGCAGCATAATTGCCGTTTCCTGTGCCAGCACCATGGCAATCCACGCTCGCTGCCGTTGCCCACCGGAAAGGGTGTCCACGCTTTGATTCGCCAGATGAGTAATGCCCGTGGCCTGCATCGCTTTCATTACCGCTTCTTCATCTTCTTTGCGCCAGCGGGTAAACAGCGGTTGATGCGGGTAACGCCCACGCGCCACCAGCTCCTGCACGGTGATATCGCCCGGCGTGGTGGCATTTTGCGCCAGCAAGCCAATCCGGCGTGCGACCTCTTTACTGGCGTAATGTTGAATGTGCTCGCCATCCAGCCAGACATGCCCGTGAGCAGGCGTCATCAGGCGGCTTAAGGTACGCAGTAACGTGGATTTACCGCAGCCATTTGGCCCGATAATTGCCGTGAAGTGACCGTCAGGAATTTCTACAGTAAGATTTTCCGCGACGGTATATTTGCCATATCCCAGGGTTAACTGTTCGCCGCGCAAACGGGCTACTGATTCGGTCATTTTTTGCGAGACTCCTGAATTAACAAGACGATAAGGTAAATACCGCCGAGACTGACGGTAACGACGCCAACCGGAAGTTGATACGGCATAAACAGTTGCTGAGCGCAGAGATCGGCCACCAGCAGTAACAACGCCCCGCACAGCGCCGCCTGAGTTAGCCCCCAGCGAGCAGTGCCGCTAATGCGTCGGGCAATGTGCGGTGCAACCAGCGCGATAAAGGAAATTGGCCCCGCCAGGGCAGTGGCAGCTGCGGTAAGTATTACGGCGACCAGCATCATTAACAGACGCGAGCGTTCGACGCTGACGCCCAGTGCGCAGGCGGTGTCATCGCCCATCTCCAGCAAGCGCATCCGCCTTACCAGCAAGGCGGCGGCAATGAGCATCAATATAATAATGGGTGCGGAGGGCGAGGTTTTTGCCCACGTCAGGCCATTGAGCGATCCGGCATTCCACAACCCCGCTGTTAGCGCCGTTTCTAAAGACGCTTTCAGCAGCAGCCAGGTATTAAAGGCCACCAGCATGGCGCGAACGCCGATGCCGATAATAATCAATCGAAAGGTGTCGATGCCGTTACGCCAGGCAAGCAGCCAGACCAGTAGAGAAGTGGCAATGCCGCCCGCCATTGCTGCCAGCGCGATAGCTGTCAGATCCTGACCAAACAGTACCATCGCCACCAGTACGCCGCTCCACGCCCCGGTGTTAAAGCCCATCACATCCGGACTGCCGAGCGGGTTACGCATCAGCGACTGAAAAATCGCGCCGCTGACGCCCAGCGCCGCGCCAATCAACAGCGCCATCAGCACGCGTGGTAAACGCCATTCGGTGACCACCATCGTCATACTGCGCGGCGCATCGCCCATCAGCGCGGCGAATACCTGCGAGGTTTCCAGCGTGACGGCACCGCTGCGTAATCCCCAGATACCTGCAACCACACAGGTGGAAATCAGCAGCAAACAGGTGATGAGTAATCGGCGAGAGACGTAAATCATGCGGCACCTCGCATTTTACGTCGGACAAGAAAGATCAACACTGGTGCGCCAATAAAGGCGCTGACCACAGAAACGCGCAGCTCGCCGGGCACAATCACACGCCCGATGATATCGGCAAACAGCAGCAGGGCAGGGGTAGCAAGTAGCGTGACGGGGAGTGACCAGCGATGATCGGCACCCACCAGCCAGCGCGCCATGTGCGGCATCATCAGGCCAATAAAGGCAATTGGGCCAACTACCGCCGTCGCACTTCCGCAAAGCACGGTAATCGCCAGCAGACCAATTAACTGTGTGCGCGCCACGCGACTGCCCAGCGCCGTCGCGGTGTCGCTACCGAGGCTTAAACTGTTCAGTGCGCGGCTCAGTAATAGCGCGGTTGCTCCGGCGATCAGCACCGGGATCAGCACCACTTTTAAGGTATGTAGATTGCGAATATCCAGCGAACCGGCTTGCCAGAAACGCAGTTGATCGTAGACGTCAGGATTAAGCAGGGCGATGCCGCTGGTCAGCCCTTCCAGCACCGCCGCCAGCGCCACGCCCGCCAGGGTTAAACGCACCGGACTTAACTGCCCGCCGCCCTGGCTGCCGGTAAAGGCAACAATCAACGAGGCCACCAGCGCCCCGGCGAAGGCCATCGCCAGTTGTTCCTGTGCGGAAGAGTAACCAAACAGCGCCGCACCCAGCACAATGGCAAAGCTGGCTCCGGCGTTCACGCCAAGCAAGCCGGGGTCGGCAAGTGGATTTCGGGTGAGGGTTTGCATCAACGCCCCGGCAAGGCCAAGCGCGCCGCCTGCAAGTAAACCGGCAAGGGTGCGCGGCAGTCGCGCGTCGAGCACGATGGTGCAGTCGGCGCTCTGACAGGTGCCGGAGAGGGCCTCCAGCACTACGGAAGCGGGGAGTGATTTTGCTCCAATGAGCAGGCTTAATGCCGTCGCGATAATCAGTAATAACAGCAATCCGGGCACGGCAATGGCGCGTGTCACGGCAACAGAACCAGACATACGAACTTCCATGATAATGAAATTAATTATCGTTATCGATCTTATTTGGATATGTTAGCATGTGCAGCCTAAGAATAGGTATTTAAAATATTTGATGGCAAGGCATTGTAATGAATAAACAATCCTGGCTGCTTAACCTCAGCCTGTTGAAAACGCACCCGGCGTTTCGCGCAGTATTCCTCGCTCGTTTTATCTCAATTGTGTCTCTGGGTTTGCTCGGCGTCGCGGTGCCGGTGCAGATCCAGATGATGACGCATTCTACCTGGCAGGTGGGGCTTTCGGTGACGCTCACCGGCAGCGCGATGTTTGTTGGCCTGATGGTTGGCGGCGTGCTGGCGGATCGCTATGAGCGCAAAAAAGTGATTTTGCTGGCGCGCGGCACCTGTGGCATTGGCTTCATTGGACTGTGCCTGAACGCGCTGCTGCCGGAGCCGTCATTGCTGGCAATCTATTTACTTGGTTTATGGGATGGTTTTTTCGCATCGCTTGGCGTTACGGCGCTACTGGCGGCGACACCTGCACTGGTAGGGCGTGAAAACTTAATGCAGGCCGGGGCGATCACCATGTTGACCGTGCGCCTGGGTTCGGTGATTTCGCCCATGATTGGCGGTTTATTGCTGGCGACCGGTGGCGTGGCCTGGAACTACGGGCTGGCGGCGGCGGGAACGTTTATTACCCTGCTGCCGTTGTTAAGCCTTCCGGCGCTGCCACCGCCACCGCAGCCGCGTGAGCATCCGCTGAAATCGCTTCTGGCAGCGATTCGTTTTCTGCTCGCCAGCCCGCTGGTGGGGGGAATTGCGCTGCTGGGGGGGTTATTGACGATGGCGAGTGCGGTGCGGGTACTGTATCCGGCGCTGGCTGACAACTGGCAGATGTCGGCGGCACAGATTGGTTTTCTCTATGCGGCGATCCCGCTCGGTGCGGCTATTGGCGCGTTAACCAGCGGGAAGCTGGCACATAGCGCGCGACCAGGGTTATTGATGCTGCTCTCCACGCTGGGATCGTTCCTCGCCATTGGTCTGTTTGGCCTGATGCCGATGTGGATTTTAGGCGTGGTTTGTCTGGCGCTGTTCGGCTGGCTGAGCGCGGTTAGTTCGTTGCTGCAATATACAATGCTGCAAACGCAAACCCCGGAAGCGATGTTAGGGCGGATTAACGGTTTGTGGACGGCGCAAAACGTGACGGGAGATGCCATAGGCGCGGCGCTGCTGGGCGGTTTGGGAGCGATGATGACACCGGTTGCTTCCGCAAGCGCGAGCGGTTTTGGTTTGTTGATTATCGGCGTGTTGTTGTTGCTGGTGCTGGTGGAGTTGCGACGTTTTCGCCAGACGCCGCCGCAGGTGACAGCGTCCGACAGTTAGCTAAAGGTGCATTTTCCCCTCACCCTAACCCTCTCCCCAAAGGGGCGAGGGGACTGTTAGTGCTCTAATTGTATGTTTTATCAATCTTTTTTAAACAGTGAATTAAGTCTGTCCAGCACTTGCATGGCGCTGTAGTAATCCAGGCGGAACGTCTCGGTTCCCAGCGCATAAACCTGCTTGTTTTGTACTGCGGGCAGGTGCGCGAGCAGCGGATTAGCATAAATAGCATCGGCGTCTTTCTGATCACCGGCGAACAGGAATAGTGACTCGCCATTTAACCCTGCCGCCAGATTTTCCCCACCAAGCTGAATGATGTCATGGCGTTTGCCCTGGCTTTGGCTGGCGTTTAAGCCTGCGGGCAACTTCGCCAGCGTAAAGCCGAGTTGTTCCAGCATTTGCCCTTGTGCTGATTCCGGCGTCCAGAGATTGGCACTGTGTGCAGCGGCAGTATAGACAATGGCAGTGACCGGCTGCGGCGGTAATTTGATTTGCTCTTTCGCCGCCGCCAGTTGCTTATCAAACTGTGCAATCCGCTCTGCCGCTTGTTTCTCATGCCCGGTAATTTCGCCAAGCTGCGTTAACAGCGACTGCCAGCTTTTGTCGTCGTAATTGATGATTAATGTCGGGGCGATGGTGGAAAGCTGATCGTACAGCGCCAGCGCCGAATCACCGCCGGTTGCGCTAATTAAAATCAGATCCGGCATTTGCGCGGCAACGGCTTCGGCGCTCGGTTCGCCGATATAGAGCCGTTGCAGTTTGCGTTCTTTCGCCACCTTGCTCCACTGGCGTAAAAAGCCCTGGTCATCCGCTACGCGGTTATTCGGCGTGGTCGCGCCGCTGGCAATCACTGGAGCATCGATCGCCAGCAGTGAGCCGGTCAGGGTGACGCTGGTGGAAACAATACGCTGCGGCTGGCTTTCCAGGGTATGAGTGCCACGGCTGTCAGTAATCTGACGCGGCCAGTCGGCGGCCTGAACGGCGGCTATTCCTGAAAGCAAAATTCCTGTTAATAGAAGGGCGTTGCGGTAGAGCGGGGCGAGTCTCACAAATCAGCTTCCTGTTATTAATAAGGTTAAGGGCGTAATGACAAATTCGACAAAGCGCACAATCCGTCCCCTCGCCCCTTTGGGGAGAGGGTTAGGGTGAGGGGAACAGCCAGCACTGGTGCGAACACTGACCCTCACCCCAGCCCTCTCCCTGGAAGGGAGAGGGGGCAGAACGGCGCAGGACATCACATTGCGCTTATGCGAATTCATCAATAATGCTTCTCATTTTCATTGTAACCACAACCAGATGCAACCCTGAGTTGCAGATTGCGTTGCCTCAAGAGTTGACATAGTGCGCGTTTGCTTTTAGGTTAGCGACCGAAAATATAAATGATAATCATTATTAAAGCCTTTATCATTTTATGGAGGATGATATGGATACGTCACTGGCTGAGGAAGTACAGCAGACCATGGCAACACTTGCGCCCAATCGCTTTTTCTTTATGTCGCCGTACCGCAGTTTTACGACGTCAGGATGTTTCGCCCGCTTCGATGAACCTGCTGTGAACGGGGATTCGCCCGACAGTCCCTTCCAGCAAAAACTCGCCGCGCTGTTTGCTGATGCCAAAGCGCAGGGCATCAAAAATCCGGTGATGGTCGGGGCGATTCCCTTCGATCCACGTCAGCCTTCGTCGCTGTATATTCCCGAATCCTGGCAGCCATTCTCCCGTAAAGAAAAACAAGCTTCCGCGCGCCGTTTCACCCGCAGCCAGGCGCTGAACGTGGTAGAACGTCAGGCAATTCCGGAGCAAGCTACTTTTGAACAGATGGTCGCCCGCGCCGCTGCACTCACTGCCACGCCGCAGGTCGACAAAGTGGTGTTATCACGGTTGATTGATATCACCACCGACGCCGCCATTGACAGCGGTGTACTACTGGAACGGTTGATCGCGCAAAACCCGGTTAGTTACAACTTCCATGTCCCGCTGTCCGATGGTGGAGTTCTGCTCGGTGCCAGCCCGGAACTGCTGCTGCGCAAAGACGGCGAGCGTTTTAGCTCCATTCCGTTAGCCGGTTCCGCACGCCGTCAGCCGGATGAAGTGCTGGACAGGGAAGCGGGAAATCGACTGCTGGCGTCGGAAAAAGACCGCCATGAACATGAACTGGTGACTCAGGCGATGAAAGAGGTACTGCGCGAACGCAGTAGTGAGTTACACGTTCCTTCCTCCCCACAATTGATCACCACGCCGACGCTGTGGCATCTCGCAACCCCCTTTGAAGGTAAAGCGAATTCGCAAGAAAACGCACTGACTTTGGCCTGTCTGCTGCATCCGACCCCCGCGCTGAGCGGTTTCCCGCATCAGGCCGCGACCCAGGTTATTGCTGAACTGGAGCCGTTCGACCGCGAACTGTTTGGAGGCATCGTGGGTTGGTGTGACAGCGAAGGTAACGGCGAATGGGTGGTGACCATCCGCTGCGCGAAGCTGCGGGAAAATCAGGTGCGTCTGTTTGCCGGAGCGGGGATTGTGCCTGCGTCGTCACCGTTGGGTGAGTGGCGCGAAACCGGCGTCAAACTTTCTACCATGTTGAACGTTTTTGGATTGCATTAAGGAGCGAGGATGAGCATTCCATTCACCCGCTGGCCGGAAGAGTTTGCCCGTCGCTATCGGGAAAAAGGCTACTGGCAGGATTTGCCGCTGACCGACATTCTGACTCGCCACGCTGCGAGTGACAGCATCGCGGTTATCGACGGCGAGCGGCAGTTGAGTTACCGGGAGCTGAATCAGGCGGCGGATAATCTCGCCTGTAGCTTGCGCCGTCAGGGCATTAAACCCGGCGAAACCGCGCTGGTACAGTTGGGCAATGTCGCTGAACTGTACATTACCTTTTTTGCCCTGCTGAAACTGGGCGTTGCGCCGGTTCTGGCGCTGTTCAGCCATCAGCGTAGTGAACTGAACGCCTATGCCAGCCAGATTGAACCCGCCTTGCTGATTGCCGATCGCCAACATGCGCTGTTTAGCGGGGATGATTTCCTCAATACTTTCGTCACAGAACATTCCTCTATTCGTGTGGTGCAACTGCTGAACGATAGCGGCGAGCACAATTTGCAGGATGCGTTTAACCATCAGGCAGAGGATTTTACTGCCACGCCGTCACCCGCTGATGAAGTGGCCTATTTCCAGCTTTCTGGCGGCACCACCGGTACGCCGAAACTGATCCCGCGTACCCATAACGACTATTACTACAGCGTGCGCCGTAGCGTCGAGATTTGTCAGTTCACGCAGCAGACGCGCTACCTGTGCGCGATTCCGGCGGCGCACAACTATGCCATGAGTTCGCCGGGATCGCTGGGCGTATTTCTTGCGGGCGGCACTGTCGTTCTGGCGGCCGATCCTAGCGCCGCGCTCTGCTTTCCATTGATTGCAAAACATCAGGTCAACGTTACCGCGCTGGTGCCGCCGGCGGTAAGCCTGTGGTTGCAGGCGTTGGCTGAAGGCGAAAACCGGGCGCAACTTGTCTCGCTGAAACTGTTACAGGTCGGCGGCGCACGTCTTTCTGCCACGCTGGCGGCGCGTATTCCCGCAGAGATTGGCTGCCAGTTGCAGCAGGTGTTCGGCATGGCGGAAGGGCTGGTGAACTACACCCGTCTTGATGATAGTGCGGAGAAAATTATCCATACCCAGGGCTACCCAATGTGCCCGGACGATGAAGTATGGGTCGCGGATGCTGATGGAAATCCACTGCCGCAAGGGGAAGTCGGACGCCTGATGACGCGCGGGCCGTACACCTTCCGTGGCTATTACAAAAGCCCGCAGCACAATGCCAGCGCCTTTGATGCCAACGGTTTTTACTGTTCCGGCGATCTGATCTCCATTGATCCAGAGGGTTACATCACCGTGCAGGGGCGCGAGAAAGATCAGATCAACCGTGGCGGCGAGAAGATTGCTGCCGAAGAGATCGAAAACCTGCTGCTGCGCCATCCGGCGGTGATCTACGCCGCACTGGTTAGCATGGAAGATGAGCTGATGGGCGAAAAAAGCTGCGCTTATCTGGTGGTGAAAGAACCGCTGCGCGCGGTGCAGGTGCGTCGCTTCCTGCGTGAACAGGGTATTGCCGAATTTAAATTACCGGATCGCGTGGAGTGTGTGGATTCACTTCCGCTGACGGCGGTCGGGAAAGTCGATAAAAAACAATTACGTCAGTGGCTGGCGTCACGCGCTTCAGCCTGAAGGAGAGAACACGATGGCTATTCCAAAATTACAGGCTTACGCACTGCCGGAGTCTCACGATATTCCGCAAAATAAAGTCGACTGGGCCTTTGAACCGCAACGCGCCGCGCTGTTAATTCATGATATGCAGGACTATTTTGTCAGCTTCTGGGGCGAGAACTGCCCGATGATGGAGCAGGTGATCGCCAATATTGCTGCGCTGCGCGACTACTGCAAAAAGCACAATATCCCGGTTTATTACACCGCCCAGCCGAAAGAGCAAAGCGATGAAGATCGGGCGCTGCTGAATGATATGTGGGGGCCGGGTCTGACCCGTTCGCCGGAACAGCAAAAGGTGGTGGATCGCCTGACGCCAGATGCCGACGACACGGTGCTGGTGAAGTGGCGCTACAGCGCGTTTCATCGTTCCCCGCTGGAGCAAATGCTGAAAGAAAGCGGACGTAACCAACTGATTATCACCGGGGTGTACGCGCACATTGGCTGTATGACCACCGCGACCGACGCATTTATGCGCGATATTAAACCGTTTATGGTGGCGGATGCGCTGGCTGATTTCAGCCGTGACGAGCATTTGATGTCGCTGAAATATGTGGCCGGACGTTCTGGTCGGGTGGTGATGACTGAAGAGTTACTGCCAGCACCGATCCCTTCCAGTAAAGCGGCGCTGCGCGAGGTGATCCTGCCGCTGCTGGATGAGTCCGATGAACCGTTCGATGACGACAACCTGATCGACTACGGTCTGGATTCGGTGCGCATGATGGCGCTGGCGGCGCGCTGGCGCAAAGTACATGGCGATATCGATTTTGTCATGCTGGCGAAAAACCCAACCATTGATGCCTGGTGGAAACTGCTCTCCCGCGAGGTGAAATAATGGATTTCAGCGGCAAAAATGTCTGGGTAACCGGTGCGGGGAAAGGTATCGGTTACGCCACGGCGCTGGCATTTGTTGAAGCGGGTGCGAAGGTCACGGGCTTTGATCGGGTGTTCGCGCAGGAGCAATATCCCTTTGCGACCGAAGTGATGGATGTTGCCGATGCTGGGCAGGTTGCGCAAGTGTGTCAGCGGCTGTTAGCGGAAACGGAACGACTGGACGTGCTGGTCAATGCAGCGGGAATTTTACGCATGGGCGCGACCGATCAGCTCAGCAAAGAAGACTGGCAGCAGACCTTTGCGGTCAACGTTGGCGGTGCGTTTAACCTGTTTCAGCAAACCATGAACCAGTTTCGCCGTCAGCGGGGCGGGGCGATTGTTACGGTAGCGTCCGACGCTGCACACACGCCGCGTATTGGTATGAGTGCTTATGGTGCGTCGAAAGCGGCGCTGAAAAGCCTGGCCTTGAGCGTCGGGCTGGAACTGGCGGGTAGTGGCGTGCGCTGTAATGTGGTTTCCCCTGGTTCCACCGATACCGATATGCAACGCACGCTGTGGGTGAGCGATGACGCCGAAGAACAGCGTATTCGTGGCTTTGGCGAGCAGTTTAAGCTCGGCATTCCGCTGGGGAAAATCGCCCGTCCACAAGAGATCGCCAACACGATTTTGTTCCTCGCCTCTGACCTCGCCAGCCATATCACGCTACAGGATATCGTGGTGGATGGCGGCTCAACGCTGGGAGCATAAGCATGATCTGGAAACGCCATTTAACGCTCGACGAACTCAACGCCACCAGCGACAACACAATGGTGGCGCATCTGGGAATTGTGTATACCCGTTTGGGCGATGATGTGCTGGAAGCCGAAATGCCGGTTGATACCCGTACTCATCAGCCGTTTGGCCTGCTGCATGGCGGTGCGTCGGCGGCGCTGGCGGAAACGCTGGGATCGATGGCCGGATTTATGATGACCCGCGACGGGCAGTGTGTGGTAGGCACGGAACTTAATGCCACACATCATCGTCCGGTGTCTGAGGGAAAGGTGCGCGGCGTCTGCCAGCCGCTGCATCTTGGGCGGCAAAATCAGAGTTGGGAAATCGTCGTTTTCGATGAACAGGGGCGGCGTTGCTGCACTTGTCGGCTGGGCACGGCGGTTTTGGGATGAACCCGACAGAATTAAATGAGATTGCAGGAAAACTCGGTTAACGGAGTGATCGAGTTAACATTGTTAAGTTAAATATTGGTTTCAACTCCGATTTACATGGTTACTGTGTTGTTAAATTATCCAGAGATGTTATAGAAACAAAATGTAACATCTCTATGGACACGCACACGGATAACAACTATGAACAAATCAGGGAAATACCTCGTCTGGACAGTGCTCTCTGTAATGGGAGCATTTGCTCTGGGATACATTGCTTTAAATCGTGGGGAACAGATCAACGCGCTGTGGATTGTGGTGGCGTCGGTCTGTATCTATCTGATCGCTTATCGTTTTTATGGTCTGTATATCGCCAAAAATGTGCTGGCGGTTGACCCGACGCGTATGACGCCAGCGGTGCGCCATAACGACGGTCTGGATTATGTGCCGACGGATAAGAAAGTGCTGTTCGGTCACCATTTTGCGGCCATTGCCGGAGCTGGTCCGTTGGTGGGGCCGGTGCTGGCAGCGCAAATGGGCTACCTGCCGGGGATGATCTGGCTGCTTGCTGGGGTGGTTCTCGCCGGTGCGGTACAGGATTTCATGGTGCTGTTTGTTTCCACGCGCCGTGACGGTCGCTCGCTGGGTGAGCTGGTCAAAGAAGAGATGGGGCCAACCGCCGGGGTGATTGCGCTGGTTGCCTGCTTTATGATCATGGTCATCATCCTTGCAGTGCTGGCGATGATCGTGGTGAAAGCCCTGACCCATAGCCCGTGGGGAACGTATACCGTTGCGTTCACCATTCCGCTGGCGCTGTTTATGGGGATCTATCTGCGCTATCTGCGTCCAGGTCGTATTGGCGAAGTGTCGGTCATTGGCCTGGTGTTCCTGATTTTCGCCATTATCTCTGGCGGCTGGGTGGCAGAAAGCCCAACCTGGGCACCGTACTTTGATTTTACCGGCGTGCAGTTGACCTGGATGCTGGTGGGTTACGGTTTTGTGGCGGCGGTGCTGCCCGTATGGCTGCTGCTGGCTCCGCGTGACTACCTATCTACCTTCCTGAAAATCGGGACTATCGTCGGTCTGGCGGTAGGCATTTTGATCATGCGCCCGACGCTGACCATGCCTGCGCTGACCAAATTTGTCGATGGCACTGGCCCGGTATGGACCGGTAACCTGTTCCCGTTCCTCTTTATCACCATCGCCTGTGGTGCGGTGTCTGGCTTCCATGCGCTGATCTCTTCCGGCACCACGCCGAAGATGCTGGCGAACGAAGGTCAGGCGTGCTTTATCGGCTATGGCGGAATGCTGATGGAATCCTTCGTGGCGATTATGGCGTTGGTTTCTGCCTGTATCATCGATCCGGGCGTGTACTTCGCTATGAACAGCCCGATGGCGGTGCTGGCTCCGGCAGGGACGGCGGATGTGGTCGCTTCTGCGGCGCAGGTGGTGAGTAGCTGGGGCTTTGCGATAACTCCGGATACGTTAAACCAGATTGCCAGCGAAGTGGGTGAACAGTCGATCATTTCCCGTGCGGGCGGTGCGCCGACGCTGGCGGTGGGGATGGCCTACATTCTGCACGGTGCGCTGGGCGGCATGATGGATGTGGCCTTCTGGTATCACTTCGCCATTCTGTTTGAAGCACTGTTTATTTTGACGGCGGTAGATGCGGGTACGCGTGCTGCGCGCTTTATGTTGCAGGATTTGCTGGGCGTGGTGTCTCCGGGTCTGAAACGGACAGATTCTCTGCCTGCTAACCTGCTGGCAACGGCGCTGTGTGTGCTGGCGTGGGGTTACTTCCTGCATCAGGGCGTAGTCGATCCGCTGGGTGGTATTAACACTCTGTGGCCGCTGTTTGGTATTGCCAACCAGATGCTGGCAGGGATGGCGCTGATGCTCTGTGCCGTAGTGTTGTTCAAGATGAAACGTCAACGTTACGCCTGGGTGGCGCTGGTGCCAACAGCCTGGCTGCTGATTTGTACCCTGACCGCAGGCTGGCAGAAAGCGTTCAGCCCGGATGCGAAAGTGGGCTTCCTGGCCATTGCCAATAAGTTCCAGGCAATGATCGACAGCGGCAACATTCCGTCGCAGTATACCGAGTCACAACTGGCGCAACTGGTGTTCAACAACCGTCTGGATGCCGGGTTGACCATCTTCTTTATGGTGGTTGTGGTGGTTCTGGCGCTGTTCTCGATTAAGACGGCACTGGCGGCATTGAAAGAGCCGAAGCCAACGGCGAAAGAAACGCCGTATGAGCCAATGCCGGAAAATGTTGAGGAGATCGTAGCGCAGGCGAAAGGCGCGCACTAAAGTCAGAGTGTGGGGGGATGTTGGCGAATGTTGGCATAGTGCCGAGGGTTCCCCCTCACCCTAACCCTCTCCCCGGTGGGGCGAGGGGACTGACCGAGCGCGTTGATAGCTATTAATGCACTCTATCAGCAACCTGTTTACCGGAGGTATTAATGTTTGATTCACTGGCAAAAGCCGGAAAATATTTAGGTCAGGCGGCGAAGCTGATGATTGGTATGCCTGATTACGACAACTATGTCGAACATATGCGGGTTAACCATCCCGATCAAACGCCGATGACCTACGAAGAGTTTTTCCGTGAGCGGCAGGACGCGCGCTACGGTGGAAAAGGCGGCGCGCGCTGCTGCTAAATATGTACGTCAGGCTTTAAACGATTCCACTTTTTCGAACGCTGCACGCAACGTATCTGGTGTCAGCGTGACCGGCAGGTAATGAATGGATTCCACCGGACGTAAGGTGTGGGCAATCACTTTGTCGATCTCCGCCTGATTATTGATATCCACTTCCAGCTCCGCCAGCGTAGTCGGCAGATGAAAACGCTGATACGCCCCGGTTAATTGTGCCAGCACATCATCCTGACCCAGCAAGGCGCTTTGCACCAGAATTCCGTAGGCGACTTTGGTGCCGTGAAGAAACTTCTCGGTTTGCGGTAGCACGGTCAGACCGTTATGCACGGCATGAGCCGCCGCCACACGCGTAAAACGATCGCCCAGACCACCGACCATTCCACCTCCGGCGATAATCGCATCCACCACATCGCAAAATGATTGCGTTAACTGTTGTTTTTGCTGATCGCTCAGCGCCTGTTCGCTACTGTTTAACAAGACGTCGCGAATGGCCTGCGCATTATTGATTCCCAGACGCACGGTTAGCGGCAAGGTTTCTGGTTGCGGAGCCAGCACCACCGCTTCATACCATTTCGCCAGCGTGTCACCGATCCCCGCCAGCAGATATTCTTGCGGCGCATTGAGGATAATCTCTGGCTCCACCAGCACCATAAAATTGGCGTCGTCGAAAATCTCATAATGCAGCGCCTGTCCGGCATCGTTATACCAGACGGAGAGCGGTGTCCAGGCGGCGCAGGTGGCGGCGATCGTCGGAACGGCAACAAACGGCAGACCGAGACGGCGGGCGAGGGCTTTCGCGGTGTCGAGCAGTGCGCCGCCGCCGACGCCAATCACCACGCTGCGATCGTCACCGGACTCAGCCGCCAGGTGCTGTACATCGCTTTCGCTGCAATGACCGCGAAACAAAATATGCTTTGCACCAGGCAGTTGAAACGCTGGTGGAAGTCTGATTTGCGCCGCAGCAATGGCGCGTTCGCCGTAGATCCACACCGCGCGAGAAAGCTGTTCATCAGTGAAAAAGTCGTGCAGGTGATTGAAACTTCCTGGATGTGAAAAGTAGTTAGCCGGGCCGACGACGACGCGGATAGGATTGTGAGGCATGTTGTGTTGTCCTTATTGTTTTATTTAGACATCTAAACGTCTTGATTGCCAAATACTAGCATCGTGTTATAGTGCCTTCAACACGCAACTTCGTCAGGCACAATAAAAATGACAAATAACCCTCTGATTCCACAAAGCAAACTTCCACAACTTGGCACCACTATTTTCACCCAGATGAGCGCGCTGGCGCAGCAACACCAGGCGATTAACCTGTCGCAAGGCTTTCCTGATTTTGATGGTCCGCGCTATTTACAGGAGCGGCTGGCGTACCACGTTGCCCAGGGGGCAAACCAATACGCGCCCATGACCGGCGTGCAGGCCTTGCGCGAGGCGATTGCTCAGAAAACGGAACGTTTGTATGGCTATCAACCAGATGCCGATAGCGATATCACCGTAACGGCAGGGGCGACGGAAGCGTTATATGCAGCGATTACCGCATTGGTGCGCAATGGTGATGAAGTGATCTGCTTTGATCCCAGCTATGACAGTTACGCGCCCGCCATCGCGCTTTCGGGGGGAATAGTGAAACGTATTGCACTGCAACCACCGCATTTTCGCGTGGACTGGCAGGAATTTGCCGCATTGTTAAGCGAGCGCACCCGACTGGTGATCCTCAACACCCCGCATAACCCCAGTGCAACTGTCTGGCAGCAGGCTGATTTCGCCGCTTTGTGGCAGGCAATTGCCGGGCACGAGATTTTTGTCATTAGCGATGAAGTTTACGAGCACATCAACTTTTCACAACAGGGCCATGCCAGCGTGCTGTCGCATCCGCAGCTGCGTGAGCGGGCGGTGGCAGTTTCTTCATTTGGCAAGACTTATCATATGACCGGCTGGAAAGTGGGTTATTGCGTTGCGCCAGCGCCCATCAGTGCCGAAATTCGCAAGGTACATCAGTATCTGACCTTTTCGGTAAATACCCCGGCGCAACTGGCGCTTGCCGATATGCTACGTGCAGAACCTGAGCATTATCTTGCGTTACCGGACTTTTATCGCCAGAAACGCGATATTCTGGTGAATGCCTTAAGTGAGAGTCGGCTGGAGATTTTACCGTGCGAAGGCACTTACTTTTTGCTGGTGGATTACAGCGCGGTTTCTACGCTGGATGATGTTGAGTTTTGCCAGTGGTTGACGTGGGAGCATAGCGTGGCAGCGATCCCGCTGTCGGTGTTTTGCGCCGATCCCTTCCCGCATAAACTGATTCGTCTCTGCTTTGCCAAGAAGGAATCGACGCTGCTGGCGGCGGCTGAACGCCTGCGCCAGCTTTAGCTATTTAACCGTCCAGGCGCGGGAATATTGACGGTCGGCAAACAGTTCTTGCAGGCCGTTAATTTGCTTGAGGCGCAATACTTCGTCGCTATCCATACCCAGCTCTTTACTGATTTTATTATCGTCCCAACCTAACTGGCTGAGTTCTCGAACAATTTCTGACATTGCCGTGACCTGGTGGCGACCACGCGCACGGTTGTGGCGAATAGTTGCAGCGATACGTTCGTTACGTGTTCCTTCCAGACAGGTGACCGGTAAATACCCTTTTAATCGCAATTTTAACGTGTTAGAGCCTTTACCAATTTCATGACGGTGAAAACCATCAACAATTTCAAGTGTGCTGGCTCGTGTATTGGTCACCACAATTGGCTGGGTAAAACCATCGATCTCAATTGATTTTTGTAGTAATCGTTTCTCTGGCGGCGCGACGTTATTCGGATTGTAATCATTGGGAGTGAGTTGGGTGTTCTTAACCCACAAAACACAATCGACCGGTTCGTCGCGAAATGGACTCACTTGATGGATCGCCGTTCTGATCTCATTGATCGCCTTAATGCGATCTTCTTCTGCCAGACTGGCGAGAAATTGAGTTAAATCCTGCGTTAATCGCTGCTGCATAGTATTCCCCATTCCTGACGTTTTCCTTTAATCCGTTCGTTATAACGTTGATAATTTTTGGCTTTTGTGGGGCTGAATGATAATGCCCGACACCAATAATCATTGTTGAGCAATACTTTGCAGATACGTCGCCAGGAAGGGACGTCTTTTGAGCCAATATCTCCATGCTGTGTCTGAGGGATCTCGATGCCTTTTTTTTGATACCAGTGCAAATAAACAGCAATTTTATTGCGATAATGTTCAGCCGTTTTTTCCGGCATACTGTTAAGCAGTAATAAGGCATATTCCTGCCAGTCTAGATGGTCGGGCTTAAGGATCTTCCTGTGACCATAAAATTGATTGTCATGACCTGCGTAAATTCCACCGCTTTTTATGCCACTGACCCGGGCGCACATTGCGGCCCATCGGTCAGGTTCAAGAACATGATATAGCCACAAACCTTGCCGTTGTTCTGGGCCAAAAGGTTCGCAGATTCGCATAAGACGCAGAGGGACGCCAGCCTGGTACATCAGGTTATACAAAGGGTTAGATAGAGACTGGTGTTTAGCATACCAGGTCCAGATATCGGCCACCTTCCAGTCATAAATGGGATAAATATACCAACAATGGCCACCTGGTGCGGCGGTGGTCCACGGTTTATCGTCAGCAAAACGTTGTTTATTTAAGCTGGCAATGGCGACGAAACGATTATAAGACTCGTCGGCACGGATACCGACCATCATTGCGGCTGGGCGATGTTGTGAAAACCATTCGGCAAATTCACGCACGAAATGTTCAAAGCTCATGCCAGATTGATAAAACGAGAAAAATGCGGGATCGGTTATCGCATCTTCTGGCGGTTGACGAACCCATTCAATATCAGGCTGCCAGCACTGCCATTCGGGTTGATATTGGGATAATGAATTTTGCGTTGTTAGCGGTAGTGCCACCCAATAAAACTCTTCGATAACATCGGCATACTGCTCACGTAGCGATTGAACATAGTCAATCGTACAAGAAAACTGAGCTTCCCAGTCGATAAACAGGACGTGTATTTTTTTTCCCATTTTTCTGGCCAGATCTGCGGTCAAATGGAGCATTAAGCCAGAATCTTTACCACCAGAAAAAGAGACGCATACGCGAGGCAGAGTATTAAGTGTCCAGGTGATACGGTCTTGTGCTGCTTCCAGGATATTGAGAGGTAGCGGAATTTTATAAATGGACATCTGAAGACGCTCTCTTAACGTGACCGTGAGAAAAGTGCGATAGTTTCCTGATTATAATATTAATAAATTAAAATGAGGTATCTTATTTTATATTCATATAATAAATCTTTCTGGCGGATATTATCCATACTGGCAGCTGTTTAACAAAAGTTATCATTCAAGCGGTCAATAAAACGAGAGAAGCTCAGGTTGTTTAATGATGATTTATTATAGGAAATATAAAGAGTATTAGAAGGTAGATTTTGTTCTAGTTTTATTTGTTTTAATTGAAGGTTTTTTTGATAGTTACGATATAATTCGAAGGGGACAATACCCAGTAAATCGGTTACTGCAATAGTATTGACAATAGTAAACAGTGACGAGCTACGAAATGCTATTTTTCGGTTTGCCAGAATCGCTTCTATTTCCATCTGAAAATCTTCAAGGCCAGGTGCTTTTGATGCCAGGGAGGTGAACTCTTCATCAAGAATTTCTTCGCGGCTACTGTTTTCCGTTATTCTCGGATGGGTTGCGCTACAGATAAGCGTGTTTCGTATCGACTGAAAAGGCATGCAGATCACCGAGCGACTGATGACAGGCATTAATGTGATGACCAGATCTGCTTTGCGATAAGTCAATAAATCTTCGGCGCTTTCTGCTGACATCATAATGTCATGATGTTCAATTTCTACGGCTGTATCTTGTCGTAGACATCCGATCAAAAGGCTACTATTAGTTGAAGAGATGAGTTGCGGGCCATAAATAATAAATTTTTTCTTCAGTTCTGCTTTATTGACAATGTTGATAGTTTGTTCAAGGTTTTTAAGATTCTTCTCAAGGTGATGATGCAAATTTAACCCTGTTGTTGTTGGTGCAATACCTTTCCCGGAGCGAATAAACAAGGGGTCATTAAATTGTGCGCGTAGACGTTGTAAAGATTGGCTTACCGCAGAAGGTGTTATATATAACGATTCTGCGGCCTTGCTAATGCTAAGATGCTGATATATGCATTCAAAAATGACAAGCAAGTTTAAATCAAATTTTTTTAAGTCGTAAAGATTAGCCATGATGCACTCCATTCATATGCTTGCTCTCATAATATTCATCAAGTCAATGATATGGCTTTATGTATTTTTATATATTATGTTGTTTTACTTAATTTACGATTAAGTTTTTCTAAAATAGCATAGTTGGTATGAGTGGGGTGAACAATACTTGCGATTTTATGGATAACTGAAAAAGAGTGATCTATTCCAATTATCCATAAAATGTATGCTATTTATTTCCCATAATAATATTTAAGGTCTTTTGATCCGGTAATCCGACAGCCTGCTGCAATGTGTTCTCTTGACTCATGTAATAAATCGCAGGTGTGACATTTGCACCCAATTCGTCCATCAACGCCTCATTGGCACTTAGAATCTTCATCTGTTCCGGACTCACGCTCCCGGAGAGGTTCAGCTTTAACTTGCCGCCTGATGCTTCATACTCTTGCCACGTTTTTGCAGGATCCTTAGACGCAAGGATTGCCGCCGCAGTGGCTGGGCTTTCGGGTTTTATCACGCCAACCAGTAGGGTACGAATTTGTACTTTACCGGCATCAACCCAGGGGCGCGCTTGTTGCCAGAATTGTTTGCAATATGGGCAGAAAGGATCGGCAAAAACATAAACCACGACGGGTGCATCTTTTTTACCGTCAAGTAACCAGCTTGATTGTTCCATGCGCTGCCACATTTCGCGTCCGGCAGGTGCGTAAATCTCTTTTTCAATAAGGGCGTTACTGAGGTTTTCTCCCTTTTCGTTGTACATATAGCCAGAGATGGCATGTTTGCCGTCAGGCGTAAGGTAGATAGTGACTCCCATGTCCTGATATTTCCCCAGATAACCTTTCATGCCACCCGGTGCATCGAACGATCTAATAATCGCAATCCCCTGTTTTTCAATCGCTTTAACGGGCGCAGGAAGCTCTTCGGCGTAAGCTAATCCTGGGAGTAGGGTTAAAAAAATTATCTTTTTTAACATTGCTTTGTCCTTTTCGTTCAGTGCAAATACACAATAAAAGGCTTAACCTATCACTGTCATAGTTAAGACCTTATGTCAGATGATTGCCCTTTGTTTATGAGGGTGTTGTAATCCCTCTCGTCGTTGCGATCATCATTGCAACACCGCAGCCTGTTGAACAGGCGCTGAAGATACCAAAGGGTAGTTCAGGTTATGCGGTCACCTGGAAAGGGGACCCTTTTTACTTTTTATCGCCGCTGGCGGTGCAAAGTTCACAAAGTTGTCTTACGAAGGTTGTAAGGTAAAACTTATCGATTTGATAATGGAAACGCATTAGCCGAATCGGCAAAAATTGGTTACCTTACATCACATCGAAAACACGGAGGAAGTATAGATGTCCTTGATTAACACCAAAATTAAACCTTTTAAAAACCAGGCATTCAAAAACGGCGAATTCATTGAAATCACCGAAAAAGATACCGAAGGCCGCTGGAGCGTCTTCTTCTTCTACCCGGCTGACTTTACTTTCGTATGCCCGACCGAACTGGGCGACGTTGCTGACCACTACGAAGAACTGCAGAAACTGGGCGTAGACGTATACGCAGTATCTACCGATACTCACTTCACCCACAAAGCATGGCACAGCAGCTCTGAAACCATCGCTAAAATCAAATATGCGATGATCGGCGACCCGACTGGCGCCCTGACCCGTAACTTCGACAACATGCGTGAAGACGAAGGTCTGGCTGACCGTGCTACCTTCGTTGTTGACCCGCAGGGTATCATCCAGGCTATCGAAGTTACCGCTGAAGGCATTGGCCGTGACGCGTCTGACCTGCTGCGTAAAATCAAAGCAGCACAGTACGTGGCTTCTCACCCAGGTGAAGTTTGCCCGGCTAAATGGAAAGAAGGTGAAGCAACTCTGGCTCCGTCCCTGGACCTGGTTGGTAAAATCTAAATTTCCTTCGTCTTTCACGCCATAGCGGCGTTGGCGTCGCCCGCTCACCCCGGTCACTTACTTGTGTAAGCTTCCGGGGATTCACAGGCTAGCCGCCTTGCTCTGGCGTGAAATACTTTGGAAATTCACCTAATTCTTCGGGTGCTGCGGCACCCGATTTTCTTCCCCGCACCATGATGCAAGCTGCATCCAGGTAGCCGATGAGGCCGCTTGCATGATGATGTTTAAAGCCCAGGAGATAAACATGCTCGACACAAATATGAAAACTCAACTCAAGGCTTACCTTGAGAAATTGACAAAGCCTGTTGAGTTAATTGCCACGCTGGATGACAGCGCAAAATCGGCAGAAATCAAGGAACTGTTGGCTGAAATCGCTGAACTGTCAGACAAAGTCACCTTTAAAGAAGATAACAGCTTGCCGGTGCGTAAGCCGTCATTTCTGATCACCAATCCAGGTTCCAACCAGGGGCCGCGCTTTGCAGGTTCCCCGCTGGGTCACGAGTTTACCTCGCTGGTACTGGCGCTGTTGTGGACCGGCGGTCATCCGTCGAAAGAAGCACAATCTTTGCTGGAGCAGATTCGCCATATCGACGGTGATTTTGAATTTGAAACTTATTATTCGCTCTCCTGCCATAATTGCCCGGACGTGGTGCAGGCGCTGAACCTGATGAGCGTACTGAACCCGCGCATTAAGCACACGGCGATTGATGGCGGTACGTTCCAGAACGAAATTACCGATCGCAACGTGATGGGTGTTCCGGCTGTGTTCGTGAATGGTAAAGAGTTTGGTCAGGGTCGTATGACTATTTCCGAAATCGTTGCCAAAATCGATACGGGTGCGGAAAAACGTGCGGCAGAAGAACTGAACAAACGTGATGCTTATGACGTATTAATCGTCGGTTCCGGCCCGGCAGGTGCAGCGGCGGCCATTTATTCCGCACGTAAAGGCATTCGTACCGGTCTGATGGGCGAACGTTTTGGCGGTCAGATCCTCGATACCGTCGATATCGAAAACTACATCTCCGTACCGAAAACCGAAGGCCAGAAACTGGCTGGTGCGCTGAAAGTTCACGTTGATGAATACGATGTTGATGTAATCGACAGCCAGAGCGCGAGCAAACTGATTCCTGCGGCGGTTGAAGGCGGTCTGCATCAGATTGAAACGGCCTCCGGTGCGGTGCTGAAAGCACGCAGCATTATCGTGGCGACCGGCGCGAAATGGCGCAACATGAATGTACCAGGTGAAGATCAGTATCGCACTAAGGGCGTAACCTACTGCCCGCACTGCGATGGCCCGCTGTTTAAAGGCAAACGTGTGGCGGTGATTGGCGGCGGTAACTCCGGTGTGGAAGCGGCAATCGACCTGGCAGGTATTGTTGAACACGTAACCCTGCTTGAGTTTGCTCCGGAAATGAAGGCAGACCAGGTATTGCAGGACAAACTGCGCAGCCTGAAAAACGTCGATATCATTCTGAACGCGCAAACCACTGAAGTAAAAGGCGACGGCAGCAAAGTGACCGGCCTTGAATATCGCGACCGTGTTAGCGGCGATATTCACAACATCGAACTGGCCGGTATTTTCGTCCAGATCGGTCTGCTGCCGAACACTAACTGGCTGGAAGGCGCAGTAGAACGTAACCGCATGGGTGAAATCATCATCGATGCGAAATGCGAAACCAACGTTAAAGGTGTGTTTGCTGCTGGTGACTGTACGACTGTTCCGTACAAGCAGATCATCATCGCCACTGGCGAAGGTGCCAAAGCCTCTCTGAGCGCCTTTGACTACCTGATTCGCACCAAAACTGCATAAGAAGAAGTAAGATTCACCTGCTATTGTTTAGCCGCCGGGGTCAAATCTGGCGGCTTTTTTTCGTTATAAAAAACCTGCCGGGATTGCTCCGGGCAGGGCATCATAAATACGTTAATCTGTTAACGAACGACTAATACAGGCAGGTTGGTGTGGCGGATCACACTGGAAGCATTAGATCCTAACAGATGAGTTGAAATTGATGGATTACGTGAACCGATAACCACGACATCTGCATTCAGTTCTTTGGCTAACTCGTTCACCTCATCTCGCACGCTACCAAAACGTACATGAGTTTTGATACGGGAGGGATCAATATTGAAATGACCAACCATTGTCTGCAGGCGTTCTTCCGCCTCATGTTGCAAATGCTCTTCGAAACGACGCACATCGGCAGCAAAACGGTGCAGACTAAGGCTTGCGGCGCCAGGTAATACATGGAGTAAATGAATTACACCATCATCCTGGGCGAGAAATTCAGCATGACGAACGGCTTTGTCGCTTAATTCCATTTCAAATACGTCTACCGGCATAATGATTGTTTTGTACATAAGCATTCTCTCCTTGCTGTTGCATGAATACATAACATCACATTATTGATTGCAGTTCTGTGATTTGCGACGTTGATTTTATATCTATTAAGTATTGATTGGTAAAATATATTCACATAAACACTACCAGTGTTGCTCAAGGTATAGCACCGCGACAACAAGTATTGCCGCGATGAAAATATAAAATACTGTAATACCAAGAGCTTCACTCATAATGGAGTCCGCAGGTTGATAACCAGTTCAGATTAGAACGTAGCGGGGAAGAGCAAAATGATAAATCTGGTTGATATTTGAGCGGAAAGAGGATGCGAGTGCATCCTCTGGGCAAAGCGAGTTAACGCTTGTGCAGATGGGATTAAAGCAGGTAGTCGCCAGCAGCTTCTGGCTGGTATTCGAGTTCCAGCACTTCAAGGTGGGTTGCAACGCCGCCCGGAAGTTCCCAGTGAATGGAATCGCCAACGCGCAGTCCCAGCAGTGCGGCACCTACCGGAGCCATAACGGAAAGCTGAGTATTGCTGTCGGTCATTTTGGCCGGATACACCAGTGTGCGTACACGCACTTCGCCATCGCTAAGATTGCGGAATTTTACCCGGCTGTTCATCGTCACCACGTCGTGTGGCATCTCTTCTGGCCGACACATTTGGGCGCGATCCAACTCTGCGTTTAACGCGTCGGCGATTGGCAAACCGGCATAGGCGGGTTGCTCCAGCAGAATATCGATGCGTTCGGCATCCAGGTCGTTAATGATGATAGTTGGTCTGGACATTTTTACTCCATGTCGTCGGTACTGCGAGTGTCGCAGATAAACATACCCAAAAGAAAACCCTCACCGTCAGGCGGCGAGGGTTTAACTCATATGATGATACTGACTGTTGCTCACTCTTTGAAGTGATATACGTCACATTCAGGTAATTCCTCAATGCAGCGCATTATGTATATATATTAATCATCATGTTTTACGTAAAACGCGCGACGACGTTTTACAGATCAGATGATTAATAACCCACTTTATCAATCACAAAGGCTTTGCCACAGTTGCCAGGGTGTGGTTGTGGTAAGAATGAGTTTGCTGAGAGCGGTGCGTTGATGGCGTCAGCTTTTATCGAAATCTGGATTTCAGTCAAATACGCCGGGTTACCCTGGCACGTTAACTTGACCGCTTTGACGTTCTCTTTCCCCCAGCTTTTGGCAAAGGCCGCGTCAAAGTCACTGCGGCTTACGGTTTTACCGTAGTTATCCGCAAGGAATTTTCCGGCTGTGCTCTCTTTAATTTCTTGATTCAGACGCACCATCGTGCCGAAATAAGCGTCCGGGTCAAAACCAAAACAGGCACCATGTTTCGCGTATTCGTAACGTTCCAGACAGGAGCGTCCGCCAGCCCCTGGCATAACTTCACTCAGTTTAGCTGCGGTTTCCAGCGATAACCCGGTTTCCGGTGATGAACACATCCGGCTGGCGCGAGCTTCCGGCAAGTTCGGGATTGGACGAGTGGCGCAGCCGAAGCGCATCCAGCGGCGTTCATCAACGCCACGCGCTGCGACTGATTTTGGCAACCCCGGCCACAGGCCATGTACGGTCAGAAAATCAGCTTTGTTGGTCGTTTCGGTTTGCAGGCGACATTCATCTCGTTCGTTACGATTTCGATCGTGTTGACTCTGGCAAAATCCTGTTTGCCAGGAGAGAGCCAGGACATAGCGGTCAAAATCGCCATACTGTTTTGCCTGCAACGCAGCGGCGTTGACAGAAGATAAGGAGAGCAGAGAAGCCGTCAGTAAAGCGGCGTTACGCCAGAATGCTTTCATAATGGGTGTGGAACTCATACATACACTGAATACTATCTATTAAATCATAAAAAAGCCCGCCAGGTGGGGGTACCTGGCGGGCGTGATGATTTATTCAGCGTTTGACGAACGTATTAGTTCCACATGGCGAGAATCGGCCAGCCTACCAGAAGCAGCATGGCAATATAAATCACCCCGAAGATAGCGCCAAGACGCCAGTAATCTTTCGATTTCACATAGCCACAGCCGTAAATAATCACCCCAGGACCGGTTGCATACGGCGTCAGACAGCCCATGATACCGATAGACAGCACCAGCAGGATACACAGTTGTTCCATTGGTACGCCCGGAATCCCTTTACCGACGGCCAGAATGACTGGCAGCATAGTTGCGGTATGCGCAGACAGGCTGGCAAACAGGTAGTGTGCAAAGTAGAAGACCAGAACCAGTACAATCACTGTTGCGTGTGGTGAGAAACCTTCCAGGTGCGTACTCATGGTGCTGGCGAACCAGTCGATAAAGCCAGAACGGGTCAGGCCATTAGCCATGACAACCAGCGTTGCCAGGTTAACCAGCGTGTTCCATGCGCTGTTATAGCGGGTAATGTCTTTCCACGGCACAACGTGCAGCGCCAGCATCAGCGAAACTGCCAGCAGGCCAACCGCAGTGGCGTTAATCACTTCACTACCAAATACCCACAAACCTAAGCTGAGCAGAACAAGACCAATCAGCGTCCACTCTCTGCGAGTCAGGCGCCCCATAGTTTTCAGCTCGTCGCCTGCCCAGGTTGCCACTTCTTCACTATGAGTGACTTCCGGTTTGTACAGCACGTAGGAAAGCCACGGTGCAATGATAAGTAAGATAACCCCAACAGGCAGGAAGCAGAGGAACCACTGCAACCAGCTAATCTGGATACCGGCAATTTTGCTGACGAACTCCAGACCCAGCACGTTCGGTGCCGCACCGGTGACAAACATGGAGGAACTCAGACTGGTACTGATGACCATCATCCACATTAAATAGCCGCCAATACGACGCGCGGACGGATCGTTCGGGAATGATTTAAACAGCGGCGGCAGGTTTTTAATGACCGGGAAAACCGTACCCCCGGTACGTGCGGTGTTAGACGGTGTAAACGGAGCCAGCAGAATGTCGATAATGACAATTGCATAACCCAACGTCAGCGTGCGTTTGCCCATGAATTTCACCAGGAAAAGGGCAATACGACGGCCTAATCCGGAAACTTCATACCCTAATGCAAAGATAAATGCGCCAAATACCAGCCAGACAGTGGTACTGGAAAAGCCAGCCAGTCCCCATTTCAGTGCCTGTTTTTGGGCATTAAAAGCGGGGTCAGCTAATTCTTTGGCGTCAAAGAGCAGGTAATTACTGCCAATAACGCAAATAGTCACTGCAATAAAACTGATCGCCGTTGCCGGAATTGGCTCGAGGATCATGCCGACAATCATTGCCACAAACACGGCGAAGTAATGCCATGCCTGCGGCGGCATACCGTCGGGTACAGGGATAAGAAACATGACGCCCATCACCACCAGTGGGGCCAATAATTTCCATATCTTATCTTTTGCTAAAGACATACGGGTTCTCCGAAAATTAATATTTCCAAATTTATCAAGTGCTTAAATTATTAAATCTGTGCTAAAAACCAGGTAAGGATCAGCAGGTCGGCGCTGCCGCCTGGACTGAGATTTCGTTCGATACACTCCCTGTCGAACTGCCGGAGATAATCGAGATCGGCGGGGGTTCGGATGCCCCCTTTTTGCAATAATGTTTGCGCCTGGCGCTGTAGCCAGCGCAGGCCCCCCTCGCCACCGCGCGATGCGACGTTGGTATCGCCGTTGATCGCCATCAGTAGCAATAAGGTATCGAGCAATGCCAGTTCAGGATCCAGCCCCTGATCCAGCAGAGTGAGGTAATGCGGGAGGGCGCGGTTGATAACCAGCGGGTAGCCCGCTTCGGCTTCACCGCGCGCACCGGTAAGACCAAGTTGCTGATATAACCGTTGGCCTGCCGTTAGTTGTGGATTATTGGTGCGCAGTTCGCGATCGGTTAGACCACGGCAGAAACTGGCTGCCGTCGCACAAACGGTTTTGGGCATTACCGGCTGGTTGAGCTGAAGCAAACGACCAATTGCCGCACACATCAGCCCTAAAGAAAAAATACTGCCTTTATGGGTGTTTACACCAGCGGTAGCGCGGAACATATCGCCTTCGCAGGCCATACCAATTGGGCGTAATCCGCTGAGTACCGATTCTGGTGCCATTTCTGCACTACAGGCACCAAATTCAATGAAACGTGGTAGCCAGCCCTGAATCGCCAGCGCGCTACGGTGGAAATCTTCCAGCGACATATCTTTGTGCGCACCGCAGTTAATGCGATCCACGAGACCGGGTTTCGGTGACAGATTGACTTCAGTCAGCATGGCGCGCCAGCCCAGCAGGGCGTAGTCATTGATTAATGACGTCGCAAGCTTTGTGGTTTTAGTTGACGTTGCAGGCATCGACATCGTTCAGCAGCGCCTCCATACGGTTGAGTAAATCGGTCAGTTGGTGGGTTTTCCCACGCGCACAAACTGCCGCACTTTGCTCGCACAACAGGCAGCGGCGAGGCGGCAGTGAATAATTGCGGCGGGAGAGAATTTCGCCTTCGGGCGTCAGGACATCGATATCCCACAAACGTCCAAGAGCATGACTATGTTCAAGCTCAATGGTGGCGAGCTTGAGGTCGCGAGCCGGTGCGGCAATGCTCAACATGCCCTCCGGCCCGCTGGCGGAAACCAGTGCAGCCTGCTCCTGAATTTGCCAGCCCTGTTTTGCGGCTAAAGCACGCAGGGCAGTCACGCCATGATTAAAAATCCGGCGTGTGACCTCGCTGTCTTTAATCGGCCCAGGCGCAACCACGGTAAAGGAGACCAGTGGAACAGGATGGCGCTTGAGCCAGGCGTGTTGCCGTGCTTGCCTTTCATCCCGGCTGATGAGCAACTCGGGAATCGAAACCGCATGGTGGCTGGCGAGTTCAGGGAGCAGGTGCATGGCTTATTCCTTCACCTGATGTACAACATCAATCACTGAGCCATCGCGGTAACGCACGACGGCAACGACGCGGTCGGTGAATTCAATCGGCTGTGGTTCACCGGTCAACAGACGCGCACGTTCGCGCAGCCACTCAATGGAAACCACTTTAATGCCCGCTTCCTGCAGACGTTCTGCCAGTTCAGGACGTGCCGGGTTAACAGCGATACCGTGGTCGGTAACCAGGATATCGACGCTGGAACCCGGGGTGATGCAGGTCAGCACGTTATCCACCAGAGTCGGAATACGACCGCGTACCAGCGGTGCGACGATGATGGAAAGGGCGGATGCAATCGCGGTATCGCAGTGACCGCCGGAAGCGCCACGCAGTACGCCGTCAGAGCCAGTCAGCACGTTGACGTTGAACTGGGTGTCAATTTCCAGCGCGCTCAGTACCACCACGTCGAGACGATCAACCGATGCACCTTTCGAACCCCAGTTGGCGTACTGGTTGGCGCTGATTTCGATATGATTCGGGTTACGAGCCAGCGATTGCGCAGCGTGGCTGTCAAAGCTCTGCACATCCAGCAGTTTGCGGATCAGCCCTTTTTCGTGCAGATCAACCATCGTTGCGGTAATGCCGCCGAGGGCGAAGTCGGCGCGAATATCGCGGCTACGCATTTTGTCTTCCAGAAAACGGGTTACCGCAAGCGAAGCGCCGCCGGTGCCTGTCTGCATGGAAAAACCTTCTTTGAAGTAGCCAGAGTTGACAATCACATCTGCTGCGCTGCGGGCAATCAGCAGTTCGCGCGGGTTAGTGGTCATACGGGTCGCGCCTGCGCCGATTTTTGCGGCATCGCCAACGCGATCAACTTTGACGATCAGATCAACCTGATCCTGTTCAATACTGGCCGGGTTATGCGGATAAGGCAGCAGTTCCTCGGTGAGCATGACTACTTGTTTCGCATTGTCGGCATCGACCATCGCATAGCCGAGGGAGCCGCAGCAGGCTTTACCGGTGTAACCGTTGGCATTACCGAATTCATCACAGGACGGGACGCCGAGAAAAGCAACGTCGATATTCAGTTCACCGCTCTGTACCAGATGTACACGACCGCCGTGAGAGTGGATTTGTACCGGTTCAGCCAGCAGGCCACGGGAGATTTCTTCCGCCAGTGGGCCGCGCAGACCAGAGGTATAAATGCGGGTGACCACACCCTGACGAATATGTTCTACCAGCGGTGCATGGCAGTCGCTCAAAGAGCTGGACGCCAGTGTCAGGTTTTTAAAGCCCATCTTCGCGATGACGTCCATCACCATATTGACGGTCAGGTCACCGCCACGGAAAGCGTGGTGGAAGGAGACGGTCATGCCGTCCTTTAAACCAGAACGACGAATAGCGTCTTCCAGGTTGGCGCACAGTTTGCGATCGCGCGCTTTTTCAGCCTGGTAGGTTTGCTTTGGCGAGTTCTGGAAAGCGGCAAGATCGCATTCAGCGCGACGATTCCAGGCCGCTACCCGTTCTTGTCGTTGAGATTGTTCAATTTTCTGCGTCATTTTGATTGCCTTATTCTTCGCGGATGCCGGAAAGTTCTGCGCGGGAGAGCACCAGACGGGCACGATCGATAACCGGACCGTCAACCATCTTGCCGTTCAGGGAAACCACACCGAGGCCTTCGCGAGCGGCGGCTTCAGCGGCTTCTACGACGCGGCGTGCGTGATCCACTTCTTTCTGGGTTGGTGCGTAGAGGTTGTGGAGCAGATCAATCTGACGCGGGTTGATCAGCGATTTGCCGTCAAAGCCCAGCTGTTTGATGTGTGCGGCTTCTTGCAGGAATCCGGCTTCGTTGTTGGCGTCGGAATAGACGGTATCGAACGCCTGGATACCGGCAGAGCGCGCGGCTTGCAAAATGGAGCAGCGAGCGAACAGCAGTTCTGTACCTTCCGGTGAGCGTTCAGTGCGCAGGTTACGCACGTAGTCTTCCGCGCCCAGCGCGATACCGATTAAACGTTCAGATGCGTGAGCGATTTCTACCGCGCGGGTAATACCCAGCGGAGATTCAATTGCCGCCAGCAAACCGGTGCTGCCCGGTTCGCGTCCGCAGGCTTTTTCAATACGCAGGATCTCTTTTTCGATATCCAGCACATCCTGAGCGGTATCAGTTTTCGGCAGACGCACAACGTCTGCACCACCGCGAACGACAGCTTCCAGGTCGTTAACACCCCATTCGGAATCCAGCGCGTTTACACGCACAATGGTTTCAATGTCGCGATACAGAGGATGTTGCAGTGCGTGGTAGACCATGCGGCGAGCGGTGTCTTTTTCACGCAGCGCCACGGAGTCTTCGAGGTCAAACATCAAGGCATCAGCCGGGTAGATGAAAGAGTTGCTGACCATCGCGGCATTAGCGCCAGGCACAAACAACATGCTGCGGCGGGTGCGGGTTTTACGTTGTTGCAGCGAAGCGGAAATCATTGGCAATCCTCCCATGGCAGAGCCGGGATACCGCTGGCGCGCGCCAGCAGGGCTTCCAGTCGTGCACGTAAAATGCAATCCAGTGCGCCTTTGTCATCGACATTCAGCTGTACGCCGCGCACGTTATAGCGGGCGAGAACGTCCAGGATGGTGGTGCGAATCGCATCACCAAACTGTTTCTCAACGCTGCTGTTGATTTGCAGGTCGATATCCTGCGTATCGAGCGGGGCGATGCGTATCATCACATCCCCAGACTCAAGGGTGCCTGCAACGGCGGGCTGGTTTATTTTCATTTTTCACCTGTTTCTCATGCGGGGGTCTTTTGACGAGCTGCCGCGTCCTGACGGGAGTGTTCAAGCAGATTCTGCAAGTAATGCAGCGTGGCTGCCGGAACCAGCGGCGCGATAGCCGTGAGATCGTTTTTCACCAGCAGTTGGCGTACCCGGGAAGCGGATATCGGCATCTCCTGGTAACGCAGCCGCTCAATTTCAACCAGTTCAATGGGCGGTGCGGAGATAGTCGGTGTTTCCAGCCAGTAGCGCATATCCTGGTTGTACTGGGCGGTCACGCGGCAATAAGGTTCAGTACCGACAAAGCGATGGGTAACGCCCAATGCTGGAGCGAGGTACTGACGGAAAATCTTCAGATCAATTTCGGTGTAGCAATGGTTAATGACGCACTGTTCTTTAATGAAGTAGCAGGGGAACGTGGCGCGGGAGATGATGTATTCGGAGCCGCGATGCACGGTCAGGCGCGGAATATCGGCGGTGCCTTTCAACACCAGATCCAGCCGGTCTTCATAGGGAAAGCGCGAAGAATCTTCTTTGACTAAAAACAGATGCAGCCAGTCACACTGTGCCGCTGCCTGTTGAATCAGATAACGGTGACCGTTAGTAAAGGGATTGGCGTTCATCACAATGCAGCCAATTTTGTTCCCTTCATGACGAAATTTTTTTAGTGACTCGGCATAGCGTTTCAGACGTGTGGCACTGTTTTCCATCAACACCATCACGCCTGGTACGCTGGTCAGCGTGTAAAAACCGCACTGGCGGAACAGCGCCTCGTATTCGATTTTGGTATAAATAAACAGATGCGTGCTGTGCCGTTCATAGGCGAGGTTTATCAGTTCGGTGGCTAATGTCAGCGCCAGTCCTTCACCGCGAACAGATTCGCTGATAGCGACGCACTTAATAATATTTCCGGCGATTCCACCGCAAGCGATAAGCTTTTCATTGCGGGTTACGGTAATAAATACTTCGACTGTTGTGTCAACGCTCAAATCATTGTCATGCAGAAATTGGGCAATTTCTGCCATTTTTTTATTTTCTGAACGTTTTACCCGGGTGAAAATATCATTGCCGAACATAATAAGTCATATCCTGAAGGTATGTGTTGTTATCAATTTGCAATGAATGTTAGTCAGTGTTGCAAACTGATAACCTTTTATTTTCAGTTGGGAGAAAAGGCAGCGAGCGAGGTATATCTGTTTCTCCTTTTGCCATACATCCTAAGGAGTATTGCGGCGTGAAATTTTGATTTATTTCACATAGAGTTAGTGGTTTTTTATTTATTTAATGGTTTTAAGTTTTTTAATTAATGTAATTGCGGATTGGTGCGTGGTTTTAAGTTATTTAATTGATTTAATGAATGAATTTTGCCACGATCATATTTGATTTTTATATATCGAGATTCAACATTTTAATTACATTCACCAAAAGACAGGGTTTACCCCGCAAGGAAAACAATGTTGCAGTTTAATGAGAATAAACAGTTTGCTTTTTTCGAACGACTGGCATTTCCGTTGCGTATCTTCCTGCTGATTCTGGTGTTCTCAATATTTGTCATCGCAGCACTGGCGCAATATTTTACGGCCAGTTTTGAGGACTATTTAACGCTTCATGTGCGCGATATGGCAATGAATCAGGCGAAAATTATTGCCTCCAATGACAGCATCATCACGGCGGTTAAAGCGCGTAATTACAAACGGCTGGCGACCATTGCCGATAAATTACAAAGAGATACTGATTTTGACTATGTGGTGATAGGTGACCGCAACTCGATCCGCCTTTACCATCCTAATCCCGAGAAAATTGGTTATCCTATGCAATTCACCAAACCCGGCGCGCTGGAGAAAGGGGAGAGCTACTTCATCACGGGTAAAGGGTCGATAGGTATGGCGATGCGTGCCAAAACACCGATCTTTGATGATGATGGCAAAGTCATCGGCGTGGTGTCGGTGGGTTATCTGGTCAGTAAAATCGATAGCTGGCGCGCCGAATTTTTATTACCAATGGCCGGCGTATTTGTCGTGCTACTGGGTATTCTGATGCTGTTGTCGTGGTTCTTAGCCGCACATATCCGCCGCCAAATGATGGGGATGGAACCGAAGCAAATTGCGCGGGTTGTTCGTCAGCAAGAGGCGCTGTTTAGTTCGGTTTATGAAGGGCTGATTGCAGTGGATCCGCACGGTGACATAACCGCCATCAACCGTAACGCAAGAAAAATGCTGGGGCTGAGTTCCCCTGGGCGGCAGTGGCTGGGCAAACCCATTGCAGAGGTGGTCAGACCCGCCGATTTCTTCACCGAGCAGATTGATGAAAAACGCCAGGATGTGGTGACAAATTTTAACGGCCTGAGCGTCATTGCTAATCGGGAGGCTATTCGTTCTGGTGACGATTTGCTGGGGGCAATTATCAGCTTTCGTAGTAAAGACGAAATTTCCACCCTCAATGCACAACTGACGCAAATTAAACAATATGTCGAAAGCCTGCGCACATTGCGTCATGAACATCTCAATTGGATGTCTACGCTCAATGGTCTGTTGCAGATGAAAGAGTATGATCGCGTGCTGGCGATGGTTCAGGGGGAGTCCCAGGCTCAGCAACAGCTTATTGACAGTCTGCGCGAAGCCTTTGCCGATCGCCAGGTGGCGGGGCTGTTGTTTGGTAAAGTACAGCGCGCCCGCGAACTGGGGCTAAAAATGACAATCGTCCCCGGCAGCCAGCTTTCTCAACTGCCGCCAGGGCTGGACAGCACTGAGTTTGCGGCGATTGTGGGCAACTTACTCGATAACGCTTTCGAAGCCAGTTTGCGCAGCGATGAAGGGAATAAGATAGTCGAGTTATATTTGAGTGATGAAGGCGATGATGTGGTGATAGAAGTCGCCGATCAGGGTTGCGGTGTCCCAGAGGCTCTGCGCGACAAAATATTTGAGCAGGGCGTCAGTACGCGTGCTGATGAACCCGGTGAGCATGGCATTGGGTTGTATCTTATTGCCAGCTATGTAACGCGCTGCGGTGGAGTTATCACTCTTGAAGAGAATGACCCCTGCGGTACTTTATTTTCAATCTATATTCCGAAAGTGAAACCTAATGACAGCTCCATTAACTCTATTGATCGTTGAGGACGAAACGCCGCTGGCAGAGATGCATGCGGAATATATTCGTCATATTCCCGGATTCAGTCAGATATTGCTGGCGGGAAACCTGGCGCAGGCCCGAATGATGATCGAGCGTTTTAAGCCGGGGCTTATCCTGCTGGATAACTATCTCCCTGACGGTAGAGGTATTAATTTACTGCATGAACTAGTGCAGGCGCATTATCCCGGTGACGTGGTGTTTACTACTGCTGCCAGCGATATGGAAACGGTATCTGAAGCAGTACGCTGTGGTGTGTTTGATTATCTGATCAAGCCAATTGCTTATGAGCGTCTGGGACAGACATTGACCCGTTTTCGCCAGCGTAAACATATGCTGGAAAGTATTGATAGTGCCAGTCAGAAGCAAATTGATGAGATGTTTAACGCTTATGCGCGTGGCGAACCGAAGGACGATCTTCCGACTGGTATTGATGCGTTGACACTTAACGCAGTGCGGAAACTTTTCAAAGAGCCAGGTGTGCAACATACGGCGGAGACGGTAGCGCAGGCATTGACCATCAGTCGCACTACCGCCAGACGTTATCTTGAATATTGCGCCAGCCGCCATCTTGTTATTGCTGAAATTGTTCACGGTAAAGTTGGCAGGCCGCAGCGCATTTACCACAGTGGCTGAAGAGAGTGCCGGAGGAAGCATACCTCCGGCAAGGAGAATTATTTACCTGTAACTGCGGCGGCTGTTCCGGGTACAATCAACTCTGTAGCCACGATGACAATCACCAGCCCAACAAGCACCGGCACCGAGGTGCGTTTAACCACTTCAAAAGGCGAAATTTTTGCCATCCCGGCAACCGCAACCACAACGCCAGAGACAGGCGAAATCGTGCGACCCAGGTTTGACGCCTGTAGCATTGGAATAGTCAGGTATGCCGGGTTAATGCCTGAAGAGTGCGCCAGTTTCGGGATCATCTCAACGAATGCATAGAATGGCGCATTGCCGGAACCCGTAGTCACCGCCGCCAGCATCGTCAGGATAACCAACACCAGCATGAGGATAATGCTCGCTGAACCAAACGAGGTAGCGATTGAGATCAGGCTCTGGATAAAACCGATGGTGCTAAGTCCCTGGGCAAATACCCCCGCAGCAACTAATAGCATTACCACGTTAGCGAAGGCATCAGCCATGCCGCGATAAGCCACTTCGAGGCCAGAAAAGACTTTTTGTGTATTAAAGCTGCGAATAAATTCCAGAACGGAGGCAATCAGCATACATATCACCAGAATGGTGATGATGTGCAATTGCGGACCCCATTTGCCGTCAAAAAATAGCACGCCAATGATCGGTGTGAACGGCAGAATGGCGTAAAACGCGGGGGCGGTGGTAGTGATTTCGCTGACATCTAACATTTCATGAGAGATGTGCTCTTTTTTATCCAGATAACGCTGCCAGAAAAAATGGGCTATCGCCATGCCGATAATTGCGGTAATTGAGATAGGCAGCGTCGTTTTGAAGGCGAAGTCAATTAACGGCATTTCGGAAGCCTGCGCCGCCAGCACCACATCACCAGAAGTTGGTGCGAGAATAATTGCCGCCGGTGAGGCGCAAATGGCAGCAGCCGCGCCGCGACTAATACCCACGTTCACCATGACCGGGAACAACGTTGCCATCAGTAAAACGCCCAGGCCCGTTGCGGAGGAAACTGCCAGTGACATCAGGCAGGCAACAAAATAGGCGGCAATCATCAGCAGGTAAGGGGAGTTTATGTACTGCAGCGGTTTTGACGCCAGCTTGACGACCATATCGTTCGCGCCGATATGGGTCATATAAGCGGCAAAACCACACAGCATCATGATCATCATGCCAAGGTCGCCACCGCGACTCATCAGCAATATTTTAATGTATTCAACGATATCCGTGGCACTATAGCCCGTTGAAGTCTGGCTGGCAGGTAAAACTTTGTGCCCCATAATGGCACTGATAATCAGCAATAACAGACCACCTGCAAATAATACCCCGGTGGCGGAATACCCTTTAATGATGTAGCGAGCTACACCCACAATAACCATAACTCCAATAAGGAGCTCAATGAATGTCAGCATAATTTTTCCTGTTCCAGACTCCAAGGTAAATAATAACAAATTCCTAAGACTAAAGAAAAAATATGCCGAATAAATGGGTGGCGAATGCTGATTAAAATCAAGAAAAGCTACCATTAATACATTGATGTTTTTGTTTTTTATACCTGAATAACAAAATGCGTTTTTATGACCGGTATTTATCAATGTGATTATGTATGCTAATTGATAAGTAATTGATGCAGTTTTGTTAATCGCTTGATGGGAGAACCTTTTCTTACTTAAAAAATGATTTTCTGTATACGCGTGATGAGAGTGTAGGAGATGTTTATTTGCTGACTTATTATTTCATCTAGTTAAAAAATAAGGTTTTTTTCTGTTGTAGATTGCGAACCGTGCTGGGATGAATTTTGTGATTAAGCAGCTATATGAAAGAAAAATACAACTTAAGTCTCCGGAATAATTTGATGATATTTTCTTGTATAACGCTATTAAATATTAAGTTTGTTCTTTAGGTTGAAGTAATTAAGGTTTGTTTATTTTAGTTTAGCTATGCTGACAGTGGATTTCTGATAAATATTTTATGGCCACTAATGGGCGCAAGTAAATGTATTGCCGTAATTCCCCTTGTTTTCATTGAGCGAATCCGTGTTGACTAAGTTTCTGCTGGTACGGATCTATGGATTACTACATTTAGATAGAATCTCGGTAAAACCTGGCATTCACTTTTCGCTTATAACAAAGAAAAAACGATCGCTATAACGAAAAATCGTGGGGCAGCGGTTTGGGTCAGTTGCGTTGGGATGAGAAAAGTAACGGGTACGGTTTGTACGTAACGACGCGTGATAACGGGAACGACATACCTGTCCCGGTGTACTGCCATTGGTTTGTGTGGGCTATGAGCTGGCTACTTTTCAGATGACCTATATTCCTGGCACCTACAACAATGGCAATGTTTACTTTGCCTGGATGCGGTTTCAGTTTTAGACAAGTTATGTTTTTACAAAACCTTTAAAAATCATAGCGTAAGGCAAGTATCACCAAAAATAACGCGACTTTTATCACTTTTTAGCAAAGTTGCACTGGACAAAGCGTACCACAATTGGTGTACTGGTAACCGACACAGCATTTGTGTCTATTTTTCATGTAAAGGTAATTTTGATGTCTAAGATTAAAGGTAACGTTAAGTGGTTTAATGAGTCCAAAGGATTCGGTTTCATTACTCCGGAAGACGGCAGCAAAGATGTGTTCGTACACTTCTCTGCAATCCAGACTAATGGTTTTAAAACTCTTGCTGAAGGTCAGCGCGTAGAGTTCGAAATCACTAACGGTGCCAAAGGCCCTTCTGCTGCAAACGTAATCGCTCTGTAAGATACGTCAGCAAGAATTCAAAACCCGCTTAATCAGCGGGTTTTTTTTGGTCTTTAGTGTGCGGTTGATGCTGAAAACAACCAGAAAGCCAGTGCAGTCATGGCAAAAGAACCTAACAGGTTTACGAAGACGTTCAGTAATGCCCAACCAAAACGCCCTTCCTGCAACAAAAACACCACTTCGGCTGAAAATGTTGAGAAGGTTGTCAACCCGCCACAAAATCCGGTGGTGATTAATACTTTCCACACTGGATCAATGTTTGTCATCCGACTGAACCAGGCAAATCCCATACCTATGATGAATGCGCCGATCAGGTTTGCTGCCAATGTTCCCAAAGGAATCGCCTGATGCAGCGGGTTAAATCGCATACTTAACAGCCATCTCGCCACGCTTCCCGTACCACCGCCAATAAAAACTGCTAAAAGGAGTTGTAACACTGCAAAATCCTGCTATTTGATTTGTATGAGTGATAAGTGTAACGCCGAATAATCATCGTTGGCGAATTTTACGACTTTGGCAGGAGGTGGTAATGCTGGTTGCCGCAGGACAATTTGCTGTTACATCCGTGTGGGAAAAGAACGCTGAAATTTGCGCCTCGTTGATGGCGCAGGCGGCGGAAAACGACGTCTCGTTGTTTGTCCTGCCGGAAGCCTTGCTGGCGCGGGACGATCATGATCCGGATCTATCTGTTAAATCAGCGCAGCTGCTGGAAGGCCAATTTATCGGGCGTTTATTGCGGGAAAGTAAACGTAACATGATGACGACGATTCTGACGATTCATGTTCCCTCTACGCCGGGGCGAGCATGGAATATGCTGGTGGCTCTTCAGGCAGGAAAAATTGTCGCTCGTTATGCCAAATTGCATCTTTATGATGCGTTTTCCATTCAGGAGTCGCGTCATGTTGATGCAGGTAATGAAATAGCCCAGTTACTGGAGGTCGAAGGCATGAAGGTCGGTCTTATGACCTGCTATGACTTACGCTTTCCGGAGCTGGCGCTGGCACAGGCTATACAGGGAGCAGAAATCCTGGTCCTTCCGGCAGCCTGGGTTCGCGGACCGCTCAAAGAGCACCACTGGTCAACGTTGCTTGCTGCTCGTGCTCTGGATACCACCTGTTATATGGTGGCGGCAGGGGAGTGCGGGAACAAAAATATCGGGCAAAGCCGGATTATCGATCCCTTTGGCGTCACCATTGCGGCGGCGGCAGAAATGCCGGCCTTAATCATGGCGGAAGTGACACCTGAACGCGTGCGTCAGGTACGTGCACAACTCCCCGTCTTAAACAACCGACGGTTTGCGCCACCGCAATTATTATGATGTTTTTTTATTCGGCGCTTGATTCACCTTGTTACAGATTGCTATTGTGTGCGCGCGTCGAATGACCGTTAATATTCTCTGGTTTTTAAGGCGCGTTCTGTTGCCGGTTTTATGTCAAGAAGGTATCTATGGGTGAGATTAGTATTACCAAACTGCTGGTCGTTGCGGCACTGGTCGTTCTGCTGTTTGGGACTAAGAAGTTACGTACGCTGGGCGGAGACCTTGGAGCGGCTATCAAAGGATTCAAGAAAGCGATGAATGATGACGATGCTGCGGCGAAGAAAGGCGCAGACGTTGATCTTCAGGCTGAAAAGCTCTCTCATAAAGAGTGACGTGGCGAGCAGGACGCTCCCTCTATATCTTGTTCGATAAAAAAACCCGCTTCAGATAGCGGGTTTTTATCAGACAGATGTAAGTAATTATTACGGGATTACTTAACTTCCATCCCTTTCGCCTGCAAATCAGCGTGGTAGGAAGAACGGACAAACGGACCACATGCAGCATGGGTAAAGCCCATCGCCAGTGCCTCGGCTTTCATTTCGTCGAACTCATCCGGGCTAACGTAACGTTGAACTGGCAGGTGATGGCGGCTTGGCTGCAAATATTGCCCCAGCGTTAACATGGTCACACCATGACGACGCAGATCTCGCATCACTTCAATAATTTCTTCATTGGTTTCGCCCAGACCCACCATTAAACCCGATTTGGTCGGGATTTCCGGATGCGCTTCTTTAAAGCGTTCTAAAAGTTTCAGCGACCAGTTGTAATCCGCGCCTGGGCGTACCTGACGGTAAATACGCGGCACGTTTTCCAGGTTGTGGTTGAACACGTCTGGCGGCGTGGCGGTCAGAATATCCAGCGCGCGATCCATACGACCACGGAAATCCGGCACCAGAGTTTCAATTTTGATTTCCGGGCTTTTTTCCCGAATGGCAGTAATGCAATCCGCAAAGTGCTGGGCACCGCCATCGCGCAGGTCGTCACGGTCAACGGAGGTGATAACCACATAACGCAGTGCCATATCGGCAATGGTCTGCGCCAGTTTCACCGGCTCATTGGCATCCGGAGCTACCGGGCGACCGTGGGCAACGTCACAGAACGGACAACGGCGGGTACAAATAGCGCCGAGGATCATAAACGTTGCTGTACCGTGGTTGAAGCATTCTGCCAGGTTAGGGCAGGAGGCTTCCTCGCAGACAGAATGCAGGCCATTTTTGCGCATTGCGGCTTTGATGCCCTGGATACGTGTAGAGTCTGCAGGAAGCTTGATTTTCATCCATTCCGGCTTGCGCAGCAGGGCTTCGCGCTCTGTTGCCACGTTTTTAACCGGGATAAGGGCCATCTTATCGGCATCGCGGTATTTTACACCGCGTTCCATCACAATGGGTTTACTCATAGCGTGCGTGTTCCAGTTGCGAATTACGAAGGAAAGCGTTCAACTCAATAGATTGTTGTAATTATCAACTATTTTTGAATTAACGACTGGCAGTATATCATTGAAACGGTCCAGAAAGCAGCCAAAGCGGTCGCGAAAATGTAAAATTGTTGTTGGTTTGTGCCATTTTGTCGTTTATCTCTGTGATCTGGCTGTAACAATAATTTTTTCAAATGACGTTGTCGGTAACATCAATCACTCATGAAGTCTGAGCACGCTGGATGAATGTGTTGTAATAGACAGCAAAATCCATTTGCCCCTCATTTAATGCTGAAAAGAGCTATTTCTCCAGAGGCCTGCAACGGTTAAAGAGGACATAAATGTGGGCATGAGTAATGACCCAGTACAAGTTGGGTCATTTATGAGCGTCGTTAAGCAGATATATATTCTACGGCAGGATTATTTAGCAGGGCTAAAATATTTCTCAGCAAGCGTGGCGCAACATTGTCGGTTGTTGCATCAGGTCTCCATTGCGATATTTTAGCCATTTCCATTCCCGCATACCCACAAGGGTTAATGCGTAAAAATGGCGAAAGATCCATATTGACGTTTAATGCCAGGCCGTGGAATGAACAACCGCGACGAATACGTAAGCCGAGCGAGCAAATTTTCTTTTCCCCGACATAGACACCCGGAGCATCTGCACGAGGATGTGCATCAATATCCAGTTCAGCCAGGGTATTTACAACCGTTTGTTCGAGTAAGGTCACCAACTCACGCACACCCAGTTTGCGGCGTTTAAGATTAAACAAAACGTACATTACCTGCTGACCTGGGCCGTGATAAGTCACCTGACCGCCACGGTCGCTCTGGATCACCGGAATATCACCCGGCATTAAAATATGCTCCGCTTTTCCTGCTTGTCCCTGCGTGAATACCGGATAGTGCTCGACCAGCCAGATCTCATCAAGGGTACTTTCATCGCGGGTATCGGTGAATTCATGCATAGCCTGGGAGATTGGCTCGTAAGGCTGAAGACCGAGCTGGCGGACAAGAATTTTATCCTGATACAAAACGGCATCTCCGTGGAGAATGAGTAAAAGTGGAGAAAAAGTATATCACAGAGGAGGGAGGGGAGTTACCCGACCAGGAGGCCGGGTAATGGTAAAGCGAGTTACAGAACCATGCGGACAATATCGATTTTGCCCAGTTCTTCATACAGTGTTTCAACCTGCTCGATATGAGTGGCGTTGATAGTGATAGATACCGAGTGGTAGTTGCCTTTGCTGCTTGGTTTTACCGTTGGGGTGTAGTTACCTGGCGCATGGCGCTGTACCACTTCAACCACCTGATCAACCAGCTCAGGTAACGCCTGCCCCATAACTTTGTAAGTAAAAGGAGTAGGGAATTCAAGCAGTTCGTTAAGTTTGGTTTTCATGTCAGCTCCGGCGTAACGTAATTAAATAGCAACTCCCGCCAGAAGGCGGGAGTTTTTACTGATGCTTAGTATATGGGGGCGGAAATCACACTTTCAAGTGTTCAATTTTTAACCAAACCAGTGATGGAACATTAATTTAATGTAATCAATGATTTTGCCGAAGAAGTTGCCTTCCGGGATTTCCTGCAACACCACCAGCGGACGTTGCTCAATGGTTTTACCGTCAAGCTGGAAGTTAATAGTACCAACGACCTGATTCTTTTGCAGCGGCGCATGAAGCTCACTGCTGTTCAGCACGTAGCTGGCTTTCAGGTCTTTCATGCGGCCACGTGGGATGGTCAGGTAAACGTCTTTATCAACACCTAACGAAGCGCGATCAGAATCACCAAACCAAACCGGTTCAGAGGCGAACTCTTTGCCTACTTTCAGCGGGTTAACGGTTTCGAAGAAACGGAAGCCCCAGGTCAGCAGTTTTTTACTTTCGGCTTCACGGCCTTTGAAAGTGCGTCCGCCCATGACTGCGGAGATCAGACGCATCTGACCTTCTGTCGCAGAAGCAACAAGGTTGTAACCTGCCTTGTCAGTATGACCGGTTTTGATACCGTCAACATTCAGGCTGTTATCCCACAGCAGGCCGTTACGGTTGAGCTGACGAATACCGTTAAAGGTGAACTCTTTCTCTTTATAGATAGAGTATTCATTTGGTACGTCACGAATCAGCGCCTGACCGATCAGCGCCATATCTCGTGCAGAGCTGTACTGACCGTCAGCGTCGAGACCGTGTACGGTCTGGAAATGGGTATTTTTCAGACCCAGCGCGTTAACGTAGCTGTTCATCAGGCCAACAAAAGCATCCTGACTACCGGCGGCAAAGTCTGCCATAGCAACACAAGCATCGTTACCGGATTGCAGGTTAATACCACGGATAAGCTGCGAAACTGGAACCTGCATACCCGGTTTGAGGAACATCAGCGAAGAACCTTTAAACACCGGGTTACCGGTAGCCCAGGCGTCGTTGCCGATGGTCACTAAATCAGTTTCTTTAAATTTACCGGCTTTCATTGCCTGGCCGATAACGTAGCTGGTCATCATTTTGGTCAGGCTGGCAGGATCGCGGCGGACATCTGCGTTCTGTTCGGCGAGCACTTTGCCGGAGTTATAGTCGATCAGGATGTAGGACTCCGCGTCGATCTGCGGTACACCCGGGATCATAGTTTTGATATTCAGGTCATCGGCATGTGCAGCAGAGATAAAGGCTGTGCAAAGAGCCGTGGTGAGCGCCAGGCGCTTCATGATACGAGCGGAAGAAATGGTATTCATGGTCTGAACTACGACATCCGTGATGGAATTAAAAAAAGTGCCCTACTATAGCAAATGCACTACCGACAGGCATCTGACTTTCCGCGTGACTTTGTTAACGTCATTTACAGAAATTGACACTTCAGTTGCCTGCTTTACGCTATTGCGCGGTGGTAATAAATGACTGTAATTGGGCTTCGGTTTGTAAACGTTGCTGCAAGGTACTGGCTTCGGCTTTGCTGGCAAATGGGCCAAGCTGGATCCGCCAGACTGCGCCGTTTTGGGTCACTCGACCGGGGACGCCGAACTTCTGTCCTAACTGCTGTTGATACTGTTGAGCGCGAGCCTGATCGCTAACAGCACCGACTTGCACCATAAAGTTACCGCTGGCATTTTGCGAAGCAGCTTGCGGTGTCACCATTGCAGGTGTTGTTGCAGGCGTTGAAGCCGGTGCTGTGACCACTGGCTGTGGTGTCGGCGTCGGTTCACTGCCTTCCAGTACACCAGGCGCTAAGGTGGTTGGTGCGCCGAGGAAACCGCTGCTGGTGACAGGCGCGCCGGTCGGATCTTCACTTTTCAGCGTCGAATTGCTGACCGGAAGAATATCACCCTGCGGGCCAGATACTGAATTTGTTCCCGCTCCGCCGCTTAAGTCGGGGGGCGCTGGCAGGGCATAAGTCTGTTTGGCGACAGTGGTACAAGCCATGCCTGGACCAGAAAGAGAACCATCCTGGGCGACGATAATCGGATCGATACGAACTTTGGTGTTGTTCGAGGTGTTAAGACGGTCGGCTGCCGCGCGGGAAAGTGAAATTACGCGATCGTTGCCGTAGGGACCACGATCGTTAATGCGCACCACAATCATCCGACCATTAGCCAGGTTCGTGATTCGCGCGTAGCTGGGGATCGGCAGAGTCGGATGTGCCGCTGTTAGCTGCATCGGATCGAACGCTTCACCTGAGGCCGTCAGATTGCTGCCCGGTTCGGCATCATAAATAGCCGCCAGGCCAGCCTGACTAAAGCGTGAGGGATCCTGCACGATTTTGTAGCTTTTGCCATCGCGTTGGTAATCCTGATTCGCTGTCGCGTTCAGTGGTTCGAAACGCGGTTCTGCCCCGCCAATCTCAACTATTGGGCCGTTACATACCGCAGGCTGCGGTATACTTACCGTCTGTTGCTGACCATCATCGCTTGTACATGCCGCGAGCATTCCTGCCGCGATGCAGATCACGAGCCACTGCTTACGCATTGCGCACCTCTTACACGCTTTTCGACAACATTTTCCTGTGGGTGTGGATTGACATCACAATCCCGAACCCAGCCATCAGCACTATAAGCGCCGATCCTCCATAACTGACCAGTGGGAGCGGAACCCCTACAACCGGCAGAATACCGCTTACCATACCAATATTTACGAAGACATAAACGAATAATATCAGCATTAAACCGCCAGCCATGACGCGACCAAAGGTGGTTTGTGCTCTGGCGGCTATCCACAGCCCGCGCATGATCAGCAGAATGTAGAGAGCGAGCAGAATCAAAATGCCCACTAATCCCAGCTCTTCCGCCAGTACCGCGAAGATAAAGTCGGTATGGCGCTCGGGCAGAAATTCAAGCTGTGACTGAGTGCCGTGCAGCCAGCCTTTGCCGCGTAATCCGCCGGAGCCAATAGCTATTTTAGACTGAATAATGTGATAACCCGCGCCAAGAGGGTCTGATTCTGGGTCGAGGAGCATCATTACGCGCTGGCGCTGGTAATCATGCATCAGGAAGAACCACAGAATCGGAATGAACGCTGCTACCAGCACCACTGCAACGCCGATCAGGCGCCAGCTAAGGCCAGAGAGGAACAGTACGAACAGACCGGAAAGCGCAACGAGAATTGACGTCCCCAGGTCAGGCTGCGCTGCGACCAGCAGCGTGGGCATAAATATCAGCACCAGGGCGATGGCGGTATTTTTTAACGACGGAGGACAAACGTCGCGGTTGATAAAGCGTGCCACCATCAGCGGCACAGCTATTTTGGCAATTTCCGACGGCTGGAAACGAACGATACCGAGATCCAGCCAGCGTTGAGCACCTTTGGAGATGGCGCCAAAGGCATCTACTGCTACCAGCAAAATAATACAGATGATATAGAGATAGGGCGCCCAGCCCTCATAAACGCGCGGAGGGATTTGCGCCATTACCACCATAATGACCAGACCCATTGCGATCTGACCGATTTTACGCTCCATCATGCCGATATCCTGGCCGCTGGCACTCCAGATTACCAGAGCACTGTAGACCAGCAATGCCAGTAAAATCAGCAGCATCGTGGGATCAAGATGGACTTTATCCCAGAATGTTTTTTTATTCGGATTATCCGTCATGATTAATGGTCCTCCGCTGCGGTAACCGCTGGGTTTTCCGCAGGCAGATCGGTGTTGTTATCGCCCAGCATAATGTGGTCGAGGATCTGGCGCATCAGCGTACCGACCGCCGGACCCGCGCCGCCGTTCTCCAGAATCATGGCGACAGCCACTTGCGGATTGTTATACGGCGCAAAGGCGGTCATTAATTTGTGGTCACGCAGACGCTCAGCAATTTTGTGCGCATTATAGGTTTCGTTCGCTTTCAGACCGAATACCTGAGCCGTACCAGATTTCGCCGCAATTTTGTACGGTGCGCTGGCAAAGTATTTATGCGCCGTACCGTTAGGGCGGTTAGCAACCCCGTACATACCGTCTTTCGCCAGCTCCCAGTAACCGGAATGAATATCGCCAACTGGCGGTTCATGCGGTTGTACCCATGGCACCTGTTTGCCGTCTTCGGCGGTGCTCATCAGCAAATGCGGAACTTTCACGACACCGTCATTAATCAGGATCATCAGTGCCTTACTCATCTGGATTGGGGTCGCTGTCCAGTAACCCTGACCGATACCGACCGGAATGGTGTCACCCTGATACCACGGTTTTTTAAAGCGTTTCTGTTTCCATTCGCGGGTAGGCATGTTGCCGGAACGTTCTTCTGCCAGGTCGATACCGGTGTAATGGCCATAACCGAATTTCCCCATCCATTCGGAAAGACGATCGATCCCCATATCGTAGGCCACTTGATAGAAGAAGGTATCCGCAGATTCTTCCAGCGATCTTGTGACATTCAGGCGTCCGTGACCCCATTTTTTCCAGTCACGGTAACGTTTTTCCGAACCAGGCAGCTGCCACCAGCCTGGGTCAAACAGCGTAGTATTGCGCGTGATCACCCCAGCACTTAATGCTGAAACTGCTACATAAGGTTTAACCGTAGACGCCGGTGGATAAACCCCCTGCGTGGCTCGGTTCACCAGCGGTGTGTTCGGGTCGTTCAGCAATGCGGAATAATCTTTGCTGGATATACCGTCAACAAACAAGTTTGGGTCATAGCTTGGCGTGGAAACCAGCGCCAGCACACCACCTGTGCGCGGATCGGTGACTACCACAGCCGCGCGGCTGCCTGCCAGTAGTGTTTCAATATACTGCTGGAGTTTGAGATCTATCGTCAGGTAAATATCGTGCCCGGCTTGTGGCGGTACTTCTTTTAACTGGCGGATGACGCGACCACGGTTGTTAACTTCAACCTCTTCATAACCGGTCTGACCGTGCAACACATCTTCATAGTAACGCTCAATGCCTAGCTTACCGATATCATGCGTTGCCGCATAATTGGCTAGTTTGCCGTCATTATTCAGGCGTTCGACATCTTTATCGTTGATTTTCGACACATAGCCGATGACGTGGGTCAGCGCCGAACCGTAAGGATAGTAACGGCGTTTATAGCCTTTAACTTCGACACCCGGAAAACGGTACTGATTGACGGCAAAGCGAGCTACTTGTACTTCGGTCAGGTTAGTTTTCACTGGAATCGAGGTGAAACGGTGTGAACGTGCGCGCTCTTTTCTGAATGCAGCGATATCATCATCGGTCAGATCGACCACGCTGCGCAAAGCGTCCAGCGTTTGCTGCACGTTATCGACTTTCTCCGGCATCATCTCTACCTGATAGATAGTGCGGTTGAGTGCCAGAGGGATGCCGTTACGATCGTAGATAATGCCGCGACTGGGGGCGATAGGCACCAGTTTGATGCGGTTTTCATTAGAACGGGTCTGATAATCGGTAAAACGAACAATTTGCAGATTATACAGGTTGGCGATAAGCACGCCGGTCAGCAGCAAAATTCCCAAAAAGGCGACCAGTGCCCGGCGCACAAACAGTGCGGACTCTGCCGTATAGTCGCGAAAAGAGTTCTGTAGTTTCATCCGCTGCGTTTTCTACTCAAAGCTTTCTTATCACTCACGGTGATAAGGATGGTTGGTGGTAATGCTCCACGCCCGGTACAGACTCTCTGCGACCAGTACGCGAACCAGCGGATGGGGGAGGGTCAGCGCGGAAAGCGACCAGCTTTGTTCTGCCGCTGCTTTACAGGCAGGTGATAACCCTTCAGGCCCGCCAATAAGCAGGCTGACGTCGCGGCCATCAAGCTTCCATCGTTCCAGTTCAGCGGCTAACTGCGGTGTGTCCCAGGGCTTGCCTGGAATGTCGAGGGTGACAATGCGGTTTTTGCCTGCGGCTGCCAGCATCTGCTCACCCTCTTTGTCGAGTATGCGCTTGATGTCCGCGTTCTTGCCGCGTTTCCCGGCCGGAATTTCAATCAGCTCAAAAGGCATATCTTTCGGAAAACGACGCAGGTACTCGGTAAAACCGGTTTGTACCCAGTCCGGCATTTTCGTTCCCACGGCCACAAGTTGCAGCTTCACACATTAACTCCAGAGTTTTTCCAGTTCATACAGGCGACGGCTCTCTTCCTGCATGACATGGACAATAACTTCGCCCAAATCAACGACAATCCAGTCGGCGCTGTTTTCACCTTCTACGCCGAGCGGCAATAGACCAGCAGCACGAGACTCCTGCACAACGTGGTCAGCAATGGACATAACATGACGGCTGGACGTACCCGTACAGATGATCATGCAGTCGGTGATGCTGGATTTGCCCTGAACGTCTAAGGCGATGATGTCCTGACCTTTGAGGTCATCAATTTTGTCGATAACAAAATCCTGGAGTGCTTTACCCTGCAAGTTTTCCCCCTGGGTGAATTAAAAAGATAAAAAACGGTCTGCCAGTATACCTGAACCAGAGGCGATTTCGGGACAATTGTCGCCGAATCGGCTTTCGAAAGTGGGCTATCATCCCACCCTGCGCCGCAGATTGCATCGCCATTTTTGTAAAACAATTTCTACAAAGTCGTGTTTAGCGGAAAAAGTCCGGCTGCGGAGAATATCAGCCTGTCCGGGGCTGTCAATGGGCGCTGCACCTTACATGCAAAAAAACAGAAAAGTCATGCATCCCTGTGCCATATAGCACGGCTATTGAGGACACGTAGAGTTGCGAATGCGTCATTGATTTCAATGGCGCTCCAGCAGCCCTGGTCTACACGAAAATGCCACATCGCCCCGGCTGGCATACCAAGTAAGCGTGCAATTAACAGACTCAACACGCCCTGATGGCTGATGACTAATATATTTTTGTGGTGCTGATATTCAACAAATCCGGCAATAAACCTTTCTACCCGTTGCGAAAACGCCTGAAAACCTTCGCCGTTAGTTGGGACGGCATACTGCCAGTCATTGCACCATGCGCTATAGTTTTCGGCATCTTCTTGCATCAAATCGCGATGATGCCGCATCTCCCAGTCACCAAAAAACATTTCATTAAGCTCAGGGACGGTTTGTACAGGGAGCTGGCGGTCACTGAGAACCAGCCGCGCGGTATGCTGCGCGCGTTCCAGCTCACTACATAAAACCATATCGAAGGGAACATCACGCAACAGGGTATTCAGGCTTTGAGCTTGCTCGATACCGCGTGCAGTCAGTGGCGTCGGCGCATGACCGCTGTACAATCCATCGACATTTGCCTGCGTTTCGCCGTGACGAATTAACCACAGTCGCATCATTCCCTCCGTGATGACAGGTATCAGCGATACAAGCCTTGTTGGTTAATGTAGGTCAATACCGATTCCGGTAACAAATCTTCACATGATTCGCCGTTTTGCAAGCGTTCGCGGATGATGGTCGCCGAGATGTTAAACCACGGCGTTTCAGCGAGGTAAATTTTACCGGCAGACTGAAGGTGCAGATCTTCTGGATTATGCGTCAAATGATCTTCCAGCCACTGCTGGTATTGTGGTTGCGCCATTTCAAGCGGGTAACCGGGACGCCGACAGACAATTAAATGCGCATTGTCGAGAATTGTTTCGTATTCGTACCAGGTGGGAAAAGTCAGCAGTGAATCCTGACCAATAATAAACGCCAGTGGCACATCGTCACCTTGTTCCTGTCGCCACTCTTTGAGTGTTTGCGCAGTGTAAGAGGGGGCATTGCGCTTTAACTCACGTTCATCAAGGGTAAACAGTGGTTTGTCGGCAATAGCCAGTTCAAGCATGTGTTTTCGCTGCGCGCTGTTTGCTTCCGGCTGTGGACGATGCGGAGGAACATTGTTAGGGATGATAGTCACTTGCGTCAGACCAATCAGATTCGCCAGCGTTTCCACGGGTTTAAGATGACCATAGTGCACCGGATCGAAGGTGCCGCCAAACAGAGCCTGTAAAGATTTCATATCAACCATCGATAAATACGTCTGCCAGTGGTTTATGGCACAACAGAAGAGATAATCCCTCCAGATCTGCCCAAACCGACTGGCCGTAATCTTGTTTGAGGGTGAGTTCCGTTCGTGTGAGAAGTTGCACGGCCTGACGTAACTGCGGCTGGCTTAAGCGATTTAATGCCTCGCCCATCATGCCCCGCCGGTTCTGCCAAACGCGATGCTTATCAAACAACGCGCGTAACGGCATATGGGCAGACTGACGTTTCAAATTAACCAGTAACAACAGTTCACGTTGTAATGTGCGCAACAAAATAACCGGCTCGCTGCCTTCCAGACGCAGTTGCTGAAGAATGTGCAATGCGCGCTTGCTTTTGCCCATCAACAAAGCATCGACCCAATGAAAAGGGGTGAAATGCGCGGCATCATTCACTGCCTGCTCAACGCGCGGTAATGTCAGTTTGCCGTCCGGCCAGAGAAGCGATAAACGCTCCAGCGCCTGTGCCAGCGCCAGCAGGTTACCTTCATAACAATAGCAGAGCATCTGATTTGCAGCGTCATCCAGTTCTAAGTTGAGCTGTTTTGCACGCGCAGCAACCCAGCGAGGAAGCTGAGCCTGCTCCGGTGTCTGACAGGTTACCTGCACGCTTCGATTAGCAAGAGCAGTAAACCAGGCAGCATTTTCCTGCGCTTTGCTTAATTTATTGCCGCGCACGATCAGCAGCAAATCGTCATGCAGCAGTCCGGTCAGTGTCAGAAGTTGGTCATTGATCGCCGCATTTGGTCCGTTTTCTGGTAACAGCAGCAATAGCGTTTGTCGACTGGCGAACAGGCTCATGGCCTGGCATAGCGAAAATATCGCATTCCAGTCGGTGTTGGGATCAATGGAAAAAGTGTGGTGTTCTGCAAATCCTTGTGCTGCAGCTACCTGACGAACAGCGTCCTGGCTTTCCTGCAACAACAGAGGATCGTTACCAAGCAAAAGATACGCCGCGCGCAGCCCTTCATTGAGCTGCGCGCGGAGTTGTTCCGGGTACAACCGAATCATCAGTTACCCAGCGTAGTAGAGACGCGTGCAGGCGTTGCTGCAGTATCCGTTGTTTTCGACGTATCTTCGTCGGAACGGATATCCGCAGCGCGGATGCTTGGCAGCTTACGTATCAGCTGTTCGGCAGCACGGTCGTACATCTCTTGAATGATCATGCTTTGCTCATTATCTTTCGCTAACGCCATTTGCGGGTTATCGAAGAACGAACGGAAGACTTTGGCGCTAATCGGGTAGATGTCACGGCCAGGGATCAATACTGACGCGCTGACAGTCATCACCATTTGATATTCAGCGGTTTGACCATTACGGAAAACTGAAGCGGTATCCTGGGAGATTGATACAGCACCCAAACGCAGGGATGGAACATCCTTACGCGTGGTTTCTTTATCAAGCAACTCAACACCGTTCAGACGCAACTGATTACGCACCGCACGGCTTAACGGCCCGTTCGGGTCGCCAGAGTCCAGGATCATGACCTTCATAGTGGAAGGAACCTGCGTGGTATCACGCAGATGCCAGCCACACCCGGCGGTGATTAACACCGCCAGAGATAACAACAATGTTGCCAGATATCGCACGCTTCCTCCCGCGCTTAGCCAACGACCAGATTGAGGAGTTTACCCGGTACGTAAATCACTTTACGCACGGTAACGCCATCAAGATATTTTGCTACCAGATGTTCCTGGCCAGCACGTTCGCGAACCTGTTCTTCCGTTGCATCTACCGGAACGGTGATTTTGGCACGGACTTTACCGTTAACCTGCACCACCACCAGAGTGGAATCTTCCACCATCGCTTTCTCGTCTGCAACCGGCCACGGCGCGTTGTCGATATCACCTTCACCTTTCAGTTCCTGCCACAGCGTGAAGCAGATGTGCGGCGTGAACGGGTTAAGCATACGAACAACGGCCAGCAGGGCTTCCTGCATCAGAGCGCGATCCTGCTCGCCATCGGTCGGTGCTTTCGCCAGTTTGTTCATCAGCTCCATAATCGCCGCAATTGCGGTGTTGAAGGTCTGACGACGACCGATATCATCGGTCACTTTAGCGATAGTTTTATGAACATCACGACGTAGAGCTTTCTGATCTTCAGTCAGTGCGTCAACGTTCAGCGCCGCAACATCACCTTTCGCAGTGTGCTCGTACACCAGTTTCCAGACACGTTTCAGGAAGCGGTTAGCCCCTTCAACGCCGGACTCCTGCCATTCGAGAGTCATATCCGCCGGAGAAGCGAACATCATAAACAGACGAACGGTGTCCGCGCCGTAACGTTCAACCATCACCTGCGGGTCGATACCGTTGTTCTTCGACTTGGACATTTTGCTCATGCCGGTATACACCAGTTCATGGCCTGCCGCGTCTTTCGCTTTCACGATACGGCCTTTCTCGTCGCGCTCAACGATAGCATCAACCGGGGAAACCCAGTTACGTTCGCCGTTTTCGCCTACATAGTAGAAGGCATCTGCCAGCACCATACCCTGACACAGCAGCTGTTTCGCTGGCTCGTCAGAGTTCACCATGCCTGCATCACGCATCAGTTTGTGGAAGAAGCGGAAGTAGAGCAGGTGCATGATGGCGTGTTCGATACCACCAATGTAGATATCTACCGGCAGCCAGTAGTTAGCTGCTTTGGAATCCAGCATACCCTCTTTGTACTCCGGGCAAGTGTAGCGCGCATAGTACCAGGAGGACTCCATAAAGGTGTCGAAAGTATCGGTTTCACGCAGTGCCGGCATACCGTTAACGGTGGTTTTCGCCCACTCAGGATCTGCTTTGATCGGGCTGGTAATACCATCCATTACCACATCTTCCGGCAGGATCACCGGCAACTGGTCGTCCGGAGTAGGCATCACAGTGCCGTCCTCCAGCGTCACCATCGGAATCGGTGCGCCCCAGTAACGCTGACGGGAAACACCCCAGTCGCGCAGGCGATAGTTTACTTTACGCTCGCCAACGCCCATTGCCGTCAATTTGTCGGCAATGGCGTTAAAGGCCGCTTCATGGTCAAGACCGTTGAACTCACCAGAGTTGAACAGCACGCCTTTTTCAGTCAGGGCTTGCTGAGAAAGATCTGGCTCAGAGCCGTCAGCAGCCAGGATCACCGGTTTGATGTTCAGGCCGTATTTAGAGGCAAACTCGTAGTCGCGCTGGTCGTGACCCGGAACCGCCATGACTGCGCCAGTGCCGTACTCCATCAATACGAAGTTTGCTGCCCAAACCGGAATTTCTTCGCCCGTTAATGGGTGAACCGCTTTAAAGCCGGTATCGACACCTTTTTTCTCCATTGTCGCCATTTCAGCTTCGGCAACTTTGGTGTTACGGCATTCGTCGATAAAGGACGCCAGTTCAGGATTATTTTCTGCCGCTTTCTGTGCCAGCGGATGACCCGCCGCTACCGCCAGATAAGTACAACCCATAAAGGTGTCCGGGCGGGTAGTGTAAACGGTCAGCGTGTTGTCATAGTCGTTAACGTTGAAGGTGATTTCCACGCCTTCGGAACGACCGATCCAGTTACGCTGCATGGTTTTAACGGTGTCTGGCCAGTGATCCAGTTTATCCAGATCGTTGAGCAGTTCGTCAGCGTAAGCGGTGATTTTGATAAACCACTGCGGGATCTCTTTACGTTCAACTTTGGTATCGCAGCGCCAGCAGCAGCCGTCGATAACCTGTTCGTTCGCCAGTACGGTCTGGTCGTTCGGACACCAGTTGACCGCAGAAGTCTTCTTATATACCAGGCCTTTTTTATACAGCTCGGTGAAGAATTTCTGTTCCCAACGGTAGTATTCCGGCGTACAGGTTGCCAGCTCGCGGCTCCAGTCATAACCAAAGCCCAGCATTTTGAGCTGGTTTTTCATATACGCGATGTTGTCGTACGTCCACGGTGCCGGAGCGGTGTTGTTTTTCACCGCCGCGCCTTCCGCAGGCAGACCAAACGCGTCCCAGCCGATCGGCTGCAGGACGTTTTTGCCCAGCATACGCTGGTAGCGGGCGATCACGTCACCGATGGTGTAGTTACGTACGTGGCCCATGTGTAGTCGACCAGAAGGATAGGGAAGCATAGACAGGCAGTAATACTTCTCTTTGCTCTCGTCTTCGGTTACTTCAAATGTGCGCTTCTCATCCCAATGAAGCTGTACTTTGGATTCTATCTCTTCCGGGCGGTATTGCTCTTGCATGGCAGCCAGTGGTCCTGTTTTCAATACGGCTACAAATGTAGCGTTGAGGTGGTTTTTCAGATCCGCATAGCATAGCCCAAACGTCCGCGTCAAAACAGCCTTTCGCGCACTCGACGTTGAAATGATGCCCGGATTATTCATACATTAATTTACAGAGTTTGTGGGCGTATTAGCAAAGCAAGGAACAAAGAACGTCTATTATTATAGTCAGTTAACGACCCGGGAGATGAAACGATGAACAAGGTTGCTCAATATTACCGTGAACTGGTCGCGTCACTGAGCGAACGCCTGCGTAATGGCGAACGTGATATCGACGCACTGGTGGAACAGGCGCGGGAGCGCGTAATAAAAACAGGGGAGTTAACGCGAACCGAGGTCGATGAGTTGACGCGAGCTGTCAGACGTGACCTGGAAGAGTTCGCCATGAGCTATGAAGAGAGCCTGAAAGAAGAATCTGACAGCGTCTTTATGCGGGTGATAAAAGAAAGCTTGTGGCAGGAGCTGGCAGACATCACCGATAAAACGCAGCTTGAATGGCGCGAAGTTTTCCAGGATCTCAACCATCACGGGGTTTATCACAGCGGAGAAGTGGTAGGGCTGGGGAATCTGGTCTGCGAGAAATGTCACTTCCATCTCCCGATCTACACGCCGGAAGTCCTAACGCTATGCCCGAAATGTGGTCATGACCAGTTCCAGAGACGCCCGTTCGAGCCGTAATGGTAGTGCCGGATGACGTGATACCATCCGGCGAGTTATTAAGCGTAAAATTTAAGCCGTTCAGCCAGTAAATCAACAAAGCCCTGACGATCAACATCGACCATTACAGTGGCATTCGGTTTATTGCCAGTCAGATAATAATAATCAACCACCGTCATACCCTGGGTATATTTCCCCTGTGTTTCCACGCCGACCCAGCGTTCAACGGTGGTGAACAGTTCAGGTTTCAGTAGCCAGGCGATGGTGCATGGGTCATGCAGTGGTGCGCCGACAAAGCCCCATTTTTCGTCTTTATGATATTCGAGGAAGAAATCCAGCAGTTCGGCAACAATGGTTGAAACAGGGTTGCCAATCGCGCGGAAACGCTCGGTGTCCTCAACGTGGATTTGTGCTTTGTGAGTAACATCCAGACCGGCCATCACCACCGGGATCCCTGACTGGAAGACAATTTCTGCCGCTTCCGGGTCAACGTAAATATTAAATTCCGCCGCTGGCGTCCAGTTACCAAGCCCCATTGCACCGCCCATAATCACGATACGGGCGATTTTGCTATGCAGTTCCGGATGGCTATTGAGCAGCAAGGCGACGTTAGTTTGTGGTCCGGTAGAAACAATGGTGACGGGGTCAGCACTTTCGCGCAGCGTTTTCGCCATCAGCTCCACCGCCGTGCAATTTTGCGGCGCAAATGCGGGTTCCGGTAATGCCGGACCGTCCAGCCCACTTTCGCCGTGCACGTTGTCCGCGATAATCAACTCACGCATTAACGGTTTCACCGCGCCGCCTGCTACCGGAATATCGGTGCGATTAAGCAAGGTCAGCATACGCAGAACATTACGTAAGGTTTTTTCTGGTGTCTGGTTTCCGGCGGAGGAAGTAATCGCTTTGACATCAAGCTCTGGCGAGGCGAGGGCGAGAACTATTGCGATAGCGTCATCATGACCTGGGTCGCAATCTAACAGAATTGGCAGTGCCATTGTTGCTCCTTGTTGTGTGCTTCTTTGCGACAAGGGTAACGCCAGGATGTAACAGATACGAGGAGCGAAACGATAAAGCGTGAGATGGCGCGCACTTGGCTATGCGCGCCAGAGGGATTAATGCAGGATTTTCGCGAGGAAGTCTTTCGCGCGGTCCGATTTCGGATCATCGAAGAAAGCGTCTTTCGGCGAGTCTTCGACAATTTTACCCTCATCCATAAAGATCACCCGATTCGCCACTTTGCGGGCAAAGCCCATTTCGTGGGTCACCACCATCATGGTCATTCCTTCGTTCGCCAGTTCGACCATCACGTCCAGTACTTCGTTGATCATCTCCGGATCGAGTGCCGACGTCGGTTCGTCGAACAACATCGCAATAGGATCCATGCACAACGCGCGAGCGATTGCCACACGCTGCTGCTGACCGCCGGAAAGCTGCGCCGGGAACTTATTGGCGTGAGCAGAAAGCCCGACTCGCTCCAGCAATTTCAGTGCTTTTTCACGAGCCGGTGCTTTATCGCGTTTAAGCACTTTCACCTGAGCCAGCGTCAGGTTTTCGATAATCGACAGATGGGGGAACAGTTCAAAATGCTGGAACACCATGCCGACGCGGGATCGCAGCTTTGCCAGATCGGTTTTCTTGTCATTAACCACGATGCCATCCACGGTGATTTCGCCTTGCTGCACCGGTTCGAGGCCGTTGACGGTTTTTATCAGCGTTGATTTACCGGAGCCGGACGGGCCACAAACCACCACCACTTCGCCTTTTTTCACTTCGGTTGAGCAGTCGGTCAGCACCTGAAAGTGACCATACCATTTTGAAACATTTTTCAGGGAAATCATTATGCTGTCCTTCTTTTCAAGTAGCTGACCAACAACGATGCGCTAAGGCTAATAACGAAATAAACAAATCCGGCAAACAGGATCATCTCAACCTGCGTACCATCACGTTCACCAATGGTTGAGGCGGTACGGAAGAAATCGGCCAGAGATAACACATACACCAGCGAGGTATCCTGAAACAGTACGATGCCCTGAGTGAGCAGTAGCGGCACCATTGCACGGAATGCCTGCGGCAGAATAATCAGTTTCATCGACTGCCAGTGGGTCATGCCGAGTGCCAGCGCGGCGCTCGACTGCCCACGGGAGATACTTTGAATACCGGCGCGGATAATCTCGGAATAGTAGGCCGCTTCAAACATCGAAAACGCCACCATGGCAGAAATTAAGCGGATATCTGTTTTTGGTGATAATCCCAGCACGTTTTGCAGAAAACCCGGCACGATCAGGTAAAACCATAGCAGAACCATTACTAATGGGATTGAACGGAACACGTTAACGTAGGCTTTGGCAAACCACGCCACGGGCGCAAAGCTGGACAGGCGCATCACCGCCAGCATGGTGCCCCATAAAATACCAATCACGACTGCCGTGATGGTAATTTTCAGGGTGATCACCAGCCCGTCCAGCAGATACGGCAGGGAAGGAACTATGGAACTCCAGTCAAACTCGTACATTACTTGCCTCCCATGTTGCCGGGCAGGCGAACTTTACGTTCAACCAGCGTCATCACCAGCATGATAACCGCGTTAATCAATACATACGCCAGCGTAATGGCGGTAAACGATTCCCAGGCGTGGGCGGAGTAATCGAGCAATTTACCGGCCTGCGCCGCCATATCCACCAGCCCGATGGTCGAGGCGATGGCGGAGTTTTTCACCAGGTTCATCATCTCGGACGTCATCGGCGGGACGATAACGCGATAAGCGTTAGGCAACAGCACGTAGCGATAAGCCTGTGGTAGCGTCAACCCCATCGCCAGCGCGGCATTTTTTTGCCCACGTGGCAGCGACTGGATCGCGGCGCGCACCTGTTCGCAAACACGAGCGGCGGTAAACAGCCCCAGACAGAGCATGGATGAAAGGAAAAACTGAATATTGGGATCCAGCTCGGCCTTAAACCACATGCCGATCTTCTCCGGCAGTAGCTCCGGGATCACCAGATACCAGGTAAAGAACTGCACAATTAGTGGCACGTTGCGGAACAGTTCGACATACAACGTACCCAGACCGGAGAGAAAACGGTTAGGAACGGTACGCAAAATGCCGAATAACGAGCCGACGAGGAAAGCGATAATCCAGGCGCAGATCGACAAAGCGATCGTCACCTGAAAGCCGCTCCAGATCCAGCCAAGATAGGTGGTGTTGCCGAACGGGGCTTGTTGTAAAAAAATACCCCAGTTCCAGTCTATAGACATAAATCTACTCCAGAAAAAAGAGGGTAGCAGCGTTAACTGCTACCCTCGAAGATTGTTACCCAGCGTATTGCGGTTTTCAGGCTCGATGGGGAACGACCATCAGGCGTATAGTCTGTCCGTGCTACGTAACAATCGAGAGGGCTGGAATTTCCGCCCCTGGTTCTTGTAATTAGTTCAGTGCCTTGTCATTCGGTTCTTTGAACAGTGCTTTCATTTCGTCTGACAGTTCGAAATTCATGTTCAGGTTTTTTGGCGGAATTGGATTTTTGAACCACTTATCAAACCATTTTTCCGCTTCACCGGAGGTCTGCACCTGAGCGATGGTGTCATCCATCAGCTTTTTGAACTGCGGATCATCTTTACGCAACATGCAACCGTAAGCTTCCTGAGACTGCGGCTTGCCGACGATTTCCCAGTTGTCTGGTTTCTTCGCTTTCGCACGCTCACCGGCCAGCAGGGCATCATCCATCATAAAGGCAACGGCGCGACCACTTTCCAGGGTGCGGAAGGAGTCACCGTGATCTTTGGCGCTGATGATGCGCATATTCATTTTTTGCTCTTCATTCAGTTTGTTGAGCAAAACTTCAGAGGTGGTGCCGGAAGTGACGACTACGGCTTTATCTTTCAGATCGGCAAAATCTTTAACATCGCCACCTTTTTTGGTCAGCAGGCGCGTACCGACCACGAAAATGGTGTCAGAGAAAGCCGCCTGTTTCTGGCGTTCGAGGTTGTTGGTGGTAGAACCACATTCAAAATCGAAAGTGCCGTTTTGCAGCAGCGGAATACGGTTTTGTGAGGTGATCGGAATCAGTTTCACCTGCAAGTCCGGTTTGTTGAGTTTCTTTTTCACTGCTTCAACAATGGCGTTGGAGTAATCCTGCGAGTAACCCACCACTTTTTGCTGATTGTCGTAATAAGAGAAAGGTACTGAAGATTCACGGTGACCGACGACAATCACGCCGTTTTTGGCGATTTTGTCCAGCGTACTGCCCGCTGCCGGGGCAGCGTCTTCTGCCTGTGCCAGTCCAGCAGAAAGCGCCAGGGCCAGGATTGATGTGGCAGGTTTACGTAATTGCATATCCAACTCCTTTATCTCCTGCGTTAAGAACGCATGGATACCCGTTGTGAGTGTTTGTGTTGTTATCATCTGCAACTTTATTGTGCAGTGTTGTGCTTGTTAGGTAACATTTAGTTTGGCTAAATGTAAAGATATTGCTGTTTTATTGTTTGTTTTTGCGAGATGTACCGCACCATTCCGAAGCAAAATTCTTAAAATGCACCTTTTTGGTGCTATTGCTGTATTGCTGTGGTGCAACCGGGTTGCGCTAATGCCGGTTCAGGGTTTGCCTTGTATAACAAAGCAATAGATGTGCCAAAGTTGGATAGGGGAATTTTGTTATCCGGATAACGCACTGATGCCGCATCCGGCGAGCGTGCCGAAATACGGGATGTATTCCGGCACGATAAGAAGGGGTTATTTACGTCGCTGACGCAGGCTCATCAACACAGCGGCAAAACCAAACAGTGCCGTCAGCACCCACAGCGGCCAGTTGCCGGTACGTGCGTAAGGTGTGAGTCCGGTGGTCGGCGTCACGTGAGTGGTTAACACCTCGCGGGTGAACTGCGGGATCATCGCCTGAATCTCACCCTGCGGGCCAATCACCGCTGTAATGCCGTTGTTGGTGCTGCGCAGCAGCGGGCGCGCCAGCTCCAGCGCACGCATTCGCGCCATCTGGAAGTGCTGCCACGGGCCAATAGACTTGCCGAACCACGCATCGTTGGAGATAGTCAGCAGATAGTCGGTATCCGGGCGGAAGTTATCACGCACTTGCTCGCCGAGAATGATCTCGTAGCAAATAGCCGCAGTAAGCTCAATACCATTCACCGACAGCGGCGGCTGGATATATGGTCCACGGCTGAATGAGGACATCGGCAGATCAAAGAACGGCGCTAACGGACGCAGAATCGACTCCAGCGGGACAAACTCGCCAAATGGCACCAGATGGTTTTTGTTATAGCGATCGGCTGATTCGTAGCTGTACGGTGCACCTTTACCCAGCGTGATGATGGTGTTGTAGGTATCGTAGCGGTTCTGTTTATTGAGACGCGCGTCAACAATCCCGGTTACCAGCGAGCTACCTTTATCGCGCAACTCACCGTCCAGTGCTTTGAGGAACGGTTGCTGATTAATTTCCAGATCGGTTATCGCCGACTCCGGCCAGATAATCAACGATGATTTGCCCATCAGCGGTGCCGTTGCGTTGTAGTAAATCTTCAGCGTATTAAGAAGCTGGCTTTCATCCCACTTCAGCGATTGCGGAATATCGCCCTGAACCATCGAAACCTGAATGGTTTTCTCCGGTTGCGGGGTAAACCACTGGATGTAACGCAGCGGGAAGGGAAGGGCGAACAGCACGACGGCCACCACCATCGGACGCCAGTTGCGTTTGACCAACGCCAGTGCCAGCAGGCCGCTAACCATCATTAGCAGGAAGTTAATGGCTTCCACGCCCATTATCGGTGCCAGCCCTTTTAACGGGCCATCAATCTGGCTATAGCCGAACTGTAACCACGGGAAACCAGTCAGCACCCAACCGCGCAGAAACTCGGTCACTTGCCAGAGAGCAGGGGCGGCAATCGCCACGCGCAGCCAGGTGGTTTTCGGCCACAGACGCGACAGCACGCCAGCAAACAGTCCGGTATACAGCGACAAATACGCCGCCAGCAGCACCACCAGGAAGATGTTAACCGGGCCAGGCATCCCGCCAAAGGTCGCGATGCTGACATAGACCCAGTTAATACCGCTGCCAAAGAGACCAAATCCCCAGCAAAAGCCAATAGCGGCAGACTGGAGTGGACGGCGGTTAAAGGTCAGCGCCTGAAGCCCCATCAGCGAAATAATCGCCGTAGGCCAGACGTCGTAAGGAGAGAAGGCCAGCGTTCCGCAGGCACCGAATAATAACGCCAGCAGCAGGCGAATGCGCTGGCGTTCAATTAATGAGGCAAAAGCCATGTAGTTATCTATCCAGTTTCGGTTTTATTCATCCAGCTTCGGCTGGGGTGAGTCATCCGGGATTTTGACATGAACCTGAATAATACGCCGACTGTCAGCCATCGCCACTTTGAACTGGTAACCGTCGATGTCGATGGTTTCACCACGTGCCGGAAGATGCCCAAACGCCTGCATCACCAGACCACCGATAGTGTCGACCTCTTCATCGCTAAAGTGAGTGCCGAACGCTTCGTTGAAGTCTTCAATGGAAGCCAACGCGCGCACGGTCCAGGTATGACGACTCAGCTGACGGAAGTCGATGTCATCTTCTTCGTCATACTCGTCTTCAATCTCACCAACAATCAGTTCCAGGATGTCTTCAATGGTCACCAGACCGGAAACCCCACCGAATTCGTCAATGACGATCGCCATGTGGTAACGCTGAGAGCGAAACTCTTTCAGCATCCGGTCTACGCGCTTACTTTCAGGAACGACAACCGCCTGACGTAACACTTTGTCCATGCTGAAGGCTTCAGCATCGCTGCGCATAAACGGCAGCAAGTCTTTCGCCATCAGAATCCCTTCAATGTGATCTTTGTCTTCGCTAATCACCGGGAAACGTGAGTGGGCGGACTCGATGATGACATCAAGGCATTCGTCCAGCGTCTGGTTGCGTTTCAGGGTAATCATCTGGGAGCGGGGGATCATGATGTCGCGGACGCGTTGGTCTGCGATGTCCATCACCCCTTCGAGCATATCGCGCGTATCTTCGTCGATAAGGTCGTTCTGCCCGGAATCACGGATCAGCGCCAGCAGTTCGTCACGGTTTTTCGGTTCACCGTGGAAAAGTTGGCTGAGTAACAGGGAGAAAAATCCCTTCTTGTTGCTTATCGTGTCACTACTGTGTGAATTGTCGTCGCTCATGGCGTCGTATGGGTTCTCATGTTAGTTAATCAAAACGCCGTCGTTAATCACCAACGGCGGGGACATCTGCCAGTCAAATGCCTGGCAAATTATTCTTTCTCGGCAATGTACGGATCCTCATAGCCCAGAGCAAGCATAATCTCTGTTTCGAGGGCTTCCATTTCTTCTGCTTCGTCATCTTCGATGTGATCGTAACCTAACAAATGCAGACTGCCGTGCACCACCATATGCGCCCAGTGCGCCTCCAGTGGTTTGCCTTGCTCCTGTGCTTCCTTCTCAACCACCTGACGGCAGATAACCAGATCGCCCAGCAGCGACATCTCCATGCCAGGCGGCACTTCAAACGGGAAGGAGAGCACGTTGGTCGGCTTATCCTTACCGCGATAGGTCAGATTCAGACTGTGGCTTTCGGCGGTATCGACCAGGCGAATAGTCACTTCCGATTCTTCCTGAAACTGCGGGATCACCGCATTCAGCCATGTTTGAAACTGGCTCTCTTCCGGTAGCCCGGAATTATCTTCACATGCCAGTTGTAAATCGAGGATCACCTGACTCATTTTTGTTCCTGTTCTTCGCGCTTGCGTTCTGCTGCCAGCGCCGCTTTACGTTTTTGTTCGGCTTCTTCCCAGGCTTCATAAGCGTTAACGATACGCGCCACCACCGGGTGACGAACCACGTCTTCGCTGTGGAAGAAGTTAAAGCTGATCTCTTCGACATCGGCCAGCACTTCGATGGCATGACGTAAGCCTGATTTAGTATTACGCGGCAGGTCGATCTGTGTGACGTCGCCGGTGATAACCGCTTTTGAGTTAAAACCGATACGGGTCAGGAACATCTTCATCTGTTCGATGGTGGTGTTCTGGCTCTCATCAAGAATGATAAACGCGTCGTTCAGCGTACGACCACGCATATAGGCCAGCGGCGCGACTTCGATAACGTTGCGCTCAATCAGCTTCTCGACTTTCTCAAAGCCCAGCATTTCAAACAGCGCGTCGTACAGCGGGCGCAGATACGGGTCTACTTTCTGGCTTAAATCGCCAGGCAGGAAGCCCAGTTTCTCACCGGCTTCGACCGCCGGACGAGTCAGCAGAATACGGCGAATTTCCTGACGCTCCAGGGCATCAACTGCCGCAGCCACTGCCAGGTAGGTTTTACCCGTACCCGCCGGGCCAACGCCGAAGGTAATGTCATGGTCGAGAATATTGGCGATGTACTGCGCCTGGTTTGGCGTGCGCGGCTTAATTACGCCGCGTTTGGTTTTGATATTGACCGCTTTGCCGTACTCCGGCACGCTCTCCGCGCTTTGCTCCAGTACCCGCGCTTCTTTAATCGCAAGGTGGATCTGTTCCGGTTCGATATCCTGAATCTGACCGCGCATCGGGGCAGTATCGACATACAGGCTACGCAGAATGTCTGCCGCAGCGGTGACGCAAATCGGACGGCCGGTCAGTTTAAAGTGGTTATCGCGGCGATTGATCTCGATGCCGAGACGGCGTTCGAGCTGCTTGATGTTGTCATCAAACGGGCCGCACAGGCTCAACAGACGCGCGTTGTCTGCTGGCTCCAGGGTGATTTCGCGAGTGTCTATGTTCAAACCGTTCCTCTTATCTGTATGCCGCCGGAAGCTGAACATTCACCGGCCTATAAGGAAATTATTCACGCCACAGGAAAAAGGCGCAAGCATTGCGGTAAAGATGGGGATAAAGAGAGAAAAAACAAGGCCCACCGGAACGGCGGGCCTGAGAATTACGGCTGATAATAACCCACGCCAAGGTCGTTTTCTTTGCGAGTACGGGCAATCACCGATTCCGGCGTTTCTGCCACACGCAGACCCATTTCATCTTCAGTTCGCACCACTTTACCGCGTAGAGAGTTCGGGTAGACGTCGGTAATTTCTACATCGACGAATTTACCGATCATATCCGGTGTGCCCTCGAAGTTAACCACGCGGTTATTTTCAGTACGACCAGAAAGCTCCATGATGCTCTTACGCGATGTACCTTCTACCAGAATACGCTGGGTGGTGCCGAGCATCCGGCGGCTCCATGCCATCGCTTGCTGATTGATACGTTCTTGCAGAATATACAGACGCTGTTTCTTCTCTTCTTCCGGAACATCATCAACCATATCGGCGGCTGGTGTACCCGGACGTGCAGAGAAGATAAAGCTGTAGCTCATGTCGAAATTGACGTCGGCAATCAGCTTCATCGTTTTCTCGAAGTCTTCGGTGGTTTCGCCAGGGAAGCCAACGATGAAGTCAGAACTGATCTGAATATCCGGACGCGCCGCACGCAGTTTACGGATGATCGCTTTGTACTCCAGCGCCGTGTGGGTACGCCCCATCAGGTTCAGAATGCGATCGGAACCGCTCTGTACCGGCAGGTGCAGGAAACTCACTAGCTCCGGTGTATCGCGATACACTTCGATAATATCGTCGGTAAATTCGATCGGATGGCTGGTGGTAAAGCGAATACGATCGATCCCGTCGATGGCGGCAACCAAACGCAGCAGATCGGCAAACGATCCGGTGGTGCCGTCGTAGTTCTCACCACGCCAGGCGTTCACGTTCTGACCGAGCAGGTTGACTTCACGCACGCCCTGCGCAGCAAGCTGAGCGATCTCAAACAGAATATCGTCAGACGGACGGCTTACCTCTTCACCACGGGTGTAAGGCACCACGCAGTAGGTGCAATATTTATTGCAGCCTTCCATGATGGAGACAAACGCGGTCGGCCCTTCGGCGCGCGGTTCCGGCAGACGGTCGAACTTCTCGATTTCCGGGAAGCTGATATCTACAACCGGGCTGCGGTCGCCGCGCACGGAGTTGATCATCTCCGGCAGGCGGTGCAGCGTTTGCGGCCCAAAAATAATATCGACATAGTGGGCGCGCTGGCGAATGTGCTCGCCTTCTTGCGATGCCACGCAGCCACCGACGCCGATAATCAGGTCTGGATTCTTCTCTTTTAACAGTTTCCAGCGACCCAACTGATGGAAGACTTTTTCCTGAGCCTTCTCGCGGATTGAGCAGGTGTTCAGCAGCAGCACATCCGCTTCTTCCGCCACGTCGGTCAGTTGATAGCCGTGGGTGGCATCCAGCAGATCGGCCATCTTCGATGAATCGTACTCGTTCATCTGACAGCCCCAGGTTTTAATATGGAGTTTTTTGGTCATCGACTTGCTCTTGCGAAATAGTAGCCAGGAATGCAGGGCGCATAGTGTAATGCTTTGCTGCCGTTGTGACCAGTATGAGCGTTATCAGCCCTTGGGGGTAAAAATCCTGTAAACTTAAAGCATATTGCTAACAGGATGATTGACCATGACAAATCAACCAACGGAAATTGCCATTGTCGGCGGAGGAATGGTCGGTGGCGCACTGGCGCTGGGACTGGCACAGCACGGATTTACGGTAACGGTTATCGAACATGCCGAACCTGCACCGTTTGTCGCAGGTAGTGAGCCGGACGTGCGGATCTCAGCGATCAGCGCGGCTTCGGTATCATTGCTTAAAGGTTTAGGCGTCTGGGATGCGGTACAGGCCATGCGTTGCCATCCTTATCGCAGACTGGAAACGTGGGAGTGGGAAACGGCGCATGTGGTGTTTGACGCAGCCGAATTAAAGCTGCCTCTGCTGGGCTATATGGTGGAAAACACCGTTCTGCAACAGGCGCTGTGGCAGGCGCTGGAAGCGCATCCGAAAGTAACGTTACGTGTGCCAACCTCGCTGATTGCGCTGCATCGCCATAATGATCTTCAGGAGCTGGAACTGAAGGGCGGTGAAACGATCCGCGCGAAACTGGTGATTGGTGCCGACGGCGCAAATTCGCAGGTGCGGCAGATGGCGGGAATTGGCGTTCATGCCTGGCAGTATGCGCAGTCGTGTATGTTGATTAGCGTACAGTGTGAGAACGATCCCGGCGACAGCACCTGGCAGCAATTTACCCCGGACGGACCGCGTGCGTTTCTGCCGTTGTTTGATAACTGGGCATCGCTGGTGTGGTATGACTCTCCGGCGCGTATTCGCCAGTTGCAGAATATGAATATGGCGCAGCTCCAGACGGAAATCGCGAAGCATTTCCCGTCGCGTCTGGGTTATGTGACACCGCTTGCCGCTGGTGCGTTTCCGCTGACGCGCCGACATGCGTTGCAGTATGTGCAGCCGGGGCTTGCGCTGGTGGGCGATGCTGCGCACACCATCCATCCGCTGGCGGGGCAGGGGGTGAATCTTGGTTATCGTGATGTCGATGCCCTGATTGACGTTCTGGTGAACGCCCGCAGCTACGGCGAAGCGTGGGCCAGTTATCCGATCCTCAAACGTTACCAGATGCGGCGCATGGCGGATAACTTCATTATGCAAAGCGGTATGGATCTGTTTTATGCCGGATTCAGCAATAATCTGCCGCCGCTGCGTTTTGTGCGTAATCTCGGGTTAATGGCGGCAGAGCGTGCTGGCGTGTTGAAACGTCAGGCGCTGAAATATGCGTTAGGATTATAGCCTTACAACATTGCCGGATGCATGCCAACCGTAGGTCGGATAAGACGCGGCAGCGTCGCATCCGACATTGAAGGATAAGACGTGTCAACATCGCATCCGACATTGAATATACGCAGAAAAGCAAAAAGCTCGCCGAAGCGAGCTTTTTTAATGTGGCTGGGGTACGAGGATTCGAACCTCGGAATGCCGGAATCAGAATCCGGTGCCTTACCGCTTGGCGATACCCCAACAGGGCGCACTTACAAAGTAAGCGACTTGAATAAATTGGCTGGGGTACGAGGATTCGAACCTCGGAATGCCGGAATCAGAATCCGGTGCCTTACCGCTTGGCGATACCCCAACAAATTGGTTTTTGAATTTGCCGAACGTATTCGACACATTCAGAATTTGGTGGCTACGACGGGATTCGAACCTGTGACCCCATCATTATGAGTGATGTGCTCTAACCAACTGAGCTACGTAGCCAGATTGTTTCTTCGATGGCTGGGGTACCTGGATTCGAACCAGGGAATGCCGGTATCAAAAACCGGTGCCTTACCGCTTGGCGATACCCCAATAACCGGGCGGTGAACCGCTTACTCGAAGAAGATGGCTGGGGTACCTGGATTCGAACCAGGGAATGCCGGTATCAAAAACCGGTGCCTTACCGCTTGGCGATACCCCATCCGTACAACGCTTTCTGGTGAATGGTGCGGGAGGCGAGACTTGAACTCGCACACCTTGCGGCGCCAGAACCTAAATCTGGTGCGTCTACCAATTTCGCCACTCCCGCAAAAAAAGATGGTGGCTACGACGGGATTCGAACCTGTGACCCCATCATTATGAGTGATGTGCTCTAACCAACTGAGCTACGTAGCCATCTTTTTTTCGCGATACCTTATCGGCGTTGCGGGGCGCATTATGCGTATAGAGCCTTGCAGCGTCAACCTCTTTTTCAAGGAAAATTGCTCGAAAGTGACTGTTTGGTTAGGTTGCGAACAGCGTGGCGCTATATTCGTCAATTATTGTTTACTTTGTGTTTTTTCCCCACCCTACAGCCATTCTTTTGTCGTACAGGATGAAATTCGGAATTCAACAATAGTGGTGGGAAATTAATCTATGAAGTACTGGCCTACAGTGATGAATTGTCAAACAGTGATGTGGCAAACCCGGAACATTTCCTCACTGCGTATCAGAATCAACAAGCTCCCCAGTAACTGAAATTGCCCCGGAATTCTCCGGGGCGTTAATACACTTCTTATTTATATGCCGACTGGTGAACGCCGACCGCGCGGCCAGACGGATCGTCCATTTTCTTGAACGCTTCATCCCACTCGATCGCTTTGGCAGAAGAACAGGCGACGGATGGGCCGCCCGGTACGCACTCAGCGGCGCTCGGAAGCGGGAACAATTCTTCAAAGATTTCCCGGTACAGATACGCTTCTTTTGAGGTCGGAGTGTTGTACGGGAAGCGGAAGCGGGCAGTTTCCAGTTGCTGATCAGAAACCTGCTGCGCCGCCACTTCTTTCAGGGTGTCGATCCAACTGTAACCGACGCCATCGGAGAACTGCTCTTTCTGCCGCCAGGCCACGCTTGCAGGCAGATACGCTTCAAAACATTCACGCAGGATGTGTTTTTCCATTTTGCCGTTACCGCACATTTTATCCTGTGGGTTAATACGCATCGCCACATCAAGGAATTTTTTGTCGAGGAACGGAACGCGTGCTTCCACGCCCCAGGCTGACATCGCTTTGTTGGCACGGGCGCAGTCATACATATGCAGGGCCAGCAGTTTACGCACCGTCTCTTCATGCAGTTCTTTAGCGTTCGGCGCTTTGTGGAAGTATAGATAACCGCCAAACACTTCGTCAGAACCTTCGCCGGACAGCACCATTTTAATGCCCATCGCCTTGATCTTACGCGACATTAAATACATCGGTGTTGAAGCGCGAATAGTGGTTACATCATAAGTTTCGATGTGGTAAATCACGTCGCGGATGGCATCCAGACCTTCCTGTACAGTGAAGTGAATTTCGTGATGCACCGTGCCCAGATGGTTTGCCACTTCCTGGGCTGCTTTCAGATCCGGTGAACCCGGCAGACCTACAGCAAAGGAGTGCAACTGCGGCCACCAGGCTTCGGAACGTTCCTGATCTTCCACGCGACGGGCGGCGTATTTCTTGGTGATAGCGGAAATAATTGAGGAATCCAGACCACCAGAGAGCAGCACACCGTAAGGCACATCAGACATCAGATGGCTTTTCACGGAATCTTCCAGTGCCTGACGTAGCTCGTTTTTGTCGGTCACGTTATCTTTCACCGCATCGTAGTCGAACCAGTCACGGTGATAATAAGAACGGATTTCGCCGTCCTGACTCCACAAATAGCTCCCCGCCGGGAACTCTTTAATCGTGCGGCAAACCGGCACGAGGGCTTTCATTTCTGAGGCCACATACAGCTGACCGTGTTCGTCATAGCCCATATACAGCGGGATGATCCCCAGATGGTCGCGACCAATCAGGTATGCATCTTTTTCGCTGTCGTACAGGGCAAAGGCAAACATGCCCTGCAAATCGTCAAGAAATTCCGCCCCTTTTTCCTGATATAGCGCGAGGATCACTTCGCAGTCAGACCCGGTCTGGAACTGGTAACGATCGCCATATTCGGCGCGCAGTGCCTGGTGGTTGTAGATTTCACCGTTTACTGCCAGCACATGAGTTTTTTGTTGGTTGTAGAGAGGCTGCGCCCCCGCGTTAACGTCAACAATTGACAGACGTTCGTGAGCGAGAATGGTGTTATCGCTGGCATAAATACCGGACCAGTCCGGGCCACGATGACGCATCAGGCGTGACAGCTCGAGTGCTTTTTTACGCAGTTCAACTGCGTCTGTTTTGATATCGAATACGCCAAAAATTGAACACATAACCTTCTCCGTTAACCTGGTATTTGTTGCTTGTTGTGTTTGCTTGTTTAAAAAAATGCCGCAAAGCAGCACTGTGCGCAAGCGATTTGGCGGTGGAAAAATAAAAAACGTAATGGTGATTGCTGATTGATGAAAAAGGGTAGGGTATGGTGGCGTGTTTATTGATGAATCGATAATTTTTAGCGGGTTTTATTGAATGGTTATATTTTACGGGGGCCAAATTGCTGACAAAGTGCGATTTGTTCATGCCGGATGCGGCGTGAACGCCTTATCCGGCCTACAAAAGCATGAAAATTCAATGTATTGCAGGAGCTGCGTAGGCCTGATAAGCGTAGCGCATCAGGCAGTTTGGCGTTTGTCGTCAGAGCCAACCACGTCCGCAGACGTGGGTGGTATTCAGATAACGTCGATTTCAGCGACCGACGGGTAAATCCAGCTGGGGCGGAACGGCATACTGTCGATATCGTCGAGCGACGAAACACCAGAAAGCACAAGAATCGTCTCCAGACCTGCCTGGAAGCCCGCCAGAATGTCGGTACGCAGGTTATCGCCGACAATCACCGTTTCTTCTGAATGCGCCTGCATTTTGTTTAATGCCGCGCGGATGATCCACGGGCTGGGCTTACCAACATAGAACGGTTTGCGCCCGGAGATTTTCTCAATCCCTGCACACAACGCGCCACAGGCGGGATAAAAACCGCGCCCGTGGGTGTCCGGGTTGGTGGCGATAAAGCGTGCACCGTTAGCGACGAAATAGGCTGCTTTATGCATCATGTCCCAGTTGTAGGAGCGCGTTTCGCCAACAATCACAAAATCAGGGTTCACATCGGTAATAGTGAAACCGGCTTTGTACAGCTCATGGATCAGCGCGCCTTCGCCCACTACATACGCTTTTTTACCTTCCTGGCGACGCAGGAAATCGGCGGTCGCCATCGCGGAGGTATAAAACACGCTGTCCGGTACATCGACACCGGCAGTGGCAAAGCGGTTCGCCAGATCTTGCCCGGTCTGCGAAGGATAGTTGGTCAGCAACACCAGCGGCAGGCCTTTATCCATAATCCCGTGCAAAAATTCCGCTGCACCTGGTACGGCGACATTATCGTGCATCAGCACGCCGTCGATATCGCAAATTACATTTTTAATGGTCATGGACTACCCAGAATATTGACAACAATAAGCGCCACTATAAAAGCACATTAATTTTCCAGCAAATGCTGGAGCAAAATACCGTTGAGCATGGCGCGTTTTACCAGCGCAAAAGCGCCGATTGCTGAGCGGTGGTCCAGCTCAGAACGTACCACCGGCAGATTAGTGCGAAATGCCTTCAGCGCCTGGGTATTAATGCAGCTTTCAATAGCAGGGAGCAGCACTTTATCGGCTTCGGTGATTTCTCCGGCAATAACAATTTTTTGCGGGTTAAACAGGTTGATGGCAATGGCGATGGTTTTGCCCAGATGACGACCGACATACTCAATCACTTCCGACGCCAGGCTATCGCCTTTGTTCGCAGCTTTGCAGATAGTTTTGATGGTGCAGTCGTCCAGTGGCACACGGCTCTGGTAGCCCTGCTTTAATAAATTCAACACCCGTTGTTCAATGGCAGCGTTGGCAGCGATAGTTTCCAGACAACCAAAGTTGCCGCAGTGGCAGCGTTCACCCAGCGGTTCGACCTGAATATGACCAATTTCACCGACGTTGCCGTTGCGACCGATAAAAATGCGCCCGTTAGAGATGATTCCAGCCCCCGTTCCGCGATGCACGCGCACCAGAATGGAGTCTTCGCAATCCTGACTTGCACCGAAGTAGTGCTCTGCCAGCGCCAGACTACGGATATCGTGGCCGACAAAACAGGTCACTTTAAAACGCTCTTCCAGTGCTTCTACCAGCCCCCAGTTTTCCACCTGAATATGCGGCATGTAATGAATTTTGCCGCTGTCCGGGTCAACAAGCCCAGGCAGGATCACGGAAATCGCGATCAGCTCGCGCAGTTTGCGCTGGTAGCTATCAATAAACTGAGCAATGGCATTCAGCAGGGCATGTTCCAGCGTCTGCTGGGTTCGTTCAGGCAGCGGGTAATGTTCTTCTGCCAGCACTTTGCTACTGAGATCAAACAGGGTGATGGTGGCATCGTGACGACCAAGTCGTACGCCGATAGCGTGGAAATTACGAGTTTCAGTGACGATGGAGATAGCGCGGCGGCCTCCGGTGGAGGCCTGCTGATCGACTTCTTTGATCAGCCCGCGCTCGATAAGCTGACGTGTAATTTTGGTTACGCTGGCGGGGGCAAGCTGGCTTTGCTCAGCAATCTGAATTCGCGAGATTGGCCCGAACTGGTCAATCAGGCGATAAACCGCCGCGCTGTTAAGCTGTTTTACGAGATCAACATTACCTATCTGAGCTTGTCCGCCTGGTGTCATACTTTCTCTTATTGAGTTACGACCTCGTTACCATTAACGATGGTCTTAGTGATTTTAAAATCAGGTGTGAATGCGGTCAGGTTGGCCACTTTGCCTGCGGCGAGCGTGCCGAGACGTTTTTCAACGCCAATTGCACGTGCCGGGTAGAGCGTCGCCATACGCAAAACTTCATCCAGTGCGATACCGCAATGTTCGACCAGATTACGCACGCCTTCAATCATGGTTAAGGATGAACCGCTTAACGTACCATTTTCATCCACACAAAGTCCGTTGCGGTAGTATATTGTTTTACCCGCAAAAATGAACTGTTCAATATTGGCGCCTGCTGGTGCAGTAGCGTCGGTGACCAGACACAGTTTGTCGCCTTTCAGACGCTTGGCGTTGCGGATGTTAGCGTAATCAACGTGCAAGCCATCGGCAATAATACCGCAATAAATGTCGGCGTCATCGAGGATCGCGCCCGCCAGACCTGGCTCGCGACCGGTAATATACGGCATCGCGTTGTACAGATGGGTGGCAAAGGTAATCCCAGCGCGGAAACCGGCTTTCGCTTCTTTCAGTGTTGCGTTGGAGTGACCGGCAGAAACTACAATCCCGGCATTTGCCAGTTTGCTGATCACTTCCGCAGGAACCATTTCCGGTGCCAGGGTAACTTTAGTAATCACATCAGCGTTTTCGCACAGGAAATCAACCAGCGCAGCATCGGGTTTACGCACGAAGTTCGGGTTATGAGTGCCTTTTTTCACCAGGTTCAGCCACGGACCTTCCAGATGCAAACCTAGCGCCTGGTTCGGATGGTTTGCCAGGTACTCGCGCATTACGCGCACACCCTGTTTCATCAGGTCATCGCTGGTGGTGATAAGCGTTGGCAGATAGTTAGTACAGCCAGATTTCTCATTGGCTTTTTGCATGATTTCCAGCGTTTCAACGCTTACCGCTTCAGCGGTGTCGTTAAACTGTACGCCGCCGCAGCCGTTTAACTGCACATCAATAAAACCGGGGGAGAGAATGGCTCCGTTCAGTGAACGCTGTTCAATCTCTGGCGGCAGTTCCGCTACCGGACAGACACTTTTAATCAGGCCATCAGCGATAACAACCGCGTGGTCATCAAGAAATTCGTGACCGGTAAAGATCCGGCCCTGGGTTAATGCATACATTCCGACCCCCGATTTTAAAAATAATATTGCCCTGAGCAAGGTGTCAGGGCAGGGATAACAATTACAGACCTTTGATATTTTCTGCTTCTAATTCATTGAAATATCTTAAAGTCTTAACTTTCAGCTCCATGGTGGAAGGTTCATCGCACACCATGATCGCTTTCGGATGCAGTTGCAGACAGCTGATGGTCCACATATGGTTAACGCAACCTTCAACTGCGGCTTGCAGCGCCAGTGCTTTCTGGCTACCCAGAACCAGAATCATCACTTCTTCGGCATCCAGCAATGTACCAACACCGACAGTCAGAGCATATTTTGGCACCTGATTGACATCGTTATCAAAGAAACGAGAGTTAGCAACGCGAGTGTCATGAGTCAGGGTTTTGATACGGGTGCGAGAAGCCAGGGAGGAGGCTGGTTCGTTAAATGCGATGTGACCGTCGTTACCTACGCCGCCCATAAACAGATGAATTTTACCGTAAGAGCGGATTTTTTCTTCATACTGGCGGCACTCGGCGTCGATATCCGGGGCGTTACCGTTGAGAAGGTTGATATTTTCTGCTGGAATATCAACGTGATCGAAGAAGTTACGGTGCATAAAGCTGTAGTAGCTTTCCGGATGCTCTTTTGGCAGACCGACATATTCATCCATGTTGAAGGTGACAACGTGCTTAAAGCTGACCTGGCCTGCTTTATGCATTTCGACTAACGCTTTATAGGTGGTCATTGGTGTGCCGCCGGTCGGCAGACCGAGCACGAACGGACGATCGGCAGTCGGTTTGAACGCGTTGATACGATTAACGATATGGCGAGCAGCCCATTTGCCGACTTGTTCAGCGGTAGTCAGGGGGATCAGTCTCATTATTCACCTCAATAAGTAAAATGTAAGCCGTTGGCGGATTAGGCATCTTTAAGCGTAACCTGGATTTGCGCAGACAGGCGTTAATCCGACCTGATTTTTTGAATGATAAAATAAGTTTTCTGGTTTAGCCAGTAAAAGGGAGTGATGATAACGATATTTGGTGACAAAACTCACAAAAGACACGCGTTTAATTTGCGGTACGAATTAATTTTTTACACACTCTATAGCAGATGATCTAACAATATGATTACAGAACATCGGCAGTACAGTTTGCAGCAAAATAAAAAACGGCTTTAAACGAGCCAAATAGGGTTCTCGTAGGGGGAATAAGATGAATATTTTAGGGTTTTTCCAGCGACTCGGTAGGGCGTTACAGCTCCCTATCGCAGTACTGCCGGTGGCGGCGCTGTTGCTGCGATTCGGTCAGCCAGATTTACTTAACGTTGCGTTTATTGCCCAGGCGGGCGGCGCGATTTTTGATAACCTCGCATTAATCTTCGCCATCGGCGTGGCATCCAGCTGGTCCAAAGACAGCGCAGGTGCGGCGGCGCTGGCGGGTGCGGTAGGTTACTTTGTGTTAACCAAAGCGATGGTGACCATCAACCCGGAAATCAATATGGGTGTACTGGCGGGTATCATTACCGGCCTGGTCGGTGGTGCAGCCTATAACCGTTGGTCCGATATTAAACTGCCGGACTTCCTGAGCTTCTTCGGTGGTAAACGTTTTGTGCCGATTGCCACTGGCTTCTTCTGCCTGGTATTGGCGGCTATTTTTGGTTATGTCTGGCCACCGGTGCAGCACGCTATTCATGCTGGTGGTGAATGGATCGTTTCTGCGGGCGCGCTGGGTTCCGGTATCTTTGGTTTCATCAACCGTCTGCTGATCCCAACTGGTCTGCATCAGGTGCTGAACACCATTGCCTGGTTCCAGATTGGTGAATTTACCAACGCGGCAGGGACGGTTTTCCACGGCGACATCAACCGCTTCTATGCCGGTGACGGCACTGCGGGGATGTTCATGTCCGGCTTCTTCCCGATCATGATGTTTGGTCTGCCGGGTGCGGCACTGGCGATGTACTTCGCAGCACCGAAAGAGCGTCGTCCGATGGTTGGCGGGATGCTGCTTTCCGTTGCTATCACCGCGTTCCTGACTGGTGTTACCGAGCCGCTGGAATTCCTGTTCATGTTCCTTGCGCCGTTGCTGTACCTCCTGCACGCACTGCTGACCGGTATCAGCCTGTTTGTGGCGACGCTGCTGGGTATTCACGCGGGCTTCTCTTTCTCTGCGGGCGCCATCGACTATGCGTTGATGTATAACCTGCCGGCAGCCAGCCAGAACGTCTGGATGCTGCTGGTGATGGGCGTTATCTTCTTCGTTATCTACTTTGTGGTATTCAGTGCAGTTATCCGCATGTTCAACCTGAAAACGCCAGGCCGTGAAGATAAAGAAGACGAAATTGTTACTGAAGAAGCCAACAGCAACACTGAAGAAGGTCTGACTCAACTGGCGACCAACTATATTGCTGCGGTTGGCGGTAGCGACAACCTGAAAGCGATTGACGCCTGTATTACCCGTCTGCGCCTGACGGTGGGTGACTCAGCCCGCGTCAACGATGCGATGTGTAAACGTCTGGGTGCTTCTGGGGTGGTGAAACTGAACAAACAGACCATCCAGGTGATTGTTGGTGCGAAAGCGGAATCTATCGGTGATGCGATGAAGAAAGTCGTTGCTCGTGGCCCGGTAGCTGCTGCTTCTGCTGAAGCGGCTCCGGCAACTGCCGCGCCGGCAGCAAAACCACAGGCTGTACCAAATGCAGTGTCTATCGCTGAGCTGGTATCGCCGATTACTGGTGATGTTGTCGCACTGGATCAGGTGCCAGACGAAGCGTTCGCCAGCAAAGCGGTGGGCGACGGTGTGGCGGTGAAACCGACGGATAAAATCGTTGTATCACCAGCCGCAGGGACTATCGTAAAAATCTTCAACACCAACCACGCATTCTGCCTTGAAACCGAAAAAGGCGCGGAGATCGTCGTCCACATGGGTATCGACACCGTGGCGCTGGAAGGTAAAGGCTTTAAGCGTTTGGTGGAAGAGGGGGCGCAGGTAAGTGCAGGGCAACCGATTCTGGAAATGGATCTGGATTACCTGAATGCTAACGCTCGTTCGATGATTAGCCCGGTGGTTTGCAGCAATATCGACGATTTCAGCGGTCTGATCATTAAAGCCCAGGGTCATGTTGTGGCGGGTCAAACGCCGCTGTATGAAATCAAAAAGTAATCTGTTTCATGCCTGATGCGACGCTTGACGCGTCTTATCAGGCCTACAAAAGCTCAGTGTAGGTTGGATAAGACGCACCAGCGTCGCATCCAACAATGACACAGGAGTGGCAAAAGCGGCGGATATCATCTTCGCCGCTTTTTTTTTCATCAATCATCCCCATAATCTCAGTGAGATTTTCTATTTTCTCTAACTAACAGTTGTCAGCCTGTCCCGCTTATAAGATCATACGCCGTTATACGTTGTTTACGCTTTGAGGAATCCACGATGAGTGAGGCAGAAGCCCGCCCGACTAACTTTATTCGTCAGATCATTGATGAAGATCTGGCCAGTGGCAAGCACACCACAGTACACACCCGTTTCCCGCCAGAACCAAATGGCTATCTGCATATTGGTCATGCGAAATCTATCTGCCTGAACTTCGGGATCGCTCAGGACTATAAAGGCCAGTGCAACCTGCGTTTCGACGACACTAACCCGGTAAAAGAAGATATCGAGTACGTAGAGTCGATCAAAAACGACGTTGAATGGTTAGGTTTTCACTGGTCTGGTAACGTTCGTTACTCCTCCGACTATTTTGATCAGCTCCATGCCTATGCGATCGAATTGATCAATAAAGGCCTGGCGTATGTCGATGAACTGACGCCGGAACAGATCCGCGAATACCGTGGCACCCTGACGCAGCCGGGTAAAAACAGTCCGTACCGCGACCGCAGCGTTGAAGAGAACCTGGCGCTGTTCGAAAAAATGCGTACCGGCGGTTTTGAAGAAGGTAAAGCCTGCCTGCGTGCGAAAATCGACATGGCTTCGCCGTTTATCGTGATGCGCGATCCGGTGCTGTACCGCATTAAATTTGCTGAACACCACCAGACCGGCAACAAGTGGTGCATCTACCCGATGTACGACTTCACCCACTGCATCAGCGATGCGCTGGAAGGCATTACGCACTCTCTGTGTACGCTGGAGTTCCAGGACAACCGTCGTCTGTATGACTGGGTTCTGGACAACATCACCATTCCTGTTCATCCGCGCCAGTACGAATTCTCGCGCCTGAATCTGGAATACACCGTGATGTCCAAGCGTAAGCTGAACCAGTTGGTGACCGACAAGCACGTAGAAGGCTGGGACGATCCGCGTATGCCGACTATTTCAGGTCTGCGTCGTCGTGGTTACACTGCGGCTTCTATTCGTGAGTTCTGCAAACGCATCGGCGTGACCAAGCAGGACAACACCATTGAGATGGCATCTCTGGAATCCTGTATTCGTGAAGATCTCAACGAAAACGCGCCGCGCGCAATGGCGGTTATCGATCCGGTGAAACTGGTTATCGAAAACTATCAGGGCGAAGGCGAAATGGTCACTATGCCGAACCATCCGAACAAACCGGAAATGGGTAGCCGTCAGGTGCCGTTTAGCGGTGAGATTTGGATCGATCGCGCCGATTTCCGCGAAGAAGCTAACAAGCAGTACAAGCGTCTGGTGCTGGGTAAAGAAGTGCGTCTGCGTAATGCTTACGTGATTAAAGCAGAACGCGTGGAGAAAGATGCCGAAGGCAATATCACCACCATCTTCTGTACTTACGATGCCGACACTTTAAGCAAAGATCCGGCTGATGGTCGTAAAGTGAAAGGCGTTATTCACTGGGTAAGCGCGGCACATGCGCTGCCGGTTGAAATCCGCCTGTACGATCGCCTGTTCAGCGTGCCGAATCCAGGCGCTGCGGATGATTTCCTGTCGGTGATTAACCCTGAATCACTGGTCATCAAACAGGGCTTTGCTGAACCGTCTCTGAAAGACGCGGTAGCGGGTAAAGCGTTCCAGTTTGAGCGTGAAGGTTACTTCTGCCTCGACAGCCGCCATTCTACGGCGGAAAAACCGGTATTTAACCGCACCGTTGGGCTGCGTGATACCTGGGCAAAGGTTGGCGAGTAATTCTAAGTTTCACCATGCCGGATGCGGCGTAAATGCCGCATCCGGCAAGAAACACACAAACAGTATCAAACGCTAAATTGCCTGATGCGCTACGCTTATCAGGCCTACGAGATCTCTACAATATATTGAATTTGCGTGCTTTTGTAGGTCGGATAAGGCGTTTACGCCACATCCGGCATGAAACATACAAAAATCCCAAAGCCGCGCTCTGCGGCGTTTTTTCTGCTTATCATCGCGAATTAATTCCGCTTCGCAATTTATCCGTAAAATAAATTTAAAAACACAAATCATAATTAAATAAAATGTAACCGCTTTCATCCTACTGGAAAGCCACATATTTTTTCTTCTACAAACTCTTCTGCTGCAAACTTAAATCCTGTAACAAAAATCATCAAAATATGTGCGGTTGCTCATGTTCTTACATTCTCGTTACAGAAAGAGATTGATAATTCGCGTCGCGAAAAATAGTCTGTTCCTGTAGTCAGCGAGACTTTTCTCAACGCTACTTTTTTAATTTTTATTTTTTTCGCTGTTCACCTGTGGTGCAGCAATTTATACGTCAAAGAGGATTAACCCATGCGTGCGTTTAGTGGCAAACGTAGTACGCTGGCGCTGGCTATCGCCGGTGTTACAGCAATGTCGGGCTTTATGGCAATGCCGGAGGCTCGCGCCGAAGGATTCATCGACGATTCAACCTTAACCGGCGGTATCTATTACTGGCAGCGTGAACGCGACCGTAAAGATGTTACCGACGGTGACAAATACAAAACCAACCTTTCTCACTCCACCTGGAACGCCAACCTCGATTTTCAGTCTGGTTATGCTGCTGATATGTTCGGCCTTGATATTGCCGCATTTACGGCGATTGAAATGGCAGAAAACGGCGACAGCTCTCACCCGAACGAAATCGCGTTTTCAAAAAGTAATAAAGCCTATGACGAAGACTGGTCCGGCGATAAAAGCGGTATAAGCCTGTATAAAGCAGCGGCTAAATTTAAATACGGTCCGGCGTGGGCGAGGGCTGGTTATATTCAGCCAACCGGTCAGACGCTGTTAGCGCCGCACTGGAGCTTTATGCCGGGTACTTATCAGGGTGCGGAAGCCGGGGCGAATTTTGATTACGGCGATGCCGGTGCGTTGAGTTTCTCCTACATGTGGACCAACGAATACAAAGCGCCGTGGCATCTGGAAATGGATGAGTTTTATCAGAACGATAAAACCACCAAAGTTGATTATCTGCACTCCCTCGGGGCGAAGTACGACTTCAAAAATAACTTCGTACTGGAAGCGGCGTTTGGTCAGGCGGAAGGGTATATCGATCAATATTTTGCCAAAGCCAGCTATAAATTTGATATCGCCGGTAGCCCGTTAACCACCAGCTACCAGTTCTACGGTACGCGCGACAAAGTTGACGATCGCAGCGTCAACGATCTTTATGACGGCACCGCCTGGCTGCAGGCGTTGACCTTTGGCTACCGGGCGGCTGACGTAGTGGATTTGCGCCTCGAAGGCACCTGGGTTAAAGCCGATGGTCAGCAGGGATACTTCCTGCAACGTATGACCCCAACCTACGCTTCCTCGAACGGTCGCCTGGATATCTGGTGGGATAACCGCTCTGACTTTAACGCCAACGGCGAAAAAGCGGTCTTCTTCGGTGCGATGTATGACCTGAAAAACTGGAATCTTCCCGGCTTCGCCATCGGCGCTTCCTACGTTTATGCATGGGATGCCAAACCAGCGACATGGCAGAGCAATCCGGATGCGTACTACGACAAAAACCGGACTATCGAAGAGTCTGCTTACAGTCTGGATGCGGTCTACACCATTCAGGACGGTCGCGCCAAGGGCACGATGTTCAAACTGCATTTCACCGAATACGACAACCACTCCGACATCCCAAGCTGGGGTGGCGGTTACGGCAACATCTTCCAGGATGAGCGTGACGTGAAATTCATGGTTATCGCGCCGTTCACTATCTTCTGATGCCCGACGCGGCAGGTATTTCGCCTGCCGCGCGTTTGAGGAATTTGCTATGAAAAAACTGATTCTCATCGCCATGATGGCATCGGGGCTGGTGGCTTGTGCGCAATCAACCGCGCCACAGGAAGACAGTCGTCTGAAAGAAGCTTACAGCGCCTGCATCAACACAGCACAAGGCTCGCCGGAAAAAATTGAGGCCTGCCAGAGCGTGTTAAACGTGCTGAAGAAAGAGAAACAACATCAGCAGTTTGCCGACCAGGAAAGTGTGCGGGTACTGGATTATCAGCAGTGTCTGCGCGCAACGCAAACCGGTAACGACCAGGCAGTGAAAGCCGATTGCGATAAAGTCTGGCAGGAAATTCGCAGTAATAACGCTACGCAGTAAAAACAAAAAAAGCGAGGGCTGTAACTCTCGCTTGTTCTTATTTCCCTGGTATAAAAAAGCCAACCCGCAGGTTGGCTTTTCTCGTTCAGGCTGACTTATTTGCCTTCGTGCGCGTGCTCATCTTCGCGGCAATCGCCTTCGGCGCAGTGACCGTAAAGATAGAGACTATGGTTAGTCAGGCGAATACCATGTTTCGCGGCGATTTCACGCTGACGCGCTTCGATAGATTCATCACTAAATTCAATAACCTTGCCGCAGTCGAGGCAGATCAGGTGATCGTGATGATGTTGCTGGGTCAGTTCAAATACGGATTTACCGCCTTCAAAATTGTGGCGGGTGACGATACCGGCATCGTCAAACTGGTTCAGTACGCGATATACCGTAGCCAGACCAATTTCTTCACCCATATCGATCAGACGTTTGTATAAATCTTCCGCACTGACGTGATGGTTGTCCGGCTCCTGAAGAACTTCCAGGATTTTTAAACGAGGAAGCGTTACTTTCAGGCCAGCTTTCTTTAGGGCGGTATTGTTATCAGTCATGCGGAATCTGTCCTGTTACTAAGCGGTTCACTTCATTAGGAGAAGTGACAGAATTTGCTCTTGAGATAATGCGTATCATTATAGAATTGCCACGCCTAAATGAAAACTACAAGTCCCTGGCAAATATTGTTAATAAAAACGTGGCTTAGCTTACATTTACATCGGCAAGGCCACTTCAATACTGGAACATTGTACAGGTACTACGGCAAAAGTTACAAATTTGTAGCAATTATTTTGATTGGCATTATCTATTAATACGGCGTAGACATTAGCCTACACCGCATCACATCAGGCGTTGATAATTTCGTCGAGATGCAGCTCTTCAGAAATTTGCTTAACCCATTTTTCCACGCGTTCAGCGGTCAGTTCCGGCTGACGGTCTTCGTCAATAGCCAGGCCGACAAAGTGATCGTCATCTGCCAGACCTTTTGATGCTTCGAAATGGTAGCCCGCAGTTGGCCAGTGACCCACGATAGTCGCGCCGCGCGGTTCGATGATGTCACGGATAGTGCCTAATGCATCACAGAAATATTCGGCGTAATCTTCCTGGTCGCCACAGCCAAACAGGGCAACCAGTTTACCATTGAAATCAATCTCTTCGAGAGTCGGGAAGAAGTCGTCCCAGTCACACTGCGCTTCGCCGTAATACCAGGTTGGGATACCCAGCAGCAGAATGTCATAAGCTTCCAGATCTTCTTTGCTGCTTTTTGCAATGTCATGGACATCGGCAACGTCTTTACCAAGCTGTTTTTGAATCATTTTTGCGATATTTTCGGTATTACCGGTGTCGCTGCCGAAAAAGATGCCAGTGATAGCCATGAGTGAAATAACCTCTTGAAACTTATTGAAATGGGGGTGGCAAATTGCCCACGGATAAAGGCAATCATAGCAGAACAGGCAGTCTTGCGGAATCAGCAAACGGGCAGGACTGCACACTGTGCTACATGAAAGTGGAAATTTAAACGATGCCTTGACTACGCAGTGCCGCCAACTGCTGCATCAAAATCTCTTCGATCAGTTCGCTACGGCTCATATTGCGCGACTCTGCCAGCTCATTCAGCGCCTCGACAGCTTCCGCGTTCAGCTTCAGTTCGACACGCTTAAGACCACGTACTTTGTCGCGTTTTAGCTGGTTGCGTTTATTAATACGCAGCTGTTCATCGCGCGAAAGCGGATTGGTTTTCGGTCGTCCCGGTCGACGCTCGTGCGCGAACAGATCTAATGTCGTACGGTCCGTTTGTTCTTTGGCCATGATCTTGGTGACTTCGGGGGAAACAATCAGCCGGGCGTCTGCCCGGATGGATAGCGCGCCATAATACATCAGCGCGATGAGTCACGCCAACGCCCACGCGCGGAAAGCGACGCGGACGCTGGGTTTTTAATCAGTTGCGTTAATCATTGAGATAGCGACGGATGGCGCGCAGTACCGCATCAGGTTTTTCGGCGTGTACCCAGTGACCCGCACCCGCAATCACATGCGCCCGTGCCTGCGGGAATTGCGCCAGTAAATCATCACGATATTGTTCAGTGACATACGGTGAATTACCGCCGGGGATAAACAGGGCAGGGTGATCCCATGCCGGGATTTTCTCCCAGCCAACAATATGCGGATACTGATCCCACAACACTGGCACGTTAAAACGCCATTCACCATCAACGTAAGATTTCAGCAGAAACTGAATCACCCCTTCTTCATTCAGATGTTGGCGCATCACCGTTGCTGCCTGCTGTCGTGTTTGCGCGCTGGATTCGCTGACGGCGTTGATGGCGGCGAAAATCTCATCATGACGACGCACGTGATAATCAACCGGCGCAATATCGATCGCCACCAGCTTATCGATGCGATCGGGGGCTAGTGCAGTTAGCGCCATAACGGCTTTACCGCCCATAGAGTGACCGATAAACGTCGCTTTTTCGATCTGTTGTGCATCCAGCGTATCCAGCAGATCTTGCGCCATTGCTGGATAATTCATCACAGGATCGCGCGGTGAAAGTCCGTGGTTACGCATATCGACCTGGATAATATTGTGGTCGCTCACCAGGTCGCGCGCCAGAACGCCGAGGTTGTCGAGACTACCAAACAAACCGTGGACGAGGACGATGGGAGAATTATTATGCTGGTTTTGTGCAGATTGCGCGCGGATATTCAATTTCATGGCAAAGTTCTTTTTTTCGCGAAGTCGGGTTAGGGTATTATGTTGACCATTGTGCCACAGGGCTGCAACAAATAAGGTTTAATCCGAGTTTTTCTGCAAGCCAGGCTTGACGCTATCCGCTGCCGGGATTTATTCATATACTCCTGGCGACTTGTATTCAGCTAAGACACCGCACTGGATTAAGATGAAAACGATTGAAGTTGATGATGAACTCTACAGCTATATTGCCAGCCACACTAAGCATATCGGCGAGAGCGCATCCGACATTTTACGGCGCATGTTGAAATTTTCCGCCGCATCACAGCCTGCTGCTCCGGTGACGAAAGAGGTTCGCATTGCGTCGCCTGCTATCGTCGAAGCGAAGCCGATCAAAACGATTAAAGACAAAGTACGCGCAATGCGTGAACTTCTGCTTTCCGATGAATACGCAGAGCAGAAGCGCGCGGTCAACCGCTTTATGCTGCTGTTGTCTACACTATATTCTCTTGACGCTCAGGCGTTTGCCGAGGCAACGGAATCGTTGCATGGTCGCACGCGCGTTTACTTTGCGGCAGATGAACAAACGCTGCTGAAAAATGGTAATCAGACCAAGCCGAAACATGTGCCAGGCACGCCGTATTGGGTGATCACCAACACTAACACCGGCCGTAAATGCAGCATGATCGAACACATCATGCAGTCGATGCAATTCCCGGCGGAATTGATTGAGAAGGTTTGCGGAACTATCTAAAACGTTGCAGATAAAGGACAAAGCAATGGCAATCCACAATCGTGCAGGTCAACCTGCACAACAGAGTGATTTGATTAACGTCGCCCAACTGACGGCGCAATATTATGTACTGAAACCAGAAGCAGGGAATGCGGAGCATGCGGTGAAATTCGGTACTTCCGGTCACCGTGGCAGTGCAGCGCGCCACAGCTTTAACGAGCCGCACATTCTGGCGATCGCTCAGGCAATTGCTGAAGAACGTGCGAAAAACGGCATCACTGGCCCTTGCTATGTGGGTAAAGATACTCACGCCCTGTCCGAACCTGCGTTCATTTCCGTACTGGAAGTGCTGGCAGCGAACGGTGTAGACGTTATTGTGCAGGAAAACAATGGCTTCACTCCGACGCCTGCCGTTTCCAATGCCATTCTGGTTCACAACAAAAAAGGTGGCCCGCTGGCAGATGGTATCGTGATTACGCCGTCCCATAACCCGCCGGAAGATGGTGGTATCAAATACAACCCGCCAAATGGTGGCCCGGCTGATACCAACGTCACTAAAGTGGTGGAAGACAGAGCTAACGCACTGCTGGCCGATGGCCTGAAAGGCGTGAAGCGTATCTCCCTCGACGAAGCGATGGCATCCGGTCATGTGAAAGAGCAGGATCTGGTGCAGCCGTTTGTGGAAGGTCTGGCGGATATCGTTGATATGGCGGCGATTCAGAAAGCTGGCCTGACGCTGGGCGTTGATCCGCTGGGCGGTTCCGGTATCGAATACTGGAAGCGCATTGGCGAATATTACAACCTCAACCTGACCATCGTTAACGATCAGGTCGATCAAACCTTCCGCTTTATGCACCTCGATAAAGACGGCGCGATCCGTATGGACTGCTCTTCTGAGTGTGCGATGGCGGGTCTGCTGGCGCTGCGTGATAAGTTCGATCTGGCGTTTGCTAACGACCCGGATTATGACCGTCACGGCATCGTCACTCCTGCAGGTTTGATGAATCCAAACCATTACCTGGCGGTGGCAATCAACTACCTGTTCCAGCATCGTCCGCAGTGGGGCAAAGATGTTGCAGTGGGTAAAACGCTGGTTTCTTCTGCGATGATCGACCGTGTGGTCAACGATTTGGGGCGCAAGCTGGTAGAAGTACCGGTAGGCTTCAAATGGTTTGTTGATGGTCTGTTCGACGGTAGCTTCGGCTTTGGCGGCGAAGAGAGCGCGGGGGCTTCCTTCCTGCGTTTCGACGGTACGCCGTGGTCAACCGATAAAGACGGCATCATCATGTGTCTGCTGGCTGCGGAAATTACCGCAGTCACCGGTAAGAACCCGCAGGAACACTACAACGAACTGGCGAAACGCTTTGGTGCGCCGAGCTACAACCGCTTGCAGGCAGCTGCGACTTCCGCACAAAAAGCGGCGCTGTCTAAGCTGTCTCCGGAAATGGTGAGCGCCAGCACCCTGGCAGGTGACCCAATTACCGCGCGCCTGACTGCTGCTCCGGGCAACGGTGCTTCTATTGGCGGTCTGAAAGTGATGACTGACAACGGCTGGTTCGCCGCGCGTCCGTCAGGCACGGAAGACGCATACAAGATCTACTGCGAAAGCTTCCTCGGTGAAGAACATCGCAAGCAGATCGAGAAAGAAGCAGTCGAGATTGTTAGCGAAGTTCTGAAAAACGCGTAAACATATTAAATAAGAAAAAGGGCGGTCGGAAGATCGCCCTTTTTACTTATGACTGCCTGATGCGCTACGCTTATCAGGCCTACGAGGATAGTGCAATCTATTGAATTTACGCTATTTTGTAGGCCGGATAAGGCGTTCACGCCGCATCCGGCATGAACAACGAGCACTTTGTTAATAATCCCAAAGGGCGATCATTCGATCGCCCTTTTTTACTTCGCTTTATTAACCGTGTTTATTTTTCAGTTCAAAGCGGGGTGATACCAGACCATACAGTGTCCAGCCGAGGAAGGTCACGATGGAGCCATACAGCATGGCCTCTTCCCCAGACGAGTACAGCGCATAGAAGCTGTACATCGCACCAATAAAGGCAACAAAGTTAGCCACTTTCGCTTTAGCAGCCGGAACATTCGCTGCTTTCTGGATGATTACCAGTGCTGCCATCGACAGAATATACGGGATGATATTGGTCACCACGGCCAGGTTAACCAGCACGTTGAACTGGCTGTTCAGCGACGGGCTAATGGTCATCAGCGATAATCCGCTCTGGATAATCACAATGGTCAACATTCCCTGAACCGGTGCATCTACTTTGGTTACACGGGAGAAAATTTTCGGGAAGTACCCTTCATCGGCAGAAGATTTAAACACCTGGGCAATGGTGAACTGCCAGCCGAGCAATGAACCGCAGCAGGACATCACCATCAACGCCATAATCACTTTACCGACTTCCGGTGTGAACATCTGCGCGAAGGCCAGACCAAACGGTGCCGTTGAATTTGCCAGCTCCATATTGGGCACAATCCCGGCAATCACGTTAGTAGAGACGATATAAATTACTGCCGCACCCAACGTACCGCCAAGAACAGCAATTGGCACGTTACGTTCCGGGTTTTCTACCACTTCAGCATTCGCACAGGCAGACTCCAGACCGAGAAAAGCCCACAATGTCATGGCGATGGAAGAACCAACCGCGCTAAAGAAGGGCGCATGATGCGGATTCCAGGAGTCAGCGTAAAGCGTCGGGCTGAACCAGAACCAGCCGATAATGCACAGGCCAATTACCGGAATAATGACACCCCACACGGTAATGCTACTGATTTGCCCGGTAATGCGTGCACCACCAAAGTTAGCCACGGTACATACCCACAGCACAGCAATAGTGGCAAGACCAATCTGAACAGGCGAAAGGGTTGTGTCAAACAACTCAGTACCGTAGCCAACGGCGGAAATAGCGATGGCGACATTGGCAATCAGTAGCGACACACCGTAGGTATAGTTCGCCATGAAGTTACCGGATTTACCGAAGGCATATTCGGCATAACCCCCCATACCACCTGGTTTACGGCTATACATACCGCATTTTGCAAAGGCCCAGGCCAGCGCCATTGATCCTACAGCCGTCACTAGCCAGGAGATAATCGAGATCGTCCCGACTTCGGCTAGTTTGGTCGGCAGCATAATGATGCCGGAACCCATCATGTTGACCATCGTCAGTATGGTTAACTGCACGACGCCCATTTTATTCGCTTTAGCCTGACTCATAATTTTTCTCCCTTCAGCAGGGCGCTTTGTGCTTCGCTTGATTTGATGACATAGCACCAGACCTGTTTGCGACCGTCATGTTCTTCGATGTAGACCCCCTGTAATTCCGGCGCAAAACCTGGCAGCAGGTTAATGCCTTCTTCCAGGGCAATGAAGTAACGCAGAACTGCACCGCCCCAGACTTCACCCGGAACAACACACAGCACGCCTGGAGGATAAGGCAGGGCACCTTCGGCTGCGATACGCCCTTCTGCATCCGGCAGACGAACCAGCTCCACCTCACCGCGTAAGTAGGCGTAGTTAGCTTCTTGTGGATTCATGCTGACGCGAGGGAAGTGTTCCTTACGGAACATCTCTTTTTGCAGTTGTTTCACGTTATGACGGGCATACAGGTCGTGCATTTCCTGGCACAACTGACGCAGGGTATAACCGGCGTAACGGGCTTCATGTTGTTTGTAAATGGAAGGCAGTACGTCTGCCAGAGGCGCATCATCTTCCAGCAGTTTTTCGAAACGTGCCAGCAGGGCGACAAGCTGTTGTAGTTTGGCCATATCTTCTGCCGGAGTCAGCAGGAATAAAATGGAGTTAAGGTCGCATTTTTCTGGAACGACACTATTTTCACGCAGGAAGTTAGCGAGAATGGTTGCAGGAACACCGAATGCCTCATATTCGCCGTTACGTGCATCAATGCCAGGGGTAGTCAGTAGCAGCTTGCACGGATCGACAAAATATTGGTTTTCTGCGTAGCCTTCAAAAGAGTGCCAGTGTTCTCCTGGTACAAACTGGAAGAAGCGCAGGTCATTGGCAATTTCAGCGGTGGGGTATGACTGCCATGGCTTGCCATCCACCAGTTCAGGAACGAACGGACGAATATGATGACAGTTTTCAAGGATCAGTTTGCGTGCATCAATGCCATTCGCCACGCAGTCCATCCACATATTGCGACCGCTTACGCCTTCATGCATTTTAGCGTTGACGTCCAGTGCCGCGAACAACGGATAGAACGGGCTGGTAGAGGCATGCATCATAAAGGCATTGTTCATGCGTTTATGCGGTACATAACGCGGTTGCCCTTTGATATGGCGGTCTTTTTTATGAATTTGTGAAGTCTGGGAAAAACCTGCCTGCTGTTTATGGACTGATTGCGTAACCAGAATGCCCGGATCGTTTTCATTAAGCTCCAGCAGCAGCGGCGAACAGTCAGCCATCATCGGGATAAACTGCTCGTAGCCGACCCATGCGGAGTCAAACAGAATGTAGTCACACAGATGACCAATTTTATCCACCACCTGGCGGGCGTTATAAATAGTGCCGTCGTAGGTGCCTAACTGAATAACCGCGAGGCGGAACGGACGAGCCTCTTTTGCCCGCTGCGGTGCGACTTCTGCAATCAGTTCGCGCAGGTAATTTTCTTCGAAGCAGTGCGCATCAATGCCACCGATAAAGCCATACGGGTTGCGTGCTGTTTCCAGATAAACCGGTGTTGCACCAGCCTGTAGCAACGCCCCGTGGTGATTAGATTTATGGTTATTGCGGTCAAACAGCACCAGATCGCCCGGTGTCAGCAGTGCGTTTAATACCACTTTGTTTGAAGAGGAGGTGCCGTTTAAAACGAAGTAGGTTTTATCGGCATTAAACACTTTTGCCGCATGTTGTTGTGCGATACACGGCGCACCTTCATGAATCAACAGATCGCCCATCGCCACGTCAGCGTTGCACAAGTCGGAACGGAAAAGAGTTTCACCAAAATACTCTACAAACTGGTTACCCGCCGGATGGCGACGGAAAAACTCGCCGCCCTGATGACCGGGGCAATCAAAGGCGCTGTTACCCTGATTGACATAATCAACCAGTGCGCGGAAGAAAGGCGGGCGCAGCTGCGTTTCATAATGGCTGGCTGCGGTTTCTAACTGGCGACCATAAAACGTTTTCCGCGCTTCGCAATGTTCGAAGACACCCGAAATACGTGACAGGTATTTTGCAGGCACATGTTCTTCATTTTCCGTGGCAATAAATACAGGAATGCCATAGCCAGTAGCGTCTATTTCATCGAGTTTTCCACGTTCAACATCATCGACCGATAAAACAATGGCAGCAACGTCAATATAATTACTTTCTTCAATATTCACGCATACACGATGAGTGGAAAAGTAATTCTGGCAAGAACGACTAACGGCAATTTTTAATTCTGACATTTTTCATCTCTTTATTTCAGGTAATAGCAGGTCCTCAATTTCTCAAAAGAGAAATTGATAACGCCGGAAAAAAGCAAAAAATCACCCCTGATAAATAAATCAGTAGTTTGCTTTTTGTAGATGCAATAACCCGACCAGCCCGGTAACTGGCAATACTCTACCTATCCAGATTGCGGCGTAGCGATCTGAATTAATAAGGGTATAAAAGGGTTAGCAATGTATGAGCACCAGGGGATACAGGTATTAACCTGTTATGCTTAAAGACAGGGAGACCTGTATTTTGAGGTGCCCTTTAGTCAGAAGACTAGCGGGCATTAAAGAAATGAAAGTCAAAGCTATTGCGATGGGAAAACTTCATAATATGAGTTGTTCGCCTTATATGAGGCATTGCACGGTTATTATTTTCCATTTTCCTTTACCTTTTTCTGTATCAGTTGAAGGTGAAATTATTCTATCCATGAAAAGTCTCCGATCTGTGAAGAAGATCAAAAAAATAATCAAATCTAAATCGCTTAATCATTAAGCATCAATGACCCAGAATAGATTGTTATCTTGTTGTTTTGAGATTGTGAGTTCATTGTTTTTTATTTGCAGGTGCCTTAGTTCGGCCGAATAATATTTCAGCAGAACTAAGGTTAAAATTTAAAGCATGAAAAATGAATAAACATTCAAAGCATAAACCGATACCCAATACCGGTTTCAGTAATAAAATGGCGAGGCCGAGCCGGGTCTTGTTCCAGTTTTTGCCGCAGATGCCCCATATAAATCCGCAAATAGTGGCTGTGTTCAACCGCATTTGGCCCCCACACTTGGTTGAGTAACTGGCGCTGGGTGAGCACTTTCCCGGCGTTATTAAGCAGCACCGCCAGCAGGCGGAACTCAATCGGGGTGAGATGCACCTCTTCCTCACCGCGATGGATCACACGAGCCGCTAAATCGACGGTCACATCGGAAAATTTCACCACCGGATCGGGCGCGGCGGTGGCTGAATGGCGGCGTAAAGCGACGCGCAGACGAGCCTGAAGCTCGCCAATGCCAAACGGTTTACTCAGGTAATCATCAGCTCCGGCATCCAGCGCGGCGATTTTGTCGCTCTCTTCACTACGTGCGGAAAGCACAATCACCGGCACCGCGCTCCACTGGCGCAGGTCGCGGATAAACTCAATCCCATCACCGTCGGGCAGACCGAGATCGAGAATAATTAAATCCGGCTTGCGGGTTGCCGCTTCCAGTAAGCCGCGTTGCAGCGTTTCGGCCTCAAAGACGCGCATACCATCGCCCTCCAGCGCCGTGCGCAGAAACCGACGAATAGCCTGTTCATCTTCAACAATCAGAACGTTTGTCACATATCCTCATGAAATTCTTCAAGTTCAGGGGCAGTTTGCTGGGGAAGTGTAACACGAAAACAGGCACCACCTTCCGGTCGGTTGAACGCGGTAATGGTGCCGCCGTGTACATCCACAATCGCCCGACAAATTGCCAGCCCAAGCCCTACACCCGGCACTGCCGATTCTTTATTCCCACGCGCAAACTTATCGAATATCGTCTGCTCCTGGCCTGGCGGAAGACCGGAGCCATTATCCCAGACATCCAGTTGTAGCTTCTCGCCCTCAATGTGGGCATCAATACCAATTTCGGCCTGCGCACCCGCGTATTTCACCGCGTTCTCCAGCAGATTAATCAGCACCCGTTCAAAGAGTGGTCCGTCAACGTGGATTAAAGTCAGCGGTTCTGGCAGAGAAAGGTTGATGGGCGACGATAATCCCGGTTCCAGCATTTGCAGCGCGCTGCCGACCACTTCTTCCAGCGTTAACCACTCTTTCTTCAAATTAAAGCCGCCGGACTGAATTCGCGCCATATCCAGTAGATTATTCACCAGTCGGGTAGTGTTCAGCACATGCTGGCGAATCTCGCTGGCCTGGCGGGCGTGGGGCGATCCTTCGCTTGCCAGATCGAGCGTTAAGATTTCAGCCTGACCGAACAGCACCGTAAGCGGAGTGCGTAAATCATGCGAAAGTGCCGCCAGCAGGGCGTTGCGGATCTGTTCACGTTCGCTTGCCATCCGCGCCTGTTCTTCGCTGGCGGTCAACGTCAGGCGTTCCAGGGCATTGGCAACTAACAGCGTAAACGTCTCCAGCAGGCGCTGCTGTTCCGGGATCATCAACTGGCGCAGATTCCCCGGTTCCACCACCACCAGACCGTAGGTTTTCTCGCCGCTTTTTAACGGCAAAATCTGGTACGGCACGCCGGGTAACGTGTCGGTGCCCGCGCCCGCAGGCAGGCCTTTATCAAAACTCCACTGCGCGATGGCATCGTCCCACGGCGTCATTCCTTGCGGATGTGTCAATGGCTGCAATTTTCCATTGTCATCGGGTAACAATACCTGGCTGCGGGCATGAAACGTGGAGGCAATAAACTGTTCGCTGGTGGCGGCGATATCCTGCGGACTGCGGCCTACTGCCAGGGCTTTCGACATTTCATATAAGTGCCGTGTGCGTTGCTCGCGGTAGCGGGCTACCCGCGCCTGATAACGCACGCCAGCAGTAAGGTTCCCGATCACCAGTCCGACGGTTAACATCACCGTGAAGGTCAGCAGATATTGCACATCAGAGACGGCGAGCGTGCCGCGTGGAGCGATAAAAAAGAGATCGAAACTCACTACATTAATGACGGTGGCGACCACTGAAGGCCAGCGCCCATAAAATAGCGCCACCACTACCACGCCTAACAGATACAGCATCACCAGGTTGGCGGCATCAAACGCCATCAGCCACTGCATGGCAATTAAGGTGATAACGGCGCATAACGCGGCGGCAACCACGCATCCCTGAATCTGTACCCGCCACTTGTCTTTAAAAGAGCGGCTATCCGGCGCGTTGTTAATCGTGCGGGCGGGTGGTTCATCAAGCGCGACCAGCACCTGATCGAGATCGGGGGCGATGCGCGCCAGTCGGTCAGCAAACGTTTCCCGACGCCACCAGCGGCGCGAGGCCGGACGACCGAGAATAATCTTGCCGAGATTATGTTCACGGGCATAACGCACTACGGCTTTTTCTTCCGCTGGATCAGAAAGTGTTGCCGTCTCCGCGCCCAGCTCCTGCGCCAGACGTAAGGCGCGGAGAATTGCCCGACGTTTTTTCTCCGGTAAGCGGTGCAGGGCAGGGGTTTCAACATACACCGCGTGCCAGACGCTCCCCAGCCTTGACGCCAGCCGCGCCGCCGCGCGAACCAGTTTTTCGCTGCCAGTGTTATGGCCGATGCATAAAAGGATCGCGTCACGCGTGTGCCAGACTTTCTCTTCGCCAGGATGCCCCCGCCAGGCGCGCATTTGTTCATCTACGCGATCGGCAGTACGGCGCAGAGCCAGTTCGCGCAGGGCGATCAGATTGCCTTTGCGGAAAAAATGTTCAATGGCGCGCTCCGCCTGCCCGGCAATGTAGACTTTGCCTTCTTTCAGCCGTTGACGCAGATCGTCCGGGGGCAGGTCCACCAGCACCACGTCGTCGGCAGCATCAAAAAAAGGATCAGGCACGGTTTCCCGTACCTGAATTCCGGTGACGCCGCTGACCACATCGTTCAGACTTTCCAGATGCTGAACGTTGACGGTAGTGAAAACATCAATGCCAGCTTCCAGCAGCTCTTCGATGTCCTGCCAGCGTTTGGGATGACGGGAACCTGGCGCATTACTGTGCGCCAGTTCGTCCATTAATATAAGCGCCGGACGGCGGGCGAGGGCAGCATCGAGATCAAACTCGCTGATGTGCCGCCCACGGTACGCCTGGCGTTTTAGCGGCAGAACAGCCAGCCCTTCCAGCATTGCGGCAGTATCTTTCCGACCGTGGGTTTCTACCACGCCAACCACAATATCCAGCCCTTGCGCCCGCAGTCGCTGTGCTTCTGCCAGCATCGCCCAGGTCTTCCCGACGCCTGCACAGGCACCGAAGAAAACTTTTAGCTTCCCCCGATGCGGCGCGGCAGTTTGTTCCAGCAGACGGTCGGGATCGGGACGTAAGGGTTCGTTATTCATCAAGCTTATCCAGCGCCAGATTGAGTTCGACAATATTGACGACCGGCTGGCCGATAAATTTCACCAGCGGTTGTTGGCTGTATTTTGCGACCAGTTGCGTGAGTTGTTCAACGCTGAGATTACGCGCTTTCGCGACGCGTGGGATCTGCCAGGCCGCCGCTTGCGGGGTAATGTTATTATCCAGTCCGCTTGCCGACGCCGTCACCAGTTCAACCGGAACGGTTGCACTGGCATCAGGATTTGCTGCCCGTAACGCGGCAACGCGTGCAGCTATCTGTTTATCCAGCTCCGGGTTACTGACCGCCAGATTGCTCCCGCCAGAAGCCTGTGGATTATAGGGCATTTCTGCCGTTGCCGACGGGCGACCATGAAAATAGCCGTTGCCGGTAAAATTCTGCCCGATTAACGCCGAGCCGCGTACCGTATCACCTTCACGAATCAACGAACCGTTGGCCTGCCAGGGAAACCACCATTGCGCAATCGCGGTGGTCAGCAGCGGGTAAACACCGCCGGTAATCAATAACAGAAAGAGAAATGTCGATAATGCCGGACGTAATCCACTCATGGTAACCCTCACACCAGACCGCAAACGGTCAGCAGTAAATCAATCACTTTGATACCGATAAACGGCACCAGTAGTCCACCCAGACCGTAAATCCATAAGTTACGGCGCAACATGGCAGAAGCCGTAAGCGGTTTATAACTCACGCCTTTTAACGCCAGAGGAATCAAAAAGACGATAATCAAGGCGTTGAAAATCACCGCACTGAGAATGGCGGAGTCGGGCGAATGCAGGCGCATAATGTTCAGCGCATTTAACTGGGGATATGTTGCCGCGAACGCCGCCGGAATAATGGCGAAGTATTTCGCCACATCGTTAGCGATGCTGAAGGTGGTGAGCGAGCCACGGGTCATCAGCATCTGTTTGCCAATGTGCACCACCTCGATCAACTTGGTCGGGTTGGAGTCGAGATCCACCATATTGCCCGCTTCTTTCGCCGCCTGAGTGCCGGAGTTCATCGCCACCGCGACATCTGCCTGCGCCAGCGCCGGAGCATCGTTGGTGCCGTCGCCGGTCATCGCCACCAAACGGCCTTCCGCCTGATACTGACGAATCAATGCCAGCTTGGCCTCCGGTGTCGCTTCGGCGAGGAAATCATCGACGCCCGCTTCCGCAGCAATCGCGGCGGCAGTCAGACGGTTATCGCCGGTAATCATCACCGTTTTAATGCCCATTTTACGCAGTTGCGCGAAACGCTCTTTTATGCCGCCTTTGACGATATCTTTCAGTGCAATAACGCCCAGCACACGGGAACCTTCCACCACCACCAGCGGCGTGGCCCCCTGACGCGCAACGTTATCAACTTTTTGATCGACATCGGCAGGGAAGTGACCACCGTTAGCCTCAACATGGCGGCGAATAGCATCGACAGAACCTTTACGGATCATACGGTTGTCGATGTTGATCCCACTCATCCGGCTTTGCGCAGTAAACGGCACAAAAGTAGCGTGAAGCGACTGCACATCGCGCTCGCGCAGGTTAAAACGCTGCTTGGCGAGGATCACAATACTGCGGCCTTCCGGCGTTTCGTCGGCCAGCGAAGCCAGTTGTGCGGCATCGGCCAGCGTTTTTTCCTCTACGCCCTGCGCGGGGATAAACTCCGACGCCTGACGGTTACCTAGCGTGATGGTGCCGGTTTTATCCAGCAGCAGAACGTCAACGTCGCCTGCCGCTTCAACGGCACGTCCGCTGGTGGCGATAACATTCGCGCCCAGCATCCGGCTCATCCCGGCGACGCCGATCGCTGAAAGCAAGCCGCCAATAGTCGTTGGGATCAGACAGACCAGCAGCGCCACCAGTACCGTTACGCTGACCGCGTTACCGCCCCAGGCAGAAAATGGCCATAGCGTTGCGGTTGCCAGTAAAAAGACGATGGTCAGGGCAATCAGCAGGATGGTCAGGGCAATCTCGTTCGGCGTTTTGCGTCGCTGTGCGCCTTCCACCATCGCGATCATCCGATCCAAAAACGTCTCGCCGGGATTAACGCTGCACGCGATCACCAGCCAGTCAGAAAGAATACGCGTACCACCAGTGACGGAGGCAAAATCACCGCCGGATTCACGGATCACCGGAGCCGATTCCCCGGTGATGGCGCTTTCATCAACTGATGCGCCGCCTTCAATGACTTCACCATCGCAGGGGATAATATCGCCAGCTTCTACCAGTACGATATCGCCTTTACGTAGTTGATCGGCAGGAACTTTGTCCGCCGCAGCGCCATATTTCGGCTCACGCAGCTTGCGGGCAAAGGCGGTTTTTTTGACCCCTTTCAGACTGTTGGCCTGCGCTTTACTGCGGCCTTCTGCCAGCGCCTCGGCGAAATTAGCGAACAGCACGGTGATCCACAGCCAGCCACTAATTGCCGCGCTAAACAGCGCATTGCCAGGCATCGCGCCGCTTGCTATCGCGATGCTAATAACGGTGGTCAGCAGACTGCCTATCCAGACGATAAACATCACCGGATTGCGCCATTGCGCCTGCGGGTTTAATTTTTTCACCGCTTCTTTCAGCGCCTGAACGACAAGTGTTGGTTCGAATAGCGCCAGTTGTTTACGACTCATATTCAGTGCTCACTCAAGATCATCAGGAGAGATATTCCGCCACCGGACCAAGCGCCAGGGCAGGGATAAAGGTTAGTGCGCCAACCAGCAACACGGTGCCGATTAACAGGCCAACAAACAGCGGGCCGTGCGTAGGCAGCGTGCCGGAGCTGGCGGGTTGGCTCTTTTTACTCACCAGCGAACCGGCAATCGCCATCACCGGAATAATCACCCCGAAGCGACCGACAAACATGCAGAACGCCAGTAAACAGTTCCAGAATGGTGAGTTGGCGCTTAAGCCGGCAAAGGCGCTGCCATTGTTGTTGGCGGCGGACGACACGGCATACAGCACTTCGCTAAAACCATGCGGTCCAGGGTTGAGCATGGCGCTACGTCCGGCGTCGGTCATCATTGCCAGCGCCGCGCCCATCAACACCAGCGTCGGGGTGACCAGAATCGCCAACGCGGTCAGTTTCATCTCGCGCACGTCGATCTTTTTACCCAGATATTCCGGTGTGCGACCAATCATCAGCCCGGCAATAAACACTGCCAGCAGGACGAACAGCATCATGCCGTAAAGGCCAGAACCAACGCCGCCGAATACCACTTCACCAATTTGCATCAACCACATCGGCACCATGCCACCAGGAGCGGTAAACGAATCATGCATCGCAATCACCGCACCGCAGGAAGCCGCTGTAGTCACGACTGCAAACAGGCTACTGACCAGCACGCCGAAACGGCTCTCTTTACCTTCCATATTGATGTTGCTGTCTGCGCCGAGTGCCAGCAGATGCGGATTACCCTGAACTTCTGCCCACATCACCACGCCTACGCAGATGACAAAAATCACCGACATCGCCCACAGCAACATGCGCCCCTGGCGGCGCTCGCCCGCCACTTCGCCAAAGGCAAAACACAGCGCCGTTGGGATCAAGAAGATTGCCAGCATTTGCACGAAGTTGGTCAGTGCTGTTGGGTTTTCAAACGGATGCGACGAGTTGGCATTAAAGAAACCGCCGCCGTTAGTGCCGAGCATCTTGATCGCTTCCTGAGAAGCTACCGGTCCCATCGGTAACAGTTGTTGTACACCTTCAACGGTCGTCACCGGCTGATAGGGCAGAAAATTTTGCAGCGCACCTTGTTGAATAAAAAACAGTGCGATCAACAACGCCACAGGGGCTAACACCCATAACGTGATGCGTAGCAGATCGAACCAGGCATTGCCGAGCGTGCTCATGCTCTGGCGGGTAAACGCGCGGATGAGGGCAAAAATCACCGCAATCCCGCTGGCGGCAGAAAGAAAGTTTTGCACTGTTAAACCCGCCATCTGGCTGAAATAGCTCAACGTGGTTTCACCGCTATAAGATTGCCAGTTGGTATTCGTGACAAAGCTGACGGCGGTATTGAGCGCCAGATCCCACGACAGCCCCGGCAACTGCTGCGGATTAAGCGGCAGATAGTGCTGACCGAGCAACATAAAAAACAGCACCGCCAGCCCCAGCATGTTCAGGCAGAGAATGGCAGAGAGATATTGCTTCCAGTTCATCTCGCGACCAGAGACGCCAAGTGCGCGAAAGAGTACGCACTCAACGCCCGCAGTACCGGGAAGAGGAATATCATTAATCAGCCGCGCCAGCCCGCTGCCTAAAGGGCGCGCCAGCACCATCAGCACCAGTAAAAACGTGGCGATCAGTAAGAACCCTTGCGCAGCCATCAGAACGCCTCCGCATTGATCAGGGCATAAACCAGATAACCCAGTAATAAAAACACCAGCAATACGCCGGCTATCACGCCTGCACTCACAGTGCACCTCCAGTGGCCTAAAAGTGATACCGGAAGGGTAGAATTCTGGCTGCAAAGATTTCGCAAAAATCTGCGGGCGGGGTGTAAAAAAAGTATAAAAATGGCAAAAGCCATGATTTAACTAATGATTAGTATTAATTTAACTTTCATGTAACTTAATTACACGGTGAATGTAAATAAACCATCAATAAGCAAAAATAAGTGGTCGGATGAGTAGTAAAATTACACAAAAGGCGGTACTATTTTCATCAGATAAACAAATTCATTTTTCCGGTGCCATTCACCGGGTAGATACAAAAAGGGGGAGAAAAGTATGGAACTCTACAGAGAATATCCTGCATGGCTTATCTTTTTACGCCGTACTTATGCGGTTGCAGCGGGCGTACTGGCGCTGCCTTTCATGCTTTTCTGGAAAGACCGCGCCCGCTTTTACAGCTACCTGCATCGCGTCTGGTCGAAAACCAGCGAGAAACCGGTGTGGATGGATCAGGCCGAAAAGGCAACCGGTGATTTTTATTGATTGCCTGCGCGTTTAAGCCAGCCTCGTATCAGGGGGCTGGTTTAGGGGTTTTGCATCAACGGATTCCTTGGCGTTGTTCATTTCATCACTGTTTTAGCATCAAGTTTCGATAATATCCTTTCAAAGGACAGCTCGGGATGCGCTCGCCTTCATTGTCGCTCAAAGCGACTATATCGTCAGAAATCTCCAGTTAGGTTGTATCCTCCATTACACACTTTCCTGAAACTTCAGGGTAAAGTGAGAAAGTCGCTATCACTTTTGCTCATTCCAGCATCTAAATAAATTCCGAATTTTGCTATTAATATCGCTACCGCAATAAAAGCAGGTAGTAAAGAGAGTAATATATACTTTATTGATATGTTAAGAATAATTTATTGTTAACATATCTAATACGATAAGATGTGTTGCTGTTAATAAAAAGCTTCAAGAGTTATAGTTGATAATTAAAATACACCCGATATTTCATCTTTTTCTATGCAAGATACAGTTTTATTAGAGGCCATTTTTATATGGAGGCGGTAGCGTGTCTGTTACTAGTGATTTTATTTGCAAGGTGAATATATTGGGGTTGTTAAATACATAACGATGTGTCTGTTCCGGTCGTTGTAAGCATGGATAATCACTTAATATTCTTAGTGGTTATGGCTGGAAAGGTAAAATTAGCAGCAAAGCGGCGATAGATATCACCTTCATGACTGAAAAATAAATCACAACCATTATTAAATATTTTATTCAAAGGGACTCTTTCCATTATGACGGAATATTATGTAAATGAAGCCGTTCTGTCTTTCGACGGCAATATATCTCAGGACAGTACCATTAATATGCTGCGCCTCAGTGATCCCGATGCCGCATTAATTATCAGCCGGGGCCAGATGCAGGAGGGAGACGAATTAGCCTCTCAGGTTGAACAGCAGATGAAAAAACTGGAAAAGCAGGTTAAGGAGCTGCACTACACGCCCGTGCAGGTGACCCGGGTGGGGATTAATGACGGCGAAGAAGGGCTGGAGATACAGAGTCAGTTTCTCCGGGGTAACGAGCAGGTGTACCAGTGTCAGGTGGCATTTGTATTGCCGGGTGAGCGGGTCATGATGGCCTTCACCTACGCCAGAACCACACCGCTGACCCCGGCAGACATGACGCGCTGGGCTGAAATTAAAAAGAATCTGCGCTTCAGGATGCGGCAGGAAGCCAGGACGAATTAATCACACAGGGAACGGGACATGGAAGAGGCATTCTGGGCGGCAAGGCAGGGGGATGCCCTGCTGCATACGTCGTTTATGGCAGATGTGCTGGGGGCTGTGCTGGAAGTGGCGGCAAATGTCGTTATTGATGCCCTCATTGTCGGAGCTGCCACGGTGCTGGCAGCGTCAGCGGGGGTGACGCTGGGGTGCACGGCCGTCGTGCTGATCGGTTTTGTGGCGGGGGTGGCGATGGTGTACACCGGCGTGACAGAAACGGTCAGCGAAGCCTGTTCTGCCCTCGCTGATATGTTGTTCCCGCCTCAGACTGAAGGTTACATCCTCACCGGCTCTGGTGACACATTGATCAACAGCAAACCTGCCGCGCGGGCAGCAGCCACTGCGGTATCGCGGCAGGAGATTGAGGCGCAGGAAGCGCAGGTGAAGGCGGAACAGGAAGAAGCGCAGCGTCAGGAGGACGCCAGAACATTCCGGGATGTGGCCGGGGAATATCTGGAAATGGCGGGGGTCATAGCCCTGGCGGTTAACCCGGTGACAGGACCTGTGCTGATGTCCCGGGCGCTGTCCGGCCAGCTCAGTACGGAAGAAGGGCGTGCTGAGCTGGTGGATGGCGTGACACATTTTGTGTCGGAACTGTGGCAGCCCACTGTGGCCAGTGCGGCTCCGGGCTCCACCCCGACCCCTGACGATAAAATCGACTGCCATAAACATCCCTCCTCACTGACTCAGTTACTCGCACAAAAAAAAGCCGCCTTTCTGGATGACCCTGCGGGAACGGTCCTTAACCTGTTCAGTCCGGACGGTATGCTGGAAACCGCCTTTCAGGGCGTGAATGCGGTTATTGGCAGTATCAGCAATCTGTTCAGAGATGATGACGAACCGCCAGCGGCGGAGTATATCGCGGAAGGCGCTCGGGATGTGCGTATCAACAGCCAGCCGGCGGCACGCAGCGGGGCACGCTGTACCTGTGAGGCCCGGGTGGTGAATGAGCCGGGGGACGGGGCGTTTGTGTCACCGGATGTCCGCATTGGGGGGCCGTTACTGGTGGTCAGGGATATCAGAAGCGGCAGGTCGCAGATAACCCTGGTGGCAACCGTGGCGCTGATGTTTCTCCGCCCGGGCAAAATGCTTTCTAAAATCGCCTGTTTTGCTGCCGGTGTCGGGATGAGCATGATAACACAGAAGGCCATCAGCGCCCTTCCACATCCGGTCAACGCCGCCACCGGAGCCAAATATCTGGCGGATGACGACGATTTCGACTTCAGCCTGCCGGGTCACTTTCCGCTGGACTGGCAGCGTGTGTACAGCAGTCGTGACGAGCGCACGGATGGGATGTTCGGTCAGGGCTGGAGTGTGATGTATGAAGTGAGCCTCGAGCGCACACCGGGTAACGCGGACGAAAACTGCATGACCTTTGTGTCGGGTATGGGGCGACGCCTGGATATGGAAGCCGTGCTGCCGGGGAGCGGGTTTTACAGTCCCGGTGAAGGACTGGCAGTACGGCGTGGTGAGCAGGGGCACTGGCTTATCAGCAGCGATGATGGACAGTTTTTTCTGTTTGAAGCCGACCCGCATCACCCGCAGCGCCAGCGGCTGAAAATGCTGGGCGACCGTAACAGCAACTGTCTGAATCTGTACCACGACGAGCTGGGGCGCATCACGCAAATCAGTGGTGAACAGCGGCGTCCGTGCATCCGTCTGCATTACGACCTGGCGGCGCATCCCCGTCGGGTGACGCAGATTTATCAGCATTTCCCTGATACTGCACCTTTACTGCTGCGTCGTTACAGTTATGACGCCGCCGGGCAGCTGACCGGCGTGTACGACAGTACCGGCCACCTGCTGCGCGAGTTTGCCTACAACGATAATCACTGCATGACCCTGCACCGCCAGCCGGGCGGCGAGGGATATTATTATCAGTGGGGCTGGTATGACGGTCCGGATGACGCAGCGTGGCGGGTGACGGGGCACCACACGGACAGCGGTGAACAGTACCGGCTGGCGTGGAACCTGGCGGCGCGCAGGCTGTGCGTGACGGACGGTCTGGGGCGCACGCGTTATCATCAGTGGGATGCGCAGAACCAGGTGACGGCGTACCGGGACGAGGCCGGGCAGGTGATGACGTTCCGCTGGAGCGACGAAGAACGGCTGCTGCTGGGGATGACCGATGCTCAGGGCGGCAGATGGCGCTATGTGTATGACCGTCAGGGGCATATCACGGAGACGCACGACCCAATGGGGCGGGTGTCGCAGACGCAGTGGCACCCGGTGTGGCACGAACCGGAGACGGAGGTGGATGCGGGGGGCAACAGCTGGCGCTGTGAGTACGATGAACGCGGCAATCTTCTTGCCGTGACCGACCCGCTGCAACAGAGCACCCGGTATCAGTATGACCGCCACGGCCAGGTGGTGCAGATAACCGACGCACGCGGGGGAAATAAATACCTTCAGTGGAACGAAGACGGGCAGCTGATGCGGCACACGGACTGCTCCGGCTCGCAGACGGCCTGGTTCTATGATGAACGCACGCGGCTGATACGGATGACAGACGCGCAGAGCCACAGCACGCGCTACGGGTATGACGACAGCGGTCACCTGGTGGAGGTGATACTGGCGGACGGTCGCACGGCGCGTTACCAGCCGGATGCGGCGGGCAGGCTGGTGAAATACACCAGCCCGGCAGGGCAGATAACGCGCTGGCAGCGCGACGGGCAGGGGCGGGTGCGCATCCGCACGGACGCGGCGGGGCGCAGGACGGGGTTCGGGTACGACGCCTACGGGCGTCTGGTCACGCTGACAAACGAGAACGGAGAAAGCTACCGGTTCCGCCACGATGTGCTGGATCGTCTGGCGGAGCAGATAAATCCGGACTGCTGCCGTCAGGCGTACCGTTACAACGCGCTGAACGCGGTCACGGAGGTGGTGTTCACGGGCGACCAGGGCGGAGAAATCCGCCACCGGCTGATGCGTGATGCAGCGGGCCGGCTCACCGCAAAGGAGACGGCAGAAACCCGCACGGAATACGTTTATGACGCGGCAGACCAGCTGCTGGAAATCCGCTGCCGGCGGCACGACGCAGACGAAACCGGCGCGCCGGAGATAATCCGCTTCAGTTACGACAGACCAGGCCGGATGCTGAGCGAGGAGACGGCGCAGGGCGTCCTGACCCACCGGTACGACGAACTGGGCAACCGGACTGCCACCACGTTTCCGGACGGCAGAACGCAGCGGCATCTGTACTACGGCAGCGGTCATCTCCAGCAGATAAATCTGGACCGGGAAGTCATCAGCGAGTTCACGCGTGACAGCCTGCACCGGGAGGTACTCAGAAGCCAGGGGCGGCTGAGCACGCGGCAGCTTTATGACCCTGCCGGGCGGCTGAAACGTAAGGAGACCTGCAGCGGAATGCGCGGGGTGGTGCCGGAGACGTTCACGGACCGGCAGTACAGCTACAACGGTCAGGACGAACTGCTGAAGACACGGCACAGCCGGCGGGGCGAAACGGATTACTTTTACGACAGCACGGGGCGCATCACGGCGTGCCGCCTGGAGGATGAGGGGTATCTGGCGAGCTGGCAGTACGACGCAGCGGGAAACCTGCTGGACCGGCGTGCGGGGGAAAGGGCCACGGCAGAAAACAGCGTGGTGCCGTTCAGCCGGCTGATGTCTTACCGTGGTGTGCACTACCGTTATGACGAATATGGCCGGATGGTGGAAAAGCAGGGCCGGAGCGGAACGCAGAGTTACCGCTATGATGCGGAGCACCGGATGGTGGAGGCGAGGACAGCGCGGGGGACATACCGGTATGTGTACGATGCGCTGGGGAGGCGGACGGAAAAACAGCATATCAGCCATGACGGTAAAGCGTACAACCGGACAAAATTTTTATGGGACGGGATGCGGCTGGCGCAGGAGAGCAGGCCGGAAGGGAGCAGCAGCCTGTATATTTACAGTGCCCCGGGGAGTTATGAACCGCTGGCGCGGGTGGATAAGGCGGGCAAAGGGGAACCGGCCCGGGTACTGTATTTTCACACGGATGTGAACGGCGCGCCGGAAGAGCTGACGGACAGCGACGGGAAAATCGTGTGGGAGACGGGATACCAGGTCTGGGGAAACACAATACAGGAGAAGGATCACGGCGGGGTGGAGCAGAGCCTGCGCTACCAGGGACAGTACCTCGACAGGGAAACGGGGCTGCACTACAATCTGCACAGGTACTATGATCCGGATGTCGGGCGGTTTACGCAGCCGGATCCGATAGGGTTGCTTGGTGGAATAAATCTCTACCAATACGCGCCGAATCCGTTGTCATGGATCGATCCGCTGGGGTTATTTGGTTGTGGTCCAAAAGCGCAACAACACATTCTTCATGGTGATGGTCCTGGTAGTGGTGGTCATATGTGGCCAGGTCAGCCAGGTAAAACGACTTTTCCTCAATCATGGGATGCGAAAAAGATTATTTCCGAAGTTGATGATATTGTGAATTCACCATCGACTAAATGGTATGCCCAGCAAGGAACTGGAGGCGCATTAACGAAAGCAGGAAAAGCTGCTAATTGGGTGGCATGGGAAGTCAGAGATGGAGTACGGATTCGAGTAGTTTTCCAACCAGCCAAGGGAAGAATAGTTACTGCATTTCCTGATAGTGGATCGATTCCACCTTTACCGGGCGCAAAATGATGACTACTACTACTGGTATAGAGTTAAAAGAATTTGGTGAAAATTTTCATGGCAGACTTTCTGAAGATGAACTGAATTATGCGTTGAGTTACATCGATTTTGGGGAAGAGCCATTAGCTTTTGAAATATTATGTGATTATCTCTGCGAGAATGATCTTGTTATAACAAAGAGTGAATATGAGCATCTATGTACTTTTAATAATATCTTCAATAATTTGTTAGAACATGATGTTGTTATTTATTTAAAAAAATTAGTTAAATAGTAATAACGCCGGGTAAGAAATTAAATCTTCCCGGCTTTTTATTATTTAATGTTCGTTCAGCACACTAAACATCCCGTCACGCATCCCCTTAACTGCCTGTTTAACCTGATAAAGTTCCCTGCGCAGTTCCTGTACTTCGTTGTTATCCGCTAGCAGGATCAGGCAGCCTTCCGAGATCTTCACGGTAACGCCCGTGCCGATCTCAAATCCCGCTTCTCTCAGCCATTTGGCGCTGATTTTGATCACCCGCGTGTCACTGCGGTTGGGCAGATAGCCCACGGTACAGTGGCGCTGTGTTTTGGAAATGATATTTTTATATTTAATCTGCTGATTAGATAGTAAAATTAACTTCGTGCAGATAGCTTACTTTATCAGGGGGCGGCGGTAGCGTATGAACTATGACGTGATGGTTTTAGTGATTTATAGACGAAACTGATAGTACGATCCGGACTTCGATTAGATTGCGCGATTTGACCCGATAGGGCTAAGAGGCGGATTAAACCTCTACCAATATGCGCCTAATCCGCTGAAATATAGTGATCCACTCGGATTAAAAAAAGAGCTCTGTAATGGAACTACTCGTGTGCGGCATTATACTAATCGTAAGGGTTCAACCGAGATTGGTAAAACAGGTAAAATATTGGCAAAAGATAATAATAGAGTGTATCTTGAACCGGCTAGTAAAAAACCATTAAGTCAAGTCGAAGTTGAAAGTAAATATCAAATAAAACCGGGCCGTGGACGTGATTATGTTGAAACTGATGTTCCAAATGAACAACTTGAATGGGTACCTAATCCACGATATCACACCGATGAATTGACTGCAAAAGGTGATATCACTCTTTCTGATAATGCAAAAATCACTAAACGGAAATAATATGCATAAAGATAATAAAAACATCATGTTAACTGGAGAGGAGGCATTGTCTGTTCTAAGTGAAATTAATTACTTGCTGATTTCTCTTAGAGACATAGCCCGGTATTATTATCATTCTCAAAGTGATGATAATATGATTAATAATGAAATTGCTTATTGCAAAGAAACCACTGGATTTATTGATAGAAATAAAATAACTCATCGTCTTGCACATATAAGAATGATTATAACGGAGAAATTTAATAACGAACTAGGCGATGATGATATGGATGATATCGAAAGAGAAATGGAAAAAATAAAGTATTGGGAAAAACCAGGCGACTAAAATAAAGCCGGGTGAGGAATTAAATCTCCCCGGCTTTTATTTTTACGCTTCTTTCAATACACCGGATATCCCGACCTTCATTCCTTTAACCACCTGTTTAACCTGGTAAAGTTCCTTCCTCAGTTCCTGCACCTCGTTGCAGTCAGCGATCAGGATCAGGCACCCTTCCGAGATCTTCACCGTGACGCCCGTCCCGGTATCAAATCCCGCTTCAGCCAGTCGCCCTTAAGGTGCAGGCTGGGATGTTGTGAATAATACCGGGCTATACCTGTTGTGCGCTCCTGGTGGCGGGTTCTGACATAGCCGACTTTATAGCGGCGCTGTGTTTTGGAAATGGTGACTTCTGGCGTAATATCGTGTTCAGCCATGATTAACTACCTTGATTAGTTGCTTGTGGTGAGCGGTGATTAAGGGGGGGCAGCCCCAGGGAAAGATGACATAACGTTGTTTTTTGCACTAAATAATTCGCACTATATATTCAATAATTGAGTAATTCCTTATTACTCAAAACTGTTTTTCACAGCTTATATATAATCAAATACTCCTTACATAAATAAGGAGAACAAAATGGTACTTAAAAAATGATGGAGCATATTTCTATTACCCCTGATTACAGACAAGCCTGGAAAGTGGAACATAATTTGTCAGATATTCTACTGTTGACTATTTGTGCCGTCATTTTCGGGGCTGAAGGATAGGAAGATATAGAGGATTTTGGAGAAACACATCTCGATTTTTTGAAGCAATATGGTCATTTTAAAAATGGCATCCCCGTTCACGATTCCATTGCCAGAGTTGGATCCTGTATCAGTCCTGCAAAATTTTAACTGGATGCGTGACTGCCATTCCTCAAATGATAAAGACGTCATTGCAATTGATGGAAAAACGCTCCAGCACTCTTATGATAAGAGTCGCCGCAAGGGAGCGATTCATGTCATTAGTGCGTTCTCAACTACGCACAGTCTGAGCCCCTTTGGCAGATTAAGACGGATGAGAAATCCAATGAGATTACAGCTATTCCTGAACATCTTAACATGTTGGAGATTAAAGGGAAAATTATCACAACTGATGTGATGGGTTGCCAGAAAGATATTGCAGAGAAGAAATCCGTCTTCATATTGTTTGCGATGTCCCTGATGAACTTATTGATTTTACGTTTGAATGGAAAGGACTGAAAAAATTATGCGTGGCAGTCTCCTTTCGGTCAATAATAGCAGAACAAAAGAAGGAGCCAGAAATAACGGTCAGATATTATATCAGTTCTGCTGATTTAACCGCAGAAAAGTTTGCGGCAGCGATTCGAAATCACTGGCACGTGGATGTGGTAATGAATGAAGACGACTGCAAAATAAGAAGAGGAAATACAGCAGAATTATTTTCAGGGTTCAGGTATATCGCCATTAATATTTTGACGAAATATAAGGTATTCAGGCAGGGTTAAGACGTAAGACGCGAAAAGCAGCCATGGACAGAGACTACATCGCATCAGTCCTTGCGGGAAGCGGGCTTTAGTAATCTTGCTCTGGTTTTCAATTAAATACCAAAAATATGAAAGCGTGAAGGATGAAAAATACCCAGAAATTCTGATTTATTATGGTATTAAAGGTTCGGGGATAAATAGAGTAGATGGATGATTTTTCTCATGTACAAAGGATGGGGGAGCTCGTGGTTTAGGTTTAATTTGCATGGCTGACGTTGGTGAAAGTCGCTATTTTAAATCTGCAAAAATATCTATGGATAAGAATAATTTGATTATAAAGATGAGTAATGTAGAAATAGTATTTAAGATAGCAAAGTGAATATTTATTTTAACAGTATTTATGTTTTTTAAAAAGAGAAAAATGGTGTACGATTATTGGTTTACAATACAATTAATAGTGAGATAATCAAGCATTGAGAACTGTTACTTCCTAAAAATAAAAAAGTACAAAAATTAATGCGGCTCGGAAAATAGTGGAATAATTCACGCTCAGATGAAGTTGATAATATTTTTACCAACAAAATGCTTCCCCGCAAAAACGCTGCCCCACAAATATCATTCTCCATCGTCTACACTTACTCCTGTAAACCGTTCAGGAGCAGTAATGAATCAGCAACGATTTGATGACAGCACCCTTATCCGCATTTTTGCTTTGCACGAGTTACACCGTCTTAAAGAGCGAGGCTTAACTCGCGCGGCGCTTTTCGATTATCACAGCCGCTATAAACTCGTATTTCTGGCTCATTCTCAGCCCGAGTACCGCAAGCTCGGCCCGTTCGTGGCAGATATTCACCAGTGGCATAATCTGGAGGAGTATTACAACCAGTATCGCCAGCGCGTAATTATTTTGCTTTCTCACCCCGCCAACCCGCGCGATCACACCAACGTTTTGATGCACGTTCAGGGGTATTTTCGTCCCCATCTTGATTCCACAGAACGTCAGCAACTGGCGGCGCTTATCGACAGTTATCGATGTGGCGAGCAACCGCTTCTTGCGCCGCTGATGCGTATCAAACACTATATGGCGCTTTATCCTAATGCCTGGCTTTCAGGGCAACGTTATTTCGAACTTTGGCCGCGTGTTATTAACTTGCGCCATGCAGGAGTTTTATGACCACCCATCTGGTCTGGTTTCGCCAGGATTTACGTCTGCACGATAATCTCGCGCTGGCTGCTGCCTGCCGCAATTCATCTGCACACGTGGTGGCGCTGTTTATTGCCACACCGCAGCAGTGGGCAGCGCATAATATGTCGCCGCGTCAGGCTGAACTTATCAATGCTCAACTGAACGGGCTACAAATCGCGCTGGCGGAAAAAGGTATTCCTTTGTTATTTCATGAAGTGGATGACTTTGCTGCCAGCGTCGAAATGGTTAAACAGGTGTGCGTGGAAAACGGCATTACCCATTTGTTTTATAACTATCAGTATGAAGTGAATGAGCGAGAGCGGGATGCTCTGGTTGAGAAAACGCTTTGTAACGTGGTGTGTGAAGGATTTGATGACAGCGTGATCCTGCCACCTGGCGCGGTGATGACCGGTAACCATGAGATGTACAAAGTCTTTACGCCATTTAAAAATGCCTGGCTGAAACGGCTGCGGGAAGGGATGCCGGAGTGCGTCGCTGCACCAAAAGTACGTAGTAGCGGATCGATAGACCCCGCACCATCCATTTCGCTGAATTACCCTCGTCAGCCTTTCGACACAGCATATTTCCCGGTGGAAGAAAAAGTGGCGATTGCGCAATTACGCCAGTTTTGCCAGAACGGAGCAGGGCTGTACGAGCAACAGCGTGATTTCCCGGCAGTGGAAGGCACCAGCCGTTTGTCCGCTAGTCTGGCAACGGGAGGATTATCGCCTCGCCAGTGTTTACATCGCCTGCTGGCGGAACAACCGCAGGCGATGGAGGGCGGGGCAGGTAGCGTCTGGCTTAATGAGTTGATTTGGCGCGAGTTTTACCGTCACCTGATAACGTATTACCCCTCGCTGTGTAAACATCGTCCGTTTATTGCCTGGACTGACTGCGTACAGTGGCAAAGCAATCCCGCGCATTTAAAGGCCTGGCAGGAAGGCAAAACGGGATACCCGATTGTCGATGCCGCCATGCGTCAGCTTAACAGCACTGGCTGGATGCATAACCGTCTGCGGATGATCACAGCTAGCTTTCTGGTGAAAGATTTGTTGATCGACTGGCGCGAAGGGGAGCGGTATTTCATGTCGCAGCTGATTGATGGTGATTTGGCAGCCAATAACGGTGGCTGGCAGTGGGCGGCTTCCACCGGAACCGATGCTGCGCCGTATTTTCGTATTTTCAACCCGACAACCCAGGGCGAGAAATTTGACCGCGAAGGCGAGTTTATCCGCCAGTGGTTACCGGAGCTGCGCGATGTGCCGGGAAAATCGGTGCATGAGCCGTGGAAGTGGGCAGAGAAAGCAGGTGTGACGCTGGATTATCCGCAACCGATAGTCGATCACAAAGAAGCGAGAGTACGAACGTTGGCAGCGTATGAGGCGGCGAGGAAGGGGAAATAACAGACGCGTCGGGCAATTGTGCCCAGTTGCCGGATGCGGCGTGAACGCCGTATCCGGCCTGATAGTGCAAATTTAATGAGCCATTCAGGCGTGATAAGACGCGTCAGCGTCGCATCAGGCGCTTATTAAGACTCCAGCGCCAGCGCGCGGTTTCTGAATTTCAGCGTCTGGTACAGCCAAATCATCAGTACCAGTCCTACACACGCCAGTGCGCCCCAGGTGATTTGATCAAACACTTCAATATATGCATTGATGGAATAGTTGATCGCCCCGGAAGCATCAAACGAAGCTTGCGATGTCTGATCGGCAATGACGCCAGCCAGATAGTTCGCAATCGCGCCGGAAAGCAGCATATAAATTCCGGTTAATACGCCGGTCACGCCGGGGATTTCAATACGCGTAATTTGCGACATGGCTACCGGATCGATAAACAGTTCGGCAAAGCCCATCACTGCCAGCCCCAGAACCATCAGCGGCAGGGAAGAGTGTCCATACATCGCAGACCAGCGGGCGCTTAAGGTCAGAATGCAGAATCCGGCGCTCATCAGACCGAGGCCAAGAGCAAATTTTCCCCAAATGCGCACGGTACGATTTCCCGCGACGCTCTCTTTTACCACCCACGCAAGGAACACCCCACACAGCATGACCGCGAAGGCATTAATCGACTGGAACATCGCCGTAGGAACGGTATAACCGAAAATATCGCGGTTAACGAAACGGTCGATATAAAGGCTAATCGAACTGCCGCCCTGTTGTGCGAAGGCCCAGAACAACATACTGAAGAAGGTAAGGGTAACAATCAGCCCCAGTTCTTTACGCTGTTTCTGATTTTCTGCCTGGCGATAAATTTTTGCCAGCACCGCCAGTCCAATCACCGTGGCAACAATTAAGGCGTATACCGACCACTCTTTCCAGAACAATACAGTAATCAGCGCGGGCGTTGCGACCAGCAGAACCAGCAGCCATCCCCAGTTTGGCAGGAGAAAGTTTTTCGCACACAGCACCTCTTTATTAACGCCCCGGGTATGAGCGAAATGACGATTGCCGCATAAGAAAATGACCAGCCCGGCGATCATCCCGACCGCAGCCAGGCCAAAGCCCATTGCCCAGCTGTATTCTTCTTGGGCGTAACCACAGGCGATTGGGGCGATAATAGAACCCACGTTACCCGCCGCATACATCAGCGAGAAACCGCCATCACGACGCGGATCGGTTGGCTCATAGAGTTCGCCAAGCAGGCAACTGACGTTGGATTTAAACAGGCCATAGCCGCAGACGATAATCGCCAGCGACAAATAGAGGAATGTCGGATGGATCTCGCTGGCGCCCAGCACCAGATGCCCGATCGCCATCAACAACGCTCCCAGCATTACCGCCATACGGTTGCCGAGCACTTTATCGGCCAGGAAACCGCCAAGAATTGGCGTGACATATACCAGTGAACAGTAGGCACTGAATAACGCGTAAGCGTGGGTATCGTTGTACTTCAGTTGATTGGTGAGATAGAGAATCAGCAGGGCGCGCATTCCGTAGAAGCTAAAATATTCCCAGATTTGTAGCGCGACAACGTAGTAGATAGCGCGCGGCTGTGATGCGTGTTTATTCATAATAATTCCACAGTTGGATGCGACGCCACGTAATAAAAGCGCGGTGTGCGTGTGTTTCCTTAAAGTTAAAACCTTGATACAGATCTGATTATTTATGCAATATGCTGTCTGCTTGCATAAATATACATGAACTGAGGTGTGGTGAAATAAACAATTTGCGCCTTTTGGCCGCCTGTTTGTTTCTTAATATGTCAAAAGATTGGCTATCGACGAACAGGCGAGGTAACGCTATGTTAACGGTGTAGCTATCAGAATACGGAAGGCGCGAAGATGAAAAACACCGAACTGGAACAACTGATTAACGAGAAACTGAACAGCGCGGCGATAAGTGATTACGCGCCGAATGGTTTGCAGGTGGAAGGCAAAGAGACGGTGCAAAAAATTGTTACCGGTGTCACCGCCAGCCAGGCGCTGCTCGATGAAGCGGTGCGTCTGGGCGCGGATGCGGTCATTGTGCATCATGGCTATTTCTGGAAAGGCGAATCGCCGGTCATTCGCGGCATGAAGCGTAACCGTTTAAAAACCTTGCTGGCGAATGATATCAACCTGTATGGCTGGCATCTGCCACTGGACGCACATCCGGAGCTGGGTAATAACGCACAACTGGCGGCGTTACTGGGGATCACGGTCATGGGCGAAATTGAGCCGTTGGTGCCGTGGGGCGAATTGACCATGCCTGTGCCGGGGCTGGAACTGGCTTCCTGGATTGAAGCGCGTCTGGGACGCAAGCCGTTGTGGTGTGGCGATACCGGACCTGATGTAGTGAAACGCGTCGCCTGGTGCACGGGCGGCGGACAAAGTTTTATCGATAGCGCCGCGCGTTTTGGCGTGGATGCATTTATTACTGGCGAAGTTTCTGAACAGACCATTCATTCAGCCCGCGAGCAGGGATTGCATTTTTATGCCGCAGGTCACCATGCCACTGAACGCGGCGGTATTCGCGCGTTGAGCGAGTGGCTGAATGAAAATACCGATCTTGATGTGACCTTTATTGATATTCCTAATCCTGCATAACGAATAATCAGAGGGATCGAAAGTGCAACGAGCGCGTTGTTATCTGATAGGTGAAACGGCGGTAGTGCTGGAACTGGAACCGCCAGTGACGCTGGCTAGCCAGAAACGGATCTGGCGACTGGCGCAGCGTCTGGTGGATATGCCGAATGTGGTGGAAGCCATTCCCGGCATGAACAATATCACGGTGATTTTGCGCAATCCTGAGTCGCTGGCGCTGGATGCCATTGAGCGTTTGCAACGCTGGTGGGAGGAGAGTGAGGCGCTGGAACCGGAGTCACGCCATATCGAAATCCCGGTGGTTTACGGCGGCGCTGGCGGGCCGGATTTGGCGGTGGTCGCGGCGCATTGTGGGTTGAGCGAAAAACAGGTTGTTGAATTGCACTCCTCCGTGGAATACGTGGTCTGGTTTTTAGGTTTTCAACCGGGCTTCCCGTATCTCGGGAGCTTGCCGGAACAACTACACACGCCACGGCGCGCTGAACCGCGCTTGCTCGTTCCGGCAGGTTCTGTCGGGATCGGCGGGCCGCAGACCGGTGTTTATCCGCTGGCAACGCCGGGTGGCTGGCAGTTGATTGGTCATACCTCACTCAGCCTGTTTGATCCGGCGCGTGACGAACCCATCTTATTACGTCCTGGAGATAGCGTGCGCTTTGTGCCGCAGAAGGAGGGAGTATGTTGAAAATTATTCGTGCGGGGATGTATACCACCGTGCAGGATGGTGGTCGTCACGGTTTTCGCCAGTCGGGTATCAGCCATTGCGGCGCACTGGATATACCCGCGCTGCGCATTGCTAATCTGCTGGTGGGGAATGATGCCAACGCTCCCGCACTGGAAATTACGCTCGGTCAGTTAACGGTTGAATTTGAACGCGATGGTTGGTTTGCCCTGACCGGCGCAGGTTGTGAAGCGCGGCTGGATGATAACGCCGTCTGGACCGGCTGGCGCTTGCCGATGAAAGCAGGCCAGCGTTTAACCCTTAAACGTCCGCAACATGGCGTTCGTAGCTATCTGGCGGTGGCGGGCGGTATTGATGTCCCGCCAGTGATGGGGTCATGCAGTACCGATCTCAAAGTGGGGATTGGCGGGCTGGAAGGGCGTTTACTAAAGGATGGTGACCGACTCCCGATTGGCAAAGTGAAGCGGGATTTTATGGAAGCACAGGGCGTTAAACAGCTACTGTGGGGCAACCGCATTCGCGCCTTGCCGGGGCCGGAATATCATGAGTTCGATCGCGCCTCGCAGGATGCATTCTGGCGTTCGCCCTGGCAACTTAGCCCGCAAAGCAACCGGATGGGCTATCGCTTGCAGGGGCAAATCTTAAAACGCACCACCGATCGTGAACTGTTATCTCACGGTTTGCTGCCGGGCGTGGTGCAGGTGCCGCATAACGGGCAGCCCATTGTGCTAATGAACGACGCGCAAACCACCGGCGGTTACCCGCGCATTGCCTGCATTATTGAAGCCGACATGTATCATTTGGCGCAAATCCCACTCGGACAGCCTATTCATTTTGTCCAGTGTTCACTGGAAGAGGCACTAAAAGCGCGGCAAGATCAGCAACGTTATTTCGAACAATTAGCGTGGCGGCTGCACAATGAAAATTGACCTGAACGCCGATCTGGGCGAAGGCTGTGCCAGTGACGCTGAACTGTTAACGCTGGTTTCCTCAGCCAATATTGCCTGTGGATTTCATGCAGGCGACGCGCAAACCATGCTGGCAAGCGTGCGTGAAGCAATAAAAAATGGCGTAGCGATTGGCGCGCACCCGAGTTTTCCCGACAGGGAAAATTTTGGTCGTAGCGCCATGCAACTGCCGCCGGAAATGGTTTATGCCCAGACGCTGTATCAAATTGGCGCGCTGGCAACGATTGCCCGTGCGCAAGGCGGTGTTATGCGTCATGTCAAACCTCACGGCATGTTATACAACCAGGCAGCGAAAGAGGCACAACTGGCAGACGCCATCGCCAGAGCGGTATACGCTTGCGATCCGGCATTGATTCTCGTCGGGCTGGCGGGAAGCGAGCTGATTCGTGCAGGCAAGCAATATGGCCTGACAACGCGCGAGGAAGTGTTTGCCGATCGCGGTTACCAGGCTGACGGCTCGCTGGTGCCACGAAGCCAGCCAGGCGCGTTGATTGAAGACGAAGAACAGGCGCTTGCGCAAACGTTGGAGATGGTGCAACACGGCAGAGTCAAAAGTATCACCGATGAATGGGCGAAGGTCACGGCGCAAACGGTCTGCCTGCATGGCGACGGCGAGCACGCACTGGCGTTCGCCCGCCGACTACGCGCTACATTTACCAAAAAGGGGATTGTTGTCGCAGCATAATCCCGCTGAACAAAGAACGAAAAAAGGATATCACCATGCCTGAAGGCCCGGAGATCCGCCGTGCAGCGGATAACCTGGAGGCGGCGATCAAAGGCAAACTACTAACTGATGTCTGGTTTGCCTTCCCGCAGTTAAAACCGTATCAATCACAACTTATTGGTCAACACGTCACCCATGTGGAAACTCGTGGTAAGGCGTTGTTAACTCATTTTTCTGATGGTTTAACGCTCTATAGCCATAATCAGCTTTACGGCGTGTGGCGCGTGGTTGATACCGGCGAAGAGCCGCAGACCACGCGGGTGCTACGGGTAAAACTGCAAACGGCTGACAAAACCATTCTGCTTTATAGCGCCTCGGATATTGAGATGTTGACCCCGGAACAACTGACCACACATCCGTTTTTACAACGCGTTGGCCCCGATGTGCTGGATCCGAATCTGACGCCGGAGGTGGTGAAAGAACGGTTATTATCGCCGCGCTTTCGTAATCGGCAGTTTGCTGGATTACTGCTCGATCAGGCGTTTCTGGCAGGGCTTGGCAATTATTTGCGGGTGGAGATCCTCTGGCAGGTCGGGTTGACCGGAAGTCATAAAGCGAAAGATCTCAATGTGGCGCAACTGGATGCACTCGCGCACGCGCTACTGGATATTCCGCGTCTTTCTTACGCTACGCGGGGGCAGGTGGATGAGAATAAACATCATGGGGCGCTGTTTCGCTTTAAAGTTTTTCATCGTGATGGCGAGAAGTGCGAACGCTGTGGCGGCATCATTGAGAAAACCACGTTGTCATCGCGCCCGTTTTACTGGTGTCCAGGCTGCCAGCACTAGGCCGACCGCTTCGGCGCATAAGTTGAAATAAACCGTGCAATGGCAGGCCCCGTCAGCAAAATACTGAACAAGCGCAGGGTTTGCATCGCCATGATGAACGCCATATCGGCATTGCTCCCTGCGGCGATGACCGCCACCGTATCAAGCCCGCCGGGGCTGGTGGCGAGATAGGCGGTCATAAAATCAATATGCATAAACCGGGTCAGCCCCCACGCCATACCCGCACAAATAGCCAGCAGAGCAAAAATCGACAGCAGGATTTGCGGTAGTGGGCGCAATGCCCGCAGTAATATTTGTTTATCGAAACCAAGACCAATCCGCCAGCCAATTGCCATATACGCCATCGCCAGCAGCCATTCTGGTAGTTCGATGGTGATGAGCTGACCAGACTGGAGCACTGCGCCCGCCAGCATCGGGATGAGCATCGTGCCGGAAGGAAGACGTAGCAGGCATCCCACTGTACCGGCAACCACTGCGAGCAAAATCGTAAGCATGAGATTAATGCTCACTGGCGGGAACCAGATAATCTGTTGATTAACCGCTTCAGCGTTATCGCCCAGCATCATCCGCGTAACCAGAACTGCCGCACCTGCGACAAACAGTACCCGCAGATATTGCATAAACGCCACCAGACGGATATCTGCGCCGTAATCCTGCGCCATAGCGACCATTGCCGCCGCGCCGCCAGGAGAAGAACCCCAGGCACCGGTATTTCCAGGCAGTGAGCTATAGCGCACCAATAACCAGCCCACGATGGCGCTGGAAAGCAGCGTCACCAGTAAAATAGATAACACGATCGGCCAGTTAACGGCCAGGGTGGTGAGAATCGAACCAGTGAGGTTTTGCGCAATCATGCAGCCAAGAATGGCCTGCGCAGCAAGAAAAGCGGAGCGAGGGAGTTGCAGAGTTATTCCGCGCATACTGAAGATGATCCCGGCGATCATCGGCCCAAGTAATAGTGCTGCCGGGAGATGTACCGCGAGGAAGCCAATAGAAAGGAGAAGTGATAGTACACATAACATTCCCCACTGCAAAACTGGCATCCTTCGCTCCTTCATTATTATCTCTTTGGTGTATCGATACAGCATAAAGAAAGCCGGGTCTGGAAAAAATAACGGTAATCAAGGAAAAGGAGGAAATGAGTAATTATCTGAATGCGATACCCTTCTCGACTGAAAAGGGCATCATCTCGATTCAGTTGTAGTTAATCTTAAAAAGCACCACAGTATCGAAGGGACCAGCCTCGATGGGGGTGCCTGGTATGGATGACAATTCGGCGGTAAAGTTTTTTTCATAAACTAACATGTCGCTGGTGAAATCGGCATATTCGCTGTATTTATTGAAGGTATAGGGCGAGGCGTTTTCGTCCAGTAAACGTAGTTTAAGTCCATTACCAATCAACAATGCTTTATCTTCTTCAACCAACGTTTCTTCGGTATAAAACGAGGAACTGACTTTAAATCCGTCGGTGCACTGGTCATTTTGTGATTTCGTCGTCTTAATACTAAAATTTTTCGACATCGTGTGACGGCGAATATCCAGTACGTTAAATTTACCAAAATCAATCACCTGTGTTTCAGGCGAAATAGAAAAGTTAACGCTGCAATCCAGTACACGAATGTTTTCCAGACCGGTAATGTGATATTTCAGGTTTTGGGCAGAAGGATCTTCATTAACACTGCCAGCGCCATCGAATTGCACCACAATATAGTCGCTCAGCGTACTTTGATAATCATGCGGCGGCATTTCACGAACTTTAACATAGAGCCGCATACGAGCGAGAAATGTACGCGACATATGAATATTGTTGGAATCGCCGGAACAAATCTTATTTTGCCACCCCATAGCAATGATCTGCTCTGGTGTGTAGATATCAATTTTCTTGCTGTCGATACACTGGTTGGTGTCGATTCGACTTTTCCCGAGACTGGCATCGTAATCAACGCCGTTATATGTTACGCCAAGTTGATAATAGCGATCCTGCATTCCGGGGTAGGGGTTTACCCAGGCATAAACATGCTCGCTTTCAAAGTTGCCGTTAGTATTGTTGTCACAATAGACGGGAATTTTAATATCGTCAGATTCCCAGATTTTATCGCCAGGTTTAGCATTGCCCGGCACAGCAAAGGGTTGAATAGCTTCTGATTTTTCTACAGATCCGCCAGATGAGCCAAAATAGCAGTTCAGCGCCAGCGCAGACTTCAACGGCAGAAATAACAGACAGATAACGAACAACAATCCCTTGCCAGCACTCATTTCTTCGCCTCCACCGCCTGTAAACGACATTGTCCGTTACAGTTCAGAGTATTCATCCGTAATGCGCCGTAATCATCCATGTAACCCAGGTAAAATTGATTACCGTTATAGCTTCCTGTATTCGTTGTGACGGTGCTAAAAGGGGCAATCATCACCGATTTAAAACCGGGGATCACACCTTTATCATTTTGCCCAAGATAGGCAATCGTCAGGTAATAGGCGGTAGGGTTTTTCAGGGTAAGTTCGTTGCCCTTCTGGCTAACCTGTAACTGTAACTCTATGTGTTCACCTGTTTTCTTGCGCAATGCCGCAGGTCGCCAGAACAACTTAATACGGCTTTGGATCGCGACCTGAAGTATCGCATGGTCGCTGCTTTTATCCGGCGCTGGCGGAATTTCGCGCATGTTGTAGTAAAATAGCGTTTCACGATCGCCGGGCAACTGTGTGGTTGACGCTTGCTTTACAATCCGCACCTGCGATGTTGCTTTTGGTTCCAGGCGCTGTATTGGTGGCAGGGCGACCAGAAGATTGTCGCTTTTCTCCCCTTTATCATTTTCTATCCAGGAATATGCAAGGTAAGGCAGTTTGTCACTCTGGTTTTCTATGCGCAGGCTGGTGGCTTTGTCGTTGGCGTTAAACACAACTCGTGTGCGATCGGGTTGCACTGCAGCGTTGCTACCCAGGCTGACGGCTAACAGAATCAGGGGTAATCCTTTAATAAATGTCATTCTCTTTTCCTTAATTAATGACAAGGTAAAATCAGGCGTTTGGTCGTGTCTTCCAGACGTTCTGGCAGATGAATAATGCAACTTTGTTTATCGCCCCAGAGCACGGTAAATTGCTGGTTTTCAGCTACTCCGCCAAGCCAGGCATGGCCTTCCTCGCTAACCATACCGACACTGATTCCACTGCCATTCTGCTGAATATTGGCACCGAGAGGGGGATAGTGACCGCTGGCGTCGCGAATAATAATGTTAACGTCTTTACCAGAACGGGAAGCCAGCGATTTGTAACCAATAGCGCCTTCAATCCACGTTTCTTTGATGATATTTTCAGCAACCGTTACGCCATCAGGTAAATCATTCATGTTGACTGCCACGGTGGAAGGTTGGTAACTGGAAATTAGCGGCACTACCGCAATACCAAAATGGTTGGTGTAGTCGAGATTACCCTGAACCGGAATATTTGCCACGCCGTCGGTGCTGACCATCAGCCGAGGCTCATTGGTTGAACTGCGGCGATGGAAGGCTGCGCCATATTGAGTGGCGGTAAAGGAACCGCTCCAGCTACTGCTGACAGAGCTGTAATCATTGGCGGCATAAGTGCCAGACAAATCCCATTCGCCGGCTGAACTCAGGTGTTGATAGTTACCACTCACCTGGGCGCCATTGTCAGGACGGTCGGATTGCAGCACGGCAGACATGCCCCAGCTATTACGTTCATCCAGCGTATCGTTCCACGACATGCGGTGCGTGGTGCTGTTACTACTGTTTTGCATGTCATAGCCGACTCGACCACCGTTACCGACAGGTAATGAAATCGACAGGTAAATCTGGTTGTCGCGATCTTTGTCTTCGTAGTGGGTTGTGTTGAATGACGTCGAGATCGATATATCTTTCCAGTCACCGATATCAATATTAAAACCTGCCGTTATGTTGGCGGTCGTGGAGGTATTTGCGTTCCACCAGGTCTGATGTAACAGGTTGGCGTACAGGTTGAGGTTCAGAGGGGTTATCGGTTGGCCTACTGATAAGCTGATCGTCTGTTTTTCGTCTTGTGCATCGTTGTCGTTGTATTTGTGATCCAGATAGTTGGCGTAGCTGTGAAAATGACGATCGGAGAAGCGATAAGCAGCGAGTGAAATCGTACTATTTGTGGCGTCCACTTGTTTGCTGTAATTGAAACGGTAGCTTAAGCCCCGCTCGTCCTGCTGGGTATCAAATTGGCTACTGGCCCAGGTGACATCAAATGACAACGCCCCCAGCCAGAGCATATTTTGCCCGATGCCTATTGCGCCAGAATGGTAGTCATCTCCGGAGAGTAGCAAACCGCCATATAACGAGGTATTCGAGAGCATCCCCCAGGATATTTCATTGCTAAAAAAGGTTTCATTTTCAGTTTGATGAGACATTGAGGTTCGCGGCTGACCAACAGCAAGTTTATAGCGAACCTGACCCTGGCGCGTCAGGAAGGGCGTCGAGGCGGCCGAAACCTGAAAGTTGTTCACACGGCCATCGTCTTCCGTCACTTTGACATCCAGCGTACCCTGGACAGACTGATTGATGTCATCAATGATAAACGGGCCTGGCGGGACTTTTTTCTGATAAATAACTCGCCCCGAATGACTTACGGTGACAGTGGCGTTGGTTTGCGCGATACCGCTGATTTGTGGGGCGTAACCGCGCAATTCCCAGGGCAACATCCGGTCATCGCTGGTCAGTGCCGCACCGGTATAAGAAAAACCGTCGAAAATATTGGAACTAAAATCAGTTTCGCCCAGGGTTAATTTCGAACCTAATTGCGGTAGTGGGCGAAAAAGATAAGTACGTGATATTCCGCCGCTCTGGTCGTGGGCATCGTCGCTTTCGGAGCGGCTCAGCTGGTAATCGCTGCGTAAGCGCCATGCACCCATGTTAATACCGGCAGTACCGTAAGCGTTCAGGTTGGTGTTGCTGCTACTGCCCTGTGGACGGTAGTTGCTGGCAAACAGGTTGTAATCCATCAGGACGCCGGCTACACCTTCTTTCCATGTTGATGGCGGCATCCAGTTTTCTGAGTGCCATGCCAGCCACGCTTGCGGAATGGTGATATTGAGTTGCTGATTGGCTTGATCGAAATTGAAGAGTATTTCTGGATGCGAACTAAAATCAACACACTGATTTATCTGTACTAATGATTGACGGAAGTCTGGTTTTAAACCAAATTTATCCACCAGTGATTCATCGATGCACGGAATGGTTTTATCACCGCTTTTTTGCCAGCTAATTTTTTGCCCGTTACTTATTTGGTTATTATTAACGGTAATGCTAACAAAATATTCACCGGGGGCAATCACCCCTTTGTCTTTTAATAATGAAATATCAATGCTATCACGCATCGATTTGTCGAGGACGCTCAGGTTAAATTCGACCGCCAGCGCGGACGGCATTACCATCGTCAGGCAGGAAATAAAAGAAAGTCGATAAATATTCACGGTGTCCATACCTGATAAATATCTGCAGAAAGGCGGCTACGTCGCCGCCATAATTATTCTTATTTATAATCCAGAACGTAGGTCGCGTTAGCGGTTACGGCACCGGCAGTGACATTGACTGCATTGTCAATTTGTTCCATCCAGGCAAAGAAGTTCAGCGTTTGTTCTGTTGAGCTTGCATCCAGGTCGAGGTCTGGCGCAGCTGTACCCAATACGATGTTTGTGTCATTTTTGTCCATCAGTCTTACGCCGACACCTGTTGCTTCGCCAGCACTGGTATTGCTCAACAGAGGTGTTGCCCCCGTCGTTTTAGCCGAACCGTCGAAGGTTACGGCAACTTTGGATATTGGCGAACCGCTACCATTATCAGAACCTGGCAGGTCACAGTTTATTAAGCGAATGTCGACGGCCACTTTATTGCTGTGATGATCCCGGTTTATATGGGTTGTCGTGACTTGTCCAAGGTCAATATTTTTATCAACATCATCTGGATGAATGTCACAAGGTGCTTCAATAATTTCACCTTTAAAGTGAATTTCACCAGAGCCTTCGTCTGCGGCATAAACAGGAGCAGTGAACAACAGAGATACGGCCAATGCGGCCAATGTTTTTTGTCCTTTAAACATAACAGAATCCTTTAAGGAAATAGAAAAATAGTATAGCTCTACCAGATTATCTGATTTTGCGTGTGGATTGTTTTTAGTTTTGCTTAAAATATATTTAGTTTTATTAAATGCAAATGCAATTGATTGGTGTTGTGAATTAATCAAGACGTAGAAAATAGAAGTGAGTTATGGATATGCATAATATTCAGTGGATTATAAACAGGACGGAGAGAACAATTATTTTTATGAAGATATTGCATTGACTGCTATTTGAACTGGTTGTTTTTTATTTGGCGTCCGGTTTTTGATTTTATTTTTACAATTTTTTATGCTTAAACCAACAAAAAATAACCCGCCATATAAATGGCGGGCTAAATTATTTGCTGCTCAGTAATCACCGATTAACGTTTGATATCGCTTTTAAAGTCACGTTTTTCATAGCCAGTATACAGCTGACGCGGACGGGCAATTTTCATGCCGTCACTGTGCATTTCGCTCCAGTGGGCGATCCAGCCAACGGTACGTGCCATTGCGAAAATGACGGTGAACATGGAAGACGGAATACCCATCGCTTTCAGGATGATACCGGAGTAGAAATCGACGTTCGGGTACAGTTTTTTCTCGATAAAGTACGGGTCGTTCAGCGCGATGTTTTCCAGCTCCATTGCCACTTCCAGCAGGTCATCTTTGGTGCCCAGCTCTTTCAGGACTTCATGGCAGGTTTCACGCATTACGGTGGCGCGCGGGTCGTAATTTTTGTACACGCGGTGACCGAAGCCCATCAGGCGGAAAGAGTCATTCTTATCTTTCGCACGACGAACAAATTCCGGAATGTGTTTAACGGAGCTGATTTCTTCCAGCATTTTTAGCGCAGCTTCGTTAGCACCACCGTGAGCCGGCCCCCACAGCGAAGCAATACCTGCTGCGATACAAGCAAACGGGTTCGCACCCGAAGAACCAGCGGTACGCACGGTGGAAGTCGAGGCGTTCTGTTCGTGGTCAGCGTGCAGGATCAGAATACGATCCATTGCACGTTCCAGAATTGGATTGACTTCATACGGTTCGCACGGGGTGGAGAACATCATGTGCAGGAAGTTTCCGGCGTAGGAAAGGTCATTGCGCGGGTAAACAAATGGCTGACCGATGGAGTATTTGTAACACATCGCTGCCATGGTCGGCATTTTCGACAGCAGACGGAACGCGGCGATTTCACGATGACGCGGATTATTGACGTCAAGTGAATCGTGATAAAACGCTGCCAGCGCGCCGGTGATACCGCACATGACCGCCATCGGATGAGAGTCGCGACGGAAGGCGTGGAACAGACGGGTAATCTGTTCGTGGATCATCGTATGACGGGTAACGGTAGTTTTAAACTCGTCATACTGTTCCTGGGTCGGTTTTTCACCATTCAGCAGAATGTAACAGACTTCCAGGTAGTTAGAATCGGTCGCCAGCTGATCGATCGGGAAACCGCGATGCAGCAAAATACCTTCATCACCATCAATAAAAGTAATTTTAGATTCGCAGGATGCGGTTGAAGTGAAGCCTGGATCAAAGGTGAATACACCTTTTGAACCGAGAGTACGGATATCAATAACATCTTGACCCAGCGTGCCTTTTAGCACATCCAGTTCAACAGCTGTATCCCCGTTGAGGGTGAGTTTTGCTTTTGTATCAGCCATTTAAGGTCTCCTTAGCGCCTTATTGCGTAAGACTGCCGGAACTTAAATTTGCCTTCGCACATCAACCTGGCTTTACCCGTTTGTTATTTGGCTCGCCGCTCTGCGAAAGAGGGGAAGACCTGGGTACAGAGCTCTGGGCGCTTGCAGGTAAAGGATTCATTGATGACGAATAAACGGCGAATCAAGCACTTAGCAATCCGAATTATTAAACCTGTCTATCACTAATAACTGTCCTGGATGGATTGGTCAATACTTCCACACTGTTACATAAGTTAATCTTAGGTGAAATAGTGACCCCATAACTTTTACGCATTATATGCTTTTCCTGATGATGTTTGTAACAACTTTGTTGAATGATTGTCAAATGAGATGGTTAAAAATTAAATAAATGTTGTTATCGTGACTTAGATCACTGTTCTGGATAAAACCCGACAAAGCATATGTAGGTTAATTGTAATGATTTTGTGAACGGCCTATACTGCCGCCAGGTCTCCGGAACACCCTGCAATCCCGAGCCACCCAGCGTTGTAACGTGTCGTTTTCGCATCTGGAAGCAGTGTTTTGCATGACGCGCAGTTATAGAAAGGACGCTGTCTGACCCGCAAGCAGACCGGAGGAAGGAAATCCCGACGTCTCCAGGTAACAGAAAGTTATCCTCTGTACCCGTAGTCCCCAGGGAATAATAAGAACAGCATGTGGGCGTTATTCATGATAAGAAATGTGAAAAAACAAAGACCTGTTAATCTGGACCTACAGACCATCCGGTTCCCCGTCACGGCGATAGCGTCCATTCTCCATCGCGTTTCCGGTGTGATCACCTTCGTTGCAGTGGGCATCCTGCTGTGGCTTCTGGGTACTAGCCTCTCTTCCCCTGAAGGTTTCGAGCAAGCTTCCGCCATTATGGGCAGCTTCTTCGTCAAATTTATCATGTGGGGCATCCTTACCGCTCTGGCGTATCACGTCGTCGTAGGTATTCGCCACATGATGATGGATTTTGGCTATCTGGAAGAAACATTCGAAGCGGGTAAACGCTCCGCCAAAATCTCCTTTGTCATTACTGTCGTGCTTTCAATTCTTGCAGGAGTCCTCGTATGGTAAGCAACGCCTCCGCATTAGGACGCAATGGCGTACATGATTTCATCCTCGTTCGCGCTACTGCTATCGTCCTGACGCTCTACATCATTTATATGGTCGGTTTTTTCGCTACCAGTGGCGAACTGACATATGAAGTCTGGATCGGTTTCTTTGCCTCTGCGTTCACTAAAGTGTTCACCCTGCTGGCGCTGTTTTCCATCTTGATCCATGCCTGGATCGGCATGTGGCAGGTGTTGACCGACTACGTTAAACCGCTGGCTTTGCGCCTGATGCTGCAACTGGTGATTGTCGTTGCACTGGTGGTTTACGTGATTTATGGATTCGTTGTGGTGTGGGGTGTGTGATGAAATTGCCAGTCAGAGAATTTGATGCAGTTGTGATTGGTGCCGGCGGCGCAGGTATGCGCGCGGCGCTGCAAATTTCCCAGAGCGGCCAGACCTGTGCGCTGCTCTCTAAAGTCTTCCCGACCCGTTCCCATACCGTTTCGGCGCAGGGCGGCATTACCGTTGCGCTGGGTAATACCCATGAAGATAACTGGGAATGGCATATGTACGACACCGTAAAAGGGTCGGACTATATCGGTGACCAGGACGCGATTGAATATATGTGTAAAACCGGGCCGGAAGCGATTCTGGAACTGGAACACATGGGACTGCCGTTCTCGCGCCTTGATGATGGTCGTATCTATCAACGTCCGTTTGGCGGTCAGTCGAAAAACTTCGGCGGCGAGCAGGCGGCACGTACAGCGGCAGCGGCTGACCGTACCGGTCACGCACTGTTGCACACCCTTTATCAGCAGAACCTGAAAAACCACACCACCATTTTCTCCGAGTGGTATGCGCTGGATCTGGTGAAAAACCAGGATGGCGCAGTGGTCGGTTGTACCGCACTGTGCATCGAAACTGGTGAAGTGGTTTACTTCAAAGCTCGCGCGACTGTGCTGGCGACCGGCGGGGCTGGGCGTATTTATCAGTCCACCACTAACGCCCACATTAACACCGGCGACGGCGTCGGCATGGCTATCCGTGCAGGCGTACCGGTGCAGGATATGGAAATGTGGCAGTTCCACCCGACGGGTATTGCCGGTGCGGGCGTACTGGTCACCGAGGGTTGCCGTGGTGAAGGCGGTTATCTGCTGAACAAACATGGCGAACGCTTTATGGAGCGTTATGCGCCGAACGCCAAAGACCTGGCGGGGCGTGATGTGGTGGCGCGTTCCATCATGATCGAAATTCGTGAAGGTCGTGGCTGTGATGGCCCGTGGGGACCACACGCAAAACTGAAACTCGACCACCTGGGTAAAGAAGTTCTCGAATCCCGTCTGCCGGGCATTCTTGAACTCTCCCGTACCTTCGCTCACGTCGATCCGGTGAAAGAGCCGATTCCGGTTATCCCAACCTGTCACTACATGATGGGCGGTATTCCGACCAAAGTGACCGGGCAGGCGCTGACGGTGAACGAGAAGGGCGAAGATGTGGTGATCCCTGGCCTGTTCGCGGTGGGTGAAATTGCTTGCGTATCGGTACACGGCGCTAACCGTCTGGGCGGTAACTCGCTGCTGGACCTGGTGGTCTTTGGTCGCGCAGCAGGTCTGCATCTGCAAGAGTCTATCGCCGAGCAGGGCGCACTGCGCGATGCCAGCGAGTCTGATGTCGAAGCTTCTCTGGAGCGCCTGAACCGCTGGAACAACAACCGTAACGGTGAAGATCCGGTGGCGATTCGTAAAGCACTGCAAGAATGTATGCAGCATAACTTCTCGGTCTTCCGTGAAGGTGATGCGATGGCGAAAGGGCTTGAGCAGTTGAAAGTGATCCGCGAGCGTCTGAAAAATGCCCGCCTGGATGACACCTCCAGCGAGTTCAACACCCAGCGCGTTGAATGCCTGGAACTGGATAACCTGATGGAAACGGCGTATGCAACGGCTGTTTCTGCCAACTTCCGTACCGAAAGCCGTGGCGCGCATAGCCGCTTCGACTTCCCGGAGCGTGATGATGAAAACTGGCTGTGTCACTCCCTGTATCTGCCAGAGTCGGAATCCATGACGCGACGTAGCGTCAACATGGAACCGAAACTGCGCCCGGCATTCCCGCCGAAGATTCGTACTTACTAATGCGGAGACAGGAAAATGAGACTCGAGTTTTCAATTTATCGCTATAACCCGGATGTTGATGATGCTCCGCGTATGCAGGATTACACCCTGGAAGCGGAAGAAGGTCGCGACATGATGCTGCTGGATGCGCTTATCCAGCTGAAAGAGAAAGATCCCAGCCTGTCGTTCCGTCGCTCCTGCCGTGAAGGTGTGTGTGGTTCCGACGGTCTGAACATGAACGGCAAGAATGGTCTGGCCTGTATTACCCCGATTTCGGCACTCAACCAGCCGGGCAAGAAGATTGTAATTCGTCCGTTGCCAGGTTTACCGGTGATCCGCGATTTGGTGGTAGACATGGGACAATTCTATGCGCAATATGAGAAAATTAAGCCTTACTTGTTGAATAATGGACAAAATCTACCAGCTCGTGAGCATTTACAAATGCCCGAGCAACGTGAAAAACTCGACGGGCTGTATGAATGTATTCTCTGCGCATGTTGTTCAACCTCTTGTCCGTCTTTCTGGTGGAATCCCGATAAGTTTATCGGTCCTGCAGGCTTGTTAGCGGCGTATCGTTTCCTGATTGATAGCCGTGATACCGAGACTGACAGCCGCCTCGACGGTTTGAGCGATGCATTCAGTGTATTCCGCTGTCACAGCATCATGAACTGCGTCAGTGTATGTCCGAAGGGGCTGAACCCGACGCGCGCCATCGGCCATATCAAGTCGATGTTGTTGCAACGTAATGCGTAATGTCCTGGCCTGATGGCCAAGGCAAAAATGTGCACGAACGGTTCCCTCGCCCCTTTGGGGAGAGGGTTAGGGGGAGGGGAAAAGGTCAGCGCCGGTGCGGACAATGACCCTCACCCCGACCCTCTCCCTGGAAGGGCGAGGGGGAAAATCGAGCCTGCGTTAACAATTAAGCAGGTTTGTTAGGAACCGTAGGCCTGATAAGACGCGCAAGCGTCGCATCAGGCAACCAGCGCCGGATGCGGCGTGAATGCCTTATCCGGTCTACAAAAGAAATGCAGGAAATCTTTAAAAACTGCCCCTGACACTAAGACAGTTTTTAAAGGTTCCTTAGCGGACGCAGAAAATACGACAAGTCCGCAACAAGTGAACCCCGGCACGCACATCACTGTGCGTGGTAGTATCCACGGCGAAGTAAGCATAAAAAAGATGCTTAAGGGATCACGATGCAGAACAGCGCTTTGAAAGCCTGGTTGGACTCTTCTTACCTCTCTGGCGCAAACCAGAGCTGGATAGAACAGCTCTATGAAGACTTCTTAACCGATCCTGACTCGGTTGACGCTAACTGGCGTTCGACGTTCCAGCAGTTACCTGGTACGGGAGTCAAACCGGATCAATTCCACTCTCAAACGCGTGAATATTTCCGCCGCCTGGCGAAAGACGCTTCACGTTACTCTTCAACGATCTCCGACCCTGACACCAATGTGAAGCAGGTTAAAGTCCTGCAGCTCATTAACGCATACCGCTTCCGTGGTCACCAACATGCGAATCTCGATCCGCTGGGACTGTGGCAGCAAGATAAGGTGGCCGATCTGGATCCGTCTTTCCACGATCTGACCGAAGCAGACTTCCAGGAGACCTTCAACGTCGGTTCATTTGCCAGCGGCAAAGAGACCATGAAACTCGGCGAGCTGCTGGAAGCCCTGAAGCAAACCTACTGCGGCCCGATTGGCGCCGAGTATATGCACATTACCAGCACCGAAGAAAAACGCTGGATCCAACAGCGTATCGAGTCTGGTCGCGCGACGTTCAATAGCGAAGAGAAAAAACGCTTCTTAAGCGAACTGACCGCCGCTGAAGGCCTTGAACGTTACCTTGGCGCAAAATTCCCTGGCGCAAAACGCTTCTCGCTGGAAGGCGGCGACGCGTTAATCCCGATGCTTAAAGAGATGATCCGCCACGCTGGCAACAGCGGCACCCGTGAAGTGGTTCTCGGGATGGCGCACCGTGGTCGTCTGAACGTGCTGGTGAACGTGCTGGGTAAAAAACCGCAAGACTTGTTCGACGAGTTTGCCGGTAAACATAAAGAACACCTCGGCACAGGTGACGTGAAATACCACATGGGCTTCTCGTCTGACTTCCAGACCGATGGCGGCCTGGTGCACCTGGCGCTGGCGTTTAACCCGTCTCACCTTGAGATTGTTAGCCCGGTAGTTATCGGTTCTGTTCGTGCCCGTCTGGACAGACTTGATGAGCCGAGCAGCAACAAAGTGCTGCCAATCACCATCCACGGTGACGCCGCAGTGACCGGGCAGGGCGTGGTTCAGGAAACCCTGAACATGTCGAAGGCGCGTGGTTATGAAGTTGGCGGTACGGTACGTATCGTTATCAACAACCAGGTTGGCTTCACCACCTCTAACCCGCTGGATGCCCGTTCTACGCCGTACTGTACGGATATCGGCAAGATGGTTCAGGCACCGATTTTCCACGTTAACGCGGACGATCCGGAAGCCGTTGCCTTTGTGACCCGTCTGGCGCTTGATTTCCGTAACACCTTTAAACGTGATGTCTTCATCGACCTGGTGTGCTACCGCCGTCACGGCCACAACGAAGCCGACGAGCCGAGTGCAACTCAGCCGCTGATGTATCAGAAAATCAAAAAACATCCAACGCCGCGCAAAATCTACGCTGACAAGCTGGAGCAGGAAAAAGTGGCAACGCTGGAAGATGCCACCGAAATGGTTAACCTGTACCGCGATGCGCTGGATGCGGGTGATTGCGTGGTGGCAGAGTGGCGTCCGATGAACATGCACTCCTTCACCTGGTCGCCGTACCTCAACCACGAATGGGACGAAGAGTACCCGAACAAAGTTGAGATGAAGCGCCTGCAGGAGTTGGCTAAACGCATCAGTACGGTGCCAGAAGCCATTGAAATGCAGTCTCGTGTTGCCAAGATTTATGGCGACCGTCAGGCAATGGCGGCTGGTGAAAAACTGTTCGACTGGGGCGGCGCGGAAAACCTCGCTTACGCCACACTGGTTGATGAAGGCATTCCGGTTCGCCTGTCGGGTGAAGACTCTGGTCGCGGTACGTTCTTCCACCGCCACGCGGTTATCCACAACCAGTCCAACGGTTCCACTTACACGCCGCTGCAACATATTCATAACGGCCAGGGCGCGTTCCGCGTCTGGGACTCCGTACTGTCTGAAGAAGCCGTGCTGGCGTTTGAATATGGTTATGCCACCGCAGAACCACGCACTCTGACCATCTGGGAAGCGCAGTTCGGTGACTTCGCCAACGGTGCACAGGTGGTTATCGACCAGTTCATCTCCTCTGGCGAACAGAAATGGGGTCGGATGTGTGGCCTGGTGATGCTACTGCCGCACGGTTACGAAGGGCAGGGGCCGGAGCACTCCTCCGCGCGTCTGGAACGTTATCTGCAACTTTGCGCTGAGCAAAACATGCAGGTGTGCGTACCGTCTACCCCGGCACAGGTTTACCACATGCTGCGTCGTCAGGCGCTGCGCGGGATGCGTCGTCCGCTGGTCGTGATGTCGCCGAAATCCCTGCTGCGTCATCCGCTGGCGGTCTCCAGCCTCGAAGAACTGGCGAACGGCACCTTCCTGCCAGCCATCGGTGAAATCGACGAGCTTGATCCGAAGGGCGTGAAGCGCGTGGTGATGTGTTCTGGTAAGGTTTATTACGACCTGTTGGAACAACGCCGTAAGAATAATCAACACGATGTCGCCATTGTGCGTATCGAGCAACTCTACCCGTTCCCGCATAAAGCGATGCAGGAAGTGTTGCAGCAGTTTGCTCACGTCAAGGATTTTGTCTGGTGCCAGGAAGAGCCGCTCAACCAGGGCGCATGGTACTGCAGCCAGCATCATTTCCGCGAAGTGATTCCGTTTGGGGCTTCTCTGCGTTATGCAGGCCGCCCGGCCTCCGCCTCTCCGGCGGTAGGGTATATGTCCGTTCACCAGAAACAGCAACAAGATCTGGTTAATGACGCGCTGAACGTCGAATAAATAAAGGATACATAATGAGTAGCGTAGATATTCTGGTCCCTGACCTGCCTGAATCCGTAGCCGATGCCACCGTCGCAACCTGGCATAAAAAACCCGGCGACGCAGTCGTACGTGATGAAGTGCTGGTAGAAATCGAAACTGACAAAGTGGTACTGGAAGTACCGGCATCAGCAGACGGCATTCTGGATGCGGTTCTGGAAGATGAAGGTACAACCGTAACGTCTCGTCAGATCCTTGGTCGCCTGCGTGAAGGCAACAGCGCCGGTAAAGAAACCAGTGCCAAATCTGAAGAGAAAGCGTCCACTCCGGCGCAACGCCAGCAGGCGTCTCTGGAAGAGCAAAACAACGATGCGTTAAGCCCGGCGATCCGTCGTCTGCTGGCTGAACACAACCTCGACGCCAGCGCCATTAAAGGCACTGGTGTCGGTGGTCGTCTGACCCGTGAAGATGTGGAAAAACATCTGGCGAAAGCCCCGGCGAAAGAGTCTGCACCGGCAGTTGCTGCTCCGGCGGCGCAACCGGCACTGGCTGCACGTAGCGAAAAACGTGTACCAATGACTCGCCTGCGTAAGCGTGTGGCAGAGCGTCTGCTGGAAGCGAAAAACTCCACCGCCATGCTGACCACGTTCAACGAAGTCAACATGAAGCCGATTATGGATCTGCGTAAGCAGTACGGTGAAGCGTTTGAAAAACGCCACGGCATCCGTCTGGGCTTTATGTCTTTCTACGTGAAAGCGGTGGTTGAAGCCCTGAAACGTTACCCGGAAGTGAATGCGTCTATCGATGGCGATGATGTGGTTTACCACAACTATTTCGACGTCAGCATGGCGGTTTCTACACCGCGCGGTCTGGTGACGCCGGTTCTGCGTGATGTCGATACCCTCGGCATGGCAGATATCGAGAAGAAAATCAAAGAGCTGGCTGTTAAAGGCCGTGACGGTAAGCTGACGGTTGAAGATCTGACCGGTGGTAACTTCACCATCACCAACGGTGGTGTGTTCGGTTCCCTGATGTCTACGCCTATCATCAACCCGCCGCAGAGCGCAATTCTGGGTATGCACGCTATCAAAGATCGTCCGATGGCCGTGAATGGTCAGGTTGAGATCCTGCCGATGATGTACCTGGCGCTGTCCTACGATCACCGTCTGATCGATGGTCGCGAATCCGTAGGCTTCCTGGTAACCATCAAAGAGTTGCTGGAAGATCCGACGCGTCTGCTGCTGGACGTGTAGTAGTTTAAGCCTCACCTGCACTGTAGACCGGATAAGGGATCGCCCTCTTCGGCAATGGAAGCCTGATGCGACGCTAACGCGTCTTATCAGGCCTACGGGTGACCGACAATGCCCGGTAGCGATACGTCATACTCGGTCTACGGTTTAAAAGATAACGATTACTAAAGGATGGACAGAACACATGAACTTACATGAATACCAGGCAAAACAACTTTTTGCCCGCTATGGCTTACCGGCGCCAGTGGGTTATGCCTGTACTACTCCGCGCGAAGCAGAAGAAGCCGCTTCAAAAATCGGTGCTGGTCCGTGGGTAGTGAAATGTCAGGTTCACGCTGGTGGCCGTGGTAAAGCGGGCGGTGTGAAAGTTGTAAACAGCAAAGAAGATATCCGTGCTTTTGCAGAAAACTGGCTGGGTAAACGTCTGGTAACGTATCAAACAGACGCCAATGGCCAACCGGTTAACCAGATTCTGGTTGAAGCAGCGACCGATATCGCTAAAGAGCTGTATCTCGGTGCTGTTGTTGACCGTAGTTCCCGTCGCGTGGTCTTTATGGCCTCCACCGAAGGCGGCGTGGAAATCGAAAAAGTGGCGGAAGAAACCCCGCACCTGATCCACAAAGTTGCGCTTGATCCGCTGACTGGCCCGATGCCGTATCAGGGACGCGAGCTGGCGTTCAAACTGGGTCTGGAAGGTAAACTGGTTCAGCAGTTCACCAAAATCTTCATGGGTCTGGCGACCATTTTCCTTGAGCGCGACCTGGCGCTTATCGAAATCAACCCGCTGGTTATTACCAAACAGGGCGATCTTGTCTGCCTCGACGGCAAACTGGGCGCTGACGGTAACGCACTGTTCCGCCAGCCTGATCTGCGCGAAATGCGCGACCAGTCGCAGGAAGATCCGCGTGAAGCGCAGGCTGCTCAGTGGGAACTGAACTATGTTGCGCTGGACGGTAACATCGGTTGTATGGTTAACGGCGCAGGTCTGGCGATGGGTACGATGGACATCGTTAAACTGCACGGCGGCGAACCGGCTAACTTCCTGGACGTTGGCGGCGGCGCAACCAAAGAACGCGTAACCGAAGCGTTCAAAATCATCCTCTCTGACGACAAAGTGAAAGCCGTTCTGGTTAACATCTTCGGCGGTATCGTTCGTTGCGACCTGATCGCTGACGGTATCATCGGCGCGGTAGCGGAAGTGGGTGTTAACGTACCGGTTGTGGTACGTCTGGAAGGTAACAACGCCGAACTCGGCGCGAAGAAACTGGCTGACAGCGGCCTGAATATTATTGCAGCAAAAGGTCTGACGGATGCAGCTCAGCAGGTTGTTGCCGCAGTGGAGGGGAAATAATGTCCATTTTAATTGATAAAAACACTAAGGTTATCTGCCAGGGCTTTACCGGTAGCCAGGGGACTTTCCACTCTGAACAGGCCATTGCATACGGCACTAAAATGGTTGGCGGCGTAACCCCAGGTAAAGGCGGCACTACCCACCTCGGCCTGCCGGTATTCAACACCGTGCGTGAAGCCGTTGCTGCCACTGGCGCTACCGCTTCTGTTATCTATGTACCAGCGCCGTTCTGCAAAGACTCCATTCTGGAAGCTATTGATGCAGGCATCAAACTGATTATCACCATCACTGAAGGCATCCCGACGCTGGATATGCTGACTGTGAAAGTGAAACTGGATGAAGCGGGCGTTCGTATGATTGGCCCGAACTGCCCGGGCGTAATCACTCCGGGTGAATGCAAAATTGGTATCCAGCCGGGTCACATTCACAAACCGGGTAAAGTGGGTATCGTTTCCCGTTCCGGTACACTGACCTATGAAGCGGTTAAACAGACCACGGATTACGGTTTCGGTCAGTCTACCTGTGTCGGTATCGGCGGCGATCCGATCCCTGGCTCTAACTTTATCGACATTCTCGAAATGTTCGAAAAAGATCCGCAGACTGAAGCGATCGTGATGATCGGTGAGATCGGCGGTAGCGCCGAAGAAGAAGCGGCTGCGTACATCAAAGAGCACGTCACCAAGCCAGTTGTTGGTTACATTGCCGGTGTGACTGCGCCGAAAGGCAAACGTATGGGTCATGCTGGCGCTATCATTGCCGGTGGTAAAGGGACTGCGGATGAGAAATTCGCCGCTCTGGAAGCCGCAGGCGTGAAAACTGTTCGCAGCCTGGCTGATATCGGTGAAGCACTGAAAACTGTTCTGAAATAAATATCTGTAATAAGAAATAGCCCTCGCCGCTTCCCTCTACAGGAATGGCGAAGGGCTGTCGGTTTCGACATGGTTGGCCATCTTATGATGGCCTTTTTTGTTTTTCTCCATTCAGTAAAAGGATTTATACATGAAGACAATTATTCTGCCGGTTGCTCTGACCCTGATGGGTATAAATGCGGACGTTTATGCGGCCGATGTAAAGATCGATATTTTAAGTGCGACAGTGAAAGATAAACGCATTGAGGGGGCATCGGTGACGCTGCAACGCAATGGCGCACAATCCGTTTCTGGCACCACAAATGCATCGGGCAGCGTTAGTCTGGGTTCTTCATTTGCTGATGATCAAGATGCGTTATTAATCGTCAAAAAAGACGGTTACTCCAATCTTTTAACGACACCACATTAGACGTCAGTGATTTAGCCACTGTGATAACGCCAGCGACAGGTACTTCAACTCCGGCTTCGCCTGCGATGCAAAACAGTGGCGATACTCAACTGGCAAGAAAATATAATCGTGAAGGTGAAGCTGTTTACAAAACCGGTCAACTTGAGCAAGCCATTCAACTCTTCCAACAGGCAACAGAATTAGACGGCAATTACGGACAGGCATTTAGTAACCTGGGGCTGGCTTATCAGAAAAATGGCAACATAGCAGAAGCGATTTGGGCAAATCGTAAAGCGATCTCGTTAGCCAGTGGAGCAAATGCGGCGACAACGCGCGCTAACTCCTATTATAACATTGCTAAAATTTATGAAACCGCAGGTCAGAATGCCGATGCCTTGCAGCATTATCAACTGGCGTATGCGGAAAAAAATAAGCCCTCTTATGAAGAAGCTATCGCACGTGTAAAAGCAAAAATGTAAATCAGCTGTATTTTGAGGGCAACTGATGAAGCCCACTGTTTACGAACATTTTATTTTCCGGTTACACAGTTTCCTGATTTGACCTGCGTGAGAGGCGCAGGTCATTAATCATTTCAAACGTGAACTATGGTCGAAAATATTATTTCAGTATGAATTAATATATATTTTTTGGGGGGGCTTTATAAGTAGCTGGTGCTTCTTTACAATGCGATTGTATAAAAAACTTTTTAATATAATTAGTTATATCACTCGATGTACTACTGAATTATCAACTATTACTTTAAGGTTCAGTAGTCGTAAAGCTGTATCTCCAGATAACTAAATTTCTGACATCTTACAATATCATCATATTCAAATGGTTAAATTAAGAATATTACACAGCCAAAACAGACAGATTGAAGCAATCTGTTAGATGTTGCAAAACAACCTTGATTCCAACGGCGAAATCATGTTTACCCACCAGGTTGCTGTTCATATGGAGCTGAATACCACTCAGTTCATGCTTGATGAGTTGATATCGCTATATCCATAGATAGGGGAGAGTACAATCGCATCAACGCCAATCACATGTGTTGCTTTCTTCATGGGGAATCCTTTGTAAGGCAGATAGTTAATATTTTTTAGACAAGGTAGCGTGTATCCGAGAATATCCAGTGTTTTCTAACGCCTGGTTATAATTCCGTTTGGTTGTTTCGTATCACTGCTATAACAATTTCTCTTGATTTTCAATCGTTGAGCGAATCATTGAATACCGATCGGGAAATATCAATACCATATATAATTTCTTTTGAAAATTCTTGTTCTATCTGACTATACCGAAGATATCTATTTCTTTTCGTGATTATTACCAGAAAAACAATAAGTGACGGATTTACAGTATGTTGCTCATAAAGACAACAATCAATTAACTTTGATAAAAATTTGTTATGTGGAATAGCAACAAATTGGCTACTCTAATCAATTAGGATTACAAAAAGTCGATAAGGCGGCTCTGTTAAATAAAATACTGGTTTTTTATCTATATATTTCCATGCCGGTAATTTTACTGTGTTATTTGGTTACAATAAATTAACAATAAAATTACTAGTGGCTCATGATTTACACATAATTAACATATCCAATTGATTTTGATATAAATCAATTTTTAATTCTTGAAAAAAATCTGCAAAACGAGATAAATTGTCGTAGATCAAATTGGTGAGATGGTGACAATTTCGCTATAAATTGATCACTGTCGAAAAATGCAATTTTGCTCAATAAAAACCTGTTTATTGTAAGGATTTTGCGGCGTAATATAATTACGGGATCAATTTGGTTTATTCATTAACATATTTGTAACTTTTTTATCATTGTCTTTCCTCTTTTGATGAAATGGCAACGGTAGGGGCGAGCAAATAATTTTGTATTGGGGCATGCGTGTGACCCTTTCTAACGGGGTTCACTCTCGGAGTCTTCATGCGATGAGCAAGGAGTCATGATGTTAGATATAGTCGAACTGTCGCGCTTACAGTTTGCCTTGACCGCGATGTACCACTTCCTTTTTGTGCCGCTGACGCTCGGTATGGCGTTCCTGCTGGCCATCATGGAAACGGTTTACGTCCTTTCCGGCAAACAGATTTATAAAGATATGACCAAGTTCTGGGGCAAGTTGTTTGGTATCAACTTTGCTCTGGGTGTGGCAACCGGTCTGACCATGGAGTTCCAGTTCGGGACTAACTGGTCTTACTATTCCCACTATGTAGGGGATATCTTCGGTGCGCCACTGGCAATCGAAGGTCTGATGGCCTTCTTCCTCGAATCCACCTTTGTAGGTCTGTTCTTCTTCGGTTGGGATCGTCTGGGTAAAGTTCAGCATATGTGTGTCACCTGGCTGGTGGCGCTCGGTTCAAACCTGTCCGCACTGTGGATTCTGGTTGCGAACGGCTGGATGCAAAACCCAATCGCGTCCGATTTCAATTTCGAAACTATGCGTATGGAGATGGTGAGCTTCTCCGAGCTGGTGCTTAACCCGGTTGCTCAGGTGAAATTCGTTCACACTGTAGCGTCTGGTTATGTGACTGGCGCGATGTTCATCCTCGGTATCAGCGCATGGTATATGCTGAAAGGTCGTGACTTCGCCTTCGCAAAACGCTCCTTTGCTATTGCTGCCAGCTTCGGTATGGCTGCCGTCCTGTCTGTTATTGTTCTGGGTGATGAATCTGGTTACGAAATGGGCGATGTGCAGAAAACCAAACTGGCTGCTATTGAAGCCGAGTGGGAAACTCAACCTGCGCCCGCCGCCTTTACTCTGTTCGGTATTCCTGATCAGGAAGAGCAGACGAACAAATTTGCGATCCAGATCCCTTACGCGCTGGGTATTATCGCAACGCGTTCCGTGGATACACCGGTTATCGGCCTGAAAGAACTGATGGTGCAGCACGAAGAACGTATTCGTAACGGGATGAAAGCGTACTCTCTGCTCGAACAACTGCGTTCTGGTTCCACCGATCAGGCTGTACGTGACCAGTTCAATAGCATGAAGAAAGACCTCGGTTACGGTCTGCTGCTGAAACGCTATACGCCAAACGTGGCAGATGCGACTGAAGCGCAGATTCAACAGGCAACCAAAGACTCCATTCCACGTGTAGCGCCGCTGTACTTTGCGTTCCGTATCATGGTGGCGTGTGGCTTCTTGCTGCTGGCAATCATCGCGCTCTCCTTCTGGAGTGTCATCCGCAACCGCATTGGCGAGAAAAAATGGCTGCTGCGCGCTGCGCTGTACGGTATTCCGCTGCCGTGGATTGCTGTAGAGGCGGGCTGGTTCGTTGCTGAATATGGTCGCCAACCGTGGGCTATCGGTGAAGTGTTGCCTACCGCAGTAGCGAACTCGTCGCTGACTGCAGGCGATCTCATCTTCTCGATGGTGCTGATTTGCGGCCTGTATACCCTGTTCCTGGTGGCAGAATTGTTCTTAATGTTCAAATTTGCACGCCTTGGCCCAAGCAGCCTGAAAACCGGTCGCTATCACTTTGAGCAGTCTTCAACGACTACTCAGCCGGCACGCTAAGACAGGAGTCGTCAAATGATCGATTATGAAGTATTGCGTTTTATCTGGTGGCTGCTGGTTGGCGTTCTGCTGATTGGTTTTGCAGTCACTGACGGTTTCGACATGGGGGTGGGGATGCTCACCCGTTTCCTCGGTCGTAACGACACCGAGCGTCGAATTATGATTAACTCTATCGCGCCACACTGGGACGGTAACCAGGTATGGCTGATCACCGCAGGCGGCGCGCTGTTCGCTGCCTGGCCGATGGTCTATGCCGCTGCGTTCTCCGGCTTCTATGTCGCGATGATCCTCGTGCTGGCGTCTTTGTTCTTCCGTCCGGTCGGTTTTGATTACCGTTCCAAGATTGAAGACACCCGTTGGCGCAACATGTGGGATTGGGGCATCTTCGTAGGTAGCTTCGTTCCACCGCTGGTGATTGGCGTAGCATTCGGTAACCTGTTGCAGGGCGTACCGTTCAACGTGGATGAGTATCTGCGTCTGTATTACACCGGTAACTTCTTCCAGTTGCTTAACCCGTTCGGCCTGCTGGCAGGTGTGGTGAGCGTAGGGATGATCATTACTCAGGGTGCGACCTATCTGCAGATGCGTACCGTGGGCGAACTGCACCTGCGTACCCGTGCAACAGCTCAGGTGGCGGCGCTGGTGACACTGGTCTGCTTCGCACTGGCTGGCGTATGGGTGATGTACGGTATCGATGGTTATGTCGTGAAATCGACAATGGACCATTACGCAGCCTCTAACCCGCTGAATAAAGAAGTGGTTCGTGAAGCTGGCGCATGGCTGGTTAACTTCAACAACACGCCAATTCTGTGGGCTATTCCGGCACTGGGTGTGGTTCTGCCGCTGCTGACCATCCTGACTGCACGTATGGATAAAGCCGCATGGGCGTTTGTGTTCTCCTCCCTGACGCTGGCCTGCATTATCCTGACTGCCGGTATCGCAATGTTCCCGTTTGTGATGCCGTCCAGCACCATGATGAACGCAAGTCTGACAATGTGGGATGCAACTTCCAGCCAGCTGACGCTTAACGTCATGACCTGGGTTGCGGTGGTTCTGGTTCCGATCATTCTTCTCTACACCATCTGGTGTTACTGGAAAATGTTCGGACGTATCACCAAAGAAGATATTGAACGTAACACCCACTCTCTGTACTAAGTAAGGAGCTAATAATGTGGTATTTCGCATGGATTCTGGGAACGCTTCTTGCCTGTTCATTTGGGGTAATCACCGCGCTGGCGCTTGAGCACGTCGAATCAGGTAAAGCCGGTCAAGAAGACAGCTAATGAGCAAGATTATCGCAACCTTGTATGCGGTAATGGACAAGCGCCCTCTGCGGGCGCTTTCCTTCGTGATGGCGCTTCTGTTAGCAGGATGTATGTTTTGGGATCCATCACGTTTCGCCGCGAAGACCAGTGAACTGGAAATCTGGCATGGTTTATTGCTGATGTGGGCCGTCTGTGCTGGCGTGATTCACGGCGTGGGTTTTCGTCCGCAGAAGGTTCTTTGGCAAGGGATTTTTTGCCCACTGCTTGCCGATATTGTTCTCATTGTCGGGCTGATTTTCTTCTTCTTTTAAATCAGAATTCTCTTTAAAAATTTATGGACCTTCAACAGTCCATAAATTTTTACGCTCCCTTAACTTGCCCTCATTCCCAAACCTCAATCGCACGCGTATAGTAGCAGCGTTTAAAAGTTCTAACTTTTGTTGCATTACCGGGATGTAAAGTGAATACAACGCTGTTTCGATGGCCGGTTCGCGTCTACTATGAAGATACCGATGCCGGTGGTGTGGTGTACCACGCCAGTTACATCGCTTTTTATGAAAGAGCACGCACAGAGATGCTGCGTCACCATCACTTCAGTCAACAGGCGCTGATGGCTGAGCGTGTTGCCTTCGTGGTACGTAAAATGACGGTGGAATATTACGCACCTGCACGGCTCGACGATATGCTCGAAATACAGACTGAAATAACATCAATGCGTGGCACCTCTTTGGTTTTCACGCAACGTATTGTCAACGCTGAGAATACTCTGCTGAATGAAGCCGAGGTTCTGATTGTTTGCGTTGACCCACTCAAAATGAAGCCTCGTGCGCTTCCTAAGTCTATTGTCGCGGAGTTTAAGCAGTGACTGACATGAATATCCTTGATTTGTTCCTGAAGGCTAGCCTTCTGGTTAAACTTATCATGCTGATTTTGATTGGTTTTTCAATCGCATCCTGGGCCATTATTATCCAGCGGACCCGTATTCTGAACGCTGCGGCGCGTGAAGCCGAAGCGTTTGAAGATAAATTCTGGTCTGGAATCGAACTTTCTCGCCTCTATCAGGAGAGCCAGGGAAAACGGGATAATCTCACTGGTTCGGAACAAATCTTTTACAGCGGGTTCAAAGAATTTGTGCGCCTGCATCGTGCCAATAGCCATGCGCCGGAAGCCGTAGTAGAAGGGGCCTCACGAGCGATGCGTATCTCGATGAACCGTGAACTGGAAAATCTGGAAACGCACATTCCATTCCTCGGTACGGTAGGTTCCATCAGCCCATATATTGGTCTGTTTGGTACAGTCTGGGGGATCATGCATGCCTTTATCGCTCTTGGCGCAGTGAAGCAGGCAACGCTGCAAATGGTTGCGCCCGGTATCGCAGAAGCGTTGATTGCGACGGCAATTGGTCTGTTCGCCGCAATTCCAGCGGTAATGGCTTATAACCGCCTCAACCAGCGCGTAAACAAACTGGAACTGAATTACGACAACTTTATGGAAGAGTTTACCGCGATTCTGCACCGCCAGGCGTTTACCGTTAGTGAGAGCAACAAGGGGTAAGCCATGGCCAGAGCGCGTGGACGAGGTCGTCGCGATCTCAAGTCCGAAATCAACATTGTTCCGTTGCTGGACGTACTGCTGGTGCTGTTGCTGATCTTTATGGCGACAGCGCCCATCATTACCCAGAGCGTGGAGGTCGATCTGCCAGACGCTACTGAATCGCAGGCGGTGAGCAGTAACGATAACCCGCCAGTGATTGTTGAAGTGTCTGGTATTGGTCAGTACACCGTGGTGGTTGAGAAAGATCGTCTGGAGCGTTTACCCCCAGAGCAGGTGGTGGCGGAAGTGTCCAGCCGTTTCAAGGCTAATCCGAAAACGGTCTTTCTGATCGGTGGCGCAAAAAATGTGCCTTACGATGAAATAATTAAAGCACTGAACTTGTTACATAGTGCGGGTGTGAAATCGGTTGGTTTAATGACGCAGCCTATCTAAGCATCTGCGTTTCCCTTGCTTGAAAGAGAGCGGGTAACAGGCGAACAGTTTTTGGGAACCGAGAGTGTCAAAGGCAACCGAACAAAACGACAAGCTCAAGCGGGCGATAATTATTTCAGCAGTGCTGCATGTCATCTTATTTGCGGCGCTGATCTGGAGTTCGTTCGATGAGAATATAGAAGCTTCAGCCGGAGGCGGCGGTGGTTCGTCCATCGACGCGGTAATGGTTGACTCAGGTGCGGTAGTTGAGCAGTACAAACGTATGCAAAGCCAGGAATCAAGCGCGAAGCGTTCCGAAGAGCAGCGCAAGATGAAGGAACAGCAGGCTGCTGAAGAACTGCGTGAGAAACAAGCGGCTGAACAGGAACGCCTGAAGCAACTTGAGAAAGAGCGGTTAGCTGCTCAGGAACAGAAAAAGCAGGCTGAAGAAGCCGCTAAACAGGCCGAGTTAAAGCAGAAGCAAGCGGAAGAGGCGGCAGCGAAAGCGGCAGCAGATGCCAAAGCGAAGGCCGAAGCGGATGCCAAAGCAGCCGCAGAAGCTGCGAAGAAAGCGGCTGCAGACGCGAAGAAAAAAGCGGAAGCAGAAGCCGCCAAAGCCGCTGCTGAAGCACAGAAAAAAGCCGAGGCTGAAGCCGCTAAAGCTGCTGCGGCGCTGAAGAAGAAGGCGGAAGCAGCAGAAGCCGCAGCAGCAGAAGCGAGAAAAAAAGCGGCTGCCGAAGCTGCTGAAAAAGCGAAGGCCGAAGCTGAGAAGAAAGCAGCGGCAGAAAAAGCTGCTGCTGATAAGAAAGCGGCAGCAGAGAAAGCCGCAGCAGAGAAAAAAGCAGCAGAAAAAGCGGCTGCTGAAAAGGCTGCTGCTGATAAGAAAGCAGCTGCAGAAAAAGCCGCCGCAGACAAAAAAGCGGCAGCGGCAAAAGCAGCCGCTGAAAAAGCCGCTGCAGCAAAAGCTGCCGCAGAGGCAGATGATATTTTCGGTGAGCTAAGCTCTGGTAAGAATGCACCGAAAACCGGTGGTGGTGCGAAAGGGAACAATGCTTCGCCTGCCGGGAGTGGTAATACTAAAAACAATGGCGCATCAGGCGCAGATATCAATAACTATGCCGGGCAGATTAAATCTGCTATCGAAAGTAAGTTCTATGACGCATCGTCCTATGCAGGCAAAACCTGTACGCTGCGCATAAAACTGGCGCCAGATGGTATGTTACTGGATATCAAACCTGAAGGTGGCGATCCCGCACTTTGTCAGGCTGCGTTGGCAGCAGCTAAACTTGCGAAGATCCCGAAACCACCAAGCCAGGCAGTATATGAAGTGTTCAAAAACGCACCATTGGACTTCAAGCCGTAATCGCGATGTTGACCGTCACGGCGGTTAACATCAAACATCGGTTGTCGCTGGGTTCTGGTAGTTTTGTGTATTTGAGTTTGTTAACATTCTGCTAAATTATCGTGGGCTATCTGTCCAGATAAGGGAGATATGATGAAGCAGGCATTACGAGTAGCATTTGGTTTTCTCATACTGTGGGCATCAGTTCTGCACGCTGAAGTCCGCATTGTGATCGACAGCGGTGTAGATTCCGGTCGTCCTATTGGTGTAGTTCCTTTCCAGTGGGCAGGCCCTGGCGCGGCACCCGAAGATATTGGTGGCATCGTTGCTGCTGACTTGCGTAACAGCGGTAAGTTTAATCCGTTAGATCGCGCTCGTCTGCCACAGCAGCCGGGTAGTGCGCAAGAAGTTCAACCTGCTGCATGGTCTGCATTGGGCATTGATGCTGTCGTTGTAGGTCAGGTCACTCCGAATCCTGACGGCTCTTACAATGTTGCTTATCAGCTGGTTGATACCGGCGGTGCGCCGGGTACTGTACTTGCTCAGAACTCATATAAAGTTAACAAGCAATGGCTGCGTTATGCTGGTCATACCGCCAGTGACGAAGTGTTTGAAAAACTGACCGGCATTAAAGGTGCGTTCCGTACCCGTATTGCCTACGTTGTTCAGACCAATGGCGGTCAGTTCCCGTATGAACTGCGCGTATCTGACTATGACGGTTACAACCAGTTTGTGGTTCATCGCTCACCGCAGCCGCTGATGTCTCCGGCGTGGTCACCGGATGGCTCTAAACTGGCATATGTCACCTTCGAAAGCGGTCGTTCCGCGCTGGTCATCCAGACGCTGGCAAATGGTGCTGTACGTCAGGTAGCCTCATTCCCTCGTCACAATGGTGCGCCTGCATTCTCGCCAGACGGCAGCAAGCTGGCATTCGCTCTGTCGAAAACCGGTAGCCTGAACCTGTACGTAATGGATTTGGCTTCTGGTCAGATTCGTCAGGTGACTGATGGTCGCAGCAACAACACCGAACCGACCTGGTTCCCGGACAGCCAGAACCTGGCCTTCACTTCTGACCAGGCCGGTCGTCCGCAGGTTTATAAAGTGAATATTAACGGCGGTGCGCCACAACGTATTACCTGGGAAGGTTCGCAGAACCAGGATGCGGATGTCAGCAGCGACGGTAAATTTATGGTAATGGTCAGCTCCAATGGTGGACAGCAGCACATTGCCAAACAAGATCTGGTAACGGGAGGCGTACAAGTTCTGTCGTCAACGTTCCTGGATGAAACGCCAAGTCTGGCACCTAACGGCACTATGGTAATCTACAGCTCTTCTCAGGGGATGGGATCCGTGCTGAATTTGGTTTCTACAGATGGGCGTTTCAAAGCGCGTCTTCCGGCAACTGATGGACAGGTCAAATTCCCTGCCTGGTCGCCGTATCTGTGATAATAATTAATTGAATAGTAAAGGAATCATTGAAATGCAACTGAACAAAGTGCTGAAAGGGCTGATGATCGCTCTGCCTGTTATGGCTATTGCGGCATGTTCTTCCAATAAGAACGCCAGCAATGACGGCAGCGAAGGCATGCTGGGTGCCGGCACTGGTATGGATGCGAACGGCGGCAACGGCAATATGTCTTCCGAAGAGCAGGCTCGTCTGCAAATGCAACAGCTGCAGCAGAACAACATCGTTTACTTCGATCTGGACAAGTACGATATCCGTTCTGATTTCGCTCAAATGCTGGATGCACACGCAAACTTCCTGCGTAGCAACCCGTCTTACAAAGTCACCGTAGAAGGTCACGCGGACGAACGTGGTACTCCGGAATACAACATCTCCCTGGGTGAACGTCGTGCGAACGCCGTTAAGATGTACCTGCAGGGTAAAGGCGTTTCTGCAGACCAGATCTCCATCGTTTCTTACGGTAAAGAAAAACCTGCAGTACTGGGTCATGACGAAGCGGCATACTCCAAAAACCGTCGTGCGGTACTGGTTTACTAAGAGAATTGCATGAGCAGTAACTTCAGACATCAACTATTGAGTCTGTCGTTACTGGTTGGTATAGCGGCCCCTTGGGCCGCTTTTGCTCAGGCACCAATCAGTAGTGTCGGCTCGGGCTCGGTCGAAGACCGCGTCACTCAACTTGAGCGTATTTCTAATGCTCACAGCCAGCTTTTAACCCAACTCCAGCAACAACTCTCTGATAATCAATCCGATATTGATTCCCTGCGTGGTCAGATTCAGGAAAATCAGTATCAACTGAATCAGGTCGTGGAGCGGCAAAAGCAGATCCTGTTGCAGATCGACAGCCTCAGCAGCGATGGTGCAGCGGCGCAATCAACCAGCAGCGATCAAAGCGGTGCGGCGGCATCAACGACGCCGACAGCTGATGCTGGTACTGCGAATGCTGGCGCGCCGGTGAAAAGCGGCGATGCAAACACGGATTACAATGCAGCTATTGCGCTGGTACAGGATAAATCCCGCCAGGATGACGCAATGGTGGCATTTCAGAATTTCATCAAAAATTACCCTGATTCAACTTACCTGCCAAACGCCAATTATTGGCTGGGTCAGTTAAACTACAACAAGGGTAAGAAAGATGATGCGGCCTACTATTTTGCTTCGGTGGTGAAAAACTATCCGAAGTCACCGAAGGCTGCGGATGCGATGTTTAAAGTTGGCGTCATCATGCAGGACAAAGGTGACACCGCGAAAGCGAAAGCCGTGTACCAGCAGGTTATCAGTAAATACCCTGGGACTGATGGCGCAAAACAGGCGCAAAAACGTCTGAACGCGATGTAATGCATAACACACGACCAGAAGTCGCATTATTTCTGGTCGTGTCGTGCGAATCATAAGCAGTTGAGTGATCTACATCGAAATTTTTGTTGCGCTCAAATCTGAAATCAGTAATATATGCCGCCGTTGCCACGGGATATCAAACAACTCGAAAGCAACGCAAAAGTGGGTCGTTAGCTCAGTTGGTAGAGCAGTTGACTTTTAATCAATTGGTCGCAGGTTCGAATCCTGCACGACCCACCACTTTAAGTAGTATCCAGCGTAGTATCGGGTGATTAGCTCAGCTGGGAGAGCACCTCCCTTACAAGGAGGGGGTCGGCGGTTCGATCCCGTCATCACCCACCACCGGGTCGTTAGCTCAGTTGGTAGAGCAGTTGACTTTTAATCAATTGGTCGCAGGTTCGAATCCTGCACGACCCACCACTAATTACGGTGGGTTCGGTGGAAGTAGTTTGTAGTATCCAGCGCAGTATCGGGTGATTAGCTCAGCTGGGAGAGCACCTCCCTTACAAGGAGGGGGTCGGCGGTTCGATCCCGTCATCACCCACCACTCGGGTCGTTAGCTCAGTTGGTAGAGCAGTTGACTTTTAATCAATTGGTCGCAGGTTCGAATCCTGCACGACCCACCAATTTTAATATTGGCATCAAGTAAAAAATCTTTCAGGTAACACCCGTATGGGTCGTTAGCTCAGTTGGTAGAGCAGTTGACTTTTAATCAATTGGTCGCAGGTTCGAATCCTGCACGACCCACCATCCTGAATGATTAAAGCAGCATAATCCCGCAAGGGGTCGTTAGCTCAGTTGGTAGAGCAGTTGACTTTTAATCAATTGGTCGCAGGTTCGAATCCTGCACGACCCACCAATGTAAAAAAGCGCCCTAAAGGCGCTTTTTTGCTATCTGCGATATTCAAAGATTCGAACCTGCAGCAGGTTCGAGTTGAGCGCAGCGAAACAACGGAGCCGCTCGCGGAGACGACCCGAAGGGCGAGCGAAGCGAATCATCCTGCACGACCCACCAATGTAAAAAAGCGCCCTAAAGGCGCTTTTTTGCTATTCAGGCATTCCACAATTTCAATTCTTAACCCTGATGACATACTTTGCGCTTGCTGCGTAAGCAACTCTACGTCGGTGGAAATAAGATACCTGGCATTACATCCGACATCTCATACGTAATTCGAGTGACTTTTCCCCACTGTTCGGCTATCTTGTTTAGCATATAAAACAAATCAAACCGATAACGGCGAACATCACGCTTTATATCGGTTTAAATGTTAAGCCTGTAAAACGAGATGGTAAGATGAGCGTGATGTTTGATCCAGACACGGCGATTTATCCTTTCCCCCCGAAGCCGACGCCGTTAAGCATTGATGAGAAAGCGTATTACCGTGAGAAAATAAAACGTCTGCTAAAAGAACGTAATGCGGTGATGGTTGCCCACTACTATACCGATCCTGAAATTCAACAACTGGCAGAAGAAACGGGTGGTTGTATTTCTGATTCTTTAGAAATGGCGCGCTTTGGTGCCAAACATCCCGCTTCAACGCTACTCGTAGCCGGGGTGAGATTTATGGGAGAAACCGCCAAAATTCTCAGCCCGGAAAAAACAATTCTGATGCCGACACTTCAGGCTGAATGTTCACTGGATCTCGGCTGCCCAATTGAAGAATTTAACGCATTTTGTGATGCCCATCCCGATCGCACTGTCGTGGTCTACGCTAACACTTCTGCTGCAGTAAAAGCGCGTGCAGACTGGGTGGTGACTTCAAGTATTGTTGTTGAACTCATTGATCATCTGGATAGTCTGGGTGAAAAACTCATCTGGGCACCAGACAAACACCTGGGGCGTTACGTACAAAAGCAGACGGGGGCAGATATTATATGCTGGCAAGGTGCCTGCATTGTGCATGATGAGTTTAAGACTCAGGCGTTAATCCGTTTACAAAAACAACACCCTGATGCAGCCATACTGGTGCATCCGGAATCACCACAAGCCATTGTCGATATGGCGGATGCGGTCGGTTCCACAAGTCAGTTGATCAATGCTGCGAAAACATTGCCGCATCGGCGCCTTATTGTGGCGACTGACCGGGGTATCTTCTACAAAATGCAGCAGGCAGTGCCAGACAAAGAGTTACTGGAAGCACCAACCGCTGGCGAGGGAGCAACTTGCCGTAGCTGCGCGCATTGCCCGTGGATGGCCATGAATGGCCTTCAGGCCATCGCAGAGGCATTAGAACAGGAAGGAAGCAATCACGAGGTTCATGTTGATGAAAGGCTGCGAGAGAGGGCGCTAGTGCCGCTCAATCGTATGCTGGAATTTGCGGCTACACTACGTGGATAACGAATAATAAGGCGTAACGTTACGCTTTGGGGGAAAGATGGATTTTTTTAGTGTACAGAATATCCTGGTACATATACCAATAGGGGCGGGCGGTTACGATCTTTCATGGATCGAAGCGGTAGGCACGATCGCCGGGTTGCTGTGTATTGGCCTTGCCAGTCTGGAGAAGATCAGCAACTACTTCTTTGGCCTGATCAACGTCACCTTGTTTGGCATTATTTTCTTTCAGATTCAGCTGTATGCCAGCCTGCTATTACAGGTGTTTTTCTTTGCCGCGAATATTTACGGCTGGTATGCGTGGTCGCGACAAACCAGTCAGAACGAGGCGGAGTTGAAAATTCGCTGGTTACCATTGCCGAAGGCATTAACCTGGCTGGCGGTTTGTGTCATTGCTATTGGTCTGATGACGGTATTTATCAATCCGGTATTTGCGTTCCTGACACACGTTGCAGTCACGATTATGCAAGCGTTGGGATTACAAGTTGCGATGCCGGAATTACAACCGGACGCCTTCCCGTTGTGGGATTCCTGCATGATGGTACTCTCCATCGTGGCAATGATTCTGATGACGCGGAAATACGTCGAAAACTGGTTGCTGTGGGTCATTATTAACGTAATTAGCGTGGTGATTTTCGCCTTGCAGGGCGTCTATGCCATGTCGCTGGAGTATCTGATCCTGACGTTTATTGCCCTCAACGGCAGCCGAATGTGGATCAACAGCGCACGCGAAAGAGGCTCACGCGCGCTGTCCCATTAATGGTGATGATGTGAATGGCCAGACACCCCTTCATTCAGGTGGCAGTCTGGCCCATGACAAGGTTGATATTCCATCTGGATGGTGGCGTGCTCAATCTGATAGTGATCCATCAGATAATGTTGGATCTTGTCCAACAACGCATCGTGATCGTGTGGTGGGATCACCTGCACATGCAGCGTCATTACTGGCTTCTCACCCACCATCCACACGTGTACATGATGCACATTTCGGACTTCCGGAATTTCCCGACACATACGGCGCTTGAGTTCAGCGATATCCAGCGACACCGGCGCACCTTCAAGTAATTCATTCACGCTGTCTTTCAATAATCGCCACGCGCTGCGCAGAACCAGAAGCGACACCAGTATCGAGAGAATGGGGTCAGCAGGCGTCCAGCCGGTCCAGATAATAATCAACGCGGCAACGATAGCACCAACCGAACCCAGAAGATCTCCCAGTACATGCAGTGCCGCTGCGCGCACGTTGAGGTTTTTCTCTTCGCTGCCGTGATGAAGTAACCAGAAAGAAAGTATATTTGCCAGCAACCCAGCCACGGCAATTGCCATCATCATGCCGCCCTCGACCGGACGCGGCGTGCGGAAGCGTTCTATCGCCTCCCAGACAATCAAAATGGTAATCACCACCAGGGCGATGGCATTCACAAACGCCGCGAGCGTGGTCAATCTTAGCCAACCGAAAGTGTGGCGGATGGTGGGAGGACGACGTGAAAATTGTACGGCAAGCAGGGCGAAAAGCAGGGCGGCAGTATCGGTCAACATATGACCCGCGTCGGCCAGCAACGCCAGAGAGCCTGAGAGAAAACCGCCAATAACCTCAACCAGCATAAACCCGGCAGTCACGCCGAAAGCATACAACAAGCGACGAGCATTATTATCTTCTGGCAGGTGTGAGGAAGCGTGTGAGTGTGAGTGCGCCATGACGAGTCATCCCTTAATTTATCTCACTTAACTTTATGACATCATACTGCTTTTAGAAGGGAAAAATTAAAAAGGAGAGCCTCCGCTCTCCCATTATCAGCCATATATCCTGGCTTACTGCGTAGTACCGTCGGTTTTGGTATCGACATCATTGTTGATGCCATCACCGGTTTGTACTTTTTTATTAATGTCCGGGCAGCGACCATCTTTGCACATCGTATTTTTGTGCTCTTCATCTTTGGTCATGCCGTCATTGTCCATTGATGAACCGTTCGGGTGCAGCATGGTGCCGCCTGAGTTGTTATTAACCCCGCTATTATCAACGTTATTTGGTGCGACATTTTCACGGGCGTCCGGGGCAACCTGACCCGCATCAGCTGCGGCGTTTGCCTGGCCATTATTGGTTTGCGCACCGCTATCGGCAGCCAGCGCGGCACCGCTGGCAAGGCTTAGAGTGGCAGTCAGAAATAGTGTGGCCAGTTTTGTCATTTTCATAGGATGCTCCTGTTATGGTCGTTATGTCGGATAACCTCTTCCAACAGTGCATTTGCAGGTGAATATCAGGTAATGGTTTAAGATTTCAGCCAGAAGAATAAATCCAGCAGAGAATCTTGAAAAAATTAATAAACAGAGAAGTTACAGTTAGAAATTGTAGGTCAGATCTCGTTTTTCGCGACAATCTGGCGTTTTTCTTGCTAATTCCAGGATTAATCCGTTCATAGTGTAAAACCCCGTTTACACATTCTGACGGAAGATATAGATTGGAGGGATTGCATTCACCAAGATAAGTATGGCAACACTGGAACAGACATGAATTATCAGAACGACGATTTACGTATCAAAGAAATCAAAGAGTTACTTCCACCTGTCGCACTGCTGGAAAAATTCCCTGCTACCGAAAATGCCGCGAATACGGTTGCCCATGCCAGAAAAGCGATCCATAAGATCCTGAAAGGTAATGATGATCGCCTGTTGGTGGTGATTGGCCCGTGTTCTATTCATGATCCCGTCGCGGCTAAAGAGTATGCCACTCGCTTGCTGGCGCTGCGTGAAGAGCTGAAAGATGAGCTGGAAATCGTTATGCGCGTCTATTTTGAAAAGCCGCGCACCACGGTGGGCTGGAAGGGGCTGATCAACGATCCGCATATGGACAACAGCTTCCAGATCAACGACGGTTTGCGCATTGCCCGTAAGTTGCTGCTCGATATTAACGACAGTGGTCTGCCAGCGGCGGGTGAATTTCTCGATATGATCACCCCGCAGTATCTCGCTGACCTGATGAGTTGGGGCGCAATTGGTGCACGTACAACCGAATCTCAGGTTCACCGCGAACTGGCGTCCGGTCTTTCTTGCCCGGTAGGTTTCAAAAATGGCACCGACGGTACGATTAAAGTGGCTATCGATGCTATTAATGCCGCCGGTGCGCCGCACTGCTTCCTGTCTGTAACCAAATGGGGGCATTCGGCGATTGTGAATACCAGCGGTAACGGCGATTGCCATATCATTCTGCGCGGCGGTAAAGAGCCTAACTACAGCGCGAAGCACGTTGCTGAAGTGAAAGAAGGGCTGAACAAAGCAGGTCTGCCAGCTCAAGTTATGATTGATTTCAGCCATGCAAATTCGTCCAAACAGTTCAAAAAGCAGATGGAAGTTTGCGCTGACGTTTGCCAGCAAATTGCCGGTGGCGAAACAGCCATTATTGGCGTGATGGTTGAAAGCCACCTGGTGGAAGGGAACCAGAGCCTGGAAAGCGGTGAGCCGCTGGCCTATGGCAAGAGCATCACCGATGCCTGCATTGGCTGGGAAGATACCGACGCACTGTTACGCCAACTGGCGAACGCAGTGAAAGCACGTCGCGGGTAATTTATAGTCGAAACGCCATGACTGTACGTTTGTAGCCCTGATAAGACGCGCAGCGTCGCATCAGGCAATGTGCTCCATTGTTAGCAACAAAAAAGCCGACTCACTTGCAGTCGGCTTTCTCATTTTTAAACGAATGACGTTTACTTCGCTTTACCCTGGTTAGCCACCGCCGCTGCTTTCGCTGCGATCTCGTCAGCATTACCCAGATAATAGCGTTTCAGCGGTTTGAAGTTCTCGTCAAACTCATAAACCAGCGGCACGCCGGTCGGAATATTCAGCTCAAGAATCTCTTCTTCGCTCATGTTATCGAGATATTTCACCAGCGCACGTAACGAGTTACCGTGTGCCGCGATGATCACGCGCTCACCGCTCTTCATACGCGGCAGAATGGTTTCATTCCAGTAAGGGATAACGCGGTCAATGGTCAGCGCCAGACTTTCAGTCAGCGGCAGTTCTTTCTCGCTCAGTTTCGCGTAACGCGGATCGTGACCCGGATAACGCTCATCATCTTTAGTCAGTTCCGGCGGAGTCACTGCAAAACCACGACGCCACTGTTTCACCTGCTCGTCGCCATACTTTTCAGCGGTTTCTGCTTTGTTCAGACCCTGCAACGCACCGTAGTGACGTTCGTTCAGTTTCCAGGATTTCTCAACGGGCAGCCATGCCTGATCCAGTTCGTCCAGCACATTCCACAGGGTATGGATAGCGCGTTTCAGCACAGAGGTGTAAGCAAAGTCAAAGCTGTAACCTTCCTCTTTCAGCAGCTTACCTGCTGCTTTTGCTTCGCTTACGCCTTTCTCAGACAGATCCACGTCGTACCAACCGGTGAAACGGTTTTCTTTGTTCCACTGACTTTCGCCATGACGAACCAGAACTAGCTTAGTTACAGCCATATACTTACTCCTCAAATCATTATTAAATGATAATAATTCTCATTATATTGCCGTGACGAAGCAACAGCAATGCTTACGCATAACCATAGCGAAAATAGTGTCGCAGTGTAAGGTTGTTGTGAATATTGAGTTGCAAATATGTCGGTGCTTGCTGGTGATTTGAACAATATGAGGATAAAGCCCTCATCACGAGGGCTTCAGGTTACTCAGCAATAAACTGATATTCCGTCAGGCTGGAATACTCTTCGCCTGGACGCAGGAAGCAGTCCGGTTGCGGCCATTCAGGATGGTTAGGACTGTCCGGCAGAAACTCGCTTTCCAGAGCCAGCCCTTGCCAGTCGGCGTAAGGTTCGGTTCCTCGTGACGGCGTGCCGCCGAGGAAGTTGCCGGAGTAGAATTGCAGAGCCGGAGCGGTGGTGTAGACCTTCAACTGCAATTTTTCATCTGCTGACCAGACATGCGCCGCCACTTTCTTGCCATCGCCTTTGGCCTGTAACAAGAACGCGTGATCGTAACCTTTCACTTTGCGCTGATCGTCATCGGCAAGAAACTCACTGGCGATGATTTTGGCACTGCGGAAATCAAAAGATGTCCCGGCGACAGATTTCAGGCCGTCGTGCGGAATGCCGCCTTCATCAACCGGCAGATATTCGTCCGCCAGAATCTGCAACTTGTGATTACGCACGTCAGACTGCTCGCCGTCGAGGTTGAAATAGACGTGGTTAGTCATATTCACCGGGCAAGGTTTATCAACTGTGGCGCGATAAGTAATAGAGATACGGTTATCGTCGGTCAGACGATACTGCACCGTCGCGCCGAGATTCCCCGGAAAGCCTTGATCGCCATCTTCTGAAGTCAGGGCAAACAGCACCTGACGATCGTTCTGGTTAACAATTTGCCAGCGGCGTTTGTCGAACCCTTCCGGGCCGCCATGCAGCTGGTTAACACCCTGACTTGGCGAAAGCGTCACGGTTTCACCGCCAAAGGTATAACGACTATTGGCGATACGGTTGGCATAACGACCAATAGAGGCTCCCAGAAACGCGGCCTGATCCTGGTAGCATTCCGGGCTGGCGCAGCCGAGCAGCGCCTCGCGGACGCTGCCATCGGAAAGCGGAATACGGGCTGAAAGTAAAGTCGCACCCCAGTCCATCAGCGTGACTACCATCCCTGCGTTGTTACGCAAAGTTAACAGTCGGTACGGCTGACCATCGGGTGCCAGTGCGGGAGTTTCGTTCAGCACTGTCCTGCTCCTTGTGATGGTTTACAAACGTAAAAAGTCTCTTTAATACCTGTTTTGGCTTCATATTGTTCAGCGACAGCTTGCTGTACGGCAGGCACCAGTTCTTCCGGGATCAGCGCGACGATACAGCCGCCAAATCCGCCACCGGTCATGCGTACGCCACCTTTGTCGCCAATCACAGCTTTTACGATTTCTACCAGAGTGTCAATTTGCGGCACGGTGATTTCGAAATCATCGCGCATAGAGGCATGAGACTCCGCCATCAACTCGCCCATACGTTTCAGGTCGCCTTGCTCCAGCGCGCTGGCAGCTTCAACGGTGCGGGCGTTTTCAGTCAGGATATGACGCACGCGTTTCGCCACGATCGGGTCCAGTTCATGCGCAACAGCGTTGAACTCTTCAATGGTGACATCGCGCAGGGCTGGCTGCTGGAAGAAACGCGCACCGGTTTCGCACTGTTCACGACGGGTGTTGTATTCGCTGCCAACCAGGGTGCGTTTGAAGTTACTGTTGATGATGACGACAGCCACACCTTTCGGCATGGAAACGGCTTTGGTTCCCAGAGAGCGGCAATCGATCAGCAAGGCATGATCCTTCTTACCCAGTGCGGAAATTAGCTGATCCATGATCCCGCAGTTACAGCCAACAAACTGGTTTTCTGCTTCCTGACCGTTAAGCGCGATTTGTGCGCCGTCCAGCGGCAGATGATAAATCTGCTGCAATACGGTTCCGACCGCGACTTCCAGTGAAGCGGAAGAACTTAACCCGGCACCCTGCGGCACATTGCCGCTGATCACCATGTCCACACCGCCGAAGCTATTGTTACGCAGTTGCAGATGTTTTACCACGCCACGAACGTAGTTCGCCCATTGATAGTTTTCATGCGCGACAATGGGCGCATCAAGGGAAAACTCGTCAGTCTGATTTTCATAATCGGCTGCCATTACGCGAACTTTACGGTCATCGCGTGGCGCACAACTGATCACGGTTTGATAATCAATCGCGCAGGGCAGAACGAAACCGTCGTTGTAGTCGGTGTGTTCGCCAATAAGATTCACGCGCCCAGGCGCCTGAATGGTATGAGTGGCAGGGTAGCCAAATGCGTTGGCAAACAGAGATTGTGTTTTTTCTTTCAGACTCATTTCTTACACTCCGGATTCGCGAAAATGGATATCGCTGACTGCGCGCAAACGCTCTGCTGCCTGTTCTGCCGTCAGGTCACGCTGGGTCTCTGCCAACATTTCATAACCGACCATAAATTTACGTACAGTGGCAGAGCGCAACAGAGGTGGATAAAAGTGCGCGTGCAGCTGCCAGTGTTGATTCTCTTCGCCATTAAACGGCGCGCCGTGCCAGCCCATAGAATAGGGGAAGGAACACTGGAAGAGGTTGTCATAACGACTGGTCAGCTTTTTCAACGCCAGCGCCAAATCGCTGCGCTGGACGTCGGTCAAATCGGTGATCCGCAAAACGTGGGCTTTAGGCAACAGTAGCGTTTCGAACGGCCAGGCAGCCCAGTAGGGCACTATGGCTAACCAGTGCTCGGTTTCGACAACGGTACGACTACCGTCTGCCAGTTCACGCTGGACATAATCCACCAGCATTGGCGATTTCTGTTCGGCGAAATATTCTTTTTGCAGGCGGTCTTCACGCTCAGCTTCGTTAGGCAGGAAGCTATTTGCCCAAATCTGACCGTGCGGATGCGGGTTAGAGCACCCCATCGCCGCACCTTTGTTTTCAAAAACCTGCACCCACGGGTATGTTTTCCCTAGTTCTGCGGTTTGCTCTTGCCAGGTTTTGACGATTTCTGTCAATGCTGCAACGCTGAGCTCTGGCAGTGTTTTACTGTGATCCGGTGAAAAGCAGATCACCCGGCTGGTGCCACGCGCGCTCTGGCAACGCATCAGCGGATCGTGACTTTCCGGCGCGTCTGGCGTGTCGGACATCAGCGCCGCAAAGTCATTGGTAAAAACGTAAGTCCCGGTGTAATCGGGGTTTTTATCGCCTGTCACCCGCACATTACCTGCGCAAAGGAAGCAATCTGGATCGTGCGCAGGTAACACCTGTTTGGCTGGCGTTTCCTGCGCCCCCTGCCAGGGGCGCTTAGCGCGGTGCGGTGAAACCAGAATCCATTGCCCGGTGAGTGGGTTATAGCGGCGATGTGGATGATCAACGGGATTAAATTGCGTCATGGTCGTTCCTTAATCGGGATATCCCTGTGGATGGCGTGACTGCCAGTGCCAGGTGTCCTGCGCCATTTCGTCAAGAGTGCGCGTTACGCGCCAGTTCAGTTCGCGCTCGGCTTTGCTGGCGTCCGCCCAGTAGGCCGGAAGGTCGCCTTCGCGACGCGGTGCAAAATGATAATTAACCGGTTTGCCGCAGGCTTTGCTGAAGGCATTAACCACGTCCAGCACGCTGCTGCCTACGCCTGCGCCGAGGTTGTAGATGTGTACGCCAGGCTTGTTCGCCAGTTTTTCCATCGCCACGACGTGACCGTCTGCCAGGTCCATTACGTGGATGTAATCGCGTACGCCAGTGCCGTCTTCGGTCGGATAATCGTTACCAAAAATCGCCAGCGAGTCGCGACGGCCTACAGCAACCTGGGCAATGTACGGCATCAGGTTATTCGGAATGCCTTGCGGATCTTCGCCCATATCGCCCGACGGATGCGCGCCAACCGGGTTGAAGTAGCGCAGCAGGGCAATGCTCCAGTCCGGCTGGGCTTTTTGCAGGTCGGTAAGGATTTGTTCCACCATCAGCTTGCTTTTGCCGTAAGGGCTTTGCGGTGTGCCGGTCGGGAAACTTTCAACGTATGGAATTTTGGGCTGATCGCCATAAACGGTGGCGGAGGAACTAAAAATAAAGTTTTTGACGTTAGCGGCGCGCATGGCGCTAATCAGGCGCAGAGTACCGTTGACGTTGTTGTCGTAATATTCCAGCGGTTTTTGTACCGATTCGCCAACGGCTTTCAGCCCGGCGAAGTGGATCACGGTGTCGATAGCGTGATCGTGCAGGATCTCGGTCATCAACGCTTCGTTACGGATATCGCCTTCAACAAACGTCGGATGTTTGCCGCCTAAACGCTCGATAACAGGCAGTACGCTGCGCTTACTGTTACAGAGGTTATCAAGAATGATGACATCATGACCGTTTTGCAGTAATTGCACACAGGTATGACTTCCAATGTAACCGCTACCACCGGTAACCAGAACTCTCATAATTCGCTCCATCAGGCTTATGGTATGAAATAACCATAGCATAACAAAGATGCGAAAAGTGTGACATGGAATAAATTAGTGGAATCGTTTACACAAGAATTTAGCCATTTTCTATGCGCAATTAAATGATTATAAAACAGAGGGTTTATGAATGATTGCGCCTTTTATCTGAAAAAAAGCGCGTTTTCATGCCTGGATGCGTTAAACCGTAGACCGGATAAGGCGTTCACACCGCATCCGGCATAGTCACTCAATTTATTTTGGTAAGCGCATAACGATAGAGGTCACCGTCTGGCACGAACTCCAGACGATGGGTAATACAGGCTGGCGCATCTTCGGCGTGGTGTGAAACAAACAACAACTGCGTTTCACCTTCGCTAATCAGCACATCAACAAATCTACGGATAAGCTGGCGATTGAGTGGATCAAGCCCCTGCAATGGTTCATCAAGAATAAGCAAGGTCGGATGCTTCACCAGTGCCCGGACGATCAATGCCAGACGCTGTTGTCCCCAGGAAAGGCTATGGAAAGGGGCGTCTGCGGTGCGTTTATCAATGCCGAGAATATCCAGCCACTGCTGCACCAGTTTGTGCTGGCGATCCGAAACGGCCTGATAAATGCCAATCGAATCAAAATAGCCAGAAAGGATCACATTACGCACAGTGGTGCTGACGCGGTAATCCAGATGCAAACTACTGCTGACGTAACCGATATGCTTTTTGATATCCCAGATGGTTTCGCCGCTGCCACGGCGTCGTCCGAAAAGCGTCAAATCGTTGCTGTAACCTTGCGGGTGATCGCCAGTAATCAGGCTTAATAACGTCGATTTTCCCGCGCCATTTGGCCCGATAATTTGCCAGTGTTCGCCTGGATTCACCTGCCAGCTAAGGTTATTAAGAATGGGGCGATCATTATAAGAAACCACGCCGTTGTTCAGCACAATGCGCGGTTCGCTGGCGGGTAAGGCGTGACGTGCTGAAGGTTCATCCGGCTCTGGTAGCTGCACGCCAGCAAGTTTCTCGCTGTGCGCCAGTTGTGCGACGAGTGCCTGTTGGAACAGTTCTTCTTTCGCGCCAGTTTCCGCTAACGTGCAATCCGCCAGCACACCGGCAAACTGGACAAATTCCGGGATCTCATCGAAGCGATTGAGCACCAGTACCAGAGTAATACCAGACTGATGTAACGAGGCGAGCAGTTCTGCCAGTTGCTGACGTGAGGCAACGTCAAGGCCATCGAATGGTTCATCAAGAATCAGTAAATCAGGATCTGACATCAGCGCCTGACAGAGCAGGGTTTTACGCGTCTCGCCAGTGGAAAGGTATTTAAAGCGTCGGTCGAGGAGAGCGGTAATACCGAACTGCTGTGCCAGCTGCGCACAACGCTGTGCATCTTTAACGTCATCCTGAATGATCTCAGCCGTGGTACGCCCGGTGTCAGCTTCGCCAGGACTTAGCATATCGGTATTATTCCGCTGCCATTCGTCGCTGACGAGCTTTTGTAACTGCTCGAAGGAGAGACGAGTGATGCGGGAAAACTGGTTTTGCCGTTCGCCTTTCAAAAGCGAAAGTTCACCGGCCAGCGCGCGAGCCAGCGCCGACTTCCCGCTGCCATTTGAACCGACAAACGCCCAACTATCACCCGCGTTTAACGTTAGCTGAGACAATTGCAGCGTTTTTGTGTCGCTAAGACGAAACGTGCCTTGCAAAATTTGCAACGATGACATTTTGTATCCCATTTTTTGCAGCGATTACTGACAGGGATACGTGTTTCATAACAAATTGTCAACACGCTTAGCACAGCGTGGCGATAATTACGCTGTCGGCATTAAAGTAGGCCGTGACATTCTGCCCTTGCTCAAGAGAAGCTGCTTCATTTAACGGCACCGTAGCGCACAGGGTTTGCCCGTCGGGTAGCGCCATTAATACTTCGCACTGCTCCGCGCCGCGCTCAATATGACTAATAATGCCCGGCAATTGGTTGTCGGCGTTTTGTGCGACCGCCTTGTCCTGAGTAATACCTACCCACGGCGCTTTCAGCAGTATCAATACTTCTTTGCCTTCATCCAGACCCAGACGCGCGCCGCTTTGCGCGGTAATCGCGACTTTTAATCGTGTTTTACCATCAGCCAGTAAGACATCAACATGCTGTTGAACGTCATCATGATCGCGGGCGGTGATGGTGCCGAACCACTGGTTACGGGCGCTGGTCTGCAGTGAAAAACGTGAGATAGCTGCCAGCAGGCTGTTCAGCGGCAGGGCGTCGTCGTCACTTAATACATCAAAGGCTTTTTGCTGGATCTGCGCCAGGAGGTCATAGAGCTGAATCAGCCGCTGACCATAGCGGGTCAGTACTGCGCCGCCGCCACCTTTACCGCCTGTTGCACGCTCAACCAGAATATGCTCACTTAACTGATTCATCTCGTTAATGGCATCCCAGGCACTTTTATAGCTGATACCGGCATCTTTCGCCCCCTGGCTGATAGAACCGGAAAGGGCAATGTGTTTTAGTAGCGAAATGCGACGTGGGTCGGCAAAGAGCTTTTGTTGAAGCTTAAGGGTGAGAAGGATTTCGGCCTGCATAACAATGTCCTGGCAAAAGTCTTATTGTGACGGAAAACGAACGCCACGCAAAGCTGACCGCACAAAAGGGGAGTGCTTTTCTGTGCTTAGCGGTTAGAATAGTGACAGGACTATATCTGGAGTTGACCATGTTAGAGTTATTAAAAAGTCTGGTATTCGCCGTAATCATGGTACCTGTCGTGATGGCCATCATCCTGGGTCTGATTTACGGTCTTGGTGAAGTATTCAACATCTTTTCTGGTGTTGGTAAAAAAGACCAGCCCGGACAAAATCATTGATTCCCTGAATGCCCGCTTAGTCGGGCATTTTCTTTTTTCTCAACTTCCTGCTTTTCCTGCCGATATTTTTTCTAGCTACCTCTCAAAGGTTAACAATAACTGCTGGGAAAATTCTGAATCAGTCGTTATATTGTTGCCTACATAACGTTACATGAAGGGGTTACCAATGGCTCGTAAATGGTTGAACTTGTTTGCCGGAGCGGCGCTCTCTTTAACTCTTGCAGGCAATGCGCTGGCAGACGAAGGGAAGATTACAGTTTTTGCGGCAGCATCACTGACCAACGCAATGCAGGACATCGCTACGCAATATAAAAAAGAGAAAGGCGTGGACGTCGTTTCTTCTTTCGCCTCGTCTTCTACCCTGGCTCGTCAGATTGAAGCGGGTGCGCCTGCGGATCTGTTTATTTCTGCCGATCAGAAATGGATGGATTATGCGGTTGATAAAAAAGCGATCGATACTGCCACGCGCCAGACATTGCTCGGCAATAGTCTGGTCGTTGTAGCACCGAAAACCAGTGCACAGAAAGATTTCACTATCGACAGTAAAACCAACTGGACTTCGCTGCTGAATGGCGGTCGCCTGGCGGTTGGCGATCCGGAACATGTCCCCGCTGGCATTTATGCGAAAGAAGCACTGCAAAAACTGGGCGCATGGGATACGCTCTCCCCGAAACTGGCTCCGGCGGAAGATGTTCGTGGGGCGCTGGCGCTGGTCGAACGTAATGAAGCTCCGCTGGGCATTGTTTACGGTTCTGACGCAGTTGCCAGCAAAGGGGTAAAAGTGGTTGCCACCTTCCCGGAAGATTCACATAAAAAAGTGGAATATCCGGTTGCTGTTGTTGAAGGGCATAACAATGCGGCAGTGAAAGCATTTTATGATTATCTGAAGGGACCGCAGGCTGCGGAAATCTTTAAACGTTACGGATTTACAACTAAGTAATGATACTGACCGATCCAGAATGGCAGGCGGTTTTACTAAGCCTGAAAGTTTCTTCCCTGGCTGTGCTGTTTAGCCTGCCGTTTGGGATCTTTTTTGCCTGGTTACTGGTGCGTTGCACTTTTCCGGGCAAAGCTCTGCTCGACAGCGTACTGCATCTACCGCTGGTGTTACCGCCCGTGGTCGTTGGTTACTTGCTGTTAGTCTCTATGGGACGGCGCGGATTTATCGGTGAACGCCTGTATGACTGGTTTGGCATTACCTTCGCCTTTAGCTGGCGCGGTGCGGTTCTCGCTGCCGCCGTCATGTCTTTTCCGCTGATGGTGCGGGCAATTCGTCTGGCGTTGGAAGGGGTTGATGTCAAACTGGAACAGGCCGCAAGAACACTGGGTGCCGGGCGCTGGCGCGTTTTCTTTACTATTACGTTACCGCTGACCTTACCAGGAATTATTGTCGGTACGGTGCTGGCTTTCGCTCGTTCGCTCGGTGAGTTTGGTGCAACTATCACCTTTGTTTCTAACATTCCTGGTGAAACGCGAACCATTCCTTCAGCCATGTATACCTTGATCCAGACTCCTGGCGGGGAAAGCGGTGCGGCGAGACTTTGCATCATCTCTATTGCGCTGGCGATGATCTCTCTGTTGATTTCAGAATGGCTGGCCAGAATCAGCCGTGAGCGGGCGGGGCGCTAATCATGCTGGAACTGAATTTTTCCCAGACGTTGGGCAACCATTGCCTGACCATTAATGAAACGCTGCCCGCCAACGGCATCACTGCTATCTTTGGCGTCTCCGGTGCCGGAAAAACCTCGCTGATTAACGCCATCAGTGGACTGACGCGTCCGCAAAAAGGGCGGATTGTCCTCAATGGTCGGGTACTAAATGATGCCGAAAAAGGTATCTGCCTGACGCCAGAAAAGCGTCGTGTTGGCTATGTGTTTCAGGATGCGCGGCTGTTTCCGCATTACAAAGTGCGTGGCAATCTGCGCTACGGCATGGCGAAAAGCATGGTCGATCAGTTCGACAAGCTGGTGGCGCTTTTAGGCATTGAACCGCTACTTGACCGTTTACCTGGCAGCCTGTCCGGTGGCGAAAAACAGCGTGTGGCGATTGGGCGGGCTTTGCTGACAGCGCCGGAATTGCTGTTGCTGGATGAACCGCTGGCGTCACTGGATATTCCGCGTAAACGCGAACTGTTGCCTTATCTGCAACGTCTGACGCGGGAAATCAACATTCCGATGTTGTATGTCAGCCATTCTCTGGATGAGATCCTCCATCTGGCAGACAGAGTGATGGTGCTGGAAAACGGTCAGGTGAAAGCCTTTGGCGCGCTGGAAGAAGTCTGGGGTAGTAGCGTGATGAATCCGTGGCTGCCGAAAGAGCAACAAAGTAGCATTCTGAAAGTGACGGTGCTTGAGCATCATCCGCATTACGCGATGACCGCGCTGGCGCTGGGCGATCAGCATTTGTGGGTCAATAAGCTGGACGCGCCGCTGCAAGCTGCGCTACGTATCCGCATTCAGGCTTCCGATGTCTCGCTGGTTTTACAGCCTCCGCAGCAAACCAGCATTCGTAACGTGTTGCGCGCAAAAGTGGTCAATAGCTATGACGACAACGGCCAGGTGGAGGTCGAACTGGAAGTCGGGGGTAAAAAGCTGTGGGCGCGTATTAGCCCGTGGGCGAGGGATGAACTGGCAATCAGACCAGGTCTGTGGCTGTACGCGCAAATTAAAAGTGTGTCGATAACCGCCTGATTAAATCAGGTGGCTATAAATGAACTGAGCAATGCTGTCGGTGGTGTTATCTCCAATCACAATATTGGCGCGGGCTTTTACTGCGTCATCGGCATTGCCCATCGCCACACCCGTTCCGGCGGCTTCCAGCATACTGATATCATTAAAGTTATCGCCAAACGCAATCACATTTTCCATCGACCAGCCTTGCGCCTCAATCCATTTCGTCAGGCGTCTACCTTTGCTGTTGCCGCCGCGTGCAATATCAACCTGATCGTGCCAGGACCATTCGCACTCCAGTCCCAATTCATGTTCAACATGCTTACCAAAATGCTGCAATCGCGGCAGGTCATCGTGCGTCAGGGCGAACTTCCACACCGCCTTAACTTCTTGTGCCGTCTCGGCCAGTGAGGCAACCTGGGTAAAGGTAGGACGCTGTTCTGGTGGCAGGGTTTGCGCCCAGTTAGAAGTACGAATGACATGCCCGGTCGGGTGTTCATACACCATTGCATCATCCACATACATCAGGCCGTGAATGTGGTGTTCATTCAGCATCTCAATGAGTTGCAGGGCTTTGTTTACGGGCATTGGATCGGCTTCCAGCACGGTTTTTGCATGATAATCATACAAATAGGTGCCATTACAGCAAATAGCAGGTGTATCCAGCGCCAGCGCCTGATAAAAAGGATGAATAGCGACGTGATGGCGACCTGTGACGATGATTAATTGATAGCCTGCTTCGCGAGCGCGGGCCAGGGCTTCTATCGATGAAGGAAGCAAGGTCTTTTTCGGGGTCAATAAGGTGCCGTCTAAGTCGAGAGCAATCACGCGTGTGGTCATGGCGTATTCCAGATTAAGGTTAAGAATTTTCGTCTGAGCGAATGGTACACCGATACCACTATCGGACAAAATTCTGCGCTTTAATTCAGCATTCACCGCCAAAAGCGACTAATTTTAGCTGTTACAGTCAGTTGCTAAATGCAAAGGAGCATTCATGAAGCAAACAGTTTATATCGCCAGCCCTGAGAGCCAGCAAATTCACGTCTGGAACCTGAATCATGAAGGCGCACTGACGCTGACGCAGGTTGTTGATGTGCCGGGGCAGGTGCAGCCGATGGTGGTCAGCCCGGACAAACGTTATCTCTACGTTGGCGTTCGCCCTGAGTTTCGCGTCCTGGCGTATCGTATCGCCCCGGACGATGGTGCACTGACATTCGCCGCAGAGTCGGCGCTGCCGGGTAGCCCGACGCATATTTCTACCGATCACCAGGGGCAGTTTGTCTTTGTAGGTTCTTACAATGCGGGTAACGTGAGCGTAACGCGACTGGAAGATGGCCTGCCAGTGGGCGTCGTCGATGTGGTCGAGGGGCTGGACGGCTGCCATTCCGCCAATATCTCACCGGATAACCGCACGCTGTGGGTTCCGGCATTAAAGCAGGATCGCATCTGCCTGTTTACGGTCAGCGATGATGGTCATCTGGTGGCACAGGACCCGGCGGAAGTGACGACCGTTGAAGGCGCCGGGCCGCGTCATATGGTGTTCCATCCAAACGAACAATATGCGTATTGCGTCAATGAGTTAAACAGTTCAGTGGATGTCTGGGAACTGAAAGATCCGCACGGCAATATCGAATGTGTCCAGACGCTGGATATGATGCCGGAAAACTTCTCCGACACCCGTTGGGCGGCTGATATTCATATTACTCCGGATGGTCGTCATTTATACGCCTGTGACCGTACCGCCAGTCTGATTACCGTTTTCAGCGTTTCGGAAGATGGCAGCGTGTTGAGCAAAGAAGGTTTCCAGCCAACGGAAACCCAGCCGCGCGGCTTTAACGTTGATCACAGTGGCAAGTATCTGATTGCTGCCGGGCAAAAATCTCACCACATCTCAGTTTACGAAATTGTTGGCGAGCAGGGGCTACTGCATGAAAAAGGTCGCTATGCGGTCGGGCAGGGGCCGATGTGGGTGGTGGTGAACGCACACTAACCGTTGAGTTACCCGGCGCAGTATTTCCTGCGCCGGGGTATTACCCCATCTCCTGTAACGCATGTCTCTGGCGTTCGACGATATTGGTCCATAAATTGTCTTTATCATCAGTCCACAAATTAATCAGCAAGGCAAAAAAGCGTTCTGCTGCCGGAGAAAGCACGGCATCTTTGCGACGAATAATCCCCAATGTCCGACGTATAACGGGTTCCACCAGCGGGATACCAATAATAGAAGAATAGGGCGCATGAGGCATTGCCAGGCCAGGAAGCGCCGAAATCCCCAGTCCTGCTTCCACCAGTCCTAATGACGTCGAAAGATGACGCACTTCGTAAAACCAGTCCAGCTTCCAGGGTTTGTCGGACAATTTTTGCTCAATCAGCAGTCGGTTGCCGCTGGAGGAGCGCACGCCAATCATTTTGTAACCTACCAGTTCCTGCCATTCCACCAGCTGCTTTTTGGCTAATGGGTGGTCACGCCGACAGGCCAGCACAAACGGCTCGTTGACCAGTGGCGTAAAATCGATGGATGAATTTGTGATGTTGTTCATGTTTATGCCAAAGTCCGATTCGTTGCACAGCACCGATTCCATGCAATTATTCGTGCCTTGTTCCAGAATTCGCACTTTAATATTGGGATATAGCTCATTAAATTTGCCAATTGCCAACGGCAAGAAATAAAAAACAGCGGTAGGAATACACGCTAATGTCACCATACCACGATGATAAATATTCATATCGCGAATATTAAACAGTGTTTCATCGAATTTCTTTATTAATTCCCGCGCCTCAGGAAGCAACATTCTCCCCGCTTTTGTTAAAGTAACCTTGCGAGTTGTACGCTCAAAGAGTTGAATATGTAAATCCTCCTCCATCTTTTTTATTCTGCGCGTTAATGCAGGTTGCGTAATATTAAGTAATTTAGCAGCATTGTTAAATGAACTGGACTCTGCCAGCGTGACAAATGCTTTCATACTTGATAACTCATGCTTCATTATTACTCCGGAAAATGGAAGCGGTGCTTTTTAGTGATTTGCAGTTAAACCAGTTTAACTGCCTTTTAATCACTTAAATTAATGAAAAAATGTTATTAATCGTGAAGCTAAAGTCATTAGAGATGCTTTGCCCTTAATGTAACCATATCGCAATAAGTTATGTTTTTAAATTGAGGGCATTATTATGAAAAAAATACCCTGCGTGATGATGCGAGGTGGAACCTCGAGGGGCGCGTTCCTGTTAGCGGAACATTTACCCGAAGATCAAACGCAGCGCGATAAAATATTGATGGCAATTATGGGTTCCGGTAATGATCTGGAAATTGACGGTATCGGCGGCGGTAATCCGCTGACCAGTAAAGTCGCCATTATTAGCCGTTCCAGCGATCCGCGTGCTGATGTCGATTATTTGTTTGCGCAGGTAATCGTCCATGAGCAACGTGTCGATACCACACCTAACTGCGGCAATATGTTGTCTGGCGTTGGGGCATTCGCCATTGAAAATGGTTTGATTGCAGCGACATCACCGGTCATCCGCGTGCGTATCCGTAACGTCAATACAGGCACGTTCATCGAAGCCGATGTGCAAACGCCAAACGGTGTCGTCGAGTATGAGGGTAGCGCCAGAATTGATGGTGTGCCAGGGACAGCCGCGCCGGTCGCGCTCACTTTCCTGAATGCTGCCGGAACAAAAACCGGAAAAGTTTTCCCGACGGATAATCAGATTGATTATTTTGACGATGTCCCGGTGACTTGTATCGATATGGCGATGCCAGTCGTTATTATTCCGGCTGAATATCTGGGAAAAACAGGCTATGAATTACCAGCGGAACTGGATGCCGACAAAGCATTATTAGCCCGCATTGAATCTATCCGTCTACAAGCGGGTAAAGCAATGGGCTTGGGCGATGTCAGTAATATGGTTATCCCTAAACCTGTGCTTATTTCTCCAGCACAGAAAGGTGGGGCAATTAATGTGCGTTATTTTATGCCGCATTCTTGCCATCGCGCGCTGGCGATAACTGGTGCTATTGCCATTTCCAGTAGTTGTGCATTGGAAGGCACCGTCACCCGACAAATCGTCCCTTCTGTTGGATACGGCAATATCAATATTGAACACCCCAGTGGTGCGCTTGACGTTCATTTAAGCAATGAAGGTCAGGATGCCACGACGTTACGAGCATCTGTTATTCGGACGACCAGAAAAATATTTTCCGGTGAAGTTTATCTTCCCTGAAAAAATTCGTTGTCAGGATAAGGACAATCAATAAAGGACTTCTGTATGAGTCATACAGAAAGAACAGGATTTTAAATGAATAAGAAATCGTTATGGAAGCTAATTCTGATATTAGCGATCCCATGTATTATTGGCTTTATGCCTGCTCCGGCAGGATTAAGCGAACTGGCGTGGGTACTGTTTGGTATCTACCTGGCGGCAATTGTGGGTCTGGTTATTAAGCCATTCCCGGAACCTGTCGTACTGTTAATTGCGGTTGCCGCTTCAATGGTGGTGGTCGGTAACTTATCCGATGGTGCGTTTAAAACCACCGCCGTATTAAGCGGTTACTCTTCCGGTACAACCTGGCTGGTGTTCTCGGCGTTCACCTTAAGCGCCGCGTTTGTTACCACCGGATTAGGCAAACGTATCGCCTATCTGCTGATTGGTAAAATTGGTAGCACCACCCTGGGTCTGGGTTACGTTACCGTATTCCTCGATCTGGTACTGGCTCCGGCAACACCGTCTAACACCGCGCGTGCGGGCGGCATTGTGTTACCGATCATCAACAGCGTGGCGGTGGCTTTGGGGTCAGAACCGGAAAAAAGCCCGCGTCGTGTTGGACATTACCTGATGATGTCCATTTACATGGTCACCAAAACCACCAGCTACATGTTCTTTACCGCAATGGCGGGGAACATTCTGGCGCTGAAAATGATCAACGACATTCTGCATCTGCAAATTAGCTGGGGTGGATGGGCGTTGGCCGCTGGTTTGCCTGGCATCATTATGCTGCTGGTCACTCCGCTGGTGATTTACACCATGTATCCGCCAGAAATTAAGAAGGTGGATAACAAAACTATCGCTAAAGCGGGTCTTGCCGAACTGGGGCCGATGAAAATTCGCGAAAAAATGCTGCTCGGTGTCTTTGTGCTGGCGCTGCTGGGCTGGATTTTCAGTAAGTCTCTGGGGGTTGATGAATCCACTGTGGCAATCGTTGTTATGGCAACCATGCTGCTGTTGGGTATTGTGACCTGGGAAGATGTGGTTAAAAATAAAGGCGGCTGGAATACCTTAATCTGGTACGGCGGTATTATCGGTTTAAGCTCCTTATTATCAAAAGTTAAATTCTTCGAATGGTTAGCTGAAGTCTTTAAAAATAACCTGGCATTTGATGGTCATGGCAACGTTGCCTTCTTTGTCATTATTTTCCTTAGCATCATCGTGCGTTATTTCTTCGCTTCTGGTAGCGCCTATATCGTTGCTATGTTGCCGGTATTTGCCATGCTGGCGAACGTCTCCGGCGCACCGTTAATGTTAACTGCGCTGGCGCTGCTGTTCTCCAACTCCTACGGCGGCATGGTCACTCACTATGGCGGCGCGGCTGGTCCGGTTATCTTCGGTGTTGGCTATAACGACATTAAATCCTGGTGGTTGGTCGGTGCGGTACTGACGATATTAACCTTCCTGGTGCATATCACCCTTGGCGTATGGTGGTGGAATATGCTGATCGGCTGGAACATGCTGTAAATATACTCGTCATACTTCAAGTTGCATGTGCTGCGTCTGCGTTCGCTCACCCCAGTCACTTACTTATGTAAGCTCCTGGGGATTCACTCGCTTGTCGCCTTCCTGCAACTCGAATTATTTAGAGTATATCCATTTATTATCTTTCTGCGCACTTTACGGTGCGCAGATATCTGGAGCATTTGATGATCAAGTTATCTGAAAAAGGCGTGTTTCTCGCCAGTAATAACGAAATAATTACCGAAGAACATTTCACCGGCGAAATTAATAAAGAAGAAGCAAAAAAAGGCACTATTGCCTGGTCTATTCTCTCTTCTCATAATACATCCGGAAATATGGACAAACTTAAAATTAAGTTTGATTCATTAGCCTCTCACGATATTACCTTTGTTGGTATTGTACAGACCGCTAAAGCGTCCGGTATGGAACGTTTTCCGCTACCGTATGTGCTGACCAACTGCCATAACTCACTGTGCGCAGTTGGCGGCACCATTAACGGTGATGACCATGTTTTTGGTTTATCGGCAGCGCAGCGTTATGGCGGTATTTTTGTGCCTCCGCATATTGCTGTAATCCATCAATATATGCGTGAAATGATGGCAGGCGGCGGCAAAATGATCCTCGGTTCAGACAGCCACACCCGTTACGGTGCATTAGGGACAATGGCGGTCGGTGAGGGCGGCGGCGAGCTGGTAAAACAACTGCTTAATGATACCTGGGATATCGACTATCCGGGGGTTGTTGCGGTGCATTTGACCGGAAAACCAGCACCTTATGTGGGACCGCAAGATGTGGCGCTGGCGATCATCGGCGCGGTGTTCAAAAACGGCTACGTCAAAAATAAAGTGATGGAGTTCGTGGGGCCGGGTGTTGCTGCGCTCTCTACCGATTTCCGCAACAGCGTTGACGTGATGACCACTGAAACCACCTGTTTAAGTTCCGTCTGGCAAACCGATGAAGAAGTCCATAACTGGCTGGCGCTGCACGGTCGCGGCCAGGATTACTGCCAGCTTAATCCACAACCGATGGCGTACTACGATGGCTGCATCAGCGTTGATCTAAGCGCCATCAAACCAATGATTGCGCTGCCGTTCCACCCAAGCAACGTGTATGAAATCGACACGCTGAACCAGAACCTGACCGATATTCTGCGTGAGATTGAAATTGAGTCCGAGCGCGTGGCGCACGGTAAAGCCAGACTCTCGCTGCTGGATAAAGTGGAAAATGGACGCCTGAAAGTACAACAGGGGATTATCGCCGGCTGTTCTGGCGGTAACTATGAAAACGTTATCGCCGCAGCAAATGCGCTGCGCGGTCAATCCTGTGGCAATGATACCTTCTCGCTGGCGGTTTACCCGTCATCGCAGCCGGTGTTTATGGATTTAGCCAAAAAAGGCGTGGTAGCAGATTTGATTGGCGCAGGCGCAATCATCAGAACCGCGTTCTGCGGCCCATGCTTTGGGGCGGGTGATACGCCAATCAACAACGGTTTGAGTATTCGCCACACCACGCGTAACTTCCCGAACCGCGAAGGCTCTAAGCCAGCTAATGGGCAGATGTCAGCGGTTGCATTAATGGACGCCCGTTCTATCGCTGCGACTGCGGCAAACGGTGGCTATTTAACCTCTGCCAGCGAGCTGGATTGCTGGGACAACGTGCCGGAGTACGTTTTCGATGTGACGCCGTATAAAAATCGTGTCTATCAGGGTTTTGTGAAAGGGGCGACCCAGCAACCGTTGATCTATGGACCGAACATCAAAGACTGGCCGGAATTGGGTGCGCTGACTGACAATATCGTCCTCAAAGTGTGCTCGAAGATCCTCGACGAAGTGACCACTACCGACGAATTGATTCCTTCCGGTGAAACCTCTTCTTATCGTTCAAATCCGATTGGTCTGGCGGAGTTTACCCTGTCACGCCGCGATCCAGGCTATGTTGGCAGAAGTAAAGCCACTGCTGAGCTGGAAAATCAACGTCTGGCGGGGAATGTCAGCGAGCTGGAATCCGTATTTGCCCGTATTAAACAGATTGCTGGTCAGGAACATATTGATCCGCTGCAAACTGAAATTGGCAGCATGGTTTATGCGGTCAAACCAGGTGATGGTTCTGCGCGTGAACAGGCGGCGAGCTGCCAGCGTGTGATTGGCGGTCTGGCGAATATTGCCGAGGAATACGCGACTAAACGTTACCGTTCTAATGTCATCAACTGGGGGATGTTACCGCTGCAAATGGCAGAAGTGCCGAACTTTGAAGTGGGGGATTACATTTATATTCCTGGCATTAAAGCGGCGCTGGATAATCCAGGTACGACCTTCAAAGGTTATGTGATCCATGAAGATGCGCCGGTTACGGAAATTACGCTGTATATGGAAAGTCTGACTGCTGAAGAGCGCGAGATTATCAAAGCGGGTAGTTTGATTAACTTCAATAAAAACCGTCAGATGTAAAAAGCGCCATGTGAATGTAGGTCGCATTCGGCACTTATTGTCGGATGCGATGCTGGCGCATCTTATCCGACCTACGAATCGCATCGACCCGTAGGCCGGATAAGGCGTTTACGCCGCATCCGGCACTTATTGTCGGATGCGATGCTGGCGCATCTTATCCGACCTACAAATTGCATCGACCCGTAGGCCGGATAAAGCGTTTACGCCGCATCCGGCACTTATTGTCGGATGCGATGCTGGCGCATCTTATCCGACCTACAAATTGCATCGACCCGTAGGCCGGATAAAGCGTTTACGCCGCATCCGGCAAATAGTTAACAACGCTTATTTCTTTGCTTCTGCAACCACTTTGCTACCCACGCCACGGTTATTGTATTCCCACATGCGGTTGTAGTTAGTGTCATTCAGATTGCGCTGTACTTCGTCGTTATCGTCAACGCTGCCGGTATTACCCGCAAATGGACGATTGGAAATCACCGCGTCGGCCCACGGTTTAGCCGTGTTAAAGCCTTCGTTGATGGCGCTATCACGGATCACTACCTGACCGTTGGTATTGGCATCAACATCCAGCGAGCGGCCCAGCTGTGCGACGCCATCACCGGAGGCATTGAAACGGCTATTTACGGCAAGGAAACCGTAGTAAATATTGGACAGCGTAGCCGGTGCGAACACATACGCTTCTTGCTGAGTACGTGAGTTCACCACGCGGAATTCGGTATTATCGAACACCACTGCACCACGGCCGGAAACGATATCCACATCCCCTTCGATGTAGCTATTAGTTACCAGAGTACGCGGCTGACGATTCGTTTCCAGACGGTTTTGTACACCGCTGTTGGTGACAAAGAAGGTATTCTGACGACCAAGAATGTTAACGTTGTTGATCTGTACTTTGTCGCCATCAGTACGCAACGCCACCGCCGGATGGTTACCCGCATCTACGCTATCGCCCAGCGTGTTTTCGATGGTCAGGTTTTGCAGTTGCAGGCCATTGTTTTGTGACCAGAAGACCGCAGAACAGAGAACGCCGATGCTGTTGCTGCGTTTGCTCTGGCAACTATCGTACATATACCACGCTGGTTTACCGGGCATATATTTGCCGCGTGGGTTAACGTCATGACGCCAGTCAGCAGGGCTCATTCCACCATCAAGGGAAAGTCCAATTTTCACATCAATCGGTTTTTCGCCCATGCCGTAGACAGTGATTCCGCCCGGTGCCGCAGGGACATAAACCGTACCTTCATACTCACCTGGCATCACGGCAATATACTGGCGCTTATTAGTACGCTTGATAATTGCCGCATCTACCGCCGCCTGAATCGTGGTATGCGTTACACCTTGAGTACCCGCCGGGCCGACAACAAAGTCAGGTTGCGCAGGCAGGGTAATCGGGGAAGGATTCCATGCTGCAGCACCTGGCGTCAGGGAGGAAAAATAGTGTTGAGCATCGAAATTCTGCGCTTCTTTTGCCGACAGAATCGGGCGAGAAGACGTACCAGGTGCTACTTGATCGGAAGGGCGTTGATCGGGCGGTGTTGAGCTACAGGCGGTCAGCGTCACGCCAAAAGCCAGTGCCAGCGCCAGACGGGAAACTGAAAATGTGTTCACAGGTTGCTCCGGGCTTTGAAATGGAAAAATGAATCCGTTGAAGCCTGCTTTTTTATACTAACTTTAGCGAAACGGGAAGGTAAAAAGACAAAAAGTTGTTTTTAATACCTTTAAGTGATGTCAGATGGCCTTGCACCATCTGACAGAACATTTAACTGAACATCGCGGTAATTGATGCGCTGGCGAGAGAGTGGAAATGAACGTTAAACCCGACCATCGCGCCGCTGGCACCTTCATCGACATCAATACGTTCTACATTCAGCGCGTGAACAGTAAAAATGTAGCGATGAGTTTCGCCTTTCGGCGGCGCTGCGCCATCGTACCCGGTTTTACCAAAATCGGTACGTGTCTGGAGCACGCCATCAGGGATTGCCACCAGACCAGAGCCAAACCCCTGCGGTAATACGCGGGTATCAGCGGGTAAGTTAACAACTACCCAGTGCCACCAGCCGGAGCCGGTTGGCGCATCCGGGTCGTAGCAGGTGACAACAAAACTTTTCGTTCCCGCAGGAACATCATCCCACGCCAGATGTGGCGAAATATTATCGCCATCGTAACCCATGCCGTTAAAGACATGACGATGCGGCAGCTTATCGCCATCGCGCAGATCGTTACTGATGAGTTTCATGAACCCTCCTTTCTTGTTTGCAGAAAGTGTAGCCAGAAACCCTCACGCTGACTTCCCGTTATTGGCAAAAAAATGTTTCATCCAGTACGGCGCGATTTACCGCTGCGGTCAGGCGCTGCAACTGTCCCGGGCGAATAATATAGGGCGGCATCAGGTAAATCAGCTTGCCAAAAGGCCGTATCCACACACCCTGCTCGACAAAGAATTTTTGCAGCGCCGCCATATTCACCGGACGAGTGGTTTCGACCACGCCAATGGCCCCTAGCACGCGCACATCGGCAACCATTTCGGCATCACGGGCGGGGGCAAGTTGCTCGCGCAGCTGTACTTCAATATCCGCCACCTGTTGCTGCCAGTCGCCAGATTCGAGAATCGCCAGGCTGGCGTTTGCAGCCGCGCAGGCCAGCGGATTGCCCATAAAAGTTGGCCCGTGCATAAAGCAGCCGGCTTCGCCGTTACTGATGGTTTCTGCAACCTCGCGCGTGGTGAGCGTGGCTGAAAGGGTCATCGTGCCGCCGGTTAAGGCTTTACCGAGGCATAAAATGTCCGGCGCAATCCCCGCATGTTCACAGGCAAACAGTTTGCCGGTACGACCAAATCCGGTGGCGATTTCGTCAGCAATCAGCAAGATACCTTCACGATCGCACATTTTGCGGATTCGTTTTAACCATTCCGGATGGTAGATGCGCATCCCGCCTGCGCCCTGGACAATCGGTTCAATGATCACCGCAGCGATTTCATGACGATGCGCCGCCATCAGGCGCGCAAAGCCTACCATATCGCGCTCATCCCATTCGCCGTCCATGCGGCTTTGCGGGGCTGGAGCAAACAAGTTTTCTGGCAGATAGCCTTTCCACAGGCTGTGCATAGAGTTGTCAGGATCGCATACCGACATCGCGCCAAAAGTATCGCCATGATAACCATTGCGGAAGGTCAGAAAACGCTGGCGCGCTTCGCCTTTGGCCTGCCAGTACTGCAACGCCATCTTCATCGCCACTTCCACCGCTACGGAGCCGGAGTCTGCGAGAAAAACGCACTCCAGTGGTTGCGGCGTCATCGCCACCAGTTTGCGGCATAGCTCGATGGCGGGCGCATGGGTGATACCGCCAAACATCACATGCGACATGGCATCAATTTGCGACTTCATCGCCGCATTAAGCTGCGGGTGATTGTAGCCGTGGATCGCCGCCCACCAGGACGACATACCGTCAACCAGGCGTCTGCCGTCAGACAAAATCAGCTCGCAACCTTCCGCGCTCGCCACCGGATAAACCGGCAGCGGGGAGGTCATGGATGTGTACGGATGCCAGATATGGCGTTGGTCAAAGGCAAGATCGTCCATTGTCATAATCGACTTGTAAACCAAAATGAAAAGATTTAGGTTTACAAGTCTACACCGAATTAACAACAAAAAACACGTTTTGGAGAAGCCCCATGGCTCACCGCCCACGCTGGACATTGTCGCAAGTCACAGAATTATTTGAAAAACCGTTGCTGGATCTGCTGTTTGAAGCGCAGCAGGTGCATCGTCAGCATTTCGATCCTCGTCAGGTGCAGGTTAGCACTTTGCTGTCAATTAAAACCGGTGCTTGCCCGGAAGATTGCAAATACTGCCCGCAAAGCTCGCGCTATAAAACCGGGCTGGAAGCCGAGCGGTTGATGGAAGTTGAACAGGTGCTGGAGTCGGCGCGCAAAGCGAAAGCGGCGGGATCGACACGTTTCTGCATGGGCGCGGCGTGGAAGAATCCGCACGAACGCGATATGCCCTATCTCGAGCAGATGGTGCAGGGGGTAAAAGCGATGGGGCTGGAGGCGTGTATGACGCTGGGGACATTAAGTGAATCCCAGGCGCAGCGCCTCGCGAACGCCGGGCTGGATTACTACAACCACAACCTGGACACCTCGCCGGAGTTTTACGGCAATATCATTACCACACGTACCTACCAGGAACGTCTCGATACGCTGGAAAAAGTGCGCGATGCCGGGATCAAAGTCTGCTCAGGTGGCATTGTGGGCTTAGGCGAAACGGTAAAAGATCGCGCCGGATTATTGCTGCAACTGGCAAACCTGCCGACGCCGCCGGAAAGCGTGCCAATCAACATGCTGGTGAAGGTGAAAGGCACGCCGCTGGCGGATAATGATGATGTCGATGCCTTTGATTTTATTCGCACCATTGCGGTGGCGCGGATCCTGATGCCGACCTCTTATGTGCGCCTTTCTGCCGGACGCGAGCAGATGAACGAACAGACTCAGGCGATGTGCTTTATGGCCGGAGCAAACTCGATTTTCTACGGTTGCAAACTGCTGACCACGCCGAATCCGGAAGAAGATAAAGACCTGCAACTGTTCCGCAAACTGGGGCTGAATCCGCAACAAACCGCCGTTCTGGCGGGCGATAACGAACAACAGCAACGTCTGGAACAGGCGCTGATGACCCCGGACACCGACGAATACTACAACGCGGCAGCCCTATGACCTGGCAGGAGAAGATTAACGCGGCGCTCGATGCGCGGCGTGCTGCCGATGCCCTGCGTCGCCGTTATCCGGTGGCACAAGGCGCCGGACGCTGGCTGGTGGCGGACGGACGGCAGTATCTGAACTTTTCCAGTAACGATTACTTAGGTTTAAGCCATCATCCGCAAATTATCCGTGCCTGGCAGCAGGGTGCGGAGCAATTTGGCGTCGGTAGTGGCGGTTCCGGTCACGTCAGCGGTTATAGCGTGGCGCATCAGGCGCTGGAAGAAGAACTGGCCGAGTGGCTGGGTTATTCGCGGGCGCTGCTGTTTATCTCCGGTTTTGCCGCTAATCAGGCGGTCATTGCCGCGATGATGGCGAAAGATGACCGCATCGTTGCCGACCGGCTTAGCCACGCCTCCTTGCAGGAAGCGGCCAGTTTAAGTCCGGCGCAGCTTCGCCGTTTTGCTCATAACGATGTCGCTCATCTGGCGCGCCTGCTTGCTTCCTCCTGTCCAGGGTTGCGACTGGTGGTGACAGAAGGCGTATTCAGTATGGACGGCGATAGTGCGCCGCTGACGGAAATCCACCGTGAGACGCAGCAGCACAATGGCTGGTTGATGGTCGACGATGCCCACGGTACGGGCGTTATCGGGGAGCAGGGGCGCGGCAGCTGCTGGCTGCAAAAGGTAAAACCAGAATTGCTGGTGGTTACGTTTGGCAAAGGATTTGGTGTCAGCGGTGCGGCGGTGCTTTGCTCTGAAACTGTGGCGGATTATCTGCTGCAATTTGCCCGCCATCTTATCTACAGCACCAGTATGCCGCCCGCTCAGGTGCAGGCATTACGTGCGTCGCTGGCGGTCATTCGCCGTGATGAGGGTGATGCACGGCGCGAAAAACTGGCGTCACTCATTGCGCGTTTTCGTGCCGGAGTACAGGATTTGCCGTTTACGCTTGCTGATTCATGCAGCGCCATCCAGCCATTGATCGTCGGTGATAACAGCCGTGCGTTACAACTAGCAGAAAAACTGCGCCAGCAAGGCTGCTGGGTCACGGCGATTCGCCCGCCAACCGTACCCGCTGGCACTGCGCGACTGCGCCTGACCTTAACCGCAGCTCATGAAACGCAGGATATCGACCGTCTGCTGGAGGTGCTGCATGGCAACGGTTAATAAACAAGCCATTGCGGCGGCATTTGGTCGGGCTGCCTCACAGTATGAGCAACACGCAGAGTTACAGCGTCAGAGCGCCGATGCCTTGCTGGCAATGCTCCCGCAACGCAAATACGCCCGAGTGCTGGATGCTGGCTGTGGACCTGGCTGGATGAGCCGCCACTGGCGCGAGCGCAGCGAGCAGGTGATGGCGTTAGATCTCTCGCCGCCAATGCTTGCCCAGGCACGCCAGAAGGATGCCGCAGATCATTATCTGGCGGGGGATATCGAATCCCTGCCGTTAGCGACTGCGACGTTCGATCTTGCATGGAGCAATCTCGCGGTGCAGTGGTGCGGTAATTTATCCACGGCATTAGGTGAGCTTTGTCGCGTAGTACGCCCCGGCGGCGTGGTGGCATTTACCACGCTGGCGCAGGGATCGCTCCCTGAATTACATCAGGCGTGGCAAGCGGTAGATAAACGGCCTCATGCTAATCACTTTTTACTACCCGCTGACATTGAACAGGCGCTGAAAGGCTTATGTTATCAACACCATCTTCAACCCATCACCCTGTGCTTTGATGATGCGCTCAGCGCCATGCGTTCGCTGAAAGGCATTGGCGCAACGCATCTTCACGCAGGGCGCGACCAGCGAGTATTAACCCGTTCACAGTTACAACAACTGCAACTGGCCTGGCCGCAACAACAGGGGCGATATCCTCTGACGTATCATCTTTTTTTGGGAGTGATTGCTCGTGAGTAAACGTTATTTTGTCACCGGAACGGACACCGAAGTAGGGAAAACTGTCGCCAGTTGTGCACTTTTACAAGCCGCGAAGGCAGCAGGTTATCGGACGGCAGGTTATAAACCGGTGGCCTCTGGCAGCGAAAATACCCCGGAAGGCTTACGTAACAGCGACGCGCTGGCGTTACAGCGCAACAGCAGCCTGCAGCTGGATTACGCAACGGTAAATCCTTATACCTTCGCAGAACCCACTTCGCCGCACATCATCAGCGCGCAAGAGGGCAGGCCGATAGAATCATTGGTAATGAGCGCCGGATTACGCGTGCTTGAACAACAGGCTGACTGGGTGTTAGTGGAAGGCGCTGGCGGCTGGTTTACGCCGCTTTCGGATTCCTTCATGTTTGCAGATTGGGTAACGCAGGAACAACTGCCGGTGATTCTGGTCGTTGGGGTAAAACTGGGCTGCATCAATCATGCAATGCTGACAGCACAGGCAGTACAGCAGGCAGGGCTAACACTCGCAGGCTGGGTGGCGAACGATGTCACGCCGCAGGGTAAACGCCACAGTGAATATATGGCTACGCTCACCCGAATGATCCCCGCGCCGCTGCTGGGGGAAATTCCCTGGCTTCAGGAAAATCCAGAAAGTGCGCTAACCGGAAAATATATAAATCTCACATCACTGAAGTAGCAAAAAAATTGGTTGAATTGCGAGCGAGATCGCGTCTTCGGTCGCCCGTAATTTAACCAACCAAATGCTAAAAAAATCGCGAAAAAAATTTTACCCCGGCATTATACGATTAGTATGGGAATTGCCCAGGCGGCTGGACATAGGGGCTGCAGGTAGTTATCCACTATTCCTGTGGATAACCATGTGCATTAGAGTTAGAAAACGTAAGGTAAGCGAGAGAATACGCGGCTTGCACGCAAATTGGCGCTAAAGACGGCTTAAATAAATATTTTTTATTTTTCAATCTGTTAGATAAATGCAATGGCTGTCAGGAAAGTGTCATCTCCTGCAATAAATCCGTCATCAGCCATCTTGACAAATGTTAAAAAAGCCATTGCTCTGGGGATAACCCTGCAGACCAGAGTTTTATCTCGTCACAGGGTCAATTTTGCCTACGGTTGAGACCTTAGTTTACGGCGTAACAGAAATGTTGTGGTGTGAGACTGTTTTTCTATCCAGTATAATTTATTGGCATTATTAATCATGACGAGTAAAATTACACACCTGCCCGCCCATTCCTTCAGGTAGCAACTCATGAGTAAACCATTCAAACTGAATTCCGCGTTTAAACCTTCTGGCGATCAGCCGGAGGCGATTCGACGCCTCAAAGAGGGGCTGGAGGATGGCCTCGCGCATCAGACTCTGCTTGGCGTGACGGGGTCGGGGAAAACCTTCACTATTGCTAATGTCATCGCTGACCTGCAACGCCCAACTATGGTGCTGGCGCCCAACAAAACGCTGGCAGCGCAACTATATGGTGAGATGAAAGAGTTCTTCCCGGAAAACGCGGTGGAGTATTTCGTCTCCTATTACGATTACTATCAGCCAGAAGCCTATGTTCCGAGTTCAGATACGTTTATTGAGAAAGATGCCTCAGTAAACGAACATATCGAACAGATGCGACTTTCAGCAACCAAAGCGTTGCTGGAGCGGCGAGATGTCATTGTCGTAGCGTCAGTTTCCGCAATTTATGGTCTGGGCGATCCTGATTTATATCTCAAGATGATGCTGCACCTCACGGTCGGTATGATTATCGATCAGCGCGCGATCCTGCGTCGCCTGGCGGAGTTGCAATACACCCGCAACGACCAGGCATTCCAGCGCGGCACTTTTCGCGTGCGGGGTGAGGTGATCGACATCTTCCCGGCAGAGTCCGACGACGTTGCGCTACGTGTAGAATTGTTCGACGAAGAAGTGGAACGTCTCTCGCTTTTCGACCCACTAACCGGGCAGATTATCTCGACCATTGCGCGTTATACCATCTACCCGAAAACGCACTATGTTACGCCGCGCGAGCGCATTGTGCAGGCGATGGAAGAGATTAAAGAAGAACTGGCGGATCGGCGCAAGGTACTGCTGGCAAATAACAAGTTGCTGGAAGAGCAGCGGCTGACCCAGCGTACCCAGTTTGATCTGGAGATGATGAATGAGCTGGGATATTGCTCGGGCATCGAAAACTATTCTCGCTTTCTTTCCGGGCGTGGGCCTGGCGAGCCACCGCCGACGCTGTTTGATTACCTGCCTGCCGATGGGCTGCTGGTGGTTGATGAATCACACGTCACCATTCCGCAGATAGGCGGTATGTATCGCGGCGACCGGGCGCGTAAAGAAACGCTGGTGGAGTATGGTTTCCGCCTGCCATCGGCGCTGGATAACCGTCCGCTGAAGTTTGAAGAGTTCGAAGCATTAGCCCCGCAAACCATCTATGTTTCCGCGACGCCCGGCAACTATGAACTGGAGAAATCTGGCGGCGACGTGGTGGATCAGGTGGTGCGTCCAACCGGATTGCTTGATCCAATTATCGAAGTGCGTCCGGTCGCGACCCAGGTCGATGATCTTCTTTCAGAAATTCGCCTGCGGGCGGCAATTAACGAACGCGTTCTGGTGACGACGCTGACCAAGCGGATGGCGGAAGACCTCACCGAATATCTCGAAGAACACGGCGAGCGCGTGCGTTATCTTCACTCCGACATTGATACCGTTGAACGTATGGAAATCATCCGCGACTTGCGTCTGGGCGAGTTCGATGTGCTGGTTGGCATCAACTTACTGCGCGAAGGTCTGGATATGCCGGAAGTGTCGCTGGTGGCAATCCTCGACGCCGACAAAGAGGGCTTCCTGCGTTCTGAACGTTCGTTGATCCAGACCATTGGTCGTGCGGCACGTAACGTTAACGGTAAAGCGATTCTCTACGGCGATAAGATAACCCCGTCAATGGCGAAAGCGATTGGCGAAACCGAACGTCGCCGCGAGAAACAGCAGAAGTACAACGAAGAGCATGGCATTACACCACAAGGGCTGAACAAGAAAGTGGTCGATATCCTGGCGCTGGGGCAGAACATTGCTAAAACCAAAGCCAAGGGCAGAGGGAAAGCGCGCGCGATTGTTGAGCCGGATAATGTGCCGATGGATATGTCGCCAAAAGCGTTGCAGCAGAAAATCCATGAACTGGAAGGGCAGATGATGAAACACGCACAAAACCTGGAGTTCGAAGAGGCGGCGCAAATTCGTGACCAGTTGCATCAGTTGCGTGAGCTGTTTATTGCGGCTTCGTGACGAGATGAAAAAGCCGGAATGTTCTTCTGGTTTGAGGCTGATGAGAAACGTAAAATTGCCTGATGCGCTACGCTTATCAGGCCTACATGCACTCTGCAATATATTGAATTTGCGCGATTTGTAGGCCGGATAAGGCGTTCACGCCGCATCCGACATGAACAACGCGCACTTTGTCTGCAATCTGACGCCGGAATGTTCTTCCGGTTTTCCGTTAACCCAACGCCTGTAACGCCTTTTCCAGTGCGTTATGTAACAACTGGCGGTCATGACGATAGGGGATATCGCTGGCCTCCAGTACATCCTGAATCACTATTCTGTCGGTGACCGCAGAAACATCCACTTTCGGCCCAACGACGACGGCATCAATAACCTTCTTGCCGACATACTGCTCCATAATCGCCAGCTTATTTTCCAGTTTCAGATTCGCCGCTGGTAGGCTAAGTTCACGTCCCAGATTGCCGATATAGACCATCGGTGCTGGCGTGCGGCGTAATGCCTGCGCCATTTCCTTAAGCAGCAGGATCGGCATCAGGCTGGTATAAAAACTGCCTGGCCCGATAAGAATCAGATCTGCTTCATTGATAGCATGTACAGCTTCACGCGTAGCAGGCACATTAGGGGTTAACAGTAATTCCTGAATCGGCGTGGTTAACTGGTCAATATTTACCTCGCCGTAAACTTCATGCCCCTGATCGTCAATCGCCATCAGATCAACGGGATGCTCTGACATCGGAATCAAATGCGCATCCACTTTCAGCAGATTACGAATTAAATTGATGGCTTCCAGAGGCCGCACGCTAAGGTGGTCCAGCGCCTTTAACATCAGGTTTCCAAGGTTATGCCCGGAAAGCTCGCCATTACCGCCAAAACGATATTCAAACATCGCGGAAGCGACGCTGGGTTCTGTAATTAACTGATTAAGACAGTTGCGCATATCGCCCCAGGCAATACCGCCTTCTGAGCGGCGAATACGCCCTGTTGAACCACCGTTATCGGTGGTGGTCACAATGCCCGTTAAACGAGAACCCAAAGACGAAAGTGATGAGAGAACGCGTCCCAGTCCATGCCCTCCGCCGAGAGCAACGACACGATCAAGGTCAGCCAGCGTACGATTGCGCATATAAATTCCTGAAGTCAGATTATCCGCGCTACAGTAGCGCAACTGACAGGGAAACAGCAATTAACCCGCCAAAATTGAGGATACAAATAATTGTTTTCTACCTCTAAAGGACGATATACGCACTGCATTGCTGATGATGTACATCAAAGTAAAACCATCATTTTCCCTTATTCTGTAGGGAAATAGCACGATCATGACGCTATATACATGATTACATAGCGAAAAGTGTGAATGGTAAAAATCTCATTTACACGCTAGTATCGGCATAACCACTAAACACTCTAGCCTCTGCACCTGGGTCAACTGATACGGTGCTTTGGCCGTGACAATGCTCATAAAGATTGCCACCAGGGCGAAGGAAGAAATGACTTCGCCTCCCGTATCTGGAAAGGTGTACATGGCTTCACAACTGACTGATGCATTTGCGCGTAAGTTTTACTACTTGCGCCTGTCGATTACCGATGTGTGTAACTTTCGTTGCACCTACTGCCTGCCGGATGGCTACAAGCCGAGCGGCGTCACTAATAAAGGCTTCCTGACCGTCGATGAAATTCGTCGGGTTACTCGCGCCTTCGCCAGTCTGGGCACCGAAAAAGTGCGTCTGACAGGCGGCGAGCCGTCTTTACGTCGCGACTTTACCGATATCATCGCCGCTGTGCGGGAAAACGACGCTATTCGCCAGATTGCGGTCACCACCAATGGTTATCGCCTGGAACGCGATGTCGCGAACTGGCGCGATGCAGGCCTGACGGGCATTAACGTCAGCGTTGATAGCCTCGACGCCCGTCAGTTTCATGCCATTACCGGGCAGGATAAATTCAACCAGGTAATGGCAGGCATCGATGCTGCATTTGAAGCCGGGTTTGAGAAGGTTAAAGTCAATACCGTGCTGATGCGGGATGTCAATCATCATCAACTCGACACCTTTCTGAACTGGATCCAGCATCGCCCCATTCAGCTGCGTTTTATCGAACTGATGGAAACGGGCGAGGGCAGCGAACTCTTCCGCAAGCACCATATTTCTGGTCAGGTTCTGCGTGACGAGCTGCTGCGTCGCGGCTGGATCCATCAGCTTCGTCAACGCAGCGACGGCCCCGCACAAGTCTTTTGTCATCCGGATTACGCCGGAGAGATCGGCCTTATCATGCCGTATGAAAAAGACTTCTGCGCCACCTGCAACCGCCTGCGCGTCTCCTCCATTGGTAAACTCCATCTCTGCCTGTTTGGTGAAGGCGGCGTTAACCTGCGCGATCTGCTGGAAGACGATACCCAGCAACAGGCGCTGGAAGCGCGTATTTCGGCGGCGCTGCGGGAGAAAAAACAGACCCATTTCCTGCATCAAAACAACACCGGTATTACGCAAAACTTATCGTACATTGGCGGTTAAAACGTCAAAAGGAGAGATCAGATGAGTCAGGTAAGCACTGAATTTATCCCGACCCGTATTGCTATTCTTACGGTTTCTAATCGTCGCGGTGAAGAAGACGATACCTCCGGTCACTATCTGCGCGACTCGGCGCAGGAAGCAGGCCATCACGTTGTCGATAAAGCCATTGTCAAAGAAAACCGCTACGCCATTCGCGCTCAGGTATCTGCGTGGATCGCCAGCGACGATGTGCAAGTGGTGCTGATTACAGGTGGTACTGGCCTGACAGAAGGCGATCAGGCGCCAGAAGCACTGTTGCCGCTGTTCGATCGTGAAGTCGAAGGCTTCGGCGAAGTGTTCCGTATGCTGTCGTTCGAAGAGATTGGCACCGCAACCCTGCAATCTCGTGCGGTGGCGGGTGTTGCTAACAAAACGCTGATTTTCGCGATGCCCGGCTCGACTAAAGCGTGCCGCACCGCCTGGGAAAATATCATCGCCCCGCAGCTGGATGCCCGTACGCGTCCGTGCAATTTCCATCCACATTTGAAGAAATAAGTATGTCGCAACTGACCCATATCAACGCCGCTGGCGAAGCGCACATGGTGGATGTCTCCGCCAAAGCGGAAACTGTGCGTGAAGCGCGCGCCGAAGCCTTTGTCACCATGCGCAGTGAGACGCTGGCGATGATCATTGATGGTCGCCATCACAAAGGCGACGTATTTGCCACTGCGCGCATTGCCGGTATTCAGGCGGCAAAACGCACCTGGGATCTGATCCCGCTTTGTCATCCGCTGATGCTCAGCAAAGTTGAAGTCAATTTACAGGCTGAGCCGGAACATAATCGGGTACGAATTGAAACGCTTTGCCGCCTGACCGGGAAAACGGGTGTCGAAATGGAAGCATTAACCGCAGCCTCCGTGGCGGCGCTGACCATTTATGACATGTGCAAAGCGGTGCAAAAAGATATGGTGATTGGTCCGGTACGTTTGCTGGCGAAGAGCGGCGGCAAGTCGGGTGATTTTAAGGTGGAAGCGGATGATTAAAGTTCTTTTTTTCGCCCAGGTGCGCGAGTTGGTGGGAACAGATGCAACCGAAGTGGCTGCGGATTTCCCAACCGTTGAAGCGTTACGCCAACACCTGGCAGCGCAGAGCGATCGCTGGGCGCGGGCGCTGGAAGATGGCAAATTGCTGGCTGCCGTCAACCAGACGCTGGTGAGTTTTGACCATCCGCTGACTGACGGCGACGAAGTTGCTTTCTTCCCGCCGGTAACCGGAGGTTAAGATGGCAGAAACCAAAATTGTTGTCGGATCTCAGCCTTTTAGCGTTGGGGAAGAGTACCCGTGGCTGGCTGAGCGTGACGAAGATGGTGCAGTGGTCACGTTTACCGGTAAGGTGCGCAACCATAACCTGGGCGACAGCGTCAAAGCATTAACCCTCGAACACTATCCGGGGATGACGGAAAAAGCACTGGCGGAAATCGTGGATGAGGCGCGTAACCGCTGGCCGCTGGGGAGAGTCACGGTGATTCATCGCATTGGCGAATTATGGCCGGGCGATGAAATCGTATTTGTCGGGGTCACCAGCGCGCATCGTAGCAGCGCGTTTGAAGCCGGGCAGTTTATTATGGACTATCTCAAAACCCGCGCACCGTTCTGGAAGCGTGAAGCCACGCCGGAAGGCGACCGCTGGGTTGAAGCCCGGGAGAGCGATCAGCAGGCGGCAAAACGCTGGTAGTTTTTGTTAGCCGGATAAGGCACCGCTGCGTCCGGCAATTTCACCGCTCTGGACATACGTTTACGCTGCGTCGATGCACACCCTCATCATTTGCAGTATCCTTTAGATATTCCTTATATCTTCAGGAGAAAGTCATGGACAGATTCCCACGTTCAGATTCAATCGTACAACCCCGTGCTGGCTTGCAAACCTATATGGCGCAAGTCTATGGCTGGATGACAGTTGGTTTGTTACTGACCGCATTTGTTGCCTGGTATGCAGCCAACTCTGCTGCCGTTATGGAGCTGCTATTCACTAACCGTGTCTTCTTAATCGGTTTGATAATCGCGCAATTAGCTCTGGTTATCGTGTTATCAGCGATGATTCAAAAACTCAGCGCGGGCGTAACGACGATGCTCTTTATGCTTTATTCGGCGCTAACGGGCTTAACGCTCTCCAGTATTTTCATTGTATACACTGCCGCCTCTATTGCCAGTACCTTCGTTGTCACCGCCGGGATGTTCGGCGCGATGAGTCTGTATGGTTACACCACGAAACGCGATTTAAGTGGCTTCGGCAATATGCTATTTATGGCATTAATTGGTATCGTCATAGCCTCGCTGGTGAACTTCTGGCTGAAAAGCGAAGCATTAATGTGGGCAGTCACTTACATCGGCGTGATTGTCTTTGTTGGACTGACGGCGTATGACACTCAGAAACTGAAAAATATGGGTGAACAGATTGATACCCGCGACACGTCGAACCTGCGTAAATATTCCATTCTTGGCGCCTTAACGTTGTATCTGGACTTCATCAACCTGTTCCTGATGTTGCTGCGGATATTCGGTAACCGCCGTTAAACGCATTTCTTATAAAAATCCCGGAACGACACCGGGATTTTTTATCTATTCGATAATAAGTATATATTTAAAAAATAGACATAAAGATATAATTCACATTGATTATATCTATGCATATGATGCATTTTTATAAATCTGGTATACCTATAAGAAAATAGAGTACAATCCTACGGTTTTATTAATGGCTGGCGATATTCATCTGTTAAATAAATGCTTGCGGGTAAAAATCAATCATCTGCTGATAATATATTTCAATGGGATTAATTTTTAAATATATATTCATATAATAAATGGATCAGGGTTCTATGTCTTTCGTATTACCATCGATAACGGCTTATCCTCGGCAGTCAAAAAAATACATTTTCATCGCATTGCTACTTGTGTCTGTATTACTCCAGCTTTGGCCTGTTTATTTTTTACAGCCATTGAGAGTTATCCTGCGCGTCGGTATCTGCAACTTGCTAATCATCCTGTGTTTGACAGGGTGTTATCGATTATTTGTTGGGAAAATAGTCGCATTGAGTGTGTCACTATTATTGACCATTAATTTTATAGTCGCGCTTTGTACATGGCAAATTTATCAAAGTGAATTTAATATTATCTTTGCAATGAGTATCATGGAAACCCACTGGTCTGAAGTGAAAGCAATGTCGGGGTTATATCTATCCTGGATGCCAGTATGTGTTGTTTATTTCTTGCTGACTTATTTTTCTATACCCATGGGCGTTAAGTGTGTGTCTACTAAGGTTCAATGTGCATCACTGGTGATACTATTAATATTTATCTCATGGTTTAGTTACAATCAATGGAGTAAACAGAAAAAAGATGGTCTTGGAGGATACTCTCCATTAAGCTCCAGGGTGTTAAGATTTACACCATTTTATACCGCTGCCGATTTTATTATTGCTTATCGAGATATTTCTTTTGCCAGAGAAATAAAACAAATTGATATGGATTTACCGGGATTGATCGCTAAAGAAACGGATATTGAAAATTATGTTATTATCGTAGGGGAGTCTGTACGGCGCAGTAATATGAGTTTGTATGGCTTTGGTATCAATACCACGCCTGTACAAAATGAGATTGGACCACAGGCGCTTATCTTTGATAATGCAGTTTCTCCAGCGGCGGCAACAGTAACTTCTGTTCCGATGATCCTCAGTAAAGCGACAACAGAAAGTTTTACCACTGCGGACTTATCAAATAATGTTATTGCCGTAGCTAATAAAGTGGGGTATCAGACTACCTGGTTAAGTACCGTGGGTATGTCCGGGAAGCATAATAACTATATTACGCTCATTGGTCGTTCCAGTAATAATACACATTGGGTAAGCGAGGAATACGATGATAGCCTTCTGCCGTTGTTGGATGAAGCATTAAAAGTCAAGGGTAAGAAATTAATACTGCTACATGGTAATGGTAGCCATGAAATTGCCTGTACACGCTACCCTGAATGGGCAGGTAAAATTAAAACTGGGGATAAATACGAGGATTGCTACAACAACTCCATACGATTTACCGATTACATCATTGGCGAAATCATGAAAAGACTGGAGGGAAGTAAATCCTCATTACTCTATTTTTCTGACCACGGTCTGGAGAAAAATCCCAATATTCCATCGTATTATATGCACGCCGCAGATACTCCCAGTAAAGAAGCCTACGATGTACCGCAATTTATCTGGTATAGCCAGGCTGCTATCGCCAGTCAACCGCGTAAACTTGGACACATTCAAGAAGTTTATTCATTGCTTAATAACTATGCGATGATTCTTGACTGGCTGGGCATCTCTACCCACGAAGAGCATTGCAATTCGCCATTATCTCAGTGTTATCGTCCGCACTCCTCTATTCCAGTAACGGATGGCACCCGAGCTAAAATATATGAATATAAAGATCTGCGAGACACCTTTACATCACCGAAGAAAAAGGTTTCTTATCGCGAAGCCAGTCCGAATCCGCTGTAATTTTATGCTGAGAGGACATCGCCAGATGTCCCCTGATGATTATTAAGGAAACAACAAACATTACTCTGGCGTAAAACATACTTTGTTAAAGGGCTGTAGCGTATCAGAATGCAGGAAAGCATTAGTTGTGTAGGGCGGGTAAGGCGTTCACGCCGCATCCGCCATGAACAAATAGCACGTTGCTAACAATCTGCACAAACCAAAGAACTTAACTAAACATCACATCGCCGCTTCATTTTTCGCCCGTAGCTTCTTCGCCTGGCTTTCCAGCAACAGGTAACAGATCAGCGCCAGCAGCAGCGGGATAAAGTAGTACAGGACACGGTAAGCGAGTAGGGCGGCGATAATCGTTCCTTTGGATGTATGTTCCCCTGCCAGTAGCGCGATAAACACCGCTTCCAGCACACCAATCCCCGCCGGAATATGCACGATGACACCAGCAATACTACTAACCAGCAACACGCCCAGTACAAAGAAATAGTTCACGCTTTGACCGAGTAACAGCCAGATAATCGCTCCCATTACCATCCAGTTAACGCTGGAAATCAGCATCTGGGCGAGGGCGAATTTCCATGAAGGTAGCACCAGCTTTTGCCCTTTGATGGTCATATGGCGGTGTTTAGCGAAGGCGCAAAACCATAAATAGACTGCAATTATCAGCAGCAAACCAATGCCGAGAATACGCAGCGTGGTTTGATCGATATACCAGTGATCCGGCAGTTCCACCACGCCCACGGTAAAAATAATCCCGGCCAGCAAAATATAGCCCAGCCAGTTGGTGGTAATACTCAGCGAGAAAATCCGTGTAATAGTGCTACCCGGTAATCCCAGGCGGGAGTAAAGACGATAGCGCATACCAATGCCGCCAACCCAGGTACTAAGCGTCAGGTTGAAGGCGTAGCAGATAAACGACACCAGCATCACCTGACGTTTCGCCAGTTTATGACCGCAGTAAGAGCGAGCAAGCAGGTCATAGCAGCCGTAAATCAGATAACTGACGACCACCAGCCCGACCGCACTGAGCAGCGCAACGCGATTGTAGTCACGGATGACCTTCCAGACCTCTTCCCAGTCCACCTTTTTGGCGTAGACCACCAGCAACACAATCACCGCGATAAAAAACAGCCAGGTGAGGATCTTCTTTACTAAGCGCCAGCGCGGGTGTGATTTACTCATCAGGGTTTCACCCCCGTATTTTCAGTTTCTACCCGATCCTGAGTTTCCATTGCCGGCTGCGCGGGCGGATCAACTTGCGCCAGACGTGGCGTGTGCGCCGGAAGCCAGCCCACCAGCGCCGGGAAATGGCGTAAAAAGTGGAATGCCAGCACGCTTTTGGTCAGGTTCCACCAGGTGCGTTTCGGCAGCATGGTCTCATCGACCTGCTGACAATCTGCGGCGATAATGCCGTTCAGATTATCGCGCAGCGTCTGGTTAAAATGACGATCGTGGATGATGACATTTGCTTCGAGATTCAGTGACAAACTGAGCGGATCGAGATTACTGGACCCTACTGTCGCCCAGTGATCGTCCATCAACGCCACTTTGCCGTGGAGCGGGCGGCGGCGGTACTCAAAAACCTGAACGCCGCCTTTAACCAGATAGTTATACAGCAAACGCGCGCCGACTCTGACAATCGGCATATCCGGTTCGCCCTGAATGATCAGTTTGATCCGCACCCCGCGCCGTGCCGCTTTACGCAAGGCGTGTAAAAATCGATAGCCGGGGAAGAAGTAGGCGTTGGCGATAATCACTTCCCGCCGCGCCTGAGTGAGCATTTTCAGATAGTGGCGCTCAATATCGCTGCGATGTTCTTCGTTATCGCGCCAGACCAGCAATACCTGCGCTTCTCCCGGCTGGCGGTTCTCTTCCGCCTTGTGATGACGTCGCCACCAGCGCCGTGCCGCGCTTTGTCCGGGCAGATTTTCCAGTTCAAATTGCAGAATATCTTCGACAATTGGCCCTTCGAGGCGTACCGCGTAATCCTGTTTAGCCTCTGGACCGTAGCTGGACATATGCTCGGCGGAGTAATTCAGCCCGCCAATAAAGGCGATACGTGCGTCGATCACCACAATTTTGCGATGCATCCGGCGAAACACATTGGTGCGCATACCGAACAGGCGAGGGCGGGGATCGTAATAACGAAACACCACGCCAGCCGCCGTCAGTTCATTGACAAACTCATCGCTGAGATCCGGCGAACCGTAGCCATCCAGCAAGACTTCCGCTTTAACCCCGCGTCGTGCAGCGTCCAGCAATGCTGCGTGTAATTGTTTACCGACGTCATCCTCGAACCAGATAAACGTTTCAAGAATAATGCGTTCTTGCGCCTCACCAATCGCTTTAAATACAGCGGGATAATATTGCTCGCCGTTCTCCAGCAACTGGATCTTATTGCCTTCGCGCCAGCTACATTTCATAAATGAATCTCCGCACTCAAAGGGGCATGATCAGAAAGGTGTCGCCATGTCCGCAGCGGCAACGCGGTTGGCGCGCTGGCGCTGGCATTTTTGACATAGATCCTGTCCAGACGTAGTAGAGGAAATTGCACTGGAAACGTGCGCGCCGGGCGTCCGTGGGCGCGGGTAAATATCTCATCCAACCCGGCCTGTACTTTTAAGGGATGATTGGCTTTTTGCCGCCAGTCGTTGAAATCACCCGCCACTAAAACGGGTTCGTCGGGCGGAAGCTGGTTCACCCATTCGGCGAGCATCGCAAGCTGCGCCTGACGGTGCGCCTCACGCAGGCCAAGATGCACGCACATCACATGAATCGCTTTCCCGGTCACCGGTGGCACAATGCGGCAATACAGTACGCCACGTTTTTCCGCTCCATCGACAGAAACATCACGATTTTCATAATGTTCAATGGGATAGCGTGACAGCACCGCGTTTCCGTGATGCCCTTCTGGATACACAGCATTGCGACCGTAGGCAAAATCGCTCCACATGGTGTCGGCAAGAAACTCGTAGTGCGAGGTATCGGGCCAGTTTTCCACATGCAGCGGATGAACTTCGTGCGCGCCCATCACTTCCTGCAGGCAAACAATATCGGCGCTGACGGTGCGCACGGCGTCGCGAAGTTCCGGCAAAATGAAGCGTCGGTTAAACGCGGTAAAGCCTTTGTGAATATTGATGGTGAGTACCTTGAACGAAAATTGTTGTGTTTGATCGGGCATAATTTTCCTGTCTTTGCCTCTTATCTCATTGAAATAGTGTAGTCGGCGTCACAAAAAGGTGCGGTCTTACGGAATTTTCCGTAAAGTTCGGTACTCTGAGTTAGTAGAGATAAATTCTTCAGGAGAGAAGCCATGAAGTGGCAACAACGTGTTCGTGTCGCAACTGGCCTAAGTTGCTGGCAGATTATGTTGCATTTACTGGTAGTGGCGCTGCTGGTGGTGGGCTGGATGAGTAAAACCCTGGTTCACGTCGGCGTGGGATTGTGCGTGCTGTATTGCGTAACGGTAGTGATGATGCTGGTGTTTCAGCGCCACCCCGAACAACGCTGGCGCGAGGTGGCAGACGTACTGGAAGAGCTGACCACCACCTGGTATTTTGGCGCAGCGCTGATTGTGCTGTGGCTGTTGTCCCGCGTACTGGAAAACAACTATTTGCTGGCAATTGCAGGGCTGGCGATCCTTGCCGGCCCGGCGGTGGTGTCGTTACTGGCGAAAGATAAAAAGTTACATCACCTTGCGTCTAAACATCGCGTACGCCGCTGACCCTGTCGTGGCCGTTATCACCAGTAGCGGCCACAAACTGTTCCACACAATATCCAGACTCGCATCCTTCAAATAAATCTGCTTGGTAATGTCCGTAAAGTGGCGGATAGGGTTAATCCACGTCAGGTTTTGCAGCCACACCGGCATGTTTTCCACCGGCGAAACGTAACCGGAAAGCAGAATGGCGGGCATCATAAAGACGAATACGCCGATAAACGCCTGCTGTTGCGTTGCACAGAGTGATGAAATCAGCAGACCGAATCCCACCAGTGACAAACCGTAAATCACCATCGTAAAGTAGAACAGCGCCAGCGATCCGGCGAAGGGGATTTGATACGCCCAGATACCAATCGCCAGCACAATGGTGGCCTGGAAGGTGGCGACAATTAATGCCGGTACGGCTTTGCCGATGAATATCTGCCAGGTGGTGAGCGGCGAAACCAGCAGCTGATCGAGCGTACCTTGTTCACGTTCGCGGGCGACGGAAAGTGAAGTGACGATCATTACGCCGATAGTGGTGATCATGGCGATCAGCGACGGCACCACAAACCATTTGTAGTCGAGATTCGGGTTATACCAGTTGCGTACCACCAGCTCGCTGTTGTTGGGTTTCGGTTTTCCTTCCAGCAGCTCCTGCTGATAATTTTTGACGATCTGTTGCAGGTAGTTGGCGGCAATTTGCGCACTGTTGGAGTTACGCCCGTCGAGAATTAACTGCAACGGTGCGGTCTGGAAAGTATCCAGTTTGCGTGAGAAGTCAGCCGGGAAACGCACCAGCAGTAGCGCCTTTTGCGTATCGATAGTTGGGCGGATCTCCTGCGGACTTTTCAACAGCAGCACATGGGTAAAGGCGCTGGCGCGGGCAAAACGCTGGGTCAGCTCCACCGAATGCTCGCCGTTATCTTCATCGTAGATGGCGATGGTGGCGTTGGTCACTTCCAGCGTGGCGGCAAACGGGAACAGGATCACCTGAATAAGCACGGGTAAAATCAGAATCGCTCGCGTCTGCGGTTCGCGCAGCAGCGACTGCAATTCTTTGCGGATTAACGTCCATAAGCGATGAAACATGCTCTTCTCCCTAATCCAGCCGACGTTTGGTTTTCAGCCACGTCAGGCCGATAAACATTACCGCCGAAGCGATCAAAAACAGCACGTTTACCACCAGTACCACCGGAATATTCCCTGCGAGGAACAGGCTTTGCAGGGTGCTGACGAAATAACGTGCGGGAATAATGTACGTCACCGCGCGGATCACCGCTGGCATACTGTCTATCTGAAATATAAAGCCGGAAAGCATAATCGACGGCAGGAAAGCGGCGTTCAGTGCCACCTGAGCGGCGTTGAACTGGTTGCGGGTAATCGTAGAAATCAGCAGCCCCATCCCCAGCGTACTGAGTAAAAACAGGCTGGTGATAAAAAACAGGATCAGCAGCGAACCGCGATAGGGCACGCCGAGAATAAACACCGACACCAGCATACAGAGCAGCATCGCCAGCATACCGAGGAAATAATAGGGGATCAGCTTACACAGCAGCAGTTCCGTGCGGGTAATCTCCGTAGAGAGCAAAGCCTCCATAGTGCCGCGCTCCCACTCCCGCGCCACCACCAGCGAGGTGAGGATCGCGCCGATGACCGTCATGATAATGGTTACCGCACCGGGGATAATAAAGTGCTGGCTTATCGCCGCCGGGTTAAACCAGTAGCGTGTCTGGACGTCGATAAGTGGTTCAAACGTCTGCCCATTGTCCTCTGCCCGCTGCATTTGCCAGATCTGCCAGATCCCTTCGACATACCCCTGCACAAAGTTAGCGGTATTCGGCTCACTGCCGTCGGTGATCACCTGAATCGGCGCGGTGGCGTTGGCGCGCTCCATCTGTTCGGCGAAATCCACGGGAATCACCACCAGACCACGAATTTTCCCCGCCTGCATTTTGGCGATCAGTTCCTGACGGTTATCGCTGATGGTGGCGTCAATATAGGGCGAGCCGGTCATAGTGTGGGTGAAATCCAGCGCCGCTTCGCTACGCTGCTCCAGCAAAATCCCGACGCGCAGCTTGCTGGAGTCGAGGTTAATGCCGTAACCAAAAATAAACAGCAGCAACAGCGGGATCACCACCGCAATCAGCCAGCTACTTGGATCGCGAATGATCTGCCGCGTCTCTTTGACGCACAGCGCCCGCACGCGACGCCAGGAAAGGATCGGGTTACTCATTGCCATGCTCCTTATCCCAGTCGTGGATCAATTGAATAAAGGCTTGCTCCATAGTGGGATCGGGTTGCTCATCGTTAGCCGACTGTGCTTTCAAATCATCCGGCGTACCGCTGGCAATCAGCTTCCCGCGATACACCAGCCCGATGCGGTCGCAATATTCCGCTTCATCCATAAAGTGGGTGGTGACCATCACCGTGACGCCTTTCTCTACCATGCTGTTGATATGCAGCCAGAACTCGCGGCGGGTGAGGGGATCGACGCCGGAGGTCGGTTCATCAAGAAACAGAATGTCCGGTTCGTGCATTAGCGAGCAGGCCAGCGCCAGCCGCTGTTTAAAACCCAACGGCAGTTCATCGGTGGCATGTGAGGCGATACTTTTCAGGCCGAATGCCTCGCTCATACGGGAGATTTTTTCGTTCTGCGCCCGACCGCGTAAGCCATACACGCCGGAGAAAAAACGTAAATTCTGTTCGACTGTCAGATTGCCATAGAGCGAAAACTTTTGCGCCATATAGCCGAGATGCTGGCGTGCTTTACCGGAACTCTCTTTCAGATCCATGCCCAGCACCAGCGCCTGACCAGAGGTCGGCACCAGCAAACCGCACATCATCTTAAAGGTGGTCGATTTACCCGCGCCGTTTGGCCCCAGCAAACCAAAAATCTCCCCACGTTTAACGGCAAAGTTGACGTGATCGGTGGCGGCAAAATCACCAAATTTTTTGGTCAGTTCTTTCGCCTCGATCACCGTTTCGTCCGGTGTGCCTTCTACCGTATGTAATATTGCGCCCAGCGGCGATTCCGAGGTTCCGGCACCGCCGAGCAAATCAATAAACGCATCTTCAAAACGTGGTGTGGTTTCGTTGATGTTGATTTCTGGCATCCCGTCGGCGCGACGAATATCGTCTGGTGTGGCCTCTTTTTTGAGGATCAGGCGCACGGATTTCCCCTGAATCATGCCGTCGCTGACCTGTGGCAGTTTCAATGCTCGTTGCAACAGTTTGCGGTTGCCTTCGTGTGGACTGGTCATCAGAAAACTGCGTCCGGCCATGGTTTGTGTCAGGGCTTTTGGTTCTCCCTGATACAGCAACTCGCCTTCGTTCATCAGCAACACGTCACGGCACTGCTCGGCTTCGTCGAGATACGAGGTGCTCCAGAGGATCAGCATCCCTTCGCCTGCCAGCTCATGTACCATCTGCCACAGTTCGCGCCGTGAGATAGGGTCAACGCCGACGCCGGGTTCATCGAGCAGCAACACTTTCGGTTCGCCCACCAGGGTACAGGCCAGCCCGAGTTTTTGTTTCATTCCGCCTGAGAGCTTACCCGCCAGGCGCCCGGTAAACGGGCCAAGAGACGTAAACTCCAGCAGGCGAGCAAAAGTCTGTTTACGTGCTTCACCGGTGACGCTGCGTAAATCCGCGTACAAATTGAGGTTTTCCATCACCGTGAGATCTTCATACAGACCGAATTTCTGCGGCATATAGCCGAGCACCGCGTGCAGCGCAGCGTCGTTTTTGATCGGATCAAAACCGATAACTGTGGCCCTGCCGCTGTCAGGTTTCAGCAACCCGGCCAGCATCCGCATCAGCGTGGTTTTGCCCGCGCCGTCCGGCCCTACCAACCCCGTCACATAACCAGCGTGAACGGTGCAGTCGAGCGGCGCGACGGCGGGCTTATCCATGCCCGGAAAGCGTTTTTCCAGGCCGTTCAGCGTGATAACGGCATCATTCATGTCCTGCCTCGTCACCGAATTGCACCGTCACTGGCATTCCCTGGCGTAACGCATCATCGGCGTCGGTCACCACAATACGCAGGCGATAGACGAGGTCGGTACGCAGATCCGGCGTTTCGACGGTTTTCGGGGTAAATTCAGCGGTTGGCGAAACGAAACCAATCTGCCCGTGATAGGGCTTGTCCGGGCGACCATCGGTATAGAGCAGCACTTTGCGCCCCGGCTGGGCCTGGTCAAGATTACGTTCGTCAACATAGGCACGCACCCACACCGGACGAGTTAGTGAAACGGTAAACACCGTGCCACCTTCATTGAGAACCGTGCCTGGCTCCACCGCGCGCGTTAACAGCGTGCCATCAGACGGGGCTATCAACGTTGAGTCCTGTAAATTCAGCTCCGCCTGCGCCAGTTGCGCCTGTGCCTGTTCGAGGCTGGCTTTTGCCTGGGCGATATCCTGTTCACGGTTACCGGAACGGTACTGACGTAATTTATCCTGAGCTGATTTCAGCGTTGCCTGCGCCTGGTCGCGCGAGGAGCGGGCATTTTCCAGGTCATTTGCCGAAATGGTGCGGCTTTTCCACAACCCTTGCTGACGGTTATAGAAGTTCTGCGCATAGTCATACGCGGCTTGCGCTTGTTTCACCGCTGCGGCGGCCTGAGCGATTTCTTCATCGCGATACCCGGCAAGCATCAGGTCGTACTGCGCCTGTGCCACCGAAACGCCTGCTTTCGCCTGCATCAGGGCAATCTCATACGGCTTATGATCCAGTTCGCCCAGAACCTGGCCCGCTTTGATCGCATCACCTTCGTCTACTGCCAGCGACTCAACACGACCACCGACACGGAAGCTTAGATTCACGGTGCGAATATCCACATTGCCATACAGCGTCAGGCCGTTATCCTGGCGGCTTTGATACCACCAGTAGCCTCCGGCAACCACGGCGGCAAGTACCACTACCGCCAGTCCAATCACGACAGGTTTTTTCATCACTACAAACTCCTTTGCGATAATCCTTGCAAAATCAGGTCGATATGACAGGTCACCGTCTGGTTGATCAGTTCGGTCTTTTCTTCATCGAACGCGGTCCAGCCGGTACGTAACAGAATTGTTTCTTTGCCAAGACGGAACGCCAGAATCTCACCAATCAACGCATGGGTATGAAGGATCATGCGGGTATCGTTGGCGTCGCAGCCGGTCCAGGCGGCAATCAGGCGTGTCAGGTGGCTGTGTAGCGGGCTAATCACCTGTTCGTGCACCAGGTGATAGGCTGCCGTAGGAGAGAGCTGCTCACGGGAGATAAACTTACTGAGGTTGACGGTGTCATCCTGGGTGAGCAGCTTAATCATGTTCCTGCAGGCGCGAAGGATCAGTTCGCGGATGGCAGCCCGATCAGGCTGTGGTTGCGCGAACAAACGTTCGGCTTCTTCGGCGTGCGGACGGAACTGCTCGCCAATAAAATCGGCAATCCACTGGGCGCAGGCGAGGTACAAATCTTCTTTCGAACCGAAGTAGTAGGTGATGGCAGCGATATTCTGCCCGGCCTGGGCGGCTATCTCGCGGGTGGTGGCGTTCATTCCATATTCACCAAACTGTGCCAGTGCAGCAGCAATCAGCTGCTTTTTCGCCTGTTCACCTTTGGTTGTCATGGCAGGACTATTCATAGCACAGCCCATTCTTAATCAAATGATTGATTAAGATTATGACTCATTTTTCGCGTTGTCCAGTATGGCTAAGAATTTGAGCAACGTCAGTCACAGGGATAATTTATGCGCTGCGTCACAAAAACTGCTACACTCCGCTCCCTCATGACATTGTGGTTTTTGTCATTTTCCTTTTCAGTATCTCCCTGAAAACTACACCGGTAACGGTCGGGGCGGTTCGGAGTAGTTATGTCTTTCGATTCTTTGGGTTTAAGCCCTGATATCCTGCGCGCCGTTGCCGAGCAAGGTTACCGTGAACCCACCCCTATTCAGCAGCAGGCGATCCCTGCGGTGCTGGAAGGTCGCGACCTGATGGCCAGTGCCCAGACCGGCACCGGCAAAACAGCGGGCTTTACGCTGCCGCTGTTGCAACACCTGATTTCCCGCGAGCCGCACGCCAAAGGGCGTCGTCCGGTGCGCGCGCTCATTCTTACCCCGACCCGTGAACTGGCGGCGCAGATTGGTGAAAACGTCCGTGATTACAGCAAATACCTGAACATTCGTTCGCTGGTGGTGTTTGGTGGCGTCAGCATTAACCCGCAGATGATGAAGCTGCGTGGCGGTGTTGATGTGCTGGTGGCAACGCCGGGGCGTTTGCTGGATCTGGAACACCAGAATGCGGTGAAGCTGGATCAGATAGAAATCCTCGTCCTTGATGAAGCTGACCGTATGCTCGATATGGGCTTTATTCACGATATTCGCCGTGTGTTAACAAAACTGCCCGCGAAGCGCCAGAACCTGCTGTTCTCCGCGACTTTCTCTGACGAGATTAAAGCTCTGGCAGAAAAACTGCTGCATAACCCGCTGGAAATCGAAGTTGCACGCCGCAATACCGCCTCTGAGCAGGTAACCCAGCACGTTCACTTTGTCGATAAGAAACGCAAACGGGAATTGCTGTCACACATGATTGGTAAAGGCAACTGGCAGCAGGTGCTGGTGTTTACCCGTACCAAACATGGCGCTAACCATCTGGCTGAACAATTAAATAAAGATGGCATTCGCAGTGCGGCGATCCACGGTAATAAATCGCAAGGTGCGCGTACCCGTGCATTGGCCGATTTTAAATCGGGTGATATTCGCGTGCTGGTGGCGACTGATATCGCCGCGCGTGGCCTGGATATCGAAGAGTTGCCACACGTCGTCAACTATGAGCTGCCAAACGTACCGGAAGATTATGTCCACCGTATCGGGCGTACCGGTCGTGCCGCCGCCACCGGCGAAGCGTTATCGCTGGTGTGTGTTGATGAACACAAACTGTTGCGCGATATCGAAAAACTGCTGAAAAAAGAGATCCCGCGTATTGCGATTCCGGGTTATGAGCCGGACCCGTCAATCAAAGCCGAACCGATCCAGAATGGTCGCCAGCAACGCAGTGGCGGCGGTCGTGGGCAAGGTGGTGGTCGCGGTCAACAGCAGCCACGCCGCGCTGAAGGTGGAGCGAAGTCTGGTAACGCGAAACCCGCAGAAAAACCATCTCGCCGCCTCGGCGATGCCAAACCAGCAGGCGAACAACAACGTCGCCGCCGTCCGCGTAAACCTGCCGCTGCGCAGTAATATTTTATGCCGGGCTATGCCCGGCAGCAGACTGATGACAAAGTCCCAAAAGTGCCTGGACAGTCCCCTCACCCCGACCCTCTCCCTAAAAGGCTGAGGGGGAAAACCGTACCTGTTTTTGGCTATTAAGCCAGTTTGTCAGCAATCTTATGCCGGGCTATGCCCGGCATAAGATTGCTGACAATGATGTTTCTCCCGATGCGGGAAATCCCCGCATCCGGAAAACGTTATTGCGAGCCGCTTTCCAGAAACAGAAAAACCATTACCCCTGAAAACCGAAAAATGCCACAATATTGGCTGTTTATACAGTATTTCAGGTTTTCTCATGGCATTAACCGCCGCGCTTAAAGCGCAAATTGCCGCCTGGTATAAGGCGCTTCAGGAACAGATCCCCGACTTTATTCCCCGTGCGCCGCAGCGGCAGATGATTGCGGACGTCGCCAAAACGCTGGCCGGAGAAGAAGGGCGGCATCTGGCGATTGAAGCCCCCACCGGCGTTGGGAAAACGCTCTCCTATTTGATCCCCGGCATCGCCATTGCCCGCGAAGAGCAAAAAACGCTGGTGGTGAGTACCGCCAACGTGGCATTGCAGGATCAGATTTACAGCAAAGATTTACCGCTGCTGAAAAAGATCATTCCCGATCTCAAATTTACCGCCGCTTTTGGGCGTGGGCGCTACGTTTGCCCGCGCAATCTGACGGCGCTCGCCAGCACTGAACCCACGCAACAGGATCTGCTCGCTTTTCTTGACGACGAACTGACGCCAAATAATCAGGAAGAGCAAAAACGCTGTGCAAAGCTGAAGGGCGATCTCGACACTTATAAATGGGATGGCCTGCGCGATCATACGGATATCGCTATTGATGACGATCTCTGGCGCCGTTTGAGTACCGACAAAGCCAGTTGCCTGAACCGCAACTGTTACTACTACCGCGAATGCCCGTTTTTTGTGGCTCGTCGGGAGATTCAGGAAGCGGAAGTGGTGGTGGCAAACCATGCGCTGGTGATGGCGGCGATGGAAAGCGAAGCGGTATTGCCAGACCCGAAAAACTTGCTGCTGGTGCTGGATGAAGGGCATCACCTGCCGGACGTGGCGCGGGATGCGCTGGAGATGAGCGCCGAAATCACCGCGCCCTGGTATCGGCTGCAACTGGACTTGTTCACGAAACTGGTCGCCACCTGCATGGAGCAGTTTTGCCCGAAGACGATCCCGCCGTTGGCGATCCCTGAACGTTTGAATGCGCATTGTGAAGAGTTGTATGAGCTTATCGCCTCTTTAAACAACATTCTCAATCTCTATATGCCTGCCGGGCAGGAGGCTGAGCACCGGTTTGCGATGGGCGAACTGCCTGATGAAGTGCTGGAGATCTGCCAGCGGCTGGCGAAACTGACAGAGATGTTGCGTGGTCTGGCAGAACTATTCCTCAACGATTTAAGCGAGAAAACCGGCAGCCATGACATTGTGCGCCTGCATCGGCTTATTTTGCAGATGAACCGCGCGCTGGGAATGTTTGAGGCGCAAAGCAAACTCTGGCGGCTGGCCTCGCTGGCGCAATCTTCCGGTGCGCCAGTGACCAAATGGGCGACGCGGGAAGAGCGTGACGGGCAGCTACATCTCTGGTTTCACTGCGTGGGGATCCGCGTCAGCGATCAGCTGGAAAGGCTGCTGTGGCGCAGCATTCCGCACATTATTGTCACTTCCGCGACCTTGCGTTCGTTGAACAGTTTTTCGCGTTTGCAGGAGATGAGCGGGCTGAAAGAAAAAGCGGGCGATCGCTTCGTGGCGCTGGATTCACCGTTCAACCACTGTGAGCAGGGCAAAATTGTTATTCCCCGGATGCGCGTTGAGCCTTCTATCGACAGCGAAGAGCAGCATATTGCCGAAATGGCCGCCTTTTTCCGTGAGCAGGTGGAGAGCAAAAAGCATCTCGGCATGTTGGTGCTGTTTGCCAGCGGACGGGCGATGCAGCGGTTTCTCGACTATGTGATGGATTTACGTCTGATGCTGTTAGTGCAGGGAGATCAGCCGCGCTACCGCTTAGTTGAACTGCATCGCAAACGCGTCGCTAACGGTGAACGCAGTGTACTGGTAGGTTTACAGTCATTTGCCGAAGGGCTTGATTTGAAAGGCGATCTGCTCAGCCAGGTGCATATCCATAAAATCGCCTTTCCGCCTATCGACAGTCCAGTGGTGATTACCGAAGGCGAATGGCTAAAAAGTCTTAACCGCTACCCGTTTGAGGTGCAAAGCCTGCCGAGTGCTTCGTTTAATCTGATTCAGCAGGTTGGGCGTCTTATTCGAAGCCACAGTTGCTGGGGCGAGGTGGTTATCTACGACAAACGCTTGTTGACCAAAAATTATGGCAAGCGACTACTGGACGCATTACCGGTATTTCCGATAGAGCAACCGGAAGTCCCTGAAGGTATAGTTAAAAAGAAAGAAAAAGCGAAATCCCCACGCCGTCGGCGGCGTTAATGATGTGAGTCAGGTAAGGAGTCGTAAATGGACTATCGCAAAATCATCAAAGAGATCGGGCGCGGGAAAAACCACGCGCGCGATCTGGATCAGGATACGGCGCGCGGTCTGTATGCCCATATGCTCAATGGCGAAGTGCCTGACCTTGAGTTGGGTGGTGTATTGATTGCACTGCGTATCAAAGGGGAAGGGGAAGCAGAGATGCTCGGCTTTTACGAAGCCATGCAAAATCACACCATCAAGCTAACGCCCCCCGCCGGCAAGCCGATGCCGATTGTCATCCCCAGTTACAACGGTGCGCGTAAACAGGCCAACCTGACACCGTTGCTGGCGATTCTGCTGCATAAACTCGGTTTTCCGGTGGTGGTTCACGGCGTGAGTGAAGATCCGACTCGCGTGCTGACCGAAACCATTTTTCAACTGATGGGGATTGCGCCAACGCTACATGCCGGACAAGCACAGGCGAAGCTTGACGAGCACCAGCCGGTATTTATGCCCGTAGGCGCGTTTTGCCCGCCGCTGGAAAAACAACTGGCAATGCGCTGGCGGATGGGCGTGCGTAACAGTGCGCATACCCTGGCGAAACTGGCGACACCGTTTGCCGAAGGTGAGGCACTGCGTCTTTCCAGCGTCTCGCATCCGGAATACATCGGGCGAGTCGCGAAATTCTTTAGCGATATTGGCGGACGGGCGCTGTTAATGCACGGCACCGAAGGCGAAGTCTATGCTAATCCGCAACGCTGCCCGCAAATAAATCTTATTGACCGCGAAGGGATGCGGGTGCTGTATGAAAAACAGGACACTGCTGGCAACGAGCTACTGCCACAAGCAAAAGACCCGGAAACCACGGCGAAGTGGATTGAGCGTTGCCTGGCAGGCAACGAACCAATTCCTGAGTCACTGAACATCCAGATGGCTTGCTGTCTGGCGGCGGCGGGCGAAGTGGCAACCATTAGCGATGGTCTGGCGCGCATTAAACAATCCTTTTAATTTCTTCCTCAGCCGGATGATGACTGTCATCCGGTCTTTACTCCACTGCACCATGAAAGTGCAGCATCTTTATTGACCTTCCCGTGTGCGGCGCGCAGCATAAAAAAACAACAGGCATATAACATAAACAGGAGTTAACCATGGAAAGTGGTCATCGCTTTGATGCCCGGACGCTGCACAACTTTGTCCTGACTGTGTTTCGTCAGATGGGTAGCGAGGAACAGGAAGCAAAATTAGTAGCAGATCATTTAATCGCAGCAAATCTGGCAGGACATGATTCACATGGTATTGGCATGATCCCGAATTATGTGCGTTCCTGGCAGCAGGGCTATTTGCAGATCAACCATCACGCCAAAATTGTCAAAGATGCGGGGGCAGTGGTCACGCTTGATGGCGATCGTGCATGTGGTCAGGTCGCTGCATATGAGGCCATGGCTCTGGGGATTGAAAAAGCACGTCACCACGGCATTGCTGCCGTGGCGCTGCGTAACTCACATCATATCGGGCGCATTGGTTATTGGGCGGAACAGTGCGCGGCGGCGGGGTTTGTCTCTATCCACTTTGTCAGTGTGGTAGGGAGTAAGGCTGTCGCGCCGTTCCGTGGTCGTGACAGTCGCTTTGGCACAAATCCGTTCTGCGTGGTCTTTCCCCGAAAAGATAATTTCCCGTTGTTGCTTGATTACGCCACCAGCACCATTGCGTTTGGTAAAGCGCGTGTGGCCTGGCATAAAGGCGTGCCTGTACCACCTGGTTGCCTGATCGACGTTAATGGCGTGCCAACGACCGATCCGGCAGTCATGCTGGAGTCACCGTTAGGAGCGTTGCTGGCCTTTGCTGAACATAAAGGTTATGCCCTGGCAGTGATGTGCGAAATTCTCGGTGGTGCACTTTCTGGCGGCAAAACTACTTATCAGGAAACATTGCAGCACAGCCCCGATGCCGGTTTTAACTGCATGACGACCATTATCATTAACCCGGAGCTGTTCGGTGCGCCAGATTGTGCAACGCAGTCCGAAGCCTTTGCCGAGTGGGTGAAAGCCTCGCCGCATGATGACGATAAACCGATTTTGCTGCCGGGTGAGTGGGAAGTGAATACGCGTCGCGAACGGCAGGAGATGGGGATCCCGTTGGATGCCGGAAGCTGGCAGGCAATTTGCGACGCAGCGCGGCAGATTGGTATATCAGAAGAGACGTTGCAGGCTTTCTGCCAGCAATCAGTCAGCTAAAAAAAGCCCGTCCAGTGACGGACGGGCAAACAAGGGTAACATAGGATCAATGAGGGTTGGAGCACATGCGTCTGTCGGCAAACAGACAGGGAAATACTTGTGCTGGACGTAGCGTAAACGCCTGATCCGTCCAACGGTTCGGATTTTGTAGGCCTGATAAAACGCGGTAGCGTCGCATCAGGCATCTGTTGCCGGATGCGGCGTAAACGCTTTATCCGTCCTACGAATTACTTATAAATTACCGCAGTACCGCTTAATTTATTGTTGTTGGTGGCGGAAGTAATGCTGTATCCACTAGCACCGGCTGCTGCCGCTTTCTCAGCCAGTTTTGCTTCCAGGGCATCGAGGGTGGATGCGCCATCGGCAGAAACCACGCCGATTTTATTCATGTTCTGTGCCTGGGATGCCGTGACCGGCTCCGCCGCGAATACGCCAAAAGACAGAGTTGAAAGCGCCATAGCAGCAACAACAGTATTGATAGTTTTCATAATTAATCTCTCGCAGGTGATTTTTGTATAAGTGACGTTGTCTCGTCGATGTGATGAGTATCACGTTTTTTTACGAGAGATAAAATCGAAGAGAATTGACCGCCTTGTTCAAATAAATTGATTGATATCTAACATGCTGATAATCCATTCATTTATCGTATGTATGAACCAATTTTGTAACATGTGGCAGTTACGGCTGCGTTAAAGGCACGGAATGCCACGCAAAATACAAATTATACACGCTAAACATCCCGCCAGTTGTAGTTAACGTAACTGGCTGTCTTTCGAACCTCTGCGATTATATCCTGTATAAGATGGTTTTTGTAAATCTTTCTCCTGCTGACAATGGATGCATAAGCGCACGCCAGGAATGGCTTCCCGACGGGCCTGCGGGATGGGGGCACCGCACTCTTCACATTCATACAGGCTTTCGCCACGCGGAATTTCACCCCTGGCGCGGGCAATCGCATCTTCAATTGTACTGTTGATCTGTTCGTTGACGGCGTCATCGTTAGCCCAACCGGATGCCATATTGTCCTCCCCATATCAATGCTTGTACTGTTAAGTGTAGCTAATCCAGGGATGAACCTGGGCAGTTCAAGCGTCAGATCTCCGACCATTCCCGCAGCAGATTATGATAAAGATTGAGTAGCGACAGGATCTCTTCTCCTTCGCCGTAGCGGCTTTTGAGTGACTGAATATTGTTGTCCAGTTCGAACAGCATGGCGCGCTTTTTATCATCGCGGATCATTGATTGTATCCACATAAATGATGCCACCCTTACGCCGTGCGTTACGGGGGTCACACAGTGCAGGCTGCTGGAGGGATACAACACCAGATCGCCAGCCGGGAGTTTTACCCGATGTTGCCCGAAGGCGTCATTGACGACCAGTTCGCCGCCTTCGTAACTTTGCGGATCGCTCAAAAATAGCGTGGCGGAAAGATCGGTGCGCATCCAGCCGTTTTGTGGATGACTGCGTACTGCGCCATCCACATGAAAACCATAGGTTTCATTGTTCCGATAGCGATTAAACAGCGGCGTGGAAATGGTACGCGGCAAGGCAGCGGCAAAGAACAAAGCATGTTGGTTAACCGCGTTCAGCACTTCATTTTGTAATGCGGCATATAACGCGCTGCGGGTGTCTACCTGTTGATTATTCTTGACCTGCGCGCCTTGTGCGCCGGTGGTGACGCGTCCATCAATCCATTCGGCTTGTTCCAGTTGTGCACGAAAGCGGGCGACGTCTTGTGGCGATAACACGCCGGGAATGTGGTACATCATATAAGTTCTCCAAAAAGTGGGGCTTTCACCCCACATCTGAATCAGAAATGCATATTGGCGGTGAGCAGGAAAGTTCTTGGCTCGCCCGGATGATAACGGTATCCGCTCTTATTGATTGAGGCGACGTAATCGGTATCAAACAAGTTGTAGACGTTTAGCTGGAAGTCGAGATTGCGATTAACCCGATACCCCAGTTTGGCGTCGGCGACCCAATAACTTTCGGTAAATGCTGGCGTTCCCACCGCGCCGTCTGAACCTTTATGCATACTGCCGATATACCGCGCGCCCGCACCAACAGAAATATCATCGGTTGCCTGATACTGGCTCCATAGGGTAAAGGCGTGCTCCGGGGTATACGGCAGCGATGAGGAACCATCCTGGGCAACATCTTTGCCGTTTTTGATGGTTGCTTTTTGCTGGGTATAGCCGCCAATCACCTGCCACGCGGGAGTGATATTCCCGGCCACGGATATCTCATAGCCTTCGACGCGTTTCTTACCGTATTGCGAATAAGTCCCGTCATCATTTTGCTCAACTTCATTTTCGATATCAGTACGGAACAGCGCGGCGGTGAGCAACAGGCGTTTATCCAGAACCTGCCATTTGGTGCCAATCTCGCTGGTGTTGGCTTTTTGCGGTTTAAAATCGGTGCGGTTGGCACTGTTACCGCTGCCAGACTGCGCAAGGGCGAAGTTGTTGCCGCCCGGCGGCTGCTGGGAAACGGCATAGTTAATATAGACATTGCCGTTTTCCGTCAGGTGATACAGCGCCCCGGCTTTCCAGTTCACCAGATTGCCCGACTTGGCGGTGTCGACGGTGGTGACCGGAGAACCTTTCGCTACGCCATCAGGGCAGGTGATGGCACCGCGTCCGCTGCCGCCGCAGGCGGTGGCACTGTCATATTCAGTATGATAATTGTCCAGCCGAACTCCGCCGTTTAGCTCAAAATCACGGGTGATTTGCAGCGTATCGAAGGCATAAATCGCGAAGGTATCCGTCTGACCATTGGCGTTTGCGCCATTGCGCGTCAGGCCGCCAGGATGAATGCTACTGTCAGGATGATAAATATTCACCGCCGGTAACGTCACCGGATTAACGCCGTAGTTGGTCTGCGTTTCGCGGGTAAATTCCACGCCGGTACTGACGTCATGACCAATTGAACCGGTATAAAATGCCGATGTCAGGTTAGTCTGGTTGGTGAGGATTTTATTGCTTACATCTTTGGTATTCGCCGTGCGTGACCATGTCCAGCTATCCACATTGCTGGTGGGCTGGGTAATATTTGACGCCCCTCCCATAATCGCCGTCATCAGGTAATCCTGCTTCACGCGCGACCAACGTGTGGTATTGCGAATCGTGGTGTTATCGCTGATGTCGTGCTCAAAACGCATGGTGGCAGTATCGGTGGTCGAATCGTCGTAATCGGAATCCGTACCATAAAAGTTATGTGTATCAACTTTTCCGGAATGATTCAGCGCCGCCGTACCCGCAGAAGGTGCGGAATAGCCCGGTAAACCAATGGTCGGAATGCCGCCGTCTGGCGTATTGTGTTGGGTAACGTGTAAATAGTTGAGATACAAACGATTCGATGTACCAAGACCAAATGCCACGGAAGGGGCGACGCCGTAACGCTCATTTTTGACTTTATCGCGCCCGGCATCGTGCGTTTTTTCGCCCATCATATTCAGACGTACCGCAGTGGTATCGCCAATGACCTGATTAACGTCCAGAGTGCCGCGACGGAACCAGGCGCTACCAATACTGGCGGAGGCGTCAATACCTGAATCATTGCGCGGCTGTTTGCTGATCATATTGATTGAGCCAGTCGGCGCGCTGCGCCCGTAGTCGGTGCCGGACGGCCCTTTAATCACTTCGACCTGTTCGGTATTGAAGGTGTCGCGCGAGACGCTGCCAATATCGCGAATGCCATCAATATAAATGCTGTTAGAGGTATCGGCGCCGCGCATATAAATAGCGTCGCCAGTGGTGGAGTTACCGTTCTCACCAGCAAAAAACGCACCCACGCCGGGAACGTTTTTGAGCGCGTCGGTAAGGTTGGTTGCGCCCTGATCTTTAATCACTTGTTCAGAAATCACCGTCATCGTGCGGGTAGTATCCGCTACCGGACGTGAGAATTTCGGATCGGCAGATTGTTGTGGTGCATAAAGTGAAGGCGTTGATGCCTCGACAACCAGTGTGTCATCCGCGTTAGTTTGCCCTTCGGCGGCGAGTGCCTGAGCCACAGGCGTGATACCGATACAAAAACCGGCAAAGAACGTGAGCGAATGAAATTGTCTGGCAGGGAAATTGCGATTGTTTTCCATTTTGCAGGTGACTTTTTCTTATATGTTGAAATTTTCACTGTCACGAGAAAGCATCTCTGCGGATGCGATGCCACTGTTAATCCCGTAAAAGCGATCGTGCAAGTGATAATAATTTTGATAAGCATTATCACTTGGCGCGATTTTCTATCACCCATTGCACGAAAAAGAAATACATTTATTTACATTGTGTTCATATTTGATGTTTTTTGATTACAAATTGGGCGAAAACTGCATCCAGAGGTGAATGCAGTTGCGTTGGTGGGATTATTTGTAGATGGTTGCAGTACCGAACATCTGGTCATTTCCGCCTGCGGAATTAATGACATAACCTTTCGCGCCTTGTTCGCGCGCTTTTTCTGCCAGTTTATCCTCCAGATCGCTTAAGTTAGATGCGCCGGTCGCCGAAACGGTTCCGGCGGGTCGTAGTTGACCGCTGTCCTGGTTACTCAGTGGTTGCGCGGCATAAGCCGTGAAGGTGATTCCGCTCAGGACGGTGGCAATCAGTAGTGCGAGGCACTTTTTCATAATGACATCCTCATAAATACAACGAGTAGTGCATGATAAGTGTAGGTCTCCTGTGCGATGGAAATGACGCAAAAAATTGACAGAGATGTGCTTATTTTTTGAACAAAATAATTTTACAAAACCAGACAAATCAATGACATGAAGAACACTGATTTTTATGATGAATTGATAAAAAATGAAGTCGGGTTAAGGTTTTGAAGCATGTTAAACGCAGCCAGATATTTACCCTGCTGCGTTATGCGGGTATCTTACGCCGCTGCTTAAAGGAGAATGCTATGTCCGCCCAGAAACCGGGGTTACACCCGCGCAATCGTCATCACAGTCGCTACGATCTCGCCACGCTTTGTCAGGTGAATCCTGAACTGGCGCAATTCCTTACGCTTACCCCTGCCGGTGAGCAAAGCGTTGATTTCGCCAATCCGCTGGCAGTGAAGGCGCTCAACAAGGCGCTGTTGGCACATTTTTATGCTGTGGCGAGCTGGGATATCCCTGACGGTTTTCTCTGCCCACCAGTGCCGGGGCGGGCAGATTATATTCATCATCTTGCCGATTTACTGGCTGAGGCAAGCGGAACAATTCCAGCCAATGCCAGTATTCTGGATATCGGTGTTGGTGCGAATTGTATTTATCCGCTGATTGGTGTGCATGAATATGGCTGGCGTTTTACCGGTACAGAAACTAACAGCCAGGCGTTAAGCAGTGCGCAGGCGATCATCAGCGCCAATCCGGGTCTTAACCGCGCTATCCGTCTGCGTCGGCAAAAGGATACCGGCGCCATTTTTAACGGCATCATCCACAAAAACGAGCAATACGACGCAACCTTGTGCAACCCGCCGTTCCATGACTCCGCAGCAGCAGCGCGTGCCGGCAGCGAGCGCAAACGGCGTAACCTGGGGCTGGACAGAGATAACGCGCTGAACTTTGGTGGTCAACAGCAGGAATTGTGGTGTGAAGGCGGCGAAGTGGCCTTTATCAAAAAGATGATTGAAGAGAGTAAAGGCTTCGCAAAGCAGGTGATGTGGTTTACCTCGCTGGTATCTCGTGGCGAAAACTTACCGCCTTTGTATCGTGCACTGACGGATGTTGGTGCGGTGAAAGTGGTCAAAAAAGAGATGGCCCAGGGGCAAAAGCAGAGTCGCTTTATTGCCTGGACCTTTATGAACGACGAACAGCGCCGTCGTTTTGTCAATCGCCAGCGTTAAAGCGTTGGCTCCCCCGATGGCAGTGGTGCTACCGGGGGCGTTCCCGGTGCAGGTAGCACCTGATAAGTTTGCACCGGCGCGCGAACACCCGCCAGGTCGAAATGCTTTTTCACCTGGCTGTCGAGGGCAAAGCGTACCGTCCACTGTTTGAGTGGCAGTGTGGTGAACGAAACACGCAACGTAAACGCGGTATTGCTTAAGCCGACAATGCCGGCAAAGTTCGGTTCACCAATAATCAGCCCGCGAATTTCTTCATTTTCCATCAATTCCGCTACCGCATCTTTCAGTGCCTGATTGGCTTTATCGGCATCTTCATGACGATCGACATCATAATTTGCGACCACCGAACCAATGCCACGGACGAAGTTAGCAAAGGTGGTTATCGAAGACCACGGAATAATGTGATATGCCCCGGTATCCTGACGCACGCCCACGGAGCGAATCGACATCCGTTCCACCGTGCCGGTCAACGGCCCGATGGTAACCAAATCTCCAGTGTTCATGCCGTTTTCAAACTGAATGAACACGCCGGTAATAATATCTTTTACCAGCGTTTGCGAACCAAACGAGATAGCCAGGCCTAATGCCCCGGCACCTGCCAGCAGTGGCGCGATATTGACGCCGATTTCCGACAACACAATCATGATGGTGATGGTACTGATGATTACCGCCAGCGCATTACGGAACAGCGTCAGCAGGGTGCGCGTGCGGGCGCTGGGCAGCGGGCGGCCATGAATATCCGAAGCCAGCCGGTTTTCGATCAAACTGGCGAGCACTGTCCAGCCAACCGCCGAGAAGAAAAGGATGAGCGCGATACGGATCAGGATATCCACGGTTTTCTGCCCCGCGCCGTTTTGCAGCCAGTTCCAGAAATCGAACAGCCCCCAGGCGCTGAGTAGCAGCATCACTGCCACGCATACCGTCAGAATACGCGCCGTTTTCAGCGCCGCTGATAGCCAGCCGTTCAGCCGTTTTTGCAGCTCCGGATAGTTACGCTGAGTATGTGGCGAGAGGGTGATGGTCTTCGCCAGCCAGCGGGAAAACATACCGGAAACAAACGCTGCGATACCAATAATCGCCAGGCTGCGCACCGTTGCACCCATCATAAATTTCAGGCTGTTGCCCGGATCGAACAACGAAAAGAAAAACAGCACAATAAAATAGGCGCTTGCCAGCCAGTGCCACACCAGCGCAAAAGCGCGAATAAACAGGCTGAAGAATGCCAGCGAGTGCTCCGCAAAGTTGAGCAGATGCTGGGTGATCTCTTTTTTATTACGAAAGATCAGATAGAGCGCCCAGACGGTCATGCACAGCATGATTATCACGTTGGCGAGCGCCCCGATTTGCACATTCACCTGATTAGAGATAATTGGCACTGCCACAATCAGTCCATAACCAATCAGACTGCTTAACCAGCTAAGGCGGCGGCACCAGTAGCGGGCGCTTTCATCCTGAATATTGAACGGGCGCAGCTCTGCCACGTTCGGGCAGAAAATCAGGCGTAAAACAGCTTTGAAAAACTCAATCAGAGCGAAAGCATTGAGAAACAGGCTTTGTTGAAAAGCAATGGTTTTACTACCGGCGTTCAGGTTGTCGCTTAATACCTGGCCGACAAATAACGTCAGTGCCAGCAACAGCAAATCGATAATAAACGCCCCGATAATCATCGCCGGAAGCTGTAACCAGTTGCTGCGCTCACGGTTTTTTTGCCGCGCCCACTGACCCATTTTGCGATATAACGGCAGCGCGCACAGGCGAATCAGCCAGTAAAAGCCAAACACCAGCACCGCTAGCATTGAAAAATGGGTCAGCGCGTTGTTGAAGGTTTGCGGGTTAAAGGGTTTATGCGGGGAGCCAGTGATATTACGGTAAAGTTGCCCGAAGCGCGCGGAGAGTGCTTCGCCATAATGGCGGCTGATTTCAGTCACCTTTTGCAGCACGGTTTGCTCTTCAACCAGCGTCGGCGGTACGATTTTCGGTACGGGGTCTGTGGGGGGCGTGGCGGCAACGGTGCGTAGCTGGTCGATCAACTCTTTGCGCGAGGTGTCATTATCCAGCACGTCCGCCAGTGCGCCATAGGCCGCTTTTTTTTGTTCGATATCCGGTTCTGAAACCGGTTCAGAGGTTGAATCTGTTGTTGCTGTGGTTGTTACGCCGGGTATGGACACCGCGTGGGCAGGTGCGCCCAGCAGGCAGATGAGGATGAACAGGATCCACCGCATGACTCCTCCAGTGAGAAAACAAAGCAAAAAGATAAGTATAGATGCTGGGGGAGGGGCGATTTGAAATGAGAGGAATCTGGTGTGCCTCCCTTTCGGGGGAAAGGGAGGCTGAGAAGTTAAGAGACGTGCTGTAAAAATTCCTGCAAACGCTGGCTCGGTGGGTTCTTGATCAACACCTGCGGATCGCCATCTTCCGCAATCCGGCCTTTATCAATAAAGATTAGACGTGAAGCCACTTTCTCAGCAAAACCGATTTCGTGGGTCACGATCACCATCGTCATCCCTTCTTCAGCCAGATCCTGCATAACCTTCAGCACTTCATGGCGCAGTTCAGGATCGAGAGCGGAAGTCGGTTCATCGAACAGCATCATTTTCGGCTTCACCGCCAGCGCACGGGCAATCGCTACGCGCTGCTGCTGACCACCAGAAAGTTCGGAAGGGTAGTGATGCGCGCGTTCTGCCAGACCGACCTTCGCCAGTAACTCACGAGCCAGTTTTTCCGCCTCTTCTTTGTTTGCGCCACGCACGCGTAGAGGGCCAAACATCACGTTTTCCAGCGCCGTCAGATGCGGGAAGAGGTAAAACTGCTGGAACACCATACCCGCTTCCTGGCGAATCAGTCGCTCGTCAACTTTCGGATCGTTAACCTTCAGACCATCGACAATCAGATCGCCAGAGGTAATTTCTTCCAGTTTGTTGATGCAGCGCAGCAGGGTTGATTTACCGGAACCAGAAGGCCCGATAATCACCACCACTTCACCCTGGGCAATGTTCAAATCAATATTGTGCAGCACCTGGGTTGGACCAAAATGCTTGGAGACGTTTTTAAATTCAATCACAGGATTTTCATCCTTCTTTCCAGACGACGCAGAATAAAGCTCAGCACCAGGGTAATAATCAGATAGAACACCGCCACGGCGCTCCAGATCTCAAGGGCGCGGAAGTTACCGGCAATAATTTCTTGCCCCTGACGGGTCAGTTCCGCCACGCCGATAACAATAAACAGCGAGGTGTCTTTAATGCTGATGATCCACTGGTTACCCAGCGGCGGCAGCATACGACGCAGTGCCAGCGGTAAAATGACGTAGCGAATGGTTTCCCAACGTGAAAGACCGAGCGCCAGTCCTGCTTCACGAAAACCTTTGTGAATAGACAGCACTGCGCCACGCGTGATTTCCGCAATGTACGCGCCGGAGTTGATCATGATGGTGACCACCGCCGCAGTAAACGGGTCGATGCGTAAGTCGTTAAACGCCATCGGCAGGGCGAAGTAGATAAACATCACCTGGACGACGATAGGTGTGCCGCGAATCACTTCAATAAAGACTAGCGCGACGTGGTTGGCTATCCAACCGCCAAAGGTGCGTGCAAAACCTGCCGCCAGTCCGATCACCAGGCCGCCAGCCAGACCGAGGATCGAAATCCACAGGGTCATTTTGGCGCCTTCAATCAGAAGCGGAATGGCAGGCCAGATGGCACTCCAGTCAAACTGCATATGTTGTTCCTGTTACCGTGGTGTAAATAATCAAATTCAGGGTAATTAATGGTGTTGGAGCAGGCCTGTGCCCCTCTCCCCAGAGGGGAGAGGGAACTGTCCGTGCGCTTTACAGGTGTAGCGTTATTATTTCGGTTCAGTACCGAACCACTTTTTGTAGATTTCGTTGTAAGTTCCGTTTTCGCGCAGAGTTTTCAACGCGCCGTTAACTTTGTCACGCAGCTCGTCGCTACCTTTCGGGAAAGCAATACCGTATTGCTGTGCTTCCAGAGAGTCACCCACCGCTTTAAACTGGCCGTTACCAGCGGTTTTGATGAAGTAAAGAATGTTTGGTGTATCGTGCAGGACGGCGTCTGCGCGGTTAGTACCCAGTTCCATATAGGCGTTATCGATGTTCGGGAACTGTCGCAGATCTTTGGTTTTGATGTTCGTCTTCGCGTAATCAACGGAGCCAGTGCCGCTCTTCACTGCAACCACTTTACCGTCGAGATCTTTCACGCTTTTCACATCGTTGTTGTTCGCTTTCACCATCACTAACAGACCGCTTTTGTAGTAGCCGTCAGAGAAATCGATCGCTTTTTTACGCTCGTCGGTGATAGTGATGCCCGCCAGCGCCAGATCGACGTTTTTGGTTTGCAGCGCCGGAATGATACCGCTGAAATCCATCGGTTTCAGCTCGTAATCCAGCTTCAGTTCTTTGGCGATTGCCGCCCACAGATCGACATCAAAGCCCACGTATTTGTCGCCCTGTTTAAATTCAAACGGAACGAAAGCGGTATCTGTCGCGACAACTAATTTTTTATCTGCGGCATGGGAAGAAACCGCAAAAGCCAGGGTCAGTGCTGCCAGTGAAACTTTTAATACAGACTTCATAGCATTTCCTTTTTTCTATCCACGGGACGATCCCCTGCGTAACATTTACCTATATGAAAAAATCGTGCCAGTTTTGCAACTCGTTGATTTTTCGAGAGGCGATAAAAATGCATTGCACGATTTATGAGGCAACACCGTTAGATTGCACCATTATGGGGCGCCAAAGTGGTGCGCTAAAATAGTGCAGTCAACACAATGATTATTTAGCGTAAATCCTGATGAAAAAACAATCTTTATGTAACGATTGTGTGATGATGTTGATACAAAAAGTTTACTTTGTCAGGCTGGAAGGGGAATGGGATGCACTAAAAAAGTGCGTAGAGACAGGGCATCAAAAAAAAACGGCCCCCTTTCAGGAAGCCGCTTTTATTGTTTGTTAACGTTTTGAACCATCAGCGGTGGTGTTATTCGATGTTAGATTCGATAAACCACAGGAATTTATCCAGGTCGCGGGAGGCGGCGGTCAGGATATCTGCAGTATCATCATCTTTTGCTTCACCAATGGCTTTACGTACATCATTGGCGACAATTGCATAACGATCCGCCAGCTCTTTCAGGTGATCCTGAACGTTGTGGATGTCCAGCGGGTAGCTTTTCAGCGGTGTTTTGCTATTGATAACTTGAGTGGTGCCAAGGGCAACGCCGCCCAGTTGTACCGCGCGTTCAGCCATGGTATCCAGATGATCGATCAGAGCGGTACGGAAGCCATCCAGCATTTCATGTACGGCAATGAAGTTGGCGCCGCGCATATTCCAGTGTGCCTGTTTGGTAATCAACGAAAGATCAATAAACTGGATAACCTGACGATTCAGCAACTCTACTGTCGCTTTTTTCTCGCTGTCAGAGACATCGTTGCGGGTATAAAGCAGATTGGTCGCTTTTGATTTAACTAATTTAGCGGTACTCATAATTTCATATCCTCTTGATGTTATGTCCCAGTAATTAACGAGACTAAGTATAGCACCGGCTATGTGTTCCGCTATTCTGGCTGTTCCTATCACACTAATAGTGGTAACAAACGTAAAAAATAAAACTGCATAAAATACAGTTGGTTATATATTATAGTAAGAATAATTCTTATTTATATATTCACCAGGAATTTTCGGAATAAATATGCTTTTGTATAGTCAGATATATAAGGATGTGGCAGGTGAAATTTAGCGAAATATTCTGCATGGTTATGCATAACCATGCAGAATTGTAAATTTAATTAATATCTATTTCTTCTATTTTGCTCTCTTTGCGTGCTGTCAGCGTGGAACCCATTGAAGCGGTGATGATTGCGCCGAGCGCCAGAATCTGTATTGGCGTCAGCATCTCACCGAGGAAAATCATCCCGGAAATGGCGGCCAGTGCTGGTTCCATGCTCATCAGCGTACCAAATGTCCGCGTCGGCAAACGGGTGAGGGCAATCATCTCCAGCGAGTAGGGCAGAGCGGTCGAGAGAATTGCGACAGCTAAACCTAATGGAACAACCGACCAATGCCAGAGAGCCTCTCCAGCCTGTAACGCACCGATTGGCACGAAAATTAATGCCGCAATCAGCGAACCGATCGCCACCGTCGCAGGGCCGTGTTCAGCACCAGCACGTTGCCCACTTAATATGTAGATAGCCCAACAAGCACCGGCACCGAGCGCCAGCGCACAGCCGGTTAAATCGACATGGGAAACATCTTGCCCCAGCGGCAGCAGGAACCACAGACCGAGCACTGCCAGCAAAACCCAAACGAAATCTACCGGGCGACGAGAGGAGAACAGCGCCACCGCCAGTGGCCCGGTGAACTCCAGCGCAACTGCAATTCCCAGAGGTACAGTCTGAATAGAGAGATAAAAGAGATAGTTCATCCCACCCAGAGATACACCGTAAAACAACAGCGGCAACCGTTGTTCTCTGGCAAAACGCAGCCGCCACGGTTTAAAGAAAGCGATAAGAATCAGTGTTCCCAGTGCAAGGCGCAGCGCAGTCACTCCAGGCGCGCCAACCAGTGGAAAAAGTGATTTTGCTAATGAAGCCCCACCCTGAATAGACGCCATGGCAACGAGCAATATGGCTATTGGTAACCAGACCGGCATTTTACGTAATGACCCTGGCATCCTTTCTCCCATAAAGTTGTATAGCAAGGTAAAGCGTGGAGTGTACTGGATGTACCAGTGGGTGGTTGAGCATTTGTTGAAAAATTTTTTCCCCGTTTTGGCTAAAATGCGCCAGGATTGATGGATTCATCAGTTTGCTGATTAAGAATAATCTGGATGAGAGAGTGTGAATATATGCGTAATACTTACGCAGTTCACTGAAAAAATGATTTAAATTTAGATGGATAGCGGTGAATGGAAACGTTCTGTTACACGAAATGGCCCGTTAGACATCACAAATCGCCAAGAGTTTCCCATTAATTTTTGATATATTTAAAACTTAGGACTTATTTGAATCACATTTGAGGTGGTTATGAAAAAAATTGCATGTCTTTCAGCACTGGCCGCAGTTCTGGCTTTCACCGCAGGTACTTCTGTAGCTGCTACTTCTACCGTAACTGGTGGTTATGCACAGAGCGACGCTCAGGGCAAAATGAACAAAATGGGCGGTTTCAACCTGAAATACCGCTATGAAGAAGACAACAGCCCGCTGGGTGTGATCGGTTCTTTCACTTACACCGAGAAAAGCCGTACTGCAAGCTCTGGTGACTACAACAAAACCCAGTACTACGGCATCACTGCTGGTCCGGCTTACCGCATTAACGACTGGGCAAGCATCTACGGTGTAGTCGGTGTGGGCTATGGTAAATTCCAGACCACTGAATACCCGACCTACAAACATGACACCAGCGACTACGGCTTCTCCTACGGTGCGGGTCTGCAGTTCAACCCAATCGAAAACGTTGCTCTGGACTTCTCTTACGAGCAGAGCCGTATTCGTAACGTTGACGTAGGCACCTGGATTGCCGGTGTTGGTTACCGCTTCTAATCACTTCGGTGATATAAAAAATCCGCCTCTCGGGGCGGATTTTTTTATCTTAAGATTTGGGATCGAATATATCGGTTCCGAGATGGTTGTAATCCACCTTCTGTAACTGGAAGTTAGTGATATATATCGGCCCGGCTTTCTTCTCAGAGATAAACGGGTAATTGATGTTGATCTCCTTCGCTTTAATCCCTGTCCATTGAGAGAAAAAACCTAAGAAGTCATTGGCTGAACGGCGGGCTTTAATTATCCGGTGCGCTTTATCGTCGCTGGAAATGACCATAAAAGGCACCTGGAAATTTTGCTGATATTTATCGTCATGAGCCAGATATTGCACTTCTTTACCGCGTTCTTTAAAGGCCAGACCGTGGTCAGAAAAGTAAACCAGCGAGAAACTGCTACCGCTGTTGCGTAACTGGTCATAGAGTTTGCGCAGTAAATCGTCTGTTTGCGTCATGGTGTAGAGATAGCACGACGTCTCTTTCGATTGCACAAAGGTTTCGTATTTGCCTTGTGTCCGGTCGCAGGCCTGCGGATGTGAGCCCATCAGATGCAAAACAATCAGTTGCGGTTGCGAGTGTTCTTGCGCCAGCACCTGAGCGGTCATGTCCAGTAACGCTTCGTCTTTGGTGTTCTTATCTGCTTCAAAATTACCTTCTTTCAGGAAGTGCACTTCATCTGCACGTTTGGCAATGCTGGCGATGGCGGTATCGTACTCACCAATTTGTCCCTGATTGGAAAACCACCAGGTCTGAAAACCTGCGCGGTTGGCAAGGGTGACAAAGTTATCCTGAAATTGTGGTTTGCCATCGACGACGCGGTTAAGCGTTAAGCCGAGCGATTTTTGCGTGGAGCCGCTGGCGGCAATGTAATCAGCGAAGAGCAGACCGTTAACGCTGCTGGCAAACGGGGTGTTATTCCAGTGACCGCCAAAGGCACCGAGAGCGTCGCGACGTGCGCTTTCACCGATCACCACCACATAGGTCTGATATTTCGGTTTAACTGCAGTAACCGTCCAGGTATCTTTCATCCCGGAAAGTTTTGCCATCCGCTCTTGCTCTTCAATCACCTCGTTATTGTTGACGATGACATCCTTAGCGAAACGAAATACCGGATAGCCAGTATCCTTCAATTTAAATACGCCGCCCCAGGCCAGGTTTTGCACGGGAGCGACAAAAAATGTCGCCACGCTGAATACCAGACACAGGCTGTCGAATTTACTCCAGCGCGCTTTTTCACTCTCTTTTTTTCGCCTGATTGCTATTACGCCGAGCGCAAAAATAAATAAGCCGACCAGGTAGCTGTACCACGGAAAAATCGTCAGGATTTCAGTTGACTCTTCCATATTGGTGGAGTGCAGGGCCAGCAAGGTATTGAAGTTAGGCGCACCGTAGGCCTGAGCAAAAGGGAAATAACAGGCTGCCACTAATGAACTGACGCCGACCAGGACTTTTTGCACGCGAGGCAATGTCCGCCATAGCAAAAGCAAAATAGCCGTAAACGCGGCGGTGTAGAGAAAACTGAAGGGATAGCCTAAGCCGAGATTAATTAATAGCGACTGTAAAAAGTAGAACGCAGTCCACGGGCTAAATACCCGGCTACGGGTAACAAGCGATTCTTTGAGGGTTAAATTCATATGCCACTATCGTAACAAACGCCATGTGCTTACCCTGGCGTCAAGGGTCAATACCTGCAAGAGTGCGTGAAGAGGGGAAAAGGGTCCGCATCCGCGAGCCGCAATATACGCAGGGCTGCAAGAAGATAGAGCGAGCCGCCGTTCAGGTCAACTACTGACGAACAAATCTTTTGCGAAGAAGATTGCAAATCTGACAAAAAGTGGGGGTTTTCAGGCAGTAAAGATTTATGCCTGCAATAAAGCAGGAGTGAAGCGGCGTACCGCGACGCCGCTATTTATTGGAGGGTTTATCCTGCTGCGGTTTATTGTTGACCATATCGCACAACATCGAGAGCAGCATTAACCGTACTTTAAAGGGAGAATGACTAAACACGCGCATACACCTCTTGAACTCATTCATAAGACCTCCTGACTTGCTAATCCCGTCACTCCTTGAGGGATGATTGCATTACATACAGATATAGCACAGGCTATATTATATAGCTATTGCTAAAACGTTAATTTTTTGTGCCTTCGCAACTCTGGTTTACAATGTGCGCACGAAATAAGAACGCTATATATGTGTCACCATAATGAGGAAGCACAATGAGTCGTCGCGCAGGTACGCCAACAGCAAAAAAAGTGACGCAGTTAGTGAACGTGGAAGAGCACGTTGAAGGGTTTCGCCAGGTAAGAGAAGCGCATCGCCGCGAACTTATTGACGATTATGTTGAGCTGATTTCTGACCTGATAAGAGAAGTGGGGGAAGCCCGTCAGGTGGATATGGCTGCTCGTCTGGGCGTTTCGCAACCGACGGTGGCTAAAATGCTTAAGCGGCTGGCAACCCTGGGGCTGATTGAAATGATCCCGTGGCGTGGCGTGTTTTTAACGGCGGAAGGAGAGAAGCTGGCGCAGGAAAGCCGCGAGCGCCATCAGATAGTCGAAAATTTCTTGTTGGTGTTGGGCGTCAGCCCGGAAATTGCCCGTCGCGACGCGGAAGGCATGGAACACCATGTCAGTGAAGAGACGCTGGACGCCTTTCGTTTGTTTACCCAGAAACACGGTGCCAAATGAGCCTGCCTTTTTTACGCACGCTGCAAGGCGATCGCTTTTTTCAGTTATTAATTCTCGTTGGTATCGGATTAAGTTTTTTTGTTCCCTTTGCGCCGAAATCCTGGCCTGGCGCTATCGACTGGCACACCATCATTACCTTAAGTGGCCTGATGCTGCTGACCAAAGGTGTTGAATTAAGCGGTTATTTTGATGTGCTTGGGCGCAAAATGGTGCGCCGTTTTGCTACTGAGCGTCGGCTGGCGATGTTTATGGTGCTGGCGGCGGCGCTGCTTTCTACCTTTCTGACCAACGATGTCGCGCTGTTTATTGTTGTCCCGCTGACCATCACGCTGAAAAGACTGTGTGAGATCCCGGTTAATCGGCTGATTATTTTTGAGGCACTGGCAGTGAATGCTGGATCGCTGCTGACGCCGATTGGTAATCCGCAAAATATCCTTATCTGGGGACGTTCGGGTCTTTCGTTTGCCGGTTTTATTGCACAGATGGCACCGTTGGCTGGCGCAATGATGCTGACATTGCTGCTGCTGTGCTGGTGTTGTTTCCCTGGAAAGGCGCTGCAATATCATACGGGGACGCAAACGCCGGAGTGGAAACCACGGCTGGTGTGGAGTTGTCTGGGACTGTATATCGTCTTCCTTACGGCGCTGGAGTTGAAACAAGAGCTGTGGGGGCTGGTGATTGTGGCAGTGGGGTTTACGCTTCTGGCGCGTCGCGTGGTGCTGAGTGTGGACTGGACGTTGCTGCTGGTGTTTATGGCGATGTTTATCGACGTCCATTTACTGACCCAGCTTCCGGCGTTGCAAGGCGTGTTGAGTAACGTGAGTCATTTATCCGAACCCGGATTATGGTTAACGGCGATTGGTTTATCGCAGGTGATCAGTAACGTGCCGAGCACGATTTTGCTGCTCAATTATGTACCACCGTCTTTATTACTGGCATGGGCGGTAAACGTAGGTGGCTTTGGTTTATTACCCGGATCGCTGGCAAATTTGATTGCGCTACGGATGGCGAACGATCGCCGGATCTGGTGGCGTTTCCATCTCTATTCGATACCGATGCTGTTGTGGGCGGCGCTGGTAGGATACGTTTTGTTAGTTATGTTCCCGGCAGTGTAAGAGCCGACAAATAAAAAAGGCGGATTATGAGTCCGCCTTTGCTTTAAGTTTTAAAGATTAATTCAGACGAACCGGCATCCCGGAACGGTTTTGAATAGCCTGATCCAGAACAGCCTGATCGACATCCGGCTGACCAGTCACTGTCTGCACGCTCTTGGTTAGCGTAATTGGCACAATTTCCTGACCTTCAAATTGGGCTTCGGTGGTAGACAGCGGGTTATGGACTTCAATATAACGGCTGCCGTCCGGCTCGGTGGTCGCTTTTACCGGCTCATCAATAAACTGTACGCGAGTACCGACCGGCACTTTCTCGAACAGGAATTTGATGTCTTCGTTACGCAGGCGCACACAACCGTGGCTTACGCGCAGGCCGATACCAAAGTTGGCGTTGGTGCCGTGGATAGCGTACAGGCGACCGATATACAGTGCGTACAGCCCCATCGGGTTATCCGGGCCAGCCGGAACGACAGCCGGAAGCGGTTCGCCCGCAGCGCGGTATTCTGCATGCATTTTGGCGGTCGGCGTCCAGGTCGGGCCTGCTTTCTTACGCTCTACTTTGGTGGTCCAGTTGATAGGTGTGTCTTTGCCTAACTGACCAATGCCGATCGGCAGTACGATAACGGTGTTAGTTCCTTTCGGATAGTAATACAGACGCATCTCTGCGCTGTTAATCACAATGCCTTCATGAACAGTGTCCGGCAGGATCAGTTGCTGCGGAATATTCAGTACGGTGCCGCCTTTCGGCAGGAAGGTATCCACACCCGGGTTCGCTTCCATCATATTGGAAAGCCCCATCTGATACTCGGCCGCAAAGTACTCCAGCGGCTGAGTGTTACCTTCAGGGATAGTGATCACCTGATTCTGACCAACCAGGCGACTCCCGTCGGTTGGCAGAGGATAAGTTACCGCTGAAGCGGTACTGCAAAAGCCGACAACAGCGAAGGCCGCTGCGAATAACGTTTTCAATTTCATATTCATGTTAAGCGAGATTTCGTGCCTGGCAGGCCATTAGGTTGAGAATATTAGAGTATTGGAAGCGCATTATATGTTCATTCCAGCTAACAGTGAAATCAGATGTGTACTAAATCACATTTTTTGCCTTTGGGAAGAGTGTAGACCTTAAGCGGGGGACGGGATCTTCTTTCAGACTTATGGCATAATGCGCGGTTTGTCATATCTCTTTTCAGGATACGCCTGTGTTAGTTTCCAGTAACGTCACCATGCAGTTCGGCAGTAAGCCGTTGTTTGAAAACATTTCCGTCAAATTTGGCGGCGGCAACCGTTACGGCCTGATTGGCGCGAACGGTAGTGGTAAATCCACCTTTATGAAGATCCTCGGCGGCGACTTAGAGCCGACGCTGGGTAACGTTTCCCTCGATCCCAACGAGCGCATTGGTAAGCTGCGTCAGGATCAATTTGCCTTTGAAGAGTTCACCGTGCTGGATACGGTGATCATGGGGCATAAAGAGTTGTGGGAAGTGAAGCAGGAGCGCGACCGCATCTATGCTTTGCCGGAAATGAGCGAAGAAGATGGCTATAAAGTTGCCGATCTGGAAGTGAAATACGGCGAAATGGACGGTTACTCTGCGGAAGCGCGCGCCGGTGAGCTGTTGCTTGGTGTGGGAATTCCAGTAGAACAACACTACGGCCCGATGAGTGAAGTTGCTCCTGGCTGGAAGCTGCGTGTGTTGCTGGCGCAGGCGCTGTTTGCTGATCCAGACATTCTCCTGCTCGACGAACCAACCAACAACCTGGACATCGATACCATTCGCTGGCTGGAGCAGGTGCTGAACGAGCGTGACAGTACCATGATCATCATCTCGCACGACCGTCACTTCCTTAATATGGTTTGTACCCACATGGCGGATCTGGATTACGGCGAGCTGCGCGTTTATCCGGGCAACTACGATGAGTACATGACGGCGGCGACCCAGGCGCGTGAACGTCTGCTGGCTGATAACGCCAAGAAGAAAGCGCAGATTGCCGAGCTGCAATCCTTTGTCAGCCGCTTTAGCGCCAACGCCTCGAAATCTCGCCAGGCAACTTCGCGCGCGCGCCAGATTGATAAAATCAAACTGGAAGAGGTGAAAGCCTCCAGCCGTCAGAACCCGTTCATCCGTTTCGAGCAGGATAAGAAACTGTTCCGTAACGCGCTGGAAGTGGAAGGGCTGACCAAGGGGTTTGATAACGGTCCACTGTTTAAAAATCTCAACCTGCTGCTGGAAGTGGGTGAAAAGCTGGCGGTACTCGGCACCAACGGCGTCGGTAAATCGACTTTGCTGAAAACGCTGGTGGGTGATCTGGAACCGGATAGTGGCACCGTAAAATGGTCAGAGAACGCGCGCATTGGTTACTACGCGCAGGATCACGAATATGAGTTCGATAATGACCTGACCGTGTTTGAATGGATGAGCCAGTGGAAACAGGAAGGCGATGACGAGCAGGCGGTGCGCAGCATTCTCGGTCGTTTGTTGTTCAGCCAGGACGACATCAAAAAGCCTGCTAAAGTGCTTTCCGGTGGTGAAAAAGGCCGTATGCTGTTTGGTAAGTTAATGATGCAGAAACCGAACATTCTGATCATGGACGAACCGACCAACCACCTGGACATGGAATCCATCGAGTCGCTTAACATGGCGCTGGAACTGTATCAGGGCACGCTGATTTTTGTTTCTCACGACCGTGAGTTTGTAAGCTCCCTGGCGACCCGTATTCTGGAAATCACGCCGGAACGCGTGATTGACTTTAGCGGTAATTACGAAGATTACCTGCGTAGTAAAGGGATCGAGTAAGTTATAGTCAGTAGCCCTGGTTATGTCAGGGCTACTGATGACAAATACAAGATTGCTATCAGGCCTATGCAGTACCTGCAATATATTGAATCTTCAGGACTTTGTAGGCAGGATAAGGCGTTAACGCCGCATCCGGCATGAACAAAGCGCACTTTGTCAGCAATCTGAGCAACATCGAACCTACTTTCTTAACCTCACATCAATTCACTTCCACTAATCCATCACTTCTCAAACATCCATGCCCAGCGCGCGTTTACCGTGAACGTTCAGATCTTCCAGTGTAAATCGGCCTTGCCAGTTTGTTTCATAATCTTCCCGTGGGAAGTCTCCCGGCGATGCACCTTTTTCCAGTGCTTTCCTGACCTTGTGCGCATAAACCCGGTTTTTCTCGCACATCGGCGCGGCAGGAATATACATCACATTCCCCCAGCCCTGTTGATTGTCTACCGGTGCGACACAGTGGATCACATCGCAGTGCCACCAGACAGAATCCCCCGCTGTTATTGCCGGAATTGACGTTAGTGCTTTCATCAATAAGGGATGCCATTTCTCTGAAACAGGCAGAACTTTACCAGGCGCAACACCGCACAGCTCGTCGTCCGGTACGTCATCCAGCAACGGACGCAGCAGAACGTATGCCATCGCTTCCGGGATCGGCACCACGTGTAACAATCCCTGGCCTGGTAACATATCGGAAAGTGCCGTCCAGCCCTGGAACGTGCGGAACACCGAACATTTGGTGGTGTTATCGACGGTGTATTCTTCTACTTCGGTACGGTGTGCGGCATCCCACGGATCGTAATCATCAAAATTACCGTTGAAAACATGGGCAAAAACGCGCTGATAAGCAGGTAATAACCAGCGTTCCAGTGCGCCAGAATCAGTGTGTGCCCCCAGACCTTTGGACGTCGTGCCCGGTGGGCGGCGGCGGATCCTGTCTGGATAGATCACGCTGACATCGGGATCAAACCATTGTTTGCCGTTGCTTTCAGACTTCCACAGACGGTTAAGGAAAGATTGCACCGCAGCCATATTGTCGCTCTGCCGCGCCTGCATCTGTGCCTGTGACCAGTAAATGGGATAGATTTCGGGGCGAGACGCCTCCAGCGAGCCGAAAAAGCTGTCACCGGGACCTTTATACACATCATCAAAGTGATTGGCATCAAGGTAGTTGAGCATTGCGCGATCCCACGCCAGCGCCTGCTCGCGGGGGAAATTGCCTTTTATTACCGCGCAACCGCGACGTTTTATCTCATTGCGCGTGGCTTCACTCACTGTACCTGCTGCAATGTCGCTATAAGGAACTTCCGGCCAAACCGGCAATCCTTGCGCTTTCAGTGCGTCTATTTCTGCTACACGCGCTTCGATTTTTGCAGAGAGTTTTTCGAAGACCTGTTGTACATCGCCGATCTGTTGTCGCAGCTTCGCTTTCATTTCACGGATAGCCGTTTTCGCATCTGTTGGCAGCGTCTCATAGGTAAAAGTCATATCAACCTCGCAACTTTCGTTCGAAAGTAAAAATAGTTACGATTGATACTTTAAGTTAAAAATAAGTTAACGCAAGATAAAAATCTTGAGTCAGTGCACAAAGTGAGCAAAAAAGAGAGATGCCGGAACGGTCGCTCCGGCCGGGAGAAGATTACTTATTGAAAGGAGAGGAGCTATCCAGCACCGCCTGAATCACATTCAGCGCGCCTTCATGATTATTATCATCGGTAGCGTAACGGGCGATTTGTTTAATGTTTTCCGCAGCATTGCCCATCGCAAAGGAATAATGCGCCATTTTAAGCATCTCTGCGTCGTTACCGCTGTCGCCAATCGCTACCACATTTTGCGGCGACAGACCCCAGCGTTTTAACAACCGCGAAATACCATTTGCTTTATGCAGGCCGGGAATAATCAGGTCGATAAAACCCGCGCCACTGGTGACAGGTTTCATAATGCCATCGAGCGCAACGTGCAGTTTGTCGACAACCAGCGGGATTTGTTCATCCGGCAGGTTGAGCGAAAACTTGAAAAGCACGTCATCAATCTCCTGGTAATCCTTCACAGGTTTCAGTCGATGGTAGTGTTTTTCCATCAGTGCGACGAATGCTTCCGGCGCATTTTCACTGATGTATGCGCTTTGCAGACCACAGGCGACAAAATTGAGTTGTTTATCTTTCAGCAGTTCCCCAATGACAATCCTGGATTCATGCCGGGTCAGTTCGCCGTGGAACAACTGCTTGCCATGTTCGTAGACCAGCGCGCCATTTTCCGCGACAAAAGAGATTTCATCTTTTAGCTCAGGAAAGAAGGAAATAAGCTGGTAATACTGGTTACCACTGGCGACAACGAACTCAATATCGCGCTTTTTCAGTTCCTGATACTGCGCCATAAAACGTGACTGGTTGTACATTTTGGCGTCGTTAAGAAAAGTACCGTCCATATCGCAAACGATAACTTTTACAGTCATAAAAGTGCTCCCGGCAATGAATGCAAACGCCACAGTGTAATGACAATGTGATGCGGAGCACAAACTAATTTCGAATGAAAGCGAGAGTAAAATTGATTTCGTGAATGTTTTAGCCCGGCGGTGACGCCGGGCTGAGGGGATTACAGCATGTGTTCGGTGCGGGCAATGATATCGTCCTGGGCGTCTGGAGAGAGCGCGGTGAAGAAGGCGGAATAACCCGCTACGCGCACGACCAGATCCCGGTACTGATCCGGATGTTTTTTCGCTTCCAGCAGCGTTTCGCGGGAAACGATGTTGTACTGAATATGCCAGCCTTTATGCACTTCGAAGAAGGTGCGTAGCAGGATCATCAGTTTCTGCTTGTCAGATTCGTTCTCCAGCGTCGCCGGGTTTAGTTTCTGGTTGAGCAATACACCGCCGAGAATCGCTGCGGTAGGCAGTTTACCCACCGAGCCAATGACCGCCGTTGGGCCGAGATGGTCAGTACCGGAAGCCGGGCTTGCGCCTTCCGCCAGCGGGGTATGTGCTTTACGTCCGTCCGGCGTTGCCATTGTTTGCGCGCCAAACGGTACGTTAGCGGAGATAGACGACGTACCTGCGTAATAGTTGCCGCCAACCGGACCACGACCGTAGCGCGGGTTGTGGTACTGCTTCAGTTCGTCAATATAGGTCTGATAGGCGCGAGCTAGCAGCGTATCGACGCTATCATCGTCGTTGCCATACTTCGGCGCGCCATTAATCAGACGCTGACGCAACTGCTCATGAGTCAGGCCATCGAAGTCATCCGCCAGCGCGGCAGCCAGTTGTTGTTGACCAATCGCGCCCTGTTCAAATACCAGTTTCTTCACTGCCGCCAGGCTGTTGCCGAGGTTGGCAATGCCCACCTGCAGGCCAGAAACCCAGTCATATTTCGCGCCGCCTTGCTTGATACTTTTCGCTCGCTCAATGCAATCATCCACCAGCGCCGAGCAGAGAATATCGTGCACGTTCTCTTCCAGCATGGTGTCGACCACATATTCGATTTCGATCGATTTGCGGGTGTAGTAACGGATTTGCGTATCCCACGCGTCCATTACTTCATCGAAGTTGTTGAAGTTACCCGCTGACAACGCTTTTTCTTGCGGCAGGAACACGTTGCCGCTGGTGGCATCACGACCGCCTTCCAGCGCCGCCAGCATCACGCGGGCGAAGTTGATAAAGCTCATGCCGGTGCAGCGATAGCCCCATTTGCCGCCGACGGCGGTTTCGATACAACCAATCGCTGCGTAGTCGTAAGCGTCCTGCGGTTCAATACCGAGTTTAATAAATTCCGGGATCACGATTTCGTCGTTGTTGAACGCTGGCATCCCGAAGCCGCAGCGGATCACCTGTACGCAGGCGTCGAGGAAATCGTTACTCATTCCCGCATGGTAACGCACGCTGAGGTTAGGCTGAGTGGAGCGCAGACGACCGCAGGATTCCAGGATCGCGTAAGAGAGCGGATTCACTGCGTCCATCGGCTGACCATCAACCAGATTTTGCCCGCCAATGGTGACGTTCTGATACAGCGGACTTCCCGCAGAGGCTTTCGAGTGCGAGCCTGAGCGGATCTTGTTCACCTCCAGCAGTTTCAGCCAGCAGCTATGCAGCATCTCGATGGCGTGTTCGCGATCCAGCGTCTGGTTCAGTTCAACGTCGCGGCGATAGTACGGATAGAGATACTGGTCCATACGACCAAACGACACCGAGTGACCGTTAGATTCGATCTGTAAAATCAACTGGATGAAGTAGCACAGTTGCAGCGCCTGCCAGAACGTCTGCGGCGGCTGGTGGGCGATAAGATCGCAATTTTCTGCCATTGCCAGCAGTTCATCGCGACGGCTTTCGCGGGTTTCGGTGGCTGCCATTTCACGCGCCAGGGCAGCGAAACGTTCAATATGTTCACTGACTGCAACCAGCACGATATCAATCGCTTTCAGGAACTGCTCGCCGTGCAAATCTTCCAGCACAGTCAGGTTGATACGCGAGCGACGCTCCGCCACTTTCTCGCGCAGACCATCAAGCCCTTTTTCCAGCAACAGCGGGAAATTGACCGCCAGGTGTGCATCGCCGGAGGTCATATTGCCTTCTGCTTTGATAATACCGGTCGCCAGCAGGCCTTTTTGCTCATCGGTAAACATGCCGTAGCAGCGATCCTGTACGGTCTGACCGCGCCACCACGGGCACACTTCATGCAGAACGCGTTTGTTCTCTTCGCTCACCGCAAAACCCGCGCCGGGACGATCGGCCAGATCATCAATCTCTTTTTCGATCCACGACACGGTATATTCCGGGAAGATTGGCGCGGCGCGAACTTCGCTTGCCTGGTTGCCGATGATCAACTCATCGTGTTTGATCCAGATGGTGCGATTCGCCAGGTGATGCGCCAGCGCCAGCGCGCGACGAACCGGGATCGGCTTATCGAGATGTTGTTGATACATCTCGGTATAGTGCTGTGCGCGCTCGGTACAAACCGGCGGTTTCACAATATGCACCAGCGCATTTTTGTGCGCTTTAATGCGGTCGCTGAGCGTGTCCAGTTTCAGTGTTGTCATGGTTGTTATCCTCGTAAAGTCGCGGTTAACCCTTTCTGGCAGGCATACTGCTGGGCAAAGTCGAGCAGTTCTGGCGCATCAAGCGGTTTTTCCGGGGCGTCATAGGGCAGATTAAGTAAGTGATATTTGTTGATGCCCAGCGTGTGGTAGGGCAGGAAATGAATTTCGCCAACGTGCAGCTCGTCGGCGGCAAAATCGGTAATGGCTTTTACAGAGGTTTCGTCAGCATTAAAGCCCTGAATCAGCGGCACGCGGATAATGATTTTTTTCCCCGCTGCGGCGAGTTTTTTCAGGTTATCCAGCACTCTGGCGGCGTTACCGTCGGTCCACTGTTTAAACGGCACGTCGGCGACGTGTTTTAAATCGGCAAGGAACAGATCGATATAGGGCAGAGAAGGGGCGATATATTTCCACGGCACATGCAGGCAGGTTTCTACCGCAGTATGAATGCCGGCCTCGTGGCTGGCTTGCAGTAGCGCCGTCGCCATTTCCGGCTGCATAAAGGGTTCACCGCCAGAAAGCGTTAAGCCGCCGCCGCTGCGATCGTAAAACGGTTTATCGCGCAAAACGGTCGCCATGATCTCCTCAACGCTTTTCACTTCACCACACACGGTTAACGCCTGTGTCGGGCAGCAGTTGGTTAACGCCGTCAGATGCTCCGGGGTTAACTTTTCCCGATGAATAAGCAGGCCATTCAGCGTGCGCTCAATCACTTCCGGCGCGGCCTTAGCACATAGCTCGCAGCCCTCCAGGCACAGACGTGCGTCATACAGTAGATCCTGCGTGCGGGCGCGGCTTTCAGGATTCTGACACCAGCGACAACCCAGCGAGCAACCTTTCAGAAAAACCACTGTGCGAATGCCGGGGCCGTCGTGGGTCGAGTAGCGTTGAATATTGAAGATCATAGATGCCTCTCTGTTTCGTTCAAATATTAAATTACTTTCGAATGAAAGTTATGTTGATGTGCGTCAACTGTTCAGAGAGTTTTCTCGTGGTAGTCTGGTTTCAGACAAAAAGTACATTTTGAGGATGGTTATGGAACTGTATCTGGATACTTCAGACGTTGTTGCGGTGAAGGCGCTGTCACGTATTTTTCCGCTGGCGGGTGTGACCACTAACCCAAGCATTATCGCAGCGGGTAAAAAACCGCTGGACGTTGTGCTTCCGCAACTTCACGAGGCGATGGGCGGTCAGGGGCGTCTGTTTGCCCAGGTAATGGCTACCACTGCTGAAGGGATGGTGAATGACGCACGTAAATTGCGTTCTATTATTGCGGATATCGTGGTGAAAGTCCCGGTGACCGCCGAGGGGCTGGCAGCTATTAAGATGTTAAAAGCGGAAGGGATCCCGACGCTGGGCACGGCGGTGTATGGCGCAGCACAAGGGCTGTTGTCGGCGCTGGCGGGCGCGGAATATGTTGCGCCTTATGTCAACCGTATTGATGCTCAGGGTGGTAGCGGTATTCAAACCGTGACCGATTTGCATCAGTTACTGAAAATGCATGCGCCACAGGCGAAAGTGTTAGCCGCGAGTTTCAAAACCCCGCGTCAGGCGCTGGACTGCTTACTGGCAGGATGTGAATCCATCACCCTGCCGCTGGATGTGGCACAACAGATGATTAGCTATCCGGCGGTTGACGCTGCCGTAGCGAAGTTTGAGCAGGACTGGCTGGGCGCGTTTGGCAGAACGTCGATTTAACGGGATGTTCTGCATCCTCATAAATTGCTTATAACGTGGCGGAGTGCACCGATGCCTGGCGCGTCTTATCAGGCCTGGAGGCGACAATTACTGCCCGCAAACCTCACATCCCGGATTGCGCATCAGTTTCATTTCGCGGAACTGACAGGTCATCGCATCGTACATAACGATTTTTCCGCTGGCAGGTTTTCCATAGCCTGCCAGCAGTTTGATCGCTTCCATTGCCTGCAACGAACCAATTACGCCAATCAATGGCGCCATCACGCCTGCTTCCACGCAGGTTAACGCGTTTTCGCCAAACAAACGGCTAAGGCAGCGGTAGCAAGGCTCGCCGTCCTGATAAGTAAAGACGGTGATTTGACCTTCCATACGAATTGCCGCGCCGGAAACCAGCGGCACCTTCGCGGTAAAACAGCCTGCGTTCAGTTGATTACGTACCGCAACGTTATCCGTACAGTCGAGCACCAGATCGTGTTTAGCAATCAACGCAGCAAGCTCAGCATCATCAAGTAACGCATTCACTGGTGTAATTGCGATATGTGGATTGATCCGTGCCAGTGCATCACGGGCAGATTCAACCTTCGGTTGCCCGACCGTAGCGTCACTGTGTAGCGTCTGGCGTTGCAGATTCGAGAGCGAAACCGTGTCGAAGTCGAGCAGCGTCAAGTTGCCGACACCGGCGCTTGCCAGATACTGCGAGGCTGCGCAACCGAGTCCACCGAGGCCGACGACCAGCACGCGAGAATCTTTCAACGCTTCCTGGCCGTCAAAATCAAAACCACGCAGGATGATTTGCCGGTTGTAGCGCAGCATCTCCTGATCGCTGAGTTCCGCCATTACAGGCCTCCGAACAACGCGTTAAACGGCTCGACTTCCACCCATTCGCCCGCTTCAACATTGCCGCGATCGCGTTCCAGCACGATAAAGCAGTTGCCGAGGCTAAAAGAGCTAAATATATGGGAACCCTGATGTCCGGTGGTCATCACTTCCAGTTCGCCGTCGGCATTGCGTTGCAGCACACCACGCTGGAAATCAAGACGACCAGGCGTTTTCTTGAGGCGAGACGCCGTGCGTACACGCTGGCGCGTAGGCAGGCCGCTGGCGGTGTTGCCGCTTAATTTTGCCAGTAACGGCTGTACCAGTTGGTAGAATGTCAGCGTTGCTGAAACCGGATTACCCGGCAGGCCGCAGAACCAGCTATTGCCGAGTTTACCGAACGCGAACGGTTTACCCGGTTTAATCGCCAGCTTCCAGAAGGCGATTTCGCCCAGCTCTTCGAGAATGGTTTTGGTGTAATCCGCTTCACCAACCGAAACACCGCCAGAACTGATCACTACATCCGCCTGACTGTCGGCTTCAATAAATGCTGTGCGCAAGGCGTGGGGATCGTCGCGGATAATCCCTAAGTTGATCACCTCGCAACCCAGTTGTTCTAACATCAGGTGTACGGCGAGACGGTTGGTATCGTAGATTTGACCGTCGCCCAGTGGCTGACCTGGCAACTGGAGTTCATCACCGGTGGAAAACAGCGCCACACGCACTTTGCGAATCACCGGAACGTCGGCAATTCCCAGCGAAGCAATCACCGGCAGCTCTGCGGTAGTCAGGCGAGTCCCCGCCGGGAAAACAACCGCACCCGCAGAGATATCTTCACCGCGACGACGAATATTTTGCCCGCTACGCACTTCAGCGGTAAAACGCACTCCTGCATCCGTTTGTTCGGTCTGTTCCTGCATCACCACCGCTTCACAGCCTTCCGGCACCGGAGCACCGGTCATAATGCGAATACAGGTGCCAGCAGGCCATTCACCATGATACGGCTGCCCGGCAAACGATTTGCCAGCAACGGGCAGCGGTTGCCCGGAGGCGATATCGGCTAAACGAACCGCGTAGCCGTCCATTGCCGAGTTATCAAACCCAGGGACATCGAGCGGCGAAACCACATCGCTCGCCAGAATACGACCAAAACACTGAACCAGTGGCAGCGTTTCCTGAGCAGTCAAAGGGGTAACGCGAGAAAGCATCTCATTAAGCGCGGTGTCGAGCGACATCAAACCGGTGGTAAATTCCATGAAAACACTCCTGCGGGGCAAAATCGAATCCGCCTATTATGTCAGAAAAACGCCACGGACTGTATGCCACCTCGGTCGTAGAGCGGGCTCCTGCCTTTACATGCCATATACATCTTTCTATATTCAAAAATTGAATGAATAATTCATAAAAATTCTGATATTTATAGCAAAGTGGCGAGCCACCCTTAATGGACGAATACTATGGGCAAAGCAGTCATTGCAATTCACGGCGGCGCAGGCGCAATTAGCCGCGCACAGATGAGTCTGCAACAGGAATTACGCTACATTGAGGCACTGTCTGCCATTGTTGAAACCGGACAGAAAATGCTCGAAGCGGGCGCAAGTGCGCTGGATGCAGTGACGGAAGCCGTGCGCTTGCTGGAAGAGTGCCCACTGTTTAACGCCGGAATTGGCGCTGTCTTTACGCGTGATGAAACCCATGAACTCGACGCCTGTGTGATGGATGGCAATACCCTGAAAGCCGGTGCAGTGGCGGGCGTCAGTCATCTGCGTAATCCGGTTCTTGCCGCCCGTCTGGTGATGGAACAAAGCCCGCATGTGATGATGATAGGTGATGGCGCAGAAAATTTTGCTTTTGCTCATGGCATGGAGCGCGTCTTGCCGGAGATTTTCTCCACGCCTTTGCGTTATGAACAATTACTGGCGGCGCGTGAGGAAGGGGAGATGCTCCTCGACCATAGCGGCGCACCGTTGGATGAAAAACAGAAAATGGGCACTGTGGGAGCCGTGGCGTTGGATCTCCATGGCAATCTGGCGGCTGCCACGTCCACGGGGGGAATGACCAATAAATTACCTGGTCGGGTCGGCGACAGCCCGCTGGTTGGCGCCGGGTGCTACGCCAATAACGCCAGCGTGGCAGTTTCTTGTACCGGCACGGGCGAAGTCTTCATTCGCGCGCTGGCGGCGTATGACATCGCCGCGTTGATGGATTACGGCGGCTTAAGCCTCGCACAAGCCTGCGAGCGGGTAGTGATGGAAAAACTCCCTGCGCTTGGCGGCAGTGGCGGACTAATCGCTATCGATCATGAAGGCAACGTCGCGCTACCTTTTAACACCGAGGGAATGTATCGCGCCTGGGGCTACGCAGGCGATACGCCAACCACCGGTATCTATCGTGAAAAAGGGGACACCGTTGCCACACAGTGATGAGCTTGAAGCCGATGATGTGCTGGCTGTTGATAATCTCAATATTGCCTTTATGCAGGACCAGCAAAAAGTGGCTGCGGTTCGCGGTCTCTCTTTTAGCCTGCGACGTGGTGAGACGCTGGCAATTGTTGGAGAGTCCGGTTCCGGCAAGTCAGTCACAGCACTGGCGTTGATGCGTCTGTTAGAACAGGCGGGGGGGCTGGTGCAATGCGACAAAATGTTATTGCGGCGCCGCAGTCGTGAGGTGATTGAGCTTAGTGAGCAGAGCTCCCGGCAAATGCAGCATATACGCGGTGCGGATATAGCGATGATTTTCCAGGAGCCAATGACGTCGCTGAATCCGGTATTTACCGTGGGCGAGCAGATTGCCGAGTCTATCCGTCTGCATCAGAACGCCAGTCGTGAAGAAGCGATGGCGGAGGCGAAACGGATGCTGGATCAGGTTCGCATCCCGGAAGCACAAACCATTCTTTCGCGTTATCCGCATCAACTCTCCGGTGGGATGCGTCAGCGGGTGATGATTGCCATGGCGCTGTCATGTCGCCCGGCGGTGCTGATTGCCGATGAGCCGACGACTGCACTGGACGTCACCATTCAGGCGCAGATCCTGCAATTAATCAAAGTGTTGCAAAAAGAGATGTCGATGGGCGTCATCTTTATCACTCACGACATGGGCGTGGTGGCGGAGATTGCCGATCGGGTACTGGTGATGTATCAGGGCGAGGCGGTGGAAACGGGCAGCGTCGAACAGATTTTTCATGCGCCACAGCATCCTTATACCCGTGCGCTATTGGCTGCTGTTCCGCAGCTTGGCGCGATGAGAGGGCAAGATTATCCCCGACGTTTCCCGTTGATATCGCTTGAACATCCGACTCAACAGGAACGCCCTGTCGAGCAGAAAACGGTGGTTGATGGCGAACCTGTTTTACAGGTGCGTAATCTGGTCACCCGTTTCCCTTTGCGCAGCGGTTTGTTGAATCGCGTAACGCGGGAAGTGCACGCCGTTGAAAAGGTTAGTTTTGATCTCTGGCCGGGCGAAACGTTGTCGCTGGTGGGGGAGTCTGGCAGTGGTAAATCCACCACCGGACGGGCGTTGTTGCGCCTGGTTGAAAGTCAGGGCGGAGAAATTATCTTCAACGGCCAGCGAATCGATACTCTGTCACCCGGCAAACTTCAGGCATTGCGCCGCGATATTCAGTTTATTTTTCAGGATCCTTACGCCTCACTGGATCCACGCCAGACGATCGGTGATTCGATTATCGAACCGCTACGTGTTCATGGATTATTGCAGGGTAATGAAGCCGCTGCACGCGTTGCGTGGCTACTGGAACGCGTTGGTCTGTTACCCGAACATGCGTGGCGCTACCCGCATGAGTTTTCCGGCGGCCAGCGTCAGCGTATCTGTATTGCCCGTGCGCTGGCGTTGAATCCCAAAGTCATTATTGCCGATGAAGCCGTGTCGGCGCTGGATGTTTCTATTCGCGGGCAGATTATCAACTTGTTGCTCGATCTCCAGCGTGATTTCGGCATTGCATATCTGTTTATCTCTCACGATATGGCGGTCGTGGAGCGGATCAGCCATCGTGTAGCGGTGATGTATCTTGGACAAATTGTCGAAATAGGCCCCCGGCGCGCGGTCTTTGAAAATCCACAGCACCCTTATACGCGTAAATTACTGGCGGCAGTTCCGGTTGCTGAACCGTCCCGGCTGCGACCACAGCGCGTACTGCTATCGGACGATCTTCCCAGCAATATTCATCAGCGTGGCGAAGAGGTTGCAGCCGTCTCGTTGCAATGCGTCGGGCCGGGGCATTACGTCGCACAACCACAATCAGAATACGCATTCATGCGTAGATAACATTCAGGCGGAGAATCAAATGGCAAGAGCTGTACACCGTAGTGGGTTAGTGGCGCTGGGTATTGTCACAGCGTTGATGGCATCTTGTGCATTCGCTGCCAAAGATGTGGTTGTGGCGGTGGGATCGAACTTCACCACCCTCGACCCGTATGACGCGAATGACACGTTGTCACAGGCCGTGGCGAAATCGTTTTACCAGGGGCTGTTCGGTCTGGATAAAGAGATGAAGCTGAAAAATGTGCTGGCGGCGAGTTATACCGTCTCCGGTGACGGCCTCACTTACACCGTGAAATTGCGTGAAGGGATTAAGTTCCAGGATGGCACCGACTTCAACGCGGCGGCGGTAAAAGCGAATCTGGATCGGGCCAGTGACCCAGCGAATCATCTTAAACGCTATAACTTGTATAAGAATATTGCCAAAACTGAAGCGGTCGATCCGACAACGGTGAAGATTACGCTTAAACAGCCGTTCTCCGCGTTTATAAATATTCTTGCCCATCCGGCGACAGCGATGATTTCTCCGGCGGCGCTGGAAAAATATGGCAAAGAGATTGGTTTTCATCCGGTGGGAACCGGGCCGTATGAACTGGACACCTGGAATCAGACCGATTTTGTGAAGGTCAAAAAATTCACCGGTTACTGGCAGTCAGGACTGCCCAAACTGGACAGCATTACCTGGCGTCCGGTGGCGGATAACAACACTCGCGCGGCAATGTTGCAAACCGGTGAAGCGCAGTTTGCTTTCCCCATTCCCTACGAGCAGGCCGCGCTGCTGGAGAAAAACAAAAATATCGAGCTGATGGCCAGCCCGTCGATTATGCAGCGTTATATCAGTATGAATGTGACGCAAAAGCCGTTCGATAACCCGAAGGTACGGGAGGCGCTGAATTATGCCATCAACCGTCCGGCGCTGGTGAAAGTCGCGTTTGCGGGATATGCAACGCCCGCCACTGGCGTGGTGCCGCCGAGTATCGCCTACGCGCAAAGTTACCAACCGTGGCCTTACGATCCGGCAAAAGCGCGCGAATTACTTAAAGAGGCGGGATATCCCAACGGTTTCAGTACCACGCTGTGGTCGTCACATAACCACAGCACCGCGCAGAAAGTGCTGCAATTTACCCAGCAGCAGTTAGCGCAGGTAGGAATTAAAGCCCAGGTGACGGCGATGGATGCCGGACAGCGGGCGGCAGAAGTAGAAGGTAAAGGGCAAAAAGAGAGCGGCGTGCGACTGTTCTACACCGGCTGGTCGGCATCGACCGGCGAAGCTGACTGGGCGTTATCGCCGCTGTTTGCGTCACAGAACTGGCCACCGACGCTGTTTAATACTGCGTTTTACAGTAATAAACAGGTGGATGATTTCCTGGCTCAGGCACTGAAAACTAACGATCCGGCGGAAAAGACCCGCTTATATAAGGCGGCGCAGGATATCATCTGGCAAGAGTCGCCGTGGATCCCGCTGGTGGTCGAAAAACTGGTGTCGGCACACAGTAAAAATCTGACCGGTTTTTGGATCATGCCAGACACCGGCTTCAGCTTTGAAGATGCGGACTTGCAATAAGCAACGCAGGGAGTGGAATGCTTAATTACGTTATCAAACGCTTACTGGGGTTGATTCCGACGCTGTTTATCGTCTCGGTGCTGGTGTTTTTATTTGTCCATATGCTGCCCGGCGATCCGGCGCGATTGATTGCCGGCCCCGAAGCCGATGCTCAGGTCATCGAACTGGTGCGTCAGCAACTGGGTCTGGATCAGCCGCTGTATCACCAGTTCTGGCACTACATCAGCAACGCAGTGCAGGGAGATTTTGGCCTGTCGATGGTGTCGCGTCGTCCGGTTGCCGATGAGATTGCCAGCCGCTTCATGCCAACGCTGTGGCTGACCATAACCAGTATGGTCTGGGCGGTGATATTTGGTATGGCGGCAGGAATTATCGCCGCCGTCTGGCGTAACCGTTGGCCGGATCGATTGAGTATGACCATCGCGGTGTCGGGGATCTCCTTCCCGGCATTTGCCCTGGGAATGCTTTTGATACAGGTTTTCTCCGTTGAGCTGGGCTGGCTGCCTACCGTAGGTGCAGACAGTTGGCAGCACTACATTTTACCCTCCCTGACGCTCGGCGCGGCAGTGGCAGCCGTGATGGCGCGCTTTACCCGTGCGTCGTTTGTCGATGTCTTAAGCGAAGATTATATGCGTACCGCGAGGGCGAAAGGGGTGAGTGAAACCTGGGTTGTCCTCAAACATGGGCTACGCAACGCGATGATCCCGGTAGTGACCATGATGGGCTTACAGTTTGGCTTTTTGCTCGGAGGTTCCATCGTGGTGGAGAAGGTTTTCAACTGGCCCGGACTTGGGCGCTTACTCGTTGACTCCGTAGAAATGCGCGATTACCCGGTGATTCAGGCGGAAATTCTGCTTTTCTCGCTGGAATTTATTCTTATCAACTTAGTGGTGGATGTGCTTTACGCCGCCATTAACCCGGCTATCAGGTACAAGTAAGGATGCGATTATTTAACTGGCGTCGTCAGGCGGTGTTAAACGCCATGCCACTAGTAAAACCTGATCAGGTGCGTACTCCGTGGCATGAGTTCTGGCGACGTTTTCGCCGTCAGCATATGGCGATGACCGCCGCATTATTCGTCATTTTGTTGATTGTGATGGCAATTTTTGCACGCTGGATCGTCCCCTATGACGCCGAAAATTATTTCGATTATGACAATCTGAATAACGGACCTTCTTTGCAGCACTGGTTTGGCGTCGATTCACTGGGGCGCGACATTTTCAGCCGTGTCCTGGTTGGTGCACAAATCTCGCTGGCGGCGGGCGTGTTTGCGGTGTTTATCGGTGCGGCGATAGGGACGTTGCTGGGCTTGCTGGCTGGATATTACGAAGGCTGGTGGGATCGGCTGATCATGCGTATTTGCGATGTGCTGTTTGCTTTCCCTGGCATTTTGCTGGCTATTGCTGTTGTCGCGGTGCTGGGAAGCGGCATTGCTAACGTGATTATCGCCGTCGCTATCTTTTCTATTCCTGCGTTTGCCCGACTGGTGCGCGGCAACACGCTGGTGTTAAAACAGCAAACCTTTATTGAATCAGCGCGCAGTATTGGCGCCAGCGATATGACCATTTTGTTGCGCCACATCTTACCGGGGACAGTCTCTTCCATCGTCGTGTTCTTTACCATGCGCATTGGCACCTCAATTATCTCCGCCGCCAGTCTGTCGTTTCTCGGCTTGGGAGCGCAGCCGCCGACCCCGGAGTGGGGAGCGATGCTCAACGAAGCGAGAGCGGATATGGTTATCGCGCCGCATGTGGCGGTTTTTCCGGCACTGGCTATTTTCCTGACCGTGCTGGCGTTCAACTTGCTGGGTGATGGTTTGCGTGATGCGCTGGACCCCAAAATTAAAGGATAGTCACGGTTGAACATTGCTTGAAAGAGTAATGACCTCAGAGGAAATTATTGCCTTAAGCAAGTGTTGTAACTTTCTTCTAATTTTGTAGAATCGAGTAATTTGGTTAAAAAGCCGCTGTGAGGGACTATTTATGCAGCGGCACAGCGTACTGACAGTTATTTTGTTAAATGTATTAACATGCTGAGTTTATACGAAAAGATAAAGATCAGGCTGATAATTTTATTTTTATTGGCTGCGCTGTCATTTATTGTTCTTTTTTTCATCATTAACTATCAGCTGGTATCGGAGCGTGCGGTAAAACGTGCTGATAGCCGCTTTGAACTTATTCAAAAAAACGTTGGCTATTTCTTTAAAGATATTGAACGTTCCGCTCTGACGTTAAAGGACTCACTTTATTTATTGAAAAACAGTGAGGAGATTAAACGAGCTGTCATCCTGAAAATGGAAATGATGCCATTTTTAGACTCAGTGGGGCTGGTACTGGATAATGATAAATATTATCTATTTTCGCGGCGGGCGAATGATAAAATCTTTGTTTATCATCAGGAAAAGGTAAATGGTCCCCTTGTTGATGAGGCAGGACGCGTCATCTTTGCCGATTTTAATCCGTCGCAGCGCCCGTGGTCAGTAGCTTCGGATGGCTCTGACAGTAGCTGGAATCCGGCATATAATTGCTTTGATCGTCCGGGGAAAAAATGTATTTCTTTTACACTACGAATTAACGGCAAAGACCGTGATTTGCTGGCTATTGATAAAATTCATGTCGATTTAAACTGGCGATACCTGAACGAATACCTTGATCAAATCAGCGCAACTGATGAAGTGTTGTTTCTGAAACAAGGTTATGAAATCATTGCCAAGAACCAACTCGCCCGTGAAAAATTGATTATTTATAATAGCGAAGATAATTATAATATTATTGATTCTGTCGATACAGAGTATATAGCAAAAACATCGCGCGTACCCAATAACTCGCTATTCGAAATCTATTTTTATTATCCTACGGGGAAACTATTTAACGCGTCAGATAAACTTTTTTATTTACCGTTTGCTTTCATTATTGTCGTATTGCTGGCGGTTTACTTAATGACGACCCGTGTGTTCCGTCGCCAATTTTCAGAAATGACAACGCTGGTCAATACGCTGGAGTTTTTACCTGACTCTGCGGATCAAATGCAGGCACTGAAAATTCGTGACGGCGATGCGAAAGAGATTATCAGCATCAAAAATTCGATCGCGGAAATGAAAGATGCTGAAGTTGAGCGTTCAAATAAATTGCTCTCGCTGATCTCCTACGATCAGGAAAGCGGTTTTATCAAAAATATGGCGATTATTGAGTCAAACAATAATCAGTATCTGGCCGCCGGGATCATCAAACTGTGCGGACTGGAAGCCGTCGAAGCCGTGTTTGGTGTCGAGGAACGCAACAAAATCGTCAGGAGGCTGTGTCAGCGAATTGCCGAGAAATATGCACAATGCTGCGATATCGTGACATTTAATGCCGATCTCTATTTATTATTGTGTCGGGAAAATATACAGACGTTTACTCGTAAAATAGCGATGATAAACGATTTCGACAGTAGCTTTGGCTATCGCAATCTGCGTATACACAAATCTGCCATTTGTGAACCTCTGAAGGGCGAAAATGCCTGGAGCTACGCAGAAAAACTGAAGCTGGCGATTTCCAGCATCCGTGACCATATGTTCTCTGAGTTTATTTTCTGTGATGATGCGAAACTCAGCGAAATTGAAGAGAATATCTGGATTGCGCGCAATATCCGTCATGCAATGGAAAAAGGCGAGCTATTCCTGGTTTATCAACCGATTGTTGATATTAACACCCGTGAAATTCTGGGCGCTGAGGCACTGTGCCGCTGGGTTTCTGCGGAGCGGGGGATCATCTCGCCACTGAAGTTTATTGCTATCGCGGAAGATATCGCTTTTATCAATGAACTGGGTTACCAAATTATTAAAACGGCGATGGCTGAATTCCGCCATTTTAGCCAGCGTGCGCTCCTGAAACAGGATTTCTTACTGCATATAAATGTTTCGCCCTGGCAGTTAAACGAACCTCATTTTCATGAGCGTTTTATCGCCATCATGAAAGAACATGAACTGACAGCGAAAAGTCTCTGTATTGAGATCACTGAAACTGTGATTGAGCGAATTAGTGAACATTTTTATCTCAATATTGAACAGCTGCGTAAACAAGGGGTACGAATATCGATTGATGACTTTGGTACGGGTTTGTCAAACCTGAAACGTTTTTATGAAATTAATCCTGATAGCATAAAAGTGGACTCGCAATTTACCGGCGATATTTTCGGCACTGCGGGTAAAATTTTGCGCATTATCTTCGACCTGGCACGCTATAACCGGATCCCGGTGATTGCAGAAGGTGTTGAGAGCGAAGAGGTTGCGCGTGAATTAATCAAATTAGGGTGTGTTCAGGCCCAGGGGTATCTGTACCAGAAGCCGTTGCCATTCTCTGCCTGGGACAAAAGTGGAAAGTTAGTAAAAGAGTAGTTTAGGTATGTCCAGAATCAATAAATTCGTACTTACAGTCAGTCTGCTGATTTTTATCATGATTTCAGCAGTTGCCTGCGGGATCTATACCCAGATGGTAAAAGAACGGGTGTATGGCCTGAAACAGTCCGTTATTGATACTGCTTTTGCGGTGGCAAATATTGCTGAATATCGGCGTAGTGTGGCAATTGATCTCATTAACACGCTTAACCCGACTGAAGAAGAATTGCTGGCTGGCTTGCGCACAGCTTACGCTGACTCGGTTTCACCTTCTTATTTGTATGATGTTGGTCCTTATCTGATTTCCAGTGATGAGTGTATTCAGGTTAAGGAGTATGAAAATAATTATTGTGCAGATATTATGCAAGTTGTTAAGTATCGGCATGTTAAAAATACGGGGTTCATCTCTTTTGACGGCAAAACCTTCGTCTATTATCTCTATCCGGTTACTCACAATCGCAGTTTGATATTTTTGCTTGGGCTGGAGCGATTTTCGTTACTGTCAAAGTCACTGGCAATGGATAGCGAGAACCTGATGTTCTCACTGTTTAAGAACGGCAAGCCAGTTACCGGTGATGAATATAATGCCAAAAACGCCATCTTCACCGTTTCGGAAGCGATGGAACATTTCTCCTATTTGCCGACCGGATTGTACGTATTTGCTTATAAAAAAGACGTTTATTTGCAGGTATGTACACTGATTATTTTCTTTGCTGCCTTGGTGGCAGTTATTTCAGGCATAAGTTGCCTCTATCTGATACGCAGAGTGATTAATCGTGGCATTGTTGAGAAAGAAGCCATTATTAATAACCATTTTGATCGCGTGCTGGACGGTGGGCTTTTCTTTTCGGCGGCGGATGTCAAAAAACTCTACAGCATGTATAACTCGGCGTTTCTTGACGATCTGACAAAAGCAATGGGCAGAAAATCCTTTGACGAAGATTTAAAAACCTTACCGGAAAAAGGTGGTTATTTATGCCTGTTTGACGTCGATAAATTCAAAAATATTAACGATACCTTCGGTCATTTGTTGGGCGATGAAGTGTTGATGAAGGTCGTGAAAATCCTTAAATCACAAATTCCGGTGGATAAAGGCAAAGTCTACCGCTTTGGCGGCGACGAATTTGCGGTGATTTATACTGGCGGAACCCTGGATGAGTTGCTATCGATTTTAAAAGATATCGTTAATTTCCAGGTGGGGAGTATTAATTTAAGCACCAGTATCGGCGTGGCGCATTCAAATGAATGTACTACCGTTGAACGGTTAAAAATGCTGGCGGATGAGCGGCTGTATAAAAGTAAGAAAAACGGCAGGGCACAGATTAGCTGGCAGTAATTTTTATTAACGAACCGGGCAAATGATTTTGCCCGGCCTGAATTAATTAAACCCGACTACCCCACAAATCGTACTCGTCGGCGTGCTCGACTTTCACACGCAGGATATCGCCCGGCTTAACGTTGGTTTCACCGTTGAGATAAACCGCGCCGTCGATTTCCGGTGCATCTGCCATGCTGCGGCCAATCGCGCCTTCTTCGTCTACTTCGTCGACGATCACCAGAATTTCACGGCCCACTTTTTCTTGCAGGCGCTCGGCGGAAATCTGCTGCTGCAGTTGCATGAAGCGATTCCAGCGTTCTTCTTTCACTTCTTCCGGAACCTGGTCAGGCAGGGCATTGGCGTCTGCGCCTTCAACCGGGCTGTATTTAAAGCAGCCAACGCGATCCAGACGTGCTTCTTTCAGGAAGTCGAGCAGCATCTGGAAATCTTCTTCCGTCTCGCCAGGGAAGCCGACAATAAAGGTTGAACGCAGGGTCAGTTCCGGGCAGATTTCGCGCCACTGTTTGATGCGTGCCAGTTGGCGATCTACAGAACCCGGGCGCTTCATTAGTTTGAGAATGCGCGGGCTGGCGTGCTGCAACGGAATGTCCAGATACGGCAGGATTTTGCCTTCCGCCATCAGTGGGATGACGTCGTCCACATGCGGATAAGGGTAAACGTAGTGCAGACGTGTCCAGATCCCCAGTTTCGATAACTGTTCGCACAGGCTGACCATACTGGTTTTTACCGGCTCGCCGTTGTAAAAGCCTGTACGGTGTTTAACATCGACGCCATAGGCGGAAGTATCCTGGGAGATCACCAGAATCTCTTTAACGCCCGCATCTACCAGGCGTTTCGCTTCGCTTAACACTTCGCCAATCGGACGGCTCACCAGGTCGCCGCGCATAGACGGAATAATGCAGAAGGTGCAGCGGTGATTACAGCCTTCAGAAATTTTCAGATAGGCATAATGACGCGGCGTCAGTTTCACACCTTGTTCTGGCACCAGGCTCAGGAATGGGTTGTGTTTCGGTTTTGGCACGTAGTGATGAACGTGCTCCAGAACCTGCTCATAGCTATGAGGCCCGGTGATTTCCAGCACTTTCGGGTGGACTTCGCGGATCTGATCTTCTTTTGCCCCCAGACAACCGGTCACAATTACCTTGCCGTTTTCATTCAACGCTTCACCAATGGCTTCCAGTGATTCTTGTACCGCGCTGTCAATAAAGCCGCAGGTGTTGACGATCACCATGTCTGCGTCGTCGTAGCTCGGTACCACGTCATAACCTTCAGTGCGTAGTTCGGTGAGAATACGCTCTGAATCGACAAGGTTTTTCGGACAGCCAAGGGAAACAAAGCCGATTTTCGGCTGGGGAGTTACTTTGCTCATAGCTTAAAAAATATTCAGTTACAGGAAAGGTCAGGGCAGGGATTCTACAGAGTTCTGGATAAAATTTGTATCGTAATCTGGTCAACAGGCGAGGAAAACGCCCCAAATATCGGGGCGCAAATGGTTATCAGGCTACAGGGTTTTCAGTTAGCGCCTTTGCAGGCTGGTTGCTGGATTTGTCCCGCAGCGTAAAGACCGAAATAAGCGTGAAGCAACCGGCAATCGCCCCCAGGATGAGATAGGTTTCAGCAAAGCCAATGGTGTCATACAGATAGCCGGCAATAGGTGAATAGATTGCCGTGGCGATGGATGCCACAAAAAGCACCAGCAGGTAGACCGTCGAAGAGAGTTTATGATCAAAGTTAGCTGCGATAAATTTAAACACAGATACCAGGATCAGTGGTTTTTCGATGGCGTGCATCATTTTAACGGCTGCAATCCACACTGGTCCCAGTTGGATTGCAGAACCGGCAATGCGCAACGACATAATGGTTCCGGCAATCACTAATGCCCATTTTGCGCCAGTGCGGTTAACAAACCACGGCATCAGACAGAGAAATAGGGTTTCTCCACAGACCTGGACAGAAGCCAGAATCCCGTACCAGCGATTGCCTTCTTCTGGTGTCGGAAATTGCAGCGAAAAATATTGTGCGAATTGTTGATCGTAGGTGTCATAAATTTGCGTTACGAACAGAGTGAACATCAATAAAAACCAGAACTGACTATTTTTCGCCAGTTCAAGCGCATGGATAGCTTTCAGCGAATTGGTTTTTTCAATTTCCGCCTCGGTCAGTTCGATTTTGGTAAACATAAAGCAGATTGCGGCGACCACAATGGCACAGCTTGCCAGCCAGAAAGAGAGATTAGGGCTGGTATCAATGTATTTACCCACAATCCACGCGGCGGCGGCCCATCCCAGAGAGCCCCACATTCTTACGCGACCATATTCAAAATGATAACGACGCGAAACTTTATCTATCCAGGAATCCAGAACGCCACAGCCAGAATTAAAAATGATCCCCAGGTAAACGCCACCCAAAACAGCGCCCAGCCAGAAGTTATGAACCAGAAGCGGGGCGTACACATAAATAAAGAATGGGCCTACGGGAAGTAATAATGCGACGAGGATCCAGATGAGTTGTTTCTTAAGACCAAATTTATCGGAGATGAAACCGAAGAACGGTTGCATTAATAACGCAATGAAAGCATTAACGGAATAAAGTAATCCTGTGCGTGTGGCGGTAATTTCCAGATGCTGTGTCGTCCATATGACAAAAAATGCCATCGTTGCCGACCAGGCAAAGAGGTACAGGAAATCGAAAATACTGAGCAAAATATAATTACGTTTACCGGGCAATAACATAGCCATATCCTCAATCACTGGCGTTGGGTCATTTACCGTTGGCACAGGCATTCGCTGTGCTTACTGGTTATTGTTTTGGTATGCATCTCCGTAAAATGTCATACGTTAACAATTTCATTTTTACTCTGACCCTGAGTGCGATGATTAGGCAATGTGTTAAATGAATGTTTGCGATTTGCATCACAATTATTGCTGGTAATAAAAAAGATTTAGCGAAATAGATCACTAAATCTTTTTATGGGAACGTATTACTTTTATGCCTTGCGTGTTAGCTCATCCGCCAGTGTGCGAAGGTGTTCAGCAATATTCATCAGATCAGTTTGTGGTGAGTGCAGAGGGCCAGCAGAGTTACGCACGACCAGGCGACTGGGAAGGATGGTTGAAGAGCGGAGCATCGCGTGTTCATCGTCCGGCTGTAAAATCTGTTGAACGGCAATTTTCCCTTGTAAATCAAAGTCGATTGCGACGGTCGTTAGCGAAGGTTCAAAAAACGCACTCTCATAGGTGTCGTCATAGCCAATGACAGAAATATCTTGCGGGATTTTACGTTTTTGTTGATGTAAGGCGCTTAACGCCCCCAATGCCATCTGATCATTGGCGATCAGAAGAGCGGTCGCCTGTGGCGTTTCACGTAGCATCTGTAACGTCGCCAGATAGCCGCTTTGAGCGTCCCAACTACCGTAATGAATGGCCAGCGGCGTCAGTTGGAGTGAGGAGAGGGTATCGCGCCAGGTATTGAGTCGTAGCCGCGCCGGTACTGAGTTTTCTGGGCCAGAGATCAGGCAAAATTGACGATGCCCCAAATCGTAAAGATATTTCACGCTGGCGCGTGCACCTTCTGCGGGATTAAAGGTGACGTTAAACACCGGGCTATAAGGATCCACGTCGAGAAACAGACACAATACATCGCTGTTTTCAGCAACCAGAGTTTCAGCCAATGCCGTTTCCAGCGGTGCGTTGATAATAATCTTTGTTACCCGTTGTGCTTTTAAGTCATTAATTGCAGCCTGAATACCGTTAATATCAACATCATCGATCATGGATATCAGCACCTGATATCCCTGTTCTCCGGCATATTTTTTCACTGCTGCCGCAATTTGCGAGGGGGCATGTAGGGCGAGCGAAGTTGTAACCAGCCCCACCGTTTTGCTCTCTTTCCCTACCAACTGTTGAGCCACGCGATTTGGAACGTATTTAAGTTCGGCAATGGCTTGTTCAATTTTTTGACGTGTTTTGGCAGACACGTTCGCTGAATTGTTAAGCACCCGCGACACTGTCTGATAAGAAACATTGGCATGACGAGCAACATCGGCAAGGGTTGCAGCTTTGGTTTTCATATTCGCCCCGGCTAAAAGATTTGTCACAGTATACCGCAGTGAATGTCATACGTATCACGCTCACCTGTCTCAGTGCTGGTAAGCTGAATCGACGAACCTGTTTGAAGGGAAAAAACGCGTACTTGATCACATTCTTGCCGGACATTCCTTGCATAGCGAAGCAATTAATTACTAGATGATATCGTTGTGAACGAATAACATTTTTTGTCTGTTTAAAACAATTCAGGAGTCAGCATGGACAAGCACCCACCGATCATCCCCAGAGCCCCATGGTTACTTCATGGTGCTGATTACAATCCGGAGCAATGGTTACATGTCCCTGGGATTCTGGAGAAAGATATCGCCATGATGCAACAGGCTGGTTGTAACACCATGTCGGTGGGCATTTTTAGCTGGTCAATGCTGGAACCCACAGAGGGTGAGTATCGCTTTGACTGGCTGGATGAAGTGCTGGATAAACTTCATGCTGGCGGGATTTCTGTCTTCCTCGCAACACCAAGCGGAGCAAAACCCGCCTGGCTTGCAGCTCGTTATCCAGAGGTTCTGAGAGTTAGCGCCTCACGCGAGAAAATGCTGCACGGAGGTCGCCATAATCATTGCCTTTCTTCGTCAGTGTATAAAGATAAAGTGACGCAAATTAACCGTAAGCTGGCGCAGCGATACGCCAATCATCCGGCGGTTCTGGGGTGGCATATCAGTAATGAGTATGGCGGAGAGTGTCATTGTAAGGGATGCCAACAGGCGTTTCGCCGTTGGTTGCAGACTCGTTACACCACTCTTGAGGCGCTTAATCAGGCATGGTGGACTGGCTTCTGGAGCCATACATACAGTGACTGGTCACAAATTGAATCGCCTTCCCCATTAGGTGAGATGTCTAACCACGGTTTGAATCTTGACTGGCGGCGCTTTGTCACATCGCAGGTAAAAGAGTTCTACCAAATGGAGATCGCGCCGTTAAAAGCTGAACGCCCAGATTTACCTGCGACGACCAATTTTATGTGGTATTTCAATGACTACAACTACTGGGCATTAGCCGAAGTGGTTGATTTTGTGAGTTGGGATAGCTATCCCATGTGGCATAAACAGGAAGATGAACGCGCCGTTGCCTGTAAAACAGCGATGTATCACGACCTGATGCGTACCTTGAAAAATAAACCGTTTATTCTGATGGAATCCACGCCCAGCCAGACAAGCTGGCAGCCAACCAGCAAATTGAAAAAGCCGGGAATGAATATTCTTTCTTCCTTACAGGCCGTCGCTCACGGCGCAGACGGCGTGCACTATTTTCAGTGGCGTAAGAGTCGTGGCGCCGTGGAGAAGTTTCATGGTGCGGTAGTTGATCATGTCGGTCATCTGGAGACGCGTACCGGGCGCGAAGTCATACAACTGGGGCAACGGCTGGCTCATCTTAACCAATTGGTTGGGACGAAAACGCAGGCAAAAGTTGCCATTATTTTCGACTGGGAAAACCGCTGGGCGGTCAATGATGCTGCCGGGCCGCGCAATTGCGGTATCCACTACGAGCAAACGGTAGTGGAGCATTACCGACCTTTCTGGGAGCAGGGCGTGGCGGTCGATATTATCAATGCTGATTGTGATCTTACGGGTTATCAGTTAGTTATTGCCCCAATGCTCTATATGGTTCGCGATGGATTTGCTGCTCGTGCTCGCGCCTATGTTGACGCTGGTGGCAATTTTGTCACCACTTACTGGTCCGGGATTGTCAATGAAACCGATTTATGTCACCTGGGTGGGTTCCCTGGCCCGTTGCGTGACCTGATGGGTGTGTGGGCTGAAGAGATTGATAGCCTTAATGATTATCAGCATAACGAAGTTATCTGTGAGCCGAATGCATATGGACTGCAGGGGCAATGGCAGGCACGGGAATTATGTGCGGTTATTCACGCCGAAGGTGCACAGGTTCTGGCGCGCTATGGCGAGGATTTTTATGCGGGTACGCCTGCGTTAACGGTAAATCACGTCGGACAAGGTCGAGCTTTCTATGTGGCTTCGCGTAATGATGCGTTATTTCATCAAGCGTTTGCCGCGATGTTGATCAACACACTTCATCTCCCAAAAGCACTTGCTACTGAACTTCCTGCTGGCGTTATTGCAATGCGTCGGACAGACGGCGATCAGGAATGGGTTTTTGTACAAAACTACACTGCTCATGTACAAAATATTGTGCTTCCTGGAGCGTGGCGAGTGGCGGAAACAGGTAAAGCTTGTTCACAAGACTTAGAACTGGCGCCGTGGGGATGCGAGGTGCTGGAAAGAGAAATAATGTAAATTCTTATTAATAAAATGTGAAGTATTGATCCCTGACAGCATTTTGTACAAAAAGTAGCCATACTATTTAATTGCACAAAGGCTGCAAAGAGGAGGATCGAAGTATGTTCGTTGACAGACAGCGAAGCGATCTACTTAACCGGTTGATCGATGCAAGAGTTGACCTCGCCGCATATGTGCAACTGAGGAAGGCCAAAGGATACATGTCCGTCAGCGAAAGCAATCATCTACGAGATAACTTTTTTAAACTGAATCGCGAACTGCACGATAAATCGCTGCGGTTGAATCTTCATCTGGATCAGGAAGAGTGGAGTGCTCTTCATCATGCTGAAGAAGCATTAGCGACAGCCGCAGTATGTTTGATGAGCGGGCATCATGATTGCCCGACTGTTATTACCGTCAACGCCGATAAGCTTGAAAATTGTCTGATGAGCTTAACGCTGAGTATCCAGAGCCTTGAAAAGCACACCATGCTTGCGCAGGCCTGAAAACTAAGGGGGAGAAAGCGTCTCCCCCTTCATGCTTAAGTTTTTGTAAAAATGAATTTGTCATCTCCTCCACTGACTACGCTTTAAGCCAGAGTCAATCCGGAGGCGTTATGCATCGACAATCCCTTTTCCTTGTGCCCTTTCTCTGTGTTTCTTCCGCTCTCTGGGCGGCTCCCGCGCCGGTAAATGTCGAAGTACTGCAAGACAAACTCGACCATCCGTGGGCGCTGGCCTTTTTACCTGATAATCACGGCATGTTAATCACCCTGCGCGGTGGCGAGTTGCGTCACTGGCAAGCAGGAAAAGGATTATCTGCGCCGCTTGTCGGTGTGCCGGAAGTCTGGGCGCGCGGGCAGGGCGGCCTGCTGGATGTGGCATTAGCGCCTGATTTTGCCCAGTCGCGCCGCATCTGGTTAAGTTATTCCGAAGTTGGCGATGATGGCAAAGCCGGAACTGCCGTGGGGTATGGCCGCTTAAGTGATGATCTCTCAAAAGTGACCGACTTCCGCACTGTCTTTCGCCAGACACCAAAACTTTCTACCGGCAACCATTTTGGCGGGCGGCTGGTCTTCGACGGTAACGGTTATCTTTTTATTGCTCTGGGCGAAAACAATCAGCGTCTGACGGCGCAAGATCTGGATAAATTACAGGGCAAACTGGTGCGTCTGACCGAACAGGGCGAGATCCCGGATGATAATCCCTTTGTAAACGAATCCGGTGCGCGAGCCGGGATCTGGTCTTATGGCATTCGTAACCCGCAAGGGATGGCGATGAATCCGTGGAGTAATGCGCTGTGGCTGAATGAACATGGCCCGCGCGGTGGTGATGAAATTAATATCCCGCAAAAAGGCAAAAACTACGGTTGGCCGCTGGCAACCTGGGGTATTAATTACTCAGGTTTTAAAATACCGGAAGCAAAAGGGGAAATCGTCGCCGGAACCGAGCAACCGGTTTTTTACTGGAAAGATTCGCCCGCCGTGAGCGGTATGGCCTTCTATAACAGTGACAAATTCCCCCAGTGGCAGCAAAAATTATTTATTGGCGCGCTGAAAGATAAAGATGTCATCGTGATGAGCGTCAAAGGCGACAAAGTGACGGAAGATGGCCGCATATTAACGGACAGGGGGCAGCGAATTCGTGACGTTCGCACTGGACCCGACGGTTATTTATACGTTCTCACCGACGAGCCCAACGGGGAATTACTCAAAGTTAGCCCACGCAATTAGCTAACGGGGATCATCACCACTTTGCGCACAGCGGGGCGTTCGGTGAGTTGCTGATACCAGCGTTGCAGATTCGGACGCGGTGTCCAGGTCAGGCCAACGTTAAACAAATTGTAAATAAACGGTGCGATAGCGATATCGCCCACACCAAACTCGTCGCCAGAAAACCATTTTACTTTTGCCAGCTCCGCATCGAGTAGGGCAAACAGGGCATCGCACTCTTTGCAGCTGGCATCAATGGCGGCCTGATTACGTTCTTCTGGTGGCGTTCTGACTAATCCCATCAGGATCCCACGATGGGCATTGCTGAGCGTCTGGTTTGCCCAGTCCATCCACTTTTCGGCTTCTGCGCGACGTGCCGGTGAGTCGATCCACAGACGTTCTTGCCCGTACTGTGCCGCCAGATAGCGGACAATGGCGTTTGATTCCCAAAGAATTAAATCACTTTCGTCATCACGCAACAGCGGCACCAGCCCGTTAGGGTTCATCGCCAGAAAATCGGCGTCATGGTTTACCCCAAACTCACGACCCGCCAAAATTTGCTCATAAGGCAGTTCCAGTTCTTCGAGCGTCAGCAACACTTTTTTAACGTTGGTTGAATTATTCCGACCCCACAACGTAATCATACTCACCCCTTTTCCGACAGGCAGCCACAGGCTGAACAGGACTCCGATGGTGAAGTAAAGTTAACTTTTAAGCAACAGCGAGTAAAAAAATGACGCCAGAAGCAGCGAAGCGGCAGGATATTGCATAAACTTTAAAAACTTTACCAACTTACGGTTTCTTTAAACTTGTGTGTGCGTTATTAATCACCGAACTTATCATACGGCGATATAACGTATTTTTTTTGAATGGATACTCGGGTGGCATTTATGACGCAATACTCCTCTTTCCTTCGTGGTCTTGCAGCGGGTTCTGCATTTTTATTCCTTTTTGCCCCAACGGCATTCGCGGCAGAACAAACCGTTGAAGCGCCGAGCGTGGATGCGCGTGCATGGATTTTAATGGATTACGCCAGCGGTAAAGTGCTGGCAGAAGGCAATGCGGATGAGAAACTGGATCCCGCGAGTCTGACTAAAATCATGACCAGCTATGTGGTTGGGCAGGCGCTTAAGGCCGATAAGATCAAACTCACCGATATGGTGACGGTCGGTAAAGATGCCTGGGCGACGGGAAACCCGGCACTGCGCGGTTCGTCGGTAATGTTCCTCAAACCGGGCGATCAGGTTTCGGTGGCGGATTTGAACAAAGGTGTGATTATCCAGTCCGGTAATGACGCCTGTATTGCGTTGGCCGATTACGTTGCCGGGAGTCAGGAGTCATTTATTGGTTTGATGAATGGTTATGCCAAAAAACTGGGCCTGACCAACACCACCTTCCAGACGGTGCACGGTCTGGATGCGCCGGGGCAATTCAGTACCGCGCGCGATATGGCATTGCTGGGTAAAGCGTTAATCCACGATGTGCCGGAAGAGTACGCTATTCATAAAGAGAAAGAGTTTACCTTTAACAAAATTCGTCAGCCTAACCGTAATCGTCTGCTGTGGAGCAGCAATCTGAATGTTGATGGCATGAAGACCGGAACCACGGCAGGTGCGGGATATAATCTGGTTGCTTCGGCTACCCAGGGTGATATGCGTTTAATCTCCGTAGTGCTGGGGGCAAAAACTGACCGCATCCGTTTTAATGAGTCTGAGAAATTACTGACCTGGGGCTTTCGCTTTTTTGAAACCGTGACGCCAATTAAACCTGATGCCACCTTTGTGACTCAGCGCGTCTGGTTCGGTGATAAGAGCGAAGTGAATCTCGGCGCAGGCGAAGGGGGATCAGTGACCATCCCACGCGGGCAACTGAAAAACCTGAAAGCGAGTTATACGTTAACGGAACCGCAGCTCACCGCGCCGCTGAAAAAAGGTCAGGTTGTCGGCACCATTGATTTCCAGCTTAACGGTAAATCTATTGAACAGCGTCCGCTGATCGTGATGGAAAATGTGGAAGAGGGTGGGTTCTTTGGTCGGATGTGGGACTTCGTGATGATGAAATTCCATCAGTGGTTCGGCAGCTGGTTCTCTTAATCTTCTGATGACCGGATGGCGCGGAAACGTCATCCGGTTATGCGTCATTAATACATCAACTTAATACGCTGCGCCTGCGCATACTTCACATACTCATCTTCCGGACAACAATCGCTCACCACAATATCAAAGCGTTTCAGCTCGCCCATGCGCGCCGGACGTACCTTGCCAAACTTACTGTGGTCGACAACCAGCACGTGCTTTTGTGCCATCGACATCGCCCAGTGTTTTACCGGCAACTCTTCAAGATTAAAACAGGTTGCGCCTTTACTGGCATGCACGCCAGCTGCGGAATAAAAAGCGATATCCGGGCAAAAATTATTCAGTGTTTGCTGAAAATCAATGGGTTTGAAAATAGCGTTGCTGGCGTGAAATTCACCACCGCAAAGAAACGCGCGACAATGGGGTTTCTCTTTCAGCGCCAGAAAGGTATTTAGTGAATAACAAATGGCGGTGAAAGGGATTTCATTATCTATCGCTTCAATAATCCACGGCGTGGTGGTGCCACAGTCAAAAAAGAGGGTCTGATCGGGTTCAACCAGCGTCGCGGCCAGTTTTGCCGCCCGGCGTTTTTCTTCCACCAGGCGGGATTTTTGATCGCTTAACAGGTAATGGCTGGCACTACGCGGTTCCAGAACAATATAGCCGCCGAGTAGTACGACGGGGGCACTGTTGTTATTCAAATCGCGACGAATCGTCATCTCTGAAACCCCAAGCAGGGCGGCGGCATCCTTCAGGTGTAACTTATCGCTGCGTTTTAATTCTTGTAGTAACTGCCCGATACGCTCTTCGCGACGTGTTTCCATATTCCCTCTGAATAGTTATTGAAGCGAGCCGCCTGATATTACACTTTTTATCCGAAATCAGCCACGCACCCAGCCTTTACGTATAGGTAAGGCGAAACAGAAGCGATACCATAATTGCAGCTTCTGGTAGAGCATTGCCCCCACAGCCTGCCAGATAATCTGGGCGCTAAGGCAACCAATCATTCCTGCCAACAATCCACCGAGCATGTCCAGCGGCCAGTGAACACCGAGATAAACACGTGACCAGGCAATGACCACCGCCAGCGTCATGAGGATTGCGCCTGACCACAGGCGATGCCAGCATAAAAATGCCAGCGCAAAGGTAAATATCACTGTGCCGTGATCGCTTGGGAAAGAGTCATCCGCCGCATGATGCAGGAAGTTATAGCCGATATGATCAACAAACGGACGGTCGTGCGGAAATAAGTGCCCCATCGTCCAGGAAACAAACAGGCCGACCGCCAGCGCGATAGCGATTTTTATCACCAGTTGCCGTTGCGCTGTAAACCCCCATAGCCAAAGCACCGTAGCCAGCAGCGGTACTACAGTAATTAAATCTTTGGCAATAAAAATCGCTAACGAAATCATCCATTCGGATGAGTCTGGCGTCGCGTTAATAAGAGAGAATAATGAGTAATTCAGATTTTCCAGCATAACTTTCAGACTCAAAAGGTGATTATTGGGGAGCCATCAGGCAAGTCGATGAGCATAAAGTGCATGTTAAACAGGGTAAAGCGGCATCGTCTTATTTCACTTTCGGATTGGTTTACCACAGGGAATAGTAACGCGAAGGAATTAAATAAAGCTTAAAGAAAGAGTAGCTATACTCGGAATAATGTAAGAATGTGCTTAAGCGTGGTTTCACCTACAAAATTTGCTTTCTCGTTTGCCGCGCTTTTATTAAACTTTGCGCGATTATTATTGGCGAAGAAATTGCATGCAAAATAGATTAGCTTCCGGTGCCCGGCTTGGACGTCAGGCGTTACTTTTTCCTCTCTGTCTGGTGCTCTACGAATTCTCGACCTATATCGGCAATGATATGATTCAACCCGGTATGCTCGCTGTAGTGGAAGAGTATCAGGCGGGTATTGACTGGGTTCCTACTTCGATGACCGCTTACCTGGCGGGCGGGATGTTTTTACAGTGGCTCCTGGGACCGCTGTCGGATCGTATTGGCCGCCGTCCGGTGATGCTGGCGGGCGTGGTGTGGTTTATCGTCACCTGTCTGGCAATATTGTTGGCGCAAAACATTGAACAATTCACGCTATTACGCTTCCTGCAAGGGATAAGCCTTTGTTTCATTGGCGCTGTCGGATACGCCGCGATTCAGGAATCCTTCGAAGAGGCGGTTTGTATCAAGATCACCGCGCTGATGGCGAACGTGGCGCTGATTGCTCCGCTACTCGGTCCGCTGGTGGGCGCCGCATGGATTCATGTGCTGCCCTGGGAGGGGATGTTTGTCTTGTTTGCCGCATTGGCAGCGATCTCCTTTTTCGGTCTGCAACGCGCTATGCCGGAAACCGCCACGCGTATTGGTGAGAAACTGTCCCTGAAAGAGCTTGGGCATGACTACAAGCTGGTGCTGAAGAACGGTCGCTTTGTTGCCGGAGCTCTGGCGCTGGGGTTCGTCAGCCTGCCGTTGCTGGCGTGGATCGCCCAGTCACCAATTATCATTATCACTGGCGAAAAGTTGAGCAGCTATGAATATGGTTTGCTGCAAGTGCCAGTTTTCGGGGCGTTAATTGCGGGTAACTTGCTGTTAGCGCGTTTGACCTCGCGCCGCACCGTTCGTGCATTGATCATCATGGGCGGCTGGCCGATTATGATTGGCCTGTTAGTCGCCGCTGCCGCAACGGTTATCTCATCGCACGCGTATTTATGGATGACCGCCGGGTTAAGTATTTATGCTTTTGGTATTGGCCTGGCGAATGCGGGGCTGGTGCGATTAACCCTGTTTGCCAGCGATATGAGTAAAGGTACGGTTTCTGCGGCGATGGGGATGTTACAAATGCTGATCTTTACCGTCGGTATCGAAATCAGTAAACATGCCTGGCTGAACGGGGGCAACGGCCTGTTTAATCTCTTTAACCTTGCCAACGGAATTTTGTGGCTGCTGCTGATGTTTATCTTTTTAAAAGATAAACAAACAGGAAATTCAAACGACGGATAAGAAAATGCCTGGTTGCTTTGCACAATCAGGCATTCATGGATTAATGGTGATGGTCGTCGATTTGATGTTCGATAACCATCCCTTCGCCTACGCTGGCAAGGTGACGAACATACGGATGTGGGCGGTAAGCCGGCGCTGGAGTAGGCGCCACATAGACAGTTTGCGGTACAGTCGCGACGCTGACCGCTTGTGGAACGCTGACTGAATCGGGGACTACCACCACTTTGTATCCGCTCGGCACATCAACGGTGACACTTTGCGCCATTGCCACACCAGTAAAACTCAACAGAAACGCGCCCAGCAGTACACAATTTTTCATCATCATTTCGCCTGAAATAATCCAGAAGGGGAATTTCCGCGAATTATGCATCCTTCATTCAGGCATTGTGTTGCCGGGCGTGCTGCCGTTTTATTGATTAAATGGCGCTTCGTGCTTAAGAACTTTATCGATCACATCCAGTACGCCTTCACGGTTATTGGAGCCTGCGCGGTATTTCGCCGCAGCTACGACCGCGTTGCCGGCATTTTCCATCGCAAAGCTAAAGCCAGCCTGGCGCAGCATTTCGATATCGTTACCGCCATCACCAAAGACCACCACTTCACTGTCGTCTATTCCCCATAACTTCTGGAGTTGCCGCAGGCCATTGGCTTTATGTACGCCGGGGATAATCAGATCGATGCTACCGTTGCCGGTGTGAACCGGCACCATAATATCGCCAATCGAATCATGTAACTCTTTTTGCACTTGCGGAATCAGTTCATCGGAAAGATTCAGGCCAAACTTAAAGAAGATATCTTCTAAGTTGTCAAAGTTATCGACATATTCCAGACGGTGATAATACATTTCCGCCACCGTTTTCATGGCATCGTCATATTTTTTGAGGGTATAGGCGCTATTTTTTCCGCAGGCAATAATTTCCACTTCCGGGCGCGTCAGTAAATGTTCCACTACAGTGGTAAATGCATTTTTCGACAGCTTGCCATTAAAAACATCTTTGCCTTCGCTCACTACCCAACCGCCGTTTTCTGCCACAAAGGCAATTTCATCGGCAATTTCGGGGAAGAAAGAGATCAACTGATAATATTGATTCCCGCTGGCGACCACAAAGCGAATCCCTTGTGCTTTCATTTGCTGATATTGAGCCATAAACCGCTCGCGGTTATAGGTTTTTTGATCGCTTAAGAAAGTACCATCCATGTCTACCGCAATTAATTTAATGCTCATCAACTATTCTCCATCGCCGTCTGCGTTTTGGTATCGGGTTTGGCGACGGCCTTCGCGACAATAGCCGCGAGAATAACCAGCGCCAGTACAACCAGCATTGCACTACGTAATCCATAATGTTCGCCGAGATAGCCCAGCAGCGGCGGCCCGACGAGGAAAGCCAGATAACCGGTTGTTGCTACCACGCTGACGCGGGTCGGCGCATCGGGGCCGGTATCACTGGCGGCAGAAATGGTCAGTGGGAAGCCCAGAGAAGCTCCCAACCCCCAAAGGACAACAGACACCCCCGCGACCCAGGCGCTATCGACAAAAATAATCAGCCCAATACCCAACGCACCCATTAGCGCACTGGCCCGAACCACGGCAACGCGACTGTAACGGTCTATGAACCAACCGCCAGTGAAGCGTCCAACGGTCATCCCCAGGGTAAAACCGGCATAAATCAGCGAGCCGGAAGTAGGGCTAAAACCGTGACCATCAACCATTAATAAGGGTAACCAGTCGTTGGCAGAACCTTCTGCAAACGCCATCGCCAGCACCACGACACCAATCAATAGCAACTGGATATCGCGATAAAAAGGTACGCCTTTTTCGCCATGCTGCGTGCCATCGGCGGCATTTTTTCCTGTTCCGTCAGGGATTGCCTGAATGGCGATATAAATAGGTGCGATGCCGACCAGTGCCGCCAACAAAATATGCACAGTTGCCGGAACGCCAAAGGCCGTCAGCGCCATCCCGACACCAGCACCTGCCAGCGTGCCCAGGCTATAAAAGCCGTGCATCATCGGCAAAACCGTTTTATTCATTTCTCGCTCAACGGCGGCACCTTCAACGTTTATCGCCACTTCCGCAGAACCAAAACTGGCTCCAAAGACGCCAAGACCCACGGCAAAGAGCACGGGCGATGTCAGCCAGAGCGCCAGACTTAATATCATCATCCCGATCAACGCGCAGGACATCGTGACCAGGATGACATTACGCGTCCCAAAACGTTTCACTAACCACGCCGAGCAGAGAATTCCGCTCATCGAACCGATCGACAAGCCAAAGAGGACACCGCCCATTTCAGCGATCGAGACAGAAAGAATATCGCGGATAGCAGGCGTACGGGTTGCCCAGGATGCCATTAACAGGCCTGGCAAAAAGAAGAACATAAACAGCGCCCAGGTTCGGCGTTTCAAGGCATTACGTGAAGAATTTACGGTCATAGATCACGTCAAAAAAAGAAGAGGGAAGACAACATTAGCAAGGTTGTGTACATTTGTACACAATTGCAAAGAGAGGAAATGACATGCGTCGCGCTAACGATCCGCAACGGCGAGAAAAAATCATCCAGGCCACGCTGGAGGCGGTGAAACTTTACGGAATACATGCCGTTACACACCGCAAAATCGCTACCCTTGCCGGAGTGCCGTTGGGGTCGATGACCTACTATTTTTCAGGAATTGATGAGCTGCTGCTGGAGGCGTTCAGCAGTTTTACAGAGATAATGTCTAAGCAATATCAGGCATTTTTTAGTGATGTCAGTGATGCTTCAGGCGCCTGCCAGGCCATAACTGACATGATCTACAGCTCGCAGGTTGCAACGCCGGATAACATGGAACTGATGTATCAACTCTACGCATTGGCCAGCCGAAAACCGCTATTAAAAACGGTGATGCAAAACTGGATGCAGCGCAGTCAGCAAACGCTCGAACAATGGTTTGAACCCGGAACCGCCCGCGCGCTGGATGCATTTATTGAAGGGATGACACTGCATTTTGTCACTGACCGTAAGCCGCTATCGCGCGAGGATATTTTGCAGATGGTGGCGCAATTGGCAGGGCAGGAGATAAAATTCAGGCAACAAAAAACCCACCAACCTTGAACCGAAATGGCGGGGTTGATGGGCTCCACAAAATGGGGACATCAAAGAAAAGCAGTGGCACTAATTAAGACTGATGCCCCGAGGAAAAGTTCTGCGGTTGTGCAAAAAAATTTCATTTTTGGGGCAACTTCAGTTTTATCCGAGTCCTGGCCATACCATTACGATGATTGTCCCTGCCAACGTCAGCAGCACGTTAGCTATTGCATAAGTGCCCGCATAACCTAATGCCGGAATGTTGCTGCGCGCAGTGTCGCTGATGATCTCCATTGCTGGAGCACAAGTACGCGCGCCCATCATTGCACCGAACAACAGCGCGCGGTTCATGCGCAGCACGTAAGCGCCAAACAGGAAGCAAATAACAACAGGCACCAGGCTGACAATTAACCCGGCAATCAACATTTGACCGCCAATCGCGCCCAGGCCGTTATTGATGCCGCTGCCGGCACTTAAACCAACGCCCGCCATAAATACCATCAAACCGAACTCTTTCACCATGCTTAACGCGCCCTGGGGAATATAGCCGAAGGTTGGGTGGTTCGCTCGCATAAAGCCCAGCATAATACCAGCGAATAACAATCCGGCGGCGTTACCCATGCCGAAGCTGAATGTGCTGAACTGGAAGGTTATCATCCCGATCATCAGACCGATGACAAAGAACGCGCAGAATGCCAGTAGATCAGTAACCTGGCTGTGAATCGAGATAAAGCCGATGCGATCGGCGATGGTTTTCACGCGACGGGCATCGCCGCTCACCTGCAATACATCGCCTTTATTAAGCACCACGTTATCGTCGATCGGCATTTCGATCTGGCTGCGAATGACGCGGTTAAGGAAACAACCGTGATCGGTCAGCTTCAGTTGTGCCAGACGTTTACCGACAGCGTTATGGTTTTTGACGACCACCTCTTCAGTGACGATACGCATGTCGAGAAGGTCTCGATCAAAAACTTCTTTACCATTACGGAAGCTGGGATCGAGTCGGGCGTGGGCGTCGGGATAGCCTACCAACGCTATTTCATCGCCCATCTGTAGCACGGCGTCACCATCCGGATTTGCCAGAATCCCGTTACGACGAATACGTTCAATGTAGCAACCTGTTTGTCGATAAATACCCAGTTCACGCAAGTTTTTGCCGTCGGCCCAGGCGACCAGTTCCGGGCCGACGCGGTAGGCGCGAATTACCGGCAGATAGACTTTACGGCTGGCGTCGGTGTCCAGACCTCGCTCACGAGCGATTTGCTGGGCGCTGGTCTGTAAGTCCTGATGCTGCAACTTAGGCAAGTAACGCGCACCGACAATCAAACTCACCAGGCCAATCAAATAGGTTAATGCATACCCGAGGCTTAAATTATCCAGTGCCGCAGAGAGTTGCCTGCTTTCTATTCCAGAGTGGCGTAAGGTATCGCCCGCACCAACCAAAACCGGTGTTGATGTCATTGAGCCAGCCAACATACCAGCCGTCAGGCCGATGTCCCAGCCAAACAACTTACCCAGCCCTAAGGCGATCAGCAGTGCACTACCGACCATTACCAGGGCTAACATTAGGTAATTTTTACCATCGCGGAAAAAAATGGAAAAAAAGTTGGGTCCGGCTTCGACCCCGACGCAGAAAATAAACAGCATAAAGCCAAGATTAAGCGCGTCGGTGTTAATACTGAAATGTTGTTGCCCTAATAACAGTGATACGACTAAAACGCCAATGGAATTACCCAGTTGGATTGAACCAAGTCGTAATTTTCCGAGACATAGTCCAAGCGCGAGGACCACGAATAATAACAGAATGTAATTCCCATTTAACAATTCGGCGACGTTTATATTCACGGAGACTAACTTCTTGTTTACGAGTAAGCTGTTGAAAGAAATGGTAATTTAAGATAATGTTTTTACCTGAATTCAGAGCGCAGATTCATTCAGCGCACTTAATCAATAGTAAAGTAACAATATATTTTACTAGTGTAATCACATTAGATACCAACGGCTATAAGAATTGTGTTGGCCTATATTAGCATGGAATGCGAAGCGGCTTTATCTTACTGAGCGCCACACCGGCGAAAAATGTGTTCGATAGAGGCAGTGTCAGGAGGAACATGTGAAACATAAACAACATTGGGCGGGGGCAATTTGCTGTTTTGTCCTCTTTATTGTGGTGTGCCTTTTTCTGGCGACACATATGAAGGGAGCTTTTCGGGCTGCCGGGCACCCTGAAATCGGCTTACTGTTTTTCATTCTTCCTGGGGCTGTAGCCAGCTTTTTTTCGCGGCGTAGAGAAGTCCTTAAACCACTGTTTGGCGCAATGCTGGCAGCACCCTGTTCTATGTTAATTATGCGTCTGTTTTTTTCACCATCACGCTCATTCTGGCAGGAGCTGGCGTGGTTGTTGAGTGCCGTCTTCTGGTGTGCGCTGGGCGCGTTATGTTTTTTGTTTATTAGTAGCTTGTTCAGGCCACAACACAGAAAAAATCAATAAAGCCCTCAAACAGAGAGGGCTTATCCGGTAATCAGGCGTCAAGATTCTCTTTCACCCAGGCAGCAAAATCGGTATAGCCACCGATGTGTTGCTGATCGACAAAAATCTGCGGTACGGTTTCTACCGGCTTGCCAGCTTTCTGTTGCAGATCCTCTTTAGTGATCCCTTCAGCACGAATATCCACATACTGATAGTGAAAATCATCGTGTTCATTACTTAACTTTTCTGCCAAATCTTTGGCACGCACGCAGTAAGGGCAACCCGGACGACCGAAAATAACGGTTTGCATTGGCTTTCTCCATTTATCTGTCATGTGTGCATGATCACGCCAAATCTTATTCGCTGAAAGTAGGTTTAACCTGTTGCATTGATTGCTTAAAGCTATAACTGTTAAGCACAACGCGGCGAAAGGTTTTAAACTGGCAGCTCACTTTGCAGAGGGAAGTTTATGCGCGCGATCGAACCTGTTGCATTGATTGCTTAAAGCTATAACTGTTAAGCACAACGCGGCGAAAGGTTTTAAACTGGCAGCTCACTTTGCAGAGGGAAGTTTATGCGCGCGATCGGTAAATTGCCTAAAAGCGTGTTGATACTGGAATTTATTGGAATGATGTTACTGGCGGCGGCGCTGCTGTCGATAAGTGACAACTTTTCGCTTCCAGCGCCGTTTTCTACGCCAGAAGCGCAAATTCTGATGATTTTTCTCGGTGTTTTGCTCATGCTTCCCGCTGCGGTGGTGGTTATTCTTCAGGTGGCAAAACGGCTGGCCCCGCAACTGATGAATCATCCACTGGAATCTTCACGTTCAGAAAGAGAAAAAGATAATGACGCCAACCATTGAACTTATTTGTGGTCACCGCTCCATTCGCCATTTCACTGATGAACCTATCTCCGCTGAACAGCGTGAGGCGATTATCAACAGCGCCCGTGCGACCTCCAGTTCCAGCTTTTTGCAGTGTAGTAGCATTATTCGCATTACCGACCCCGCATTGCGTGAAGCCCTGGTGCCGCTGACCGGTGGGCAAAAACACGTTGCGCAAGCGGCGGAGTTTTGGGTGTTTTGCGCCGACTTTAACCGTCATTTGCAGATCTGCCCGGATGCTCAACTCGGCCTGGCAGAACAGTTGTTGCTCGGTGTTGTTGATACGGCGATGATGGCGCAAAATGCCTTAACCGCAGCGGAATCGTTGGGGTTGGGCGGTGTATATATTGGCGGCTTGCGCAATAACATTGAAGCGGTGACGGAGCTGCTGAAATTACCAAAGCATGTTCTGCCGCTGTTTGGCCTGTGTCTCGGCTGGCCTGCGGATAACCCGGATCTCAAGCCGCGTTTACCGGCCTCCATTTTGGTGCATGAAAACAGCTATCAACCGCTGGATAAAGACGCACTGGCGCAGTATGACGAGCAACTGGCGGAATATTATCTTACCCGTGGCAGCAATAATCGCCGGGATACCTGGAGCGATCATATTCGCCGGACGATTATCAAAGAAAGCCGTCCTTTTATTCTCGATTATTTGCATAAACAAGGTTGGGCGACGCGCTAAAACCGTTACGGCGATGTATTATACGCGGGCTTTTGACCAGGTCTGACAGAGAGGTGCAGGGTGAAAATTGCCATATTGTCCCGGGATGGAACGCTCTATTCGTGTAAGCGGTTGCGTGAAGCCGCCATACAGCGTGGTCACCTGGTTGAAATTCTCGATCCGCTTTCTTGCTACATGGACATAAATCCTGCGGCGTCTTCCATTCACTACAAAGGCCGTAAGTTACCCCATTTTGATGCAGTGATCCCACGTATTGGCACTGCTATAACCTTTTATGGGACGGCGGCGCTACGCCAGTTCGAAATGCTGGGCAGTTATCCGCTGAATGAATCGGTCGCGATTGCCCGGGCGCGTGACAAATTGCGTTCCATGCAACTGCTGGCGCGTCAGGGCATTGACCTGCCTGTCACGGGGATTGCGCATTCGCCGGATGATACCAGCGACTTAATCGATATGGTCGGTGGTGCGCCGCTGGTAGTTAAGCTGGTCGAAGGCACGCAGGGAATTGGTGTGGTGCTGGCGGAAACGCGCCAGGCGGCAGAAAGCGTGATTGATGCTTTTCGCGGCCTGAACGCCCATATTCTGGTGCAGGAATATATCAAAGAGGCGCAAGGGTGCGATATCCGCTGTCTGGTCGTCGGTGATGAAGTTGTCGCGGCGATTGAACGGCGGGCGAAAGAGGGCGATTTTCGCTCCAATTTGCATCGTGGCGGCGCGGCAAGCATCGCCAGTATCACGCCGAAAGAGCGTGAGATCGCCATCAAAGCCGCGCGAACGATGGCGCTGGATGTTGCCGGTGTGGATATTCTGCGTGCCAATCGCGGACCGTTGGTGATGGAGGTGAATGCGTCGCCGGGGCTGGAAGGAATAGAAAAAACCACCGGTATCGACATTGCGGGTAAAATGATCCGCTGGATCGAACGCCACGCCACGGCAGAATATTGCCTGAAAACGGGTGGTTAGTCGCAATCACATTACTGATCATGGTTTTGCCTGCGCTTTTTGCGTAAGCTGTGCCAGTCTTTTTATCGGAAGAGGTTGTACAAAATTATGACATCGCTGGTCGTTCCTGGTCTGGATACGTTGCGTCAATGGCTCGATGACCTGGGGATGAGTTTTTTTGAATGTGATAACTGTCAGGCTTTGCATCTGCCCCATATGCAGAATTTCGACGGTGTCTTTGATGCCAAAATCGACCTGATTGATAACACAATCCTGTTTTCTGCCATGGCGGAAGTCAGGCCTTCAGCCGTGTTGCCGCTGGCGGCGGATTTATCAGCCATCAATGCCAGCTCACTGACCGTGAAAGCATTTCTCGATATGCAGGATGATAATCTGCCAAAGCTGGTGGTTTGCCAGTCTTTATCTGTTATGCAGGGCGTAACCTATGAACAGTTTGCATGGTTTGTACGCCAGAGCGAAGAGCAGATTTCAATGGTCATCCTCGAAGCTAATGCCCATCAGCTGCTGTTGCCGACTGACGATGAAGGGCAAAACAACGTTACCGAAAACTATTTCCTTCACTGATAACTTTCTTCGAGCACGCAGTCGCTGCCGCAGTGACTGCGCGTCGTAATATTTCCTGCTGATTTTAACCTTTCATTAAAGATTATTTCACTTCTATTGTGCCAGATTTGCTTTATCACATAGAGCAAATGCGCATAAAAATTTGTTAAATACCGTTTTTTAATTACAGCTATAGTTTCAAACCCTGGCTAAAGTTATTCTTGCGAGGCTTTTATATAGCGAGCAATGCTGGCCGGGAGAGAGTTCTCTTTTCTTGCACCGCGCCGATAAAAAATATGCACGTTTATTGCATATCTTTCAGTGTGACAACTTTTGTTCGTTTGTTAACGAACTTTCAGAAGGAAAGAGATATGACCGCCTTAAATAAAAAATGGCTATCGGGTCTGATTGCGGGTGCTCTGATGGCCGTCTCTGTCGGCACGCTCGCGACTGAACAAAAAACACTCCACATTTATAACTGGTCTGATTATATCGCCCCGGATACGGTGGCAAATTTTGAAAAAGAGACCGGTATTAAAGTCGTCTACGATGTTTTTGATTCCAACGAAGTGCTGGAAGGCAAATTAATGGCGGGGAGTACCGGTTTTGACCTGGTCGTGCCGTCAGCCAGCTTTCTGGAGCGCCAGTTGACTGCGGGAGTATTCCAGCCGCTGGATAAAAGCAAATTGCCGGAGTGGAAGAATCTCGATCCAGAACTGCTGAAGCTGGTGGCAAAACACGATCCCGACAATAAATTTGCTATGCCGTATATGTGGGCGACTACCGGGATTGGGTATAACGTCGATAAAGTCAAAGCAGTGCTGGGCGAAAACGCGCCGGTCGATAGCTGGGACTTGATCCTCAAACCAGAAAATCTGGAAAAACTGAAAAGCTGTGGTGTCTCTTTCCTCGATGCGCCGGAAGAAGTTTTTGCCACTGTGTTGAATTATCTTGGTAAAGATCCGAACAGCACCAAAGCGGATGATTACACCGGACCGGCTACCGATCTGCTGTTAAAACTGCGCCCGAATATTCGTTATTTCCACTCTTCCCAGTACATCAATGACCTGGCAAATGGCGATATTTGCGTAGCTATCGGCTGGGCGGGTGATGTCTGGCAGGCTTCTAACCGTGCGAAAGAAGCGAAGAACGGCGTGAATGTCTCCTTCTCGATTCCTAAAGAAGGGGCGATGGCGTTCTTTGATGTTTTCGCCATGCCGGCAGATGCCAAAAACAAAGACGAAGCGTATCAGTTCCTGAATTATCTGCTGCGCCCGGATGTGGTGGCACATATCTCTGACCATGTGTTCTATGCCAACGCCAATAAAGCAGCTACGCCGCTGGTGAGTGCGGAAGTGCGTGATAATCCAGGGATTTATCCTCCGGCGGACGTTCGCGCCAAAATGTTCACCCTGCAAGTGCAGGATCCGAAAATCGATCGTGTGCGCACCCGCGCGTGGACCAAAGTGAAGAGCGGAAAATAATCCGCTGCCGTAGATGCCGGACGGGCGCACCACTCCCGCCGGCAATTCGCACCATCCTGGTGCGCTTGCACACATTAAATGCCGGAGAGCAGCCGTGAATGACGCTATCCCTCGCCCGCAGGCGAAAAGTCGTAAGTCGCTGACACCACTATTAGAAATCCGCAATTTGACCAAATCTTACGATGGTCAACACGCGGTCGATGATGTCAGTCTGACCATTTATAAAGGCGAAATCTTTGCACTGCTGGGCGCATCCGGCTGTGGCAAGTCCACGCTGCTGCGTATGTTAGCAGGTTTCGAACAACCTTCTGCCGGGCAAATTATGCTTGATGGTGTTGATTTGTCACAGGTTCCGCCTTATCTGCGCCCCATCAACATGATGTTCCAGTCCTACGCGCTATTCCCCCATATGACCGTGGAGCAAAACATTGCTTTTGGTCTGAAACAAGACAAGTTACCAAAAGCGGAAATTGCCAGTCGGGTCAATGAAATGCTGGGGCTGGTGCATATGCAGGAGTTTGCCAAACGCAAACCGCATCAGCTTTCCGGTGGCCAACGTCAGCGAGTGGCGCTGGCACGAAGCCTCGCTAAACGCCCGAAACTATTACTGCTCGATGAACCGATGGGCGCGCTGGATAAAAAACTGCGCGACCGGATGCAGCTTGAAGTGGTGGATATTCTGGAGCGTGTCGGCGTGACCTGTGTGATGGTAACGCACGATCAGGAAGAGGCGATGACCATGGCGGGGCGCATCGCGATTATGAATCGCGGTAAATTTGTTCAGATTGGCGAGCCGGAGGAAATTTATGAGCACCCGACGACACGATATAGCGCCGAGTTCATTGGATCGGTCAATGTTTTCGAAGGGCTGCTAAAGGAACGCCAGGAAGATGGCCTGTTGCTTTATTCGCCTGGGCTGGTGCATCCGTTGAAAGTCGATCCCGATGCGTCGGTGGTGGATAACGTGCCGGTGCATGTGGCGCTGCGTCCGGAAAAAATCATGCTCTGTGACGAACCGCCTGCTGATGGCTGCAATTTTGCAGTGGGAGAGGTGACACATATTGCCTATCTCGGTGATTTGTCTGTTTATCATGTCCGCCTGAAAAGCGGGCAGATGATCAGCGCCCAGTTACAAAACGCCCATCGTTTTCGCAAAGGGTTACCGACCTGGGGCGATGAAGTTCGTTTGTGCTGGGAATCAGACAGTTGTGTGGTGCTGACGGTTTAAGGAGCAAAGATGAGTACACTTGAACCTGCTGCCCAGCCGGGCGGATTAAAGCAGTGGCTTACACAGTGGCAAATGAAGCACGGTCGCAAACTGGTGATTGCGCTGCCGTATATCTGGTTGATTTTGTTGTTTCTGCTGCCATTTCTTATCGTCTTTAAAATAAGCCTGGCTGAGATGGCGCGCGCCATTCCGCCTTATACCGAACTGATGGAGTGGGCTGACGGGCAACTGTCTGTCACCCTCAATCTCGGCAATTTCCTGCAACTGACTGACGATCCGCTCTATTTCGATGCTTATCTCCAGTCGTTACAGGTGGCGGCGATTTCGACCGTTTGTTGCTTATTGCTCGGCTATCCGCTGGCGTGGGCAGTGGCGCACAGTAAACCTTCGACCCGCAATATCTTATTGCTGCTGGTGATCCTGCCTTCGTGGACCTCATTTTTGATCCGCGTTTACGCCTGGATGGGAATACTAAAAAACAATGGCGTGCTGAATAATTTCCTGCTGTGGCTGGGGGTTATCGATCAGCCGCTGACCATTCTGCATACCAATCTGGCCGTTTATATCGGCATTGTTTACGCCTATGTGCCGTTTATGGTGTTGCCTATCTACACCGCGTTAACTCGCATTGATTATTCGCTGGTGGAAGCCGCGCTGGATCTCGGCGCGCGTCCGCTGAAGACTTTCTTTACGGTGATTGTGCCGCTTACCAAAGGTGGGATTATCGCCGGATCGATGCTGGTTTTCATTCCGGCGGTGGGTGAGTTTGTGATCCCGGAACTGCTCGGCGGCCCGGACAGCATCATGATCGGGCGCGTTCTGTGGCAGGAGTTTTTCAATAACCGTGACTGGCCGGTGGCCTCAGCGGTGGCAATCGTTATGTTATTGCTGCTGATTGTGCCAATTATGTGGTTCCACAAATATCAGCAAAAAAGCGTGGGGGAACACGGATGAATAATTTACCGGTCGTTCGTTCGCCCTGGCGAATGGTGATTTTGTTGCTGGGCTTCACCTTTCTCTATGCGCCGATGCTGATGCTGGTCATCTATTCATTTAACAGTTCGAAGCTGGTGACGGTGTGGGCCGGTTGGTCAACGCGCTGGTACGGCGAGTTATTGCGTGATGATGCGATGATGAGTGCGGTCGGCTTAAGTCTGACGATTGCCGCCTGTGCGGCGACGGCGGCGGCAATTCTTGGAACTATCGCGGCGGTTGTGCTGGTACGCTTTGGGCGGTTTCGTGGATCAAATGGCTTTGCCTTTATGATCACCGCGCCGCTAGTCATGCCGGATGTGATCACTGGCCTGTCGCTGTTGTTATTGTTCGTTGCTCTTGCTCATGCGATCGGCTGGCCTGCCGATCGCGGTATGTTAACTATCTGGCTGGCGCACGTGACCTTCTGTACGGCTTATGTGGCAGTTGTTATTTCTTCGCGTCTGCGGGAACTGGATCGCTCCATTGAAGAAGCGGCGATGGATCTCGGCGCGACGCCGCTGAAGGTGTTTTTCGTCATTACACTACCGATGATCATGCCGGCGATCATTTCTGGCTGGTTACTGGCTTTTACTCTGTCGCTTGATGATCTGGTGATCGCCAGCTTTGTTTCCGGGCCGGGAGCCACCACCTTACCAATGCTGGTCTTCTCCAGCGTGCGGATGGGGGTGAATCCGGAAATCAACGCCCTGGCAACATTGATTCTCGGCGCGGTAGGAATTGTCGGATTTATCGCCTGGTATTTAATGGCGCGCGCAGAAAAGCAGCGGATACGCGATATCCAGCGTGCAAGACGTGGCTGAAGACACTAAAATTTGCCAACCTGGCTACATAATGCCGCGCATGTCGCGGCATTGTTTTCATGGAAGACGAAACGTTGGGATTTTTTAAGAAAACATCTTCATCACATGCTCGCCTGAATGTGCCTGCACTGGTGCAGGTGGCGGCGCTCGCCATTATTATGATCCGTGGCCTCGACGTGCTGATGATTTTCAATACGCTGGGCGTGCGCGGTATCGGCGAGTTCATACATCGCAGCGTACAAACCTGGAGTTTAACGCTGGTCTTTCTAAGCAGCCTTGCGCTGGTTTTTATTGAAATCTGGTGTGCGTTTTCGCTGGTGAAAGGGCGTCGCCTGGCGCGCTGGCTGTATCTGCTGACGCAAATCACGGCCGCCAGTTATCTGTGGGCAGCTTCGCTCGGTTATGGTTACCCTGAGCTGTTCAGCATTCCCGGTGAATCGAAACGCGAAATCTTCCATAGTCTGATGTTACAAAAGCTGCCGGACATGCTCATCTTATTGCTGCTGTTTGTTCCCGCCACCAGTCGGCGGTTCTTCCAGTTGCAATAATGTGTATAATCCTCGCCCCTGATGATGTGAAGGTCAATGTATGCAGTGCGCACTTTACGACGCGGATCGCTGCCGCTCCTGTCAGTGGATAACGCAGCCGATTCCAGAGCAACTCTCCGCTAAAACCACCGATCTTAAAAATCTGTTGGCCGATTTTCCGGTCGCGGAATGGTGCGCGCCGGTGTCTGGCCCGGAACAAGGGTTTCGCAATAAAGCCAAAATGGTGGTGAGTGGTAGCGTTGAAAAACCACTGCTCGGAATGCTACACCGCGACGGTACGCCAGAAGATCTTTGCGACTGTCCGCTTTACCCTGCCTCATTTGCGCCTGTTTTTGCGGCGCTAAAACCGTTTATCGCCCGTGCGGGGCTGACGCCCTACAACGTGGCGCGCAAACGTGGCGAACTGAAATATATTCTGCTGACTGAAAGCCAGATGGATGGCGGTATGATGCTGCGCTTTGTACTGCGCTCTGAAACCAAGCTGGCGCAACTGCGTAAGGCGCTGCCGTGGTTACAGGCGCAACTGCCGCAGCTAAAAGTCATTACCGTCAATATTCAGCCAGTGCATATGGCGATAATGGAAGGGGAGACGGAGATCTACCTGACCGAACAGCAGGCGCTGGCAGAGCGTTTTAATGACGTGCCGCTGTGGATCCGCCCGCAAAGTTTCTTCCAGACGAATCCGGCGGTCGCCAGCCAGCTGTACGCCACCGCGCGTGACTGGGTGCGGCAATTGCCGGTAAATCATATGTGGGATCTGTTCTGCGGTGTTGGTGGTTTTGGTTTGCATTGCGCAACGCCAGAAATGCAGCTAACGGGGATTGAAATTGCGCCAGAAGCGATAGCCTGTGCGAAACAATCTGCTGCTGAACTGGCTCTAACGCGTCTGCAATTTCAGGCGCTGGACTCCACTCAGTTTGCCACCGCTCAGGGCGAAGTGCCGGAGCTGGTGCTGGTTAATCCACCGCGTCGCGGCATTGGTAAACCGCTGTGTGATTATCTTTCGACGATGGCACCGCATTTTATTATCTACTCAAGCTGTAACGCCCAAACGATGGCGAAAGATATCCGCGAACTGCCAGGATATCGCATTGAGCGGGTACAGCTTTTCGATATGTTCCCCCACACCGCACATTATGAAGTGCTGACGCTGCTGGTGAAGCAATAAAAAAGCCGCATCTGCGGCTTCAGATCGCAGACCTGGTGCGCTTTGTTCATGCCGGATGCGGCGTGAACGCCTTATCCGGCCTACAAATCGTGCTAAATCAATACATTGCAGAGTCGATGTTGGCCTGATAAGCGTAGCGCATCAGGCATCTTACTTTCGTCTCAGTCTCAATTACTGCGGAAACCACTGATCGCTGATTTTCTGATATGTACCGTCTGCTTTAACGGCTGCCAGTGCGTTATTCAGTTTCTCCAGCAGAGCTTTGTTATCCGGACGTACAGCGATGCCCAGACCGGTGCCGAAGTACTGCGGATCGGTTACTTTCTCAGTCGCAACGCCCAGTTGCGGATTGGTTTTCAGCCACTCATTAACTACCGCTGTATCACCAAATACCCCATCAATACGACCATTTTTCAGGTCGATAAATGCATTCTGATAACTGTCATAAGAGACGGTTTTCACTTCCGGATGCTGATCCTGAATATATTTTTGGTGGGTAGTGCCGTTTTCCATACCAATACGTTTACCTTTCAGGTCGGCAAAAGTCTTATAGGTATCTTTTTTGGCAATCACAACGGCTGAGTTTTCGTAATAGGGGGTGGTAAAGGCGACCTGTTTGCTACGTTCCGGTGTGATGTCCATCCCGGAAATCACTGCGTCATATTTTCTGAATTTCAGTGACGGGATCAGGCTGTCGAAAGCGTGATTAGTAAAAGTACATTCTGCCTGCATTTGTTTGCATAACGCCTTTGCCAGATCGATATCAAAGCCGACGATCTGGTTGTTCGCATCCATCGATTCGAATGGCGGATAAGTGGCAGAGACGCCGAAATTGATTTTCTCTGCGGCAGAAGCGCCGAATGCACAGGATGCAAGTAATGCGGCAAGAACTAGCTTTTTCATGATGGAACTCCCGTCTGTCAATCTTATGATTATTAGCCGTGTCTGCGGCATGGATTTACAATGCCATCAAATGAATTTATATGCAATAAATATGATTAAATAGTTTGCGAGAGATAAAAAAAGACGGACAACTTAGTGGGTTGCCCGTCTTCATTATAAGGATTTATGCACTATGTGGGCCGGATAAGGCGTTTACGCCGCATCCGGCACAGGCACCGTGCAGGTGTCTGATGCGACGCTGGCGCGTCTTCTCAGACCTACAAAACCCCCCGGCGAATGTGTACGCAGTCACATTAATTCCGACGTTCAAATGCCAGTGCTTTACGCTCAATCAGACGCATCATCAGCGTCAGCAGGCCGTTGACGACGAGGTAAATAATCCCCGCCGCGCCAAACACCATTACGTCGTAGGTGCGTCCGTACAGTAACTGGCTGTAGCCCATCACTTCCATTAGCGTAATGGTGTATGCCAGAGAGGTACTTTTGAACACCAGCACCACTTCGTTGGAATAAGACGAGAGCGAGCGTTTAAAGGCATACGGCAGAAGGATCGCCAGCGTATCTTTTTTGCTCATTCCCAGCGCGCTACAGGACTGCCATTGACCTTCCGGGATCGCGCGAATCGCCCCGTAAAACAGCTGCGTGGTATACGCCGCACTGTTCAGCGACAATGCAATTAGCGCACACAGCCACGGTTCCGACAGCAAATGCCACAGCGCCGGATACTCCTGCAACGTCGGGAACTGACCTGGTCCGTAGTAAATCAGGAAGATTTGCACCAGCAGCGGTGTACCGGTAAACAGCGTGATATAACCACGCACCAGCCACACCAGCACCGGCGTTTTTAGCGTCAGGATGATGGTAAAAATCAACGCCAGAATCAGCGCCACAATCAGCGAGGCAACCGTCAGGGTCAGGCTGGTATGCAGCCCTTTCATCAGTTCGGGTAAATACTCAAGCATCAGCCAGGTCTCCGCTCAAAACGTGTCGCGCGCAGGTCAATGCGTTTGAGAATGTACTGGCTCAACAGGGTAATCACCAGGTAAATCGCCGCCGCCACAATGTACCAGGTGAACGGTTCCTGGGTACGGGTGGCGATGCTTTTGGTTTGCAGCATTAAATCATTCACACTAATCAAACTGACCAGCGCGGTATCTTTCAGCAGTACCAGCCACTGGTTGCCGAGACCAGGCAGCGCATGACGCCACATCTGCGGCATCACCAGACGGAAAAAGATAGCCGATTTCGACAGCCCCAGCGCCTGACCCGATTCCCACTGACCCACCGGCACCGCTTTCAGTGCGCCACGCAGAGTTTGCGAAGCATAAGCGGCATACAGCAGTGACAGAGCGATAACACCGCAAAGGAACGGACTGACATCGAAGTTTTCAATCTGCATCTGCACCGGGATCTCTACAATCCCAAGATTGATGGTGAAGCCATCCGCAAGCGTCAGCAGTAACTGCGAGGAGCCAAAATAGATAAACAGCACCACCAGAATTTCTGGCAGGCCGCGTAGAATCGCCACCAGCGCCGAACCTGCCCACGCAACAGGGCGCCATTTTGCTGACTCCCATACTGCAAAGAACATCGCCAGCGCCAGTCCGACAATCAATGCACAAACGGCAAGGCCGACGGTCATCCCGGCGGCGCTTGCTAAAGGAAAAAATTCATTCATCAGGAATTACTTCTGGAACCATTTGTTGTAGATGGTTTCGTAAGTGCCATCTTTCTTCACTTTTTCCAGCGCAGTATTAAATTTCTGCTGCAGTTCAGTGTTGCCCTGACGTACTGCGATGCCGAGGCCAGTACCGAAGTAATCTTTATCGGTCACTTTGTCGCCCACTGCCGCCAGTTTCGGGTTATCTTTCAGCCATTCGGTTACTACTGCGGTGTCACCGAATACACCGTCGATACGCCCGTTTTGCAGATCCAGTTTTGCGTTCTGGTAGCTGTCATACGGAACTGTGGTGATTTCCGGATGTTTATCCATAATGAATTTCTGGTGTGTCGTCCCGTTCTGCACACCGACTTTCTTGCCTTTCAGCTGATCAACGCTGGTGTATTTACCTTGCTGACCCACAAACAGGGCGGAGTTGTCATAGTACGGGGTGGTGAACAGCACCTGTTTTTCGCGCTCTGGAGTGATATCCATACCCGCCATAACGGCGTCCACACGGCGGAATTTCAGACTCGGGATCAGGCTGTCAAATGCCTGGTTGGAGAAAGTACAGGTTGCATCAATCTCTTTACACAGCGCCTGTGCGAGGTCGACGTCAAAACCGACGATCTGGTTATTCGCGTCTATAGATTCAAACGGAGGATAGGAGGCTTCGGTAGCAAAACGAATGGTTTCGGCAGCTGTGGCGGAAAGACTAAAACCTGCAATTAACGCGGCAATCAGAACTTTTTTCATTGTCGTTATCCCGAATCTTTAGTGAGAGAGATAGTTTTTAAATGCTTCGGTTTGCGGCTCGGTAAAGCAGCGCGCGTCGCCTTGTTCAACGATGTGACCGTTTTCCATATACACCACACGGCTGGCGGTTTTACGCGCCACTTCAACTTCGTGGGTGACGATCACCTGGGTAATATTGGTCTCCGCCAGCTCACGAATGATGCTGACGATTTGTGCCGTAATTTCCGGATCCAGCGCGGCGGTCGGTTCATCAAACAGCAGTACCTGCGGCTCCATCATCAGCGCACGGGCAATAGCAACACGTTGTTGCTGACCACCAGAAAGGTGCAGCGGGTAACGATCGCTATAAGGTTTGAGACGCAGACGCTCCAGCAGTTTTTCTGCACGAGCCAGCGCCTGATCTTTACTCAAGCCGAGTACGCGGCATGGCGCTTCGATCAGGTTTTGCTGTACGGTGAGATGCGGCCACAGATTGTATTGCTGAAACACCATGCCGACGTTGCGACGCAGGTCGCGAATCGCTTTGTCTGACGGTGTTTTGGTGAAATCGAAATGGTTGCCTGCAATGTTGAGCGTACCGGAGCGCGGCATCTCAAGCAGATTGAGTACACGCAGCAGCGAGCTTTTCCCCGCGCCGCTGGGGCCAAGTAACACCAGCGTTTCGCCCTGCGGGCAATCCAGCGTGATATCGAACAGCGCCTGATGTGCGCCGTAGAAGCAATTAATGCCGTTTAATTGAATACTCATTGACACTCGTATACTGGCAGTCTGATAGCTATTGAGGTCGAAGATAGTACCTTTGACAGAATAATTATGCAATATTTCTGCTTTAAAAGTTAAAAGCAAAGCGCATTATTCAATAAACATAGCACAAAATAACGGGGGCGTTGTTCGGCGAGCATAAATGTCGGCATTCCTCTCAGAATGCCGGACAATTTATGGGGGTTATAATCTAATCAAGGGATTAACGATTCTCAATGGACTGGCGTAATGTCCCCGCTTTGGCGTGAACGCTGCCACCTAAATAGCGCACATCGTCGATGACCCAACACTGGCCTTCCTGAATCATCAGCACCTCATCCTGCCAGCTCTGGTCGCCTTGTTTCAGATCCACGCGCAGCGGAATATTACGTGCATCGCGATTCGGGATGGTAGAAGCACTGGCGACGCGGGCGCTGTCTGGCAAGGTGGTACGACTGGAGAAGGGATCGCTGCTTAACAATTCGCGTTGGTTGTTATCGCGGCTGGCATCACTGAGCAGTGCCGCCAGTTTGTCACTCAAGTACGGACGCAGAGCGGTAATGTCGTTACTGCGATGCTGAATACGGTAGTCATAGAATTGCTGAGCCACGCTGTCAGGGCCGCCCTGGACGCAAGAACCTGTGCGGGAGCCGTTGTCTTTATAGGCTGGCGTGACGGTGGTGCAAGCACTGAGTAACAGTGCGCAAGGGATAAGCATGGTCAATTTGCTGTAGCGCATAATGATTTCCTTATAAGCGAACACCTTGAAAGCGTTCTACGATAATAATGATATCCTTTCAATAATAGCGTATCAGTCCGATAATGCTTTTGAGATCGAAGGCTTAGCAAACAAGGAGATCGATCATGCAATTTTCCACAACCCCAACACTTGAAGGTCAGACCATCGTTGAATATTGCGGTGTGGTGACGGGCGAAGCGATTTTAGGCGCCAATATTTTTCGTGATTTCTTTGCCGGTATCCGCGATATCGTCGGCGGTCGTTCAGGGGCTTACGAAAAGGAACTGCGCAAAGCCCGGGAGATTGCGTTTGAAGAATTAGGCTCCCAGGCACGGGCGCTGGGAGCGGACGCAGTGGTTGGCATTGATATCGACTACGAAACTGTCGGGCAAAACGGCAGTATGCTGATGGTCAGCGTCAGCGGAACGGCGGTGAAAACACGTCGATGAGAAGCGTTTTCTGGCTGGTTGCGGCGATCCTGTTACTGGCAGGGTGCGCAGGCGAAAAAGGCATTGTCGAGAAAGAGGGATACCAACTCGATACCCGACGCCAGGCGCAGGCGGCATATCCCCGTATTAAAGTGCTGGTGATCCACTACACGGCGGATGATTTCGACACGTCGCTGGCGACGCTGACCGATAAAAAAGTCAGCTCGCACTACCTGGTGCCAGCTGTGCCGCCGCGTTTCAACGGCAAACCGCGTATCTGGCAACTGGTGCCGGAGCAAGAACTGGCCTGGCACGCGGGGATCAGCGCCTGGCGCGGGGCGACGCGGATTAACGATACCTCTATTGGCATTGAGCTGGAAAATCGCGGCTGGCAGAAATCAGCGGGGGTGAAATATTTTACGCCGTTTGAACCAGCGCAAATTCAGGCGCTCATTCCCCTGGCGAAAGATATTATCGCCCGCTATCACATCAAACCAGAAAACGTAGTGGCACATGCGGATATTGCCCCACAGCGCAAAGACGATCCTGGTCCACTGTTCCCGTGGCAGCAACTGGCGCAGCAGGGGATTGGTGCCTGGCCGGATGCATCGCGCGTTAGCTTTTATCTGGCCGGGCGCGCGCCCCACACGCCGGTAGAAACCGCATCGTTGCTTGAGCTTTTGGCACGCTACGGCTATGACGTAAAACCTGAAATGACGCCGCGCGAACAGCAGCGAGTGATTATGGCGTTTCAGATGCATTTCCGCCCGACGTTATATAACGGCGAAGCGGATGCAGAAACTCAGGCGATTGTCGAAGCGTTGCTGGAGAAATATGGTCAGGATTAGCGCGGCAGTTTTCCGTGGTCGCGCAGCCAGGCGGCAGTTTGCTCAATACCTTCATTTAGCGTGATGATCGGCTGATAACCTAACTCTTCCTGCGCACGCGTGATATCCAGCGTAAAGTCAAAATTCAACTTGGAGACGCCGTAATGGGTCAGCGGCGGCTCTTTTGCTGACTTGCGTCCTAAACGCTCCATACTGCGGGCAATCATATCCAGCATCGGGTAAGGCACCGACCGGATACGGCAATCAATGTTCAGTTCGTCGATCAGTTTCTGTACGATGCTGCGCAGAGTGCGATGTTCGCCGTTGGTAATGTTGTACGTACGACCAGAAGGCAACTTATCGCACGCTTCCTGACTCGCCAGCCACATAGCGTGCACGGCATTTTCATAGTAGGTCATATCGACCAGCGCGCTGCCGCCGTGGGGTAACAGGATGCTGCCGTAGTGGTGCATCATATGCGCCAGACGGGGAATAAAAACTTTATCGTGCGGGCCGAACAGACTTTGGGGGCGCAGAATAGTAAAGCGCGTTTGTGGGTTGGTCTGCGAAAGCATATTGATCACCTCTTCGCTGGCGGCTTTGCTGCGGGCAAATTCGTTGGCGAAGCGGTGAGGGCGAAAATCTTCTTTGATATCGCGATGGTGGTGATAGTCGAAGTACAGGGAGGGTGAAGAGATATGAATAAAATTACGTACACCCCAGGCGACAGCCCATTCGCCCAGGCGGCGAGTGGCGCGAACGTTTGCCAGATCGAAAGCCTGCTGCGTTCCCCATGGCGAGGTAAAGCTGGAACAGTGCCACAGTGTATCAATGCCTGCGAGCATCACCTTCGCCTGCGATGAGACCAGCTCAGTCAGATCCGCATGGACAAACTCTGCACCTATTTTTTCCAGCAATTTGCCCATCGCTTCGTTGCGACCGGTTGCTCTCACACTGATGCCTTTCCGGCATAAAAACTCAACCGCGTTTCGACCTAAACCGCTGGTGGCGCCGGTAACCAGTACCTTCATATCATTCCACTGTTGTTGATAAAACGACGAGCGCATTCTTCCGTGATTTCCTCCTTGATGCAATGGGAAACGTGAAAGAATAACGCAGGTTTTTTTCGATTAATCTGTGCTTTGTTCTGCAAGTCTGGCGATTCGTTTTGCCATGCCGCGAAAAATAAACAGATGCGCTGGGATCATCAGTAGCCAGTAAAACAACCCTGGCATACCGTGAGGATGCCAGAAGGCGCGTACATCAATAGTGCGATAGTCGCCTTTATCTTCCAGAGTAAAACACAGTCTTCCCAGCCCCGGCGCTTTCATGCCAAATAACAGGGTAAGTTGTTTTTCCGGTTCGACGATAATCACTTTCCAGCTATCCACCGCATCGCCTGTTTGCAGATATTCCCGTGCGGGGCGACCTTTCGCCAGTTTGTGACCTATCGCGCGATCCATTAGCGCCCGGGTCTGCCACAAAATATTGCCAAAGAAATAACGCTCTTTACCGCCGATTTGATTCACCACCTGCCATAAAGCCTGAAGGCTGGCGGAAGTTTTAACGGTAAACCCCGCCTGTTTGGCGAAATAACCGTATTCTGGTCGCCAGCGGGCAAAGGCCTGAGCGTCGTATCCCCAGTCGCTGGAGTTGACCAGTTTTTCTTCCTCTTTCAACGTGCTACGTACCGCATCATCGAAAGCGATCAGCGGTTGTGGAATGAGTGCACGTAACGCGGTGTCATCTGCTAACAGATCGTGTTTCAGCCCCTGAATCAACGCTTTGGCGGTGGTGGGCGGTACGGAAGTAATCACATTGAGAAACCATACCGAAATCCAGCGGGTGGGAAAGGGGATGGGGATCAACCAGCGGCGCTTACCGCTTACGGTCATAAAATGTTCAAATTGTTGTTGATAACTGAGCACCTCTGGTCCGGCAGCTTCGAAGATGCGGTGTTCGCTGGCCGGATGATCTAACAGCGCCACCAGATAGTGCAGCAGGTTTTCCAGCGCGATGGGCGTGGTGCGTGAACGAACCCAGCGCGGCGGGGTTAGCACCGGCAGGTTGTATACCATATCGCGCATGACTTCGAACGCCGCTGAACCTGCGCCAACGATAATTCCGGCACGCAATTCGGTCACCGGGACACCCGCTTCACGAAGAATGTCCGCCGTAGCCTGACGGGCGCGCAGATGGTCTGACTGCTCATGTGGCGGGGCTTGCAGTGAACTGAGGAAGATTAATTGCTTAACCGGCACTTTGCGCAGCGCATCGCGGACGTTGAGAGCCACCTGGCGCTCCTGCGCGATAAAATCGCCGCCTTCGCCCATGCTGTGCACCAGAAAATAGACGGTATCGATATCCTGCAATAGTGCCGGTAGGTTATCCGGCCAGCTAAGATCGACTTTATGGCAACTGACATTAGCCAGTTGCAGCTTCGAAAGTCTGTCGACGTGACGTGCCGCCGCCAGGATCTGATGCCCATGCTGGCTGAGTGTGCGCACCAGATGCTGACCAATGTAGCCACTGGCACCGAGAACTAAAATGCGTTGCGGCACGTCTCTCTCCTTAACGCGTCAGGAAAGCGCGCCAGTGGGCGGCGACTTCCGCCAGTTGTTCGCGCGAGACGTCAAGATGCGTCACCAGGCGGACAATCGGCGAGGCGTTGATCAGTACGTTTCGCGCTTTCATGTATTCACCTAACGCGGCAGCATTTTCTTCCCCGACGCGGACAAACAGCATATTAGTGTCCTGACGCATCACATCCGCGCCTGCTTCACGCAACTGTTCCACCATCCAGGCGGCGTTGTCGTGGTCTTCCTGCAACCGCGCGACGTTATTTTTCAGCGCATACATCCCGGCGGCAGCCAGAATGCCGGACTGGCGCATCCCGCCACCTGTCATTTTCCGCCAGCGGATGGCGCGTTTAATGTAATCACGATTACCGACGAGTAATGAACCGACTGGCGTCCCAAGACCTTTCGACAGGCAAATGGTGAACGAATCACAATATTGCGTGATCTCTTTCAGTTCGCAGCCGTAAGCTACTACGGCATTAAAGATGCGCGCGCCGTCAACGTGTAGCGCCAGATTACGCTCGCGGGTAAATTCCCATGCCTGTTTCAGGTATTCACGCGGCAGCACTTTGCCGTTGTGGGTGTTTTCCAGACTGAGTAATTTGGTGCGGGCGAAGTGAATATCGTCGGGTTTGATTTTCATCGCCACTTTATCCAGCGGTAGCGTGCCGTCGGCAGCAGCGTCGATGGGTTGCGGCTGAATACTGCCCAGCACCGCAGCGCCACCGGCTTCAAACAGATAATTATGCGCGGCCTGACCGACAATATACTCTTCGCCACGTTCGCAGTGACTGAGCAGAGCGACCAGGTTAGCCTGGGTGCCGGTCGGCAGAAAGATGGCGGCTTCTTTACCGGAAAGCTCTGCGGCGTAGTCCTGCAAAGCATTAACGGTAGGGTCGTCTCCGTAAACGTCGTCCCCTACCGGGGCGGCCATCATCGCTTCGAGCATGGCGCGGCTCGGTCGGGTTACGGTATCACTGCGTAAATCAATCATGGCATGTCCTTATTTATGACGGGAAATGCCACCCTTTTTACCTTAGCCAGTTTGTTTTCGCCAGTTCGATCACTTCATCACCGCGTCCGCTGATGATCGCCCGCAGCATATACAGGCTAAATCCTTTGGCCTGCTCGAGTTTGATTTGCGGCGGAATGGCTAACTCTTCTTTGGCAACCACCACATCCACCAGCACCGGGCCGTCGATGGAGAAGGCGCGTTGCAGTGCTTCATCGACTTCAGACGCTTTTTCTACGCGAATACCCGTAATGCCGCACGCTTCGGCAATGCGGGCAAAGTTGGTGTCGTGCAGTTCGGTGCCGTCTGTCAGGTAGCCTCCGGCTTTCATCTCCATCGCCACAAAGCCCAGCACGCTGTTGTTAAAGACGATAATTTTCACCGGCAGTTTCATCTGCACTACTGACAGGAAATCGCCCATCAACATGCTAAAACCGCCATCGCCGCACATGGCGACCACCTGACGTTCCGGCTCCGTCGCCTGAGCACCCAGCGCCTGTGGCATGGCATTAGCCATTGAACCGTGGTTAAACGAACCTAACAGGCGACGCTTGCCGTTCATTTTCAGATAACGCGCTGCCCATACTGTTGGCGTACCTACGTCACAGGTAAAGATGGCGTCATCGGCGGCAAAATGACTGATTTGCTGGGCCAGATATTGCGGGTGAATGGCTTTCTCGCTCGGTTTAGCTAAATCGTCCAGCCCTTTTCGGGCATCGCGGTAATCTTCCAGCGCCTTATCGAGGAACTTGCGATCGGTTTTTTCTTCCACCAGCGGCAGCAATGCACGCAGAGTCGATTTGATATCGCCGACCAGTGCCATATCCACCTTGCTGTGTGCGCCAATGCTCGCTGGGTTGATATCAATCTGAATAATTTTGGCATCGGTCGGGTAGAACGCGCGGTAGGGGAACTGGGTGCCGAGCAGCACTAACGTGTCGGCGTTCATCATGGTATGAAAACCTGATGAGAAGCCGATTAATCCCGTCATTCCGACATCATACGGATTGTCGTATTCGACATGTTCTTTACCGCGCAGGGCATGGACGATTGGCGCTTTAATTTTTCCGGCAAACTCGACTAACTCTTTATGCGCCCCCGCACAGCCGCTGCCGCACATCAGGGCGATATTGCTGGAGTAACGCAGCAGTTGCGCCAGTTTGCGTAACTCTTCTTCTTCCGGTGTGACTACCGGCTGTGGCGCATGATACCAGTGCGAGGTCGCCCCTTCTGGCGCAGGTTTTAACGCCACGTCGCCCGGTAAAACGACAACGGAAACGCCACGGTTAAGCACCGCTTTGCGCATGGCAATCGCCAGCACTTGTGGGATCTGCTCCGGGCTGGAAACCAGCTCGCAATAGTGACTACATTCGCGGAATAACTCTTGCGGGTGGGTCTCCTGGAAATAGCCGCTGCCAATTTCGCTGGAAGGGATGTGGGCGGCAATCGCCAGTACCGGAACGTGATTACGATGACAATCGAACAGGCCGTTGATTAAGTGCAGGTTGCCGGGGCCGCACGATCCGGCACAGACCGCCAGTTCTCCCGAAAGCTGGGCTTCAGCGCCAGCGGCAAAGGCCGCGACTTCTTCATGGCGAGTAGGCATCCACTCGATAGTGCCCATGCGATTAAGACTGTCGCTAAGACCGTTCAGAGAGTCACCCGTGACTCCCCAGATGCGTTTCACGCCTGCCGATTCGAGTGTTTTGGCGATATAAGCTGCAACCGTTTGTTTCATGGTTCTCCGTCTCCTGAATGTGATAACGGTAACAAGTTTAGTAGATGCTGCCTGTTGCGCTGGCTGAATACTGATATTTCTGTTGCTTTTAATCCGGGAATCGCCAAGGCTGATGCGAATGGCATTTTTACGATAAAAGGAGTTAATTCAGATGGTTACACCAATGTTAAATGCAGTGAACCGGATGCTGACGCATGAGGATTTTGGCAAATTATTGTTACGCCTGGCGGTGGGAGGATTGATGCTTTTCCACGGGATACATAAGTTATTTGCCGGAATTGACGGTATTAGTGGAATGCTGGTTGCAAAAGGTTTTCCTGGCTTTACTGCCTACGGCGTACTGATTGGGGAAGTGGTTGCGCCGATATTGATTATATTCGGTATTTTGACGCGACCTGCCGCATTGGTTATCGCCCTGACAATGGTCGTGGCGTGGTTGATGGTGGGAATGGGAAAAACAGGGATGCTGGATAAAACCGGAGCCTGGGCGATTGAAAGCCTGGTTTATTTCTTTATTGCAGCTCTCGCCGTCGCTTTTCTTGGTGCCGGACGTTATGCCGTGGCGGGTAATTCTGCCTGGCGATAATTCCTTAAAAAATGCCCGGCTAAGTTTGCCGGGCATTAAACTTTAGGCGAGCACCATATCCCCCTGCGGATGACATGAACACGCCAGTACGTAACCTTCAGCGATTTCGGCGTCGGTCAGCGTCATGGTGCTGCTCACCGTATATTCACCGGAAACCACTTTTGTCTTACAGCAGCCGCAAACACCCGCACGGCAGGCGGCGACAACCGGAACTTTGTTGCTTTCCAGCGCCTCCAGCAGCGTGGTGCCAACCGGTGCGTAAAATTCTTGCGCCGGTTGCAGTTTGGTGAATTTCAGACCGCTGGTCGCCGCTTCCGCCACTGGCGTAAAGAATTTCTCTTTAAAGAAACGTGTCACGCCAAGCGTCTTCACTTCCTGTTCCACCCAATCCATATACGGCGCCGGGCCACAGGTCATCACAGTACGCGAAGCCAGGTCAGGAACGCTTGCCAACAGTTCGCGAGTGAGACGCCCAGCGATAAAGCCCTCACTGACGTTATTTTCTGCCACCAGCGTCACCGGATAATTACGCCACTCATCGGCGAAAATGACGTCCTGCGGCGTACGCACGTTGTAGATCACCTGTACATCTGCCTGCGGACGATTTTTCGCCAGCCAGCGACGCATCGACATAATCGGCGTGACGCCGCAGCCGGCCGCCAGTAACAGGAATTTATCTTCAGATTTATCGTCGCAGGTAAATTCCCCCATCGCGTCCGAAAGCCAGAGATAGTCACCGCGTTTCACTTCGCGGGTCAGCCACTGGGAACCGACACCGTCATCAATCCGCCGCACGGTCAGGGTGATGTATTCACTCACACCAGGTGTGGAGGAGATGGTATAAGCACGCAGCGTTTCGGCTGAGTTTCGCACGCTGACCAGCGCATATTGCCCGGCGCGATACGGATAGTAATCGTGGCAAATCAGGGAAATCGTCCACACATCCGGCGTTTCTTGCTTAATGTGATGAACCTGCATCCGCCACGGGCATTGATTCGTTGGCATCGTCATCGACAAACTCCTTACGCGCTCAACAGTTGCTTCATGTCTTCTTCAACAGTGGTGATAGAACGCAGGCCGAATTTCTCATTCAGCACCGCCAGCAGGTCTGGGGTCAGGAAGCCAGGTGCAGTCGGGCCGGTGACGATATTTTTCACGCCCAGAGAAAGCAGTGTCAGCAGAATGACAATCGCTTTCTGTTCAAACCAGGAGAGCACCAGCGACAACGGCAGATCGTTGACACCGCATCCCAGTTTTTCTGCCAGCGTTACCGCCAGAATAATCGCCGAGTATGCATCGTTACACTGACCGGCATCCACCAGACGCGGCAGACCTTCGATATCGCCAAACTCAAGTTTGTTAAAGCGATATTTACCACAGGCGAGGGTCAGGATCAGGCAGTCATCCGGCACGCTGGTGGCGAAATCGGTGAAGTAGTGACGTTCGCCGCGTGCGCCGTCACAGCCGCCAAGCAGGAAGATATGACGCAGTTTTTCGCGGCTGACCAGATCAATCAGCGTATCCGCCGCGCCAAGCAGCGTCTGGCGACCAAAGCCCACATTGATCAGGTGCGGAATTTCGCTGTACGGGAAGCCCGCCATTTGTTGCGCCTGGGCGATAACCGCAGAGAAATCTTCGCCATCCAGATGACGCACGCCCGGCCAGCCAACAATACTGCGGGTCCAGATACGATCGTCATAAGCGCCCACGGTTGGGTCGATGATGCAGTTAGAGGTCATCACGATGGGACCAGGGAAGCGAGCGAACTCAACTTGTTGATTCTGCCAGCCGCTGCCGTAGTTACCGACCAGATGTTTGAATTTACGCAGTTCCGGATAGCCATGCGCTGGCAGCATTTCGCCGTGGGTGTAGACGTTAACGCCCGTGCCTTCGGTCTGTTCCAGCAGGTTGTAGAGATCTTTGAGATCGTGACCGGAAATCAGGATGCATTTACCCGCCGTCGCTTTCACGTTGACCTGAGTTGGCGTCGGGTGACCATATTTACCGGTTTCGCCTGCATCCAGAATGCTCATCACTTTGAAGTTCATCTGACCGATTTCCATTGAACATTCGAGAAGTGCGTTCATATCGGAAGGCCACGTCCCCAGCCATGCCATGATTTTATGGTACTGGGCGTAAATATCGTTGTCGTATTGACCGAGAACATGCGCGTGTTCCATATAGGCTGCCGCACCTTTCAGGCCATACAGGCAGAGCAGACGCAGGCCGAGAATGTTTTCGCCAATCGCCGCTTTATCTTTGTTCGGAGTAAATTCTGCTGCCTGACGTTGCAGTTCGCCGAGATCGTCGCTCGCCAGTTGTAAGTCCGCCATCGGATTATCGACGTGGGCGTTGGCATCTACAGCCAGGCATTGCGCTTTCAACGCCTCGCGCAGGGCAATCGCTTCACGAGCGTAGCCGACAATACGCGGAGAATCGAAGTTAACGTTGGTCAGGGTTGAGAAAAATGCGCGTGGCGCAAAGCTGTCTACATCGTGGTTGATGATGCCGTATTCACGCGCTTTAACCGCCCAGGCCGAAAGCCCTTGCAGCGCCGCGATGAGTAAATCCTGAAGGTCAGAGGTTTCCGCCGTTTTACCACACATCCCCTGCGCGTATGAGCAGCCGTTTCCTGCCGGAGTACGGATAGTTTGTTCACATTGCACACAAAACATGATCACACCTTTTAAAGTTATATTTAATATACATGTTTAAGGTTAAGACGCTTAACGCGGGGATAAAAGGGATTTTTCATGCAACTTTAAGGGAGATTGATTTAGCGCAATTTTGGCGGCAGAGATCTACCGCCAGAGAGGTATTACGCAGAGAAAAGGGCGATCAGAATTGGCACTAACAGGCTAAGAATAAAACCGTGAACAATCGCCGCCGGGACCATATCCAGCCCGCCTGTCCGCTGAAGCACGGGTAGGGTGAAATCCATTGATGTGGCACCGCACAAACCCAGTGCCGTTGAGCGACTGCGACGGATAAGACCGGGGATGAGCATAATGGCGATTAGCTCACGAGCCAGATCATTAAAAAACGCCGCGCTTCCGATTACCGGCCCAAAAGATTCGGTCAACAAAATACCGGAAAGAGAATACCAGCCGAAACCGGAGGCCATTGCCAGCGCGGTATTGATGGGGAGATCAAGAATAAAGGCGTTAATTAAGCCACCAATTAAAGAACTGGCAACCACCACTACAGCGACAATCATTCCCCGGCGATTAAGGACAATCTGCTTTAAGGTCATGCCATTATTGCGTAGCTGAATACCGACGAGGAAAAGTAACAGAATTAAGGTGTATTCGCTGGCTTCAGTGGCGTGTTGTAAGAAACCTAATCCGCTAAGGCCAATGGCAAAACCAATTACGACTACGCCGCACAGTTTTAGCGACTCCAGCGCCATCGCAATACGTGACGGGAGTTTTTCTTGCTGATGGTGATTACGCCACGGCAAACCGCGCTCCAGCCACATAAGGGCGGCAATATTACACAGTAAAATAACGGTAATACTGACGGCAGAATAATGCAGAATCGCCAACAGGTTACTGGCGAGGTTATCGAGAAACGCCAGACTGATACCCATAAAAAAGAGAATAAGGTAAACCATCCAGCTTAATAGCTGATTAATAACTTTTAATGCAGCTTTTTGGCGAAGCGGAATGAGGTAACCCACAATCAGGGGAACCAGAATGATTAACAGCCCAGAAAACATGAAAACCCAGTCCTTGCAAAGAAAGAAGTCGAAATGCGCGATGACACACTACTGAAAGCGGAAGGACGAGTAAAGTTGCAATTAAAAGGAAATGTTATGCACAAGAAGGGGACTGCGTTGAGCTTAAAGATCTCGTCATTCTATTTGAGAGCTTAACATTGTTGCACTCCTTTCATGTGCAATGCCATATAAAGCCACTGGTGCAAGGAGCGCGCAGGGGGCGGCCAGTCGCCGCCGCCCCCTGCACCCCCGGGCTCTGGCGAACAAAATCGCCGCTGCGCGGTGCCTTCAGCTTATCCCCTTCGGCTACCGGGTCGGGCGCGAGGTAACGTCCCTGTAAGACGCGCCCTCAGCCCACATCCATGTGGGCTGCCCCGGCCTTCGGGGAACGCTTCAGCGATTTTGACGCCACCAACACCCGTGCGGTTTGTAACGTCGAAGATAAAACAATCAGGGCAGATAAAATGCCAATGCTAATTAATCACGTTTTTCCAGCAGAGTACGGTAAATCAGACCACCGATAATACCGCCGACAATTGGCACCACCCAGAAGAACCACAGTTGTTCTAATGCCCAACCGCCCTGGAAGATAGCAACCGCAGTACTGCGCGCCGGGTTAACGGAAGTGTTAGTCACCGGAATACTGATTAAGTGAATCAGTGTTAATGCCAGACCAATGGCAATGGGTGCAAAACCCGCCGGAGCGTATTTGTCGGTTGCACCGTGGATCACCAGCAGGAAACCCGCACTCAGTACCAGTTCAACCACCAGTGCAGAAAGCATGGAATAACCGCCCGGTGAATGCTCGCCATAACCGTTAGAAGCAAAACCGCTGGCTGCCGCGTCAAATCCAGCTTTGCCGCTGGCAATTAAATACAGCAATGCCGCCGCCACAATACCGCCGACAACCTGGGCAATCACATAGCCAACGACTTCTTTTGCCGGGAAACGACCGCCAGCCCATAAACCAATAGTGACTGCCGGGTTAAAATGACCACCAGAAATATGACCGACAGCGAAGGCCATGGTCAGTACGGTCAGACCAAAAGCCAGCGCGACACCAGCAAAACCAATGCCTAATTCCGGGAACGCTGCTGCCAGCACTGCGCTACCGCAGCCACCAAATACAAGCCAGAAAGTACCAAAACATTCAGCTGCTAATTTTCTGAACATATCCACCTCAATTAAAAATTGACCCTGTGAAAAATATGGTCGTTTTATAGGGTCGTCGTAAAAAAGTGACGACAGAAATAATGCGTGGGTATTTTAAAAACGAAGGCGAGTCATTCGCCAGATAAATAAATCCAGTAATTTTGATTTAGGGCAATAGTCAGTTCCCTCATATAGTCATTTGCCTGATTGACATTGTAGTGCAAACAACTGAATTAAGCCTTTGGTGGTAACAAAAATAATTCATAAGCTAATTATTTGATTTCGTTGTTTTTTCAGGGGGATCGTTAAGAGGGTATATAACACAATTATTCGCTCATTTTTCAGTCATTTGCCATGCTTAATTGTGCTGTCATCACGTATTGTCACCGTCTTTCTCGTTATACTGCCGGAGTAGAAGATAAATAACATATTTCTGGAGGGGATATGATTCTTGAGCGCGTTGAAATTGTGGGTTTTCGCGGTATCAACCGTTTATCGTTGATGCTGGAACAAAACAATGTCCTGATTGGGGAGAACGCGTGGGGTAAATCCAGCTTGCTGGACGCTTTAACCCTGCTGTTATCGCCAGAGTCAGATCTCTACCATTTTGAGCGCGACGATTTCTGGTTTCCGACGGGAGATATCAATGGGCGGGAACATCATCTGCATATCATTTTGACCTTCCGCGAATCGCTGCCAGGCCGGCATCGGGTGCGCCGCTATCGTCCGCTGGAAGCGTGCTGGACGCCGTGCGCCGATGGCTATCACCGTATTTTTTATCGCCTGGAAGGGGAGAGTGCGGAAGACGGCAGTGTGATGACACTCCGCAGTTTTCTCGATAAAGACGGACATCCGATTGATGTCGAGGATATTAACGATCAGGCACGCCATCTGGTGCGTTTAATGCCGGTGCTGCGCTTGCGTGATGCCCGTTTTATGCGCCGTATTCGTAGTGGCACGGTGCCAAATGTCCCCAATGTGGAAGTCACCGCACGCCAGCTCGATTTCCTCGCCCGTGAGTTATCCTCGCATCCACAAAATCTCTCTGATGGGCAGATTCGTCAGGGACTTTCGGCAATGGTGCAACTGCTTGAGCATTATTTCTCTGAGCAGGGAGCCGGACAGGCGAGATATCGTTTAATGCGGCGGCGAGCCAGCAATGAGCAACGAAGCTGGCGATATCTGGATATCATCAACCGGATGATTGACCGGCCCGGAGGTCGCTCGTATAGGGTTATTTTGCTCGGCCTGTTTGCCACTTTATTGCAGGCAAAAGGTACATTACGGCTGGATAAAGACGCCCGTCCATTATTGCTGATAGAAGATCCAGAAACCCGTTTACACCCCATTATGCTTTCCGTTGCCTGGCATCTGCTGAATCTTCTGCCATTGCAACGTATTGCTACAACCAACTCTGGCGAGCTGCTTTCGTTAACACCGGTAGAGCATGTTTGCCGTCTGGTGCGTGAATCTTCTCGCGTTGCCGCCTGGCGTCTGGGGCCGAGTGGCTTGAGTACTGAAGATAGCCGACGCATATCCTTTCATATTCGTTTTAATCGTCCGTCATCGCTGTTTGCTCGCTGCTGGTTGCTGGTGGAAGGGGAAACAGAAACCTGGGTTATCAATGAACTGGCGCGCCAGTGTGGACACCATTTCGATGCCGAAGGGATCAAGGTCATTGAATTTGCCCAGTCCGGGCTAAAGCCACTGGTTAAATTTGCCCGGCGAATGGGGATTGAATGGCATGTACTGGTCGATGGCGATGAAGCAGGGAAGAAATATGCCGCTACGGTACGCAGCCTGTTGAATAACGATCGGGAAGCTGAACGAGAACATTTAACGGCGTTACCGGCGCTGGATATGGAACATTTTATGTATCGCCAGGGATTTTCCGATGTGTTCCACCGCGTGGCGCAGATCCCGGAAAATGTGCCGATGAATCTGCGCAAAATTATCTCGAAGGCGATCCATCGCTCTTCCAAACCCGATCTTGCCATTGAAGTGGCAATGGAGGCCGGCCGTCGTGGTGTGGAATCCGTACCGACGCTGCTGAAAAAAATGTTCTCACGCGTGCTGTGGCTGGCGCGCGGTCGGGCAGATTAACCGCGAAACATCGTTGCCATCTGTGGCTGAATGGCGTCGAGCATCTCATAGCGCCGACGGTATTCAGCTCGTTTTTTACTGGCGATTTCGGCAACTTCTTTTCGTGCTATCAGTGCCGGAAGGCGGTAATGGCGTTCAGCATCACATACGCCGCCAACCGATTCCCAGAAAGCGTTGTAATCTGCATGGATCTTGCCTTCTTTATCGCGATAACGCAGGCTGCGGTAAATATGCGTTTCATTACTGACGGCAATGATTTGCTCTACCTGTAAACGTTGGGCAAACAGGCAGGCCGCTTCCATCACGAGGCGTTTTGGAAATAGCCCGTGGCAGGCTTTCGTCGCATTCTGAATTTCCTGATGCGGAATTTCCCATTTCGCACCTTGCAGTCCACCAATAAACATCGTTCTTTTCCCCTGATATTCACACAGGGTAAAAGTGATCTCTGCCAGAGGAATACCTTCACTGTTGCGGAACAGGATTGTGCTGTCACCTTCTTTATCCATTGAGATCATCATGGTCAGCTCAAGCGTGAACGGCTCACCATTTTTACCTTCCAGCTTCGCCAGTTGCAGGCCGGGGGTATTCAAATATAAGCTGAATTCTTCTGCCGACATACACGCACGCAGCAATGCATAATGGTAACGTAGTGCCTCGAGTAATTGCTTACGGCTAAGATTGGCGGCAAGGTAAGGGCGATGCAGACGAACAGGCAGTCGCGGCTGGCGTGTTAACAGCGTATTGAGATTAGGCCAGTGGGATAGTTCGTTCATCCATTCAACGCTTAAGCGCGGCATAATCAACGAGCGCAGCAAAAATTTCTGACGAAAGCTACGTCGGTGCCAGAATTTACCTGGTCGACACTGTCCGCGTGCCAGACTAAGAAAAAGAGACAGGCTGCTGAGAGATTCAGATGGCGTAAAGGACCGTTCAGTTAGCTGCGACATATTCATGAAATCAATGGTTATACATGACGCCGATTTCACCATTGCGTATCTTAACCAAACATCAATAGTGTGATTACTAACGTAAATTTTAGGGTTTTGTTGATATTTCGTTGAAGTTGATGACCCGGATTGGCATATGGAGTATTCAGAATATTTATGAAAAATCGGAGAACCGTGAAGAAACGTTACGTTATTGCGCTGGTGATAGTCATCGCCGGGCTGATTGCGTTATGGAGAATTCTCAACGCGCCCGTGCCGACTTATCAGACACTGATTGTTCGCCCCGGTGATTTGCAGCAAAGCGTACTGGCGACCGGAAAGCTGGACGCGCTGCGTAAGGTTGACGTGGGCGCGCAGGTTAGCGGTCAGTTGAAAACGCTGTCGGTGGCGATTGGCGATAAAGTTAAAAAAGATCAGCTTTTAGGGGTTATTGATCCTGAGCAGGCTGAAAACCAGATCAAGGAAGTGGAAGCAACACTGATGGAGCTGCGCGCGCAGCGGCAACAGGCGGAAGCGGAGTTGAAACTGGCGCGGGTGACGTATTCACGTCAACAACGTCTGGCGCAAACGCAGGCGGTTTCACAACAGGATCTCGACACCGCCGCGACGGAGATGGCTGTGAAACAGGCGCAAATCGGCACTATTGACGCGCAAATCAAGCGCAATCAGGCCTCTCTCGACACCGCTAAAACCAATCTTGATTACACCCGCATCGTTGCCCCGATGGCCGGGGAAGTCACGCAAATCACCACTCTGCAAGGTCAGACGGTGATTGCCGCACAACAAGCACCGAACATTCTGACGCTGGCGGATATGAGCACCATGCTGGTAAAAGCGCAGGTTTCTGAAGCGGACGTCATTCACCTGAAGCCGGGGCAAAAAGCCTGGTTTACGGTGCTTGGCGATCCGCTGACGCGCTACGAAGGGCAGATTAAAGACGTGCTACCGACGCCGGAAAAGGTTAACGACGCCATTTTCTACTATGCCCGTTTTGAAGTCCCAAACCCCAATGGTTTGCTGCGACTGGATATGACCGCACAGGTTCATATTCAGCTCACCGATGTGAAAAACGTGCTGACGATCCCTCTGTCAGCGTTAGGCGATCCGGTTGGTGATAATCGTTATAAGGTTAAATTGTTGCGTAATGGTGAAACACGCGAGCGTGAAGTGACGATTGGCGCACGTAACGATACCGATGTTGAGATTGTCAAAGGGCTGGAAGCGGGCGATGAAGTGGTGATTGGTGAGGCCAAGCCAGGAGCTGCGCAATGACGCCTTTGCTCGAATTGAAGGATATTCGCCGCAGCTATCCCGCTGGGGATGAGCAGGTCGAGGTGCTGAAGGGCATCAGCCTTGATATTTATGCCGGTGAGATGGTGGCGATTGTCGGCGCTTCGGGTTCTGGTAAATCGACCCTGATGAATATTCTCGGCTGCCTGGATAAAGCCACCAGCGGCACCTATCGCGTTGCCGGTCAGGATGTTGCCACACTGGACGCCGATGCGCTGGCGCAACTGCGCCGCGAGCATTTTGGCTTTATTTTCCAGCGTTACCATTTGCTTTCGCATTTAACCGCCGAGCAGAACGTTGAAGTACCCGCCGTCTATGCCGGTCTTGAGAGGAAACAGCGACTGCTACGCGCCCAGGAGTTACTGCAACGACTGGGGCTGGAAGACCGCACAGAATATTACCCTGCGCAGCTTTCCGGCGGTCAGCAACAGCGCGTCAGTATCGCGCGGGCATTGATGAACGGCGGGCAGGTGATCCTTGCCGATGAACCGACCGGCGCACTGGACAGCCATTCTGGCGAAGAGGTCATGGCGATCCTGCATCAGTTACGCGATCGCGGGCACACGGTGATTATTGTCACCCACGATCCGCAGGTCGCTGCTCAGGCCGAGCGGGTGATCGAAATTCGCGACGGCGAAATCGTGCGCAATCCGCCCGCTATTGAAAAGGAGAATGTTGCTGGCGGGACGGAGCCTGTAGTCAAAACGGCGTCTGGCTGGCGGCAGTTTGTCAGCGGTTTTAACGAGGCGCTGACGATGGCGTGGCGGGCGCTGGCAGCGAATAAAATGCGTACTTTACTGACCATGCTGGGGATTATTATCGGTATTGCGTCGGTGGTTTCTATTGTCGTGGTGGGCGACGCCGCCAAACAAATGGTGCTGGCGGATATTCGTTCTATTGGTACGAATACTATTGATGTCTATCCCGGGAAAGATTTTGGCGATGACGATCCGCAATATCAACAGGCGCTTAAATACGACGACTTAATCGCTATTCAAAAACAACCGTGGGTCGCCTCTGCCACCCCCGCTGTCTCGCAAAACCTGCGCCTGCGTTATAACAATGTTGATGTAGCTGCCAGTGCCAATGGCGTGAGCGGCGATTATTTCAATGTCTATGGCATGACCTTCAGCGAAGGCAACACCTTTAATCAGGAGCAACTCAACGGTCGCGCGCAGGTCGTCGTTCTCGACAGTAATACCCGCCGTCAGCTTTTCCCGCATAAAGCGGATGTGGTTGGCGAGGTGATTCTGGTTGGTAATATGCCAGCGAGGGTCATCGGCGTAGCGGAAGAAAAACAGTCGATGTTTGGTAGCAGTAAAGTGCTGCGCGTGTGGTTGCCTTACAGCACGATGTCCGGGCGAGTTATGGGACAGTCGTGGCTTAACTCAATTACCGTAAGAGTGAAAGAAGGCTTTGACAGCGCCGAGGCGGAACAGCAACTGACGCGTTTGTTGTCGCTGCGTCACGGCAAAAAGGATTTCTTCACCTGGAACATGGACGGCGTCTTGAAAACCGTCGAAAAGACCACACGTACTTTACAACTGTTTCTGACGCTGGTGGCGGTGATTTCGCTGGTGGTTGGAGGCATTGGTGTAATGAACATTATGCTGGTGTCAGTGACCGAGCGAACGCGGGAAATTGGCATTCGCATGGCTGTGGGGGCGCGAGCCAGCGATGTACTGCAACAGTTTCTGATCGAAGCCGTGCTGGTTTGTCTGGTGGGTGGCGCGTTGGGGATCTCTCTTTCGCTGTTAATCGCTTTCACCTTGCAGCTTTTTTTACCCGGCTGGGAAATTGGCTTTTCTCCGTTGGCGCTGCTGCTGGCGTTTCTTTGCTCGACCATTACCGGGATTTTATTCGGCTGGCTGCCTGCGAGAAATGCGGCACGGCTGGATCCAGTGGATGCTCTGGCGCGAGAGTAGTATTTGAGATAAAAATGCCAGCCGATCGGGCTGGCATTTTGCCTGTAGGATGTACACAATGAGACAGAAGAGCTATGCGACTGCCGCTTCTACTTCGACGGGCACAATAACACTGGCATGATTGCCTTTTGGCCCCTGGTGGACATCAAACTGAACGGATTGCCCAGCTTTTAGCGTTCTGTAACCATCCATCTGGATGGTGGAATAATGAGCGAAAATATCTTCGCCGCCGCCTTCAGGGCAGATGAAACCAAACCCTTTGGCATTGTTGAACCACTTAACAGTACCCTTTTCCATGCTTCGACATCCTTCGCAAATCTTATACAAGTAAGATGGAATAAACCGGGGTCAGAGAGGGGGCAGTTCAAAACCTCGCCAACTCTAGAAATACAATTTAGAGAAATAGGGCGAGTCGTCAAGCGTTTGACAGGGGCCAGGGGGTAGGTATGCATCAAAAATTTGAAGCAGTTAACGCTATTGACAGTAACGTGACTGATGTCGCTGATGCCAACGATAGATGATACTTATCTATTATGTGGAGTAGATTGGTCAGGCAAATAAGCTCTTGTCAGCGGCAGAGCGTTCTGCCGATAACCGTAACCGAAGATGATAACTGACAATGGGTAAAACGAACGACTGGCTGGACTTTGATCAACTGGCGGAAGAAAAAGTGCGTGACGCGCTAAAACCGCCATCTATGTATAAAGTGATATTAGTCAATGATGATTACACTCCGATGGAGTTTGTTATTGACGTGTTACAAAAATTCTTTTCTTATGATGTAGAACGTGCAACGCAATTGATGCTCGCTGTTCACTACCAGGGGAAGGCCATTTGCGGAGTCTTTACCGCCGAGGTTGCAGAAACCAAAGTGGCGATGGTGAACAAGTACGCGAGGGAGAACGAGCATCCATTGCTGTGTACGCTGGAAAAAGCCTGAATGCAGGCATAAAAATTGGGGGAGGTGCCTATGCTCAATCAAGAACTGGAACTCAGTTTAAACATGGCTTTCGCCAGAGCGCGCGAGCACCGTCATGAGTTTATGACCGTCGAGCACTTGTTACTGGCATTGCTCAGTAATCCGTCTGCTCGGGAGGCGCTGGAAGCATGTTCCGTGGATCTGGTGGCGCTCCGTCAGGAACTGGAAGCCTTTATTGAACAAACCACACCCGTTCTGCCTGCCAGTGAAGAGGAGCGCGACACACAGCCGACGCTGAGTTTTCAGCGTGTACTGCAACGTGCGGTCTTCCATGTTCAGTCCTCCGGTCGCAGTGAGGTTACCGGTGCGAATGTTCTGGTTGCTATCTTTAGCGAACAGGAGTCACAGGCGGCGTATCTGTTGCGCAAACATGAAGTCAGCCGTCTCGATGTGGTGAACTTTATTTCTCATGGCACGCGTAAAGACGAGCCATCTCAGTCTTCTGAACCAGGAAACCAGCCGAGCAGTGAAGAACAAGCTGGTGGGGAGGACCGTATGGAGAATTTCACGACTAACCTGAACCAGCTTGCACGCGTGGGAGGAATCGACCCGCTGATTGGTCGTGAGAAGGAACTGGAGCGCGCCATTCAGGTTCTCTGTCGCCGCCGTAAAAACAACCCGCTGCTGGTCGGGGAGTCTGGCGTCGGTAAAACCGCCATTGCGGAAGGTCTTGCCTGGCGTATTGTTCAGGGCGATGTACCGGAAGTGATGGCTGACTGTACGATTTACTCCCTCGATATCGGTTCTCTGTTAGCGGGCACCAAATATCGCGGCGACTTTGAAAAACGTTTCAAAGCATTGCTTAAACAACTTGAGCAGGATACAAACAGCATCCTGTTTATTGATGAGATCCACACCATCATCGGCGCAGGTGCAGCCTCTGGCGGTCAGGTGGATGCAGCTAACCTGATCAAACCGTTGCTCTCCAGCGGTAAAATTCGCGTAATTGGTTCGACAACCTATCAGGAGTTCAGCAACATTTTCGAGAAAGACCGTGCTTTGGCGCGTCGCTTCCAGAAAATTGATATTACTGAACCGTCGATCGAAGAAACTGTTCAAATCATCAACGGCCTGAAACCGAAGTACGAAGCGCACCACGACGTGCGTTATACCGCGAAAGCGGTGCGTGCGGCGGTAGAGCTGGCGGTGAAATACATAAACGATCGTCATCTGCCGGATAAAGCGATTGACGTTATCGACGAAGCGGGCGCTCGCGCACGCCTGATGCCGGTAAGCAAGCGCAAGAAAACGGTCAATGTGGCGGATATTGAGTCCGTGGTAGCCCGTATTGCGCGTATTCCAGAGAAGAGCGTTTCTCAGAGTGACCGCGATACGCTGAGAAACCTCGGTGATCGCCTGAAAATGCTGGTCTTCGGTCAGGATAAAGCCATTGAGGCGCTGACTGAGGCTATCAAGATGGCGCGTGCGGGTTTAGGCCACGAACATAAACCGGTCGGTTCGTTCCTGTTTGCTGGTCCAACTGGGGTCGGGAAAACCGAGGTGACGGTACAGCTTTCCAAAGCCCTGGGCATTGAGCTTTTACGCTTTGATATGTCCGAGTATATGGAGCGTCATACCGTCAGCCGCCTGATTGGTGCACCTCCGGGATACGTTGGTTTTGATCAGGGTGGTCTGCTGACCGATGCGGTGATCAAACATCCGCACGCGGTGCTGCTGCTGGACGAAATCGAGAAAGCGCATCCGGACGTATTCAACATTCTGTTGCAGGTGATGGACAACGGCACGCTGACCGATAACAACGGACGCAAGGCAGATTTCCGTAACGTGGTGCTGGTGATGACCACCAACGCCGGGGTACGTGAAACCGAGCGCAAATCTATTGGCCTTATCCACCAGGATAACAGCACCGATGCGATGGAAGAGATCAAGAAGATCTTTACGCCAGAGTTCCGTAACCGTCTCGACAACATTATCTGGTTCGATCATCTGTCAACCGACGTAATCCATCAGGTGGTGGATAAATTCATCGTCGAGTTGCAGGTTCAGTTGGATCAAAAAGGTGTTTCTCTGGAAGTGAGTCAGGAAGCACGTAACTGGCTGGCCGAGAAAGGTTACGACCGGGCAATGGGTGCACGTCCGATGGCTCGCGTCATTCAGGACAACCTGAAAAAACCGCTCGCTAACGAACTGCTGTTTGGCTCGCTGGTGGACGGCGGCCAGGTCACTGTTGCACTGGATAAAGAGAAAAATGAGCTGACCTACGGGTTCCAGAGTGCGCAAAAGCACAAGGCGGAAGCAGCGCATTAATCTGATGGTGTAAAGCCTTTTAAGTAGGTTGATAAAGTCCGTAATCCTGTATGGGGTTACGGACTTTTTTGTTTGTGAGGTGAGGGCGGTTGTAACCCTAATTTCTATGGTTGCTGTAACTTATTGATAATTAACGCTGCTGGAAGGCAAGGATAAAAAAGGGTGGCAGCAGGGAAATTGGATAGTTTTACTTTATTAACAACGGGCTAAACGTGTAGTATTTGAGTTCACTGCCGTACAGGCAGCTTAGAAATACGTCCTGACCGATCTTCTCTTTACCATCCTGTTCACTGCCGTACAGGCAGCTTAGAAACGGACCTGAAATACCAGTGTCTTATTCTCCTGGTTCACTGCCGTACAGGCAGCTTAGAAATGTAGATAAATAGCTGTTTGAAAGGCATGTTAGTTCACTGCCGTACAGGCAGCTTAGAAAGAAAATATTCTTGCTGATGAAGTTTCGACTGAGTTCACTGCCGTACAGGCAGCTTAGAAATCGGAATCTATTGCTAATTTGTATTTTTTAGCGTTCACTGCCGTACAGGCAGCTTAGAAAGATTGAATATCTGCGAGATCAACGGTGGTTGCGTTCACTGCCGTACAGGCAGCTTAGAAAGCTCTGGCTACCGGCGGTTGCAGGTCTGGCTCGTTCACTGCCGTACAGGCAGCTTAGAAAGACAACGAACGCTATTTCATTGTGACTGAATAGTTCACTGCCGTACAGGCAGCTTAGAAATGAGAAATATGCTCCGTCACATACCCTTCCGTGTTCACTGCCGTACAGGCAGCTTAGAAAAGAAATGGTGCGGCTTCACATGGGTAGCTTATGTTCACTGCCGTACAGGCAGCTTAGAAAGTGTAGTAATTCGGACATTTTGAGTTATCGCCGTTCACTGCCGTACAGGCAGCTTAGAAATGTTAATTTCTGGCATGAACAGCGATACATCAGTTCACTGCCGTACAGGCAGCTTAGAAAGGGGATTCCTGGTCTTCGACGGGCAGCTCGTTGTTCACTGCCGTACAGGCAGCTTAGAAAGCGATGCGGTTACCCTGTCCGCGCCCACGATAGTTCACTGCCGTACAGGCAGCTTAGAAATCATTAATCGCTCGCGAACGCGCGCTAATGAGGTTCACTGCCGTACAGGCAGCTTAGAAAGGGTCGTCGTTCCTGCTCGATGCGTTATCGAAGTTCACTGCCGTACAGGCAGCTTAGAAAAGACACTCTCTGGTGGAGAGAAGCGGAAGATTGTTCACTGCCGTACAGGCAGTTTCACAATACGTAATGGTAGACGTTTGGTCATATCATGATGCTCTCAACGTCAAAACATTAGCCTTAGCACACAATAACAATTGTAATAATTGCGACAGAAATCAATTTCCTGCACAGAAATCAATGTTGTACTAATCCTAACGCCTTAAAACAAAAATAATCACAGGATGTGTTTATGTCTTCAAATTACCTTACTCCTTCTGACCTCAAAACTATTCTCCACTCCAAACGCGCCAATATTTATTATCTGGAAAAATGCCGGGTGCAGGTGAATGGTGGGCGAGTGGAATATGTTACCAGTGAAGGTAAGGAGTCGTACTACTGGAATATCCCTATTGCGAATACCACGGCGTTGATGTTGGGGATGGGAACTTCCGTTACCCAGGCGGCGATGCGTGAATTTGCCCATGCGGGGGTGATGGTAGGATTTTGTGGTACGGATGGCACACCGCTTTACTCCGCCAATGAAGTAGATGTTGATGTCTCCTGGCTCAGCCCACAAAGCGAATATCGTCCTACCGAGTACCTTCAGCAATGGGTTTCTTTCTGGTTTATTGAAGACAAACGACTTGCCGCCGCGAAACGTTTTCAGTTAATCCGCCTGACACATATTGATAAGCACTGGACCAGCGCGAAAATGCAGCGTGAACACGCATTTCAACCTGATACCAGCGTGCTCCAGACCTTGATAAATCGTACTCGCGAAGAAATAGACGCGGCAGAAAACCATACGCAGCTTATGCTCGTAGAAGCCAAAATGACCAGGGCGTTATACAAAATGGTCAGTCAAACAGTGGGCTATGGCGATTTCACCCGCGCAAAACGGGGCGGTGGGATTGATATGGCCAACCGTTTCCTCGATCAAGGGAATTATCTGGCCTATGGCCTGGCGGCAGTGGCGGCGTGGGTAACAGGTATTCCCCACGGTTTAGCGGTAATGCACGGTAAAACACGTCGCGGTGGGCTTGTTTTTGACCTTGCCGATCTGATTAAAGATGCCCTTGTTATGCCACAAGCATTTATCGCCGCAATGGCGGGAGAGAATGCTCAGGAGTTTCGTCAACGCTGCATCAATATCTTTCAACAAGCGGATGCGCTGGATGTCATGATCACCTCTCTGCAGGAAACGGCTCAGGCACTGGCTAAGGGTGACCAATGAACGTCCTGATTATTTCGCGATGCACAAAAAATGCTCGTGTTGAGAGTTGCCGTATTATTGATCAGTTTGCCGAACGCACAGGTGATGCCGCATGGCAAACGGTGATTACTCAGGAAGGTGTTAACACTTTACGCCGTTTACTGCGCAAAACGGCAAGACGAAACACAGCGGTTGCTTGTCACTGGCTGAAGAAGAATGGGCAAACGGAGCTGATGTGGATTGTCGGCAATATTCGTCGCTTTAATGATCAAGGCCGCGTTCCCACAAATCGAACAACGCAAACCAGCCTGGTGAACAAAGAAGAACATCGCTGGCAGTGCGCGGAAAGCATTGCGCTGCTGGCGGCTATTGCTGGGTTATTTCATGATTTTGGTAAAGCAGGACGCAGCTTTCAGCAAAGCCTGACCAAAAAGAGTGCACGAAGTTATCAACCTTACCGGCATGAGTGGATTTCGCTGCGGCTTTTTCAGGCTTTTGTCGGTAAGCAGTCAGATGATGTGTGGCTGGAAAAACTTGGGGAATTAACGGCAGATGATGAAACCGCGATTCTTGAGCGCCTGCAAAAGGACACGCCTCATTTTTCCAATAGTCCATTCAGTTCGCTGCAACCACTCGCCAAAACGGTAGGCTGGTTGATCCTTTCCCATCATCGAATGCCGGAGAATCTTTCGCCACAACCGGAACAATCATGCAAAGGCTGTGAAAGTTGGCTGGAGAAGCAACTCAATGCTGACTGGAATGCCGTTAACCACCGTAAGAATGACTGGTCACCTCAGGATTTCGAGCAAGTCTGGCAGTTTCCGGCAGGCACTCCGCTTCAAAGCGCGAGCTGGCGAGAAAAAGCGCGTCAGATTGCCCGTCGGGCGCGTAACGCTGTCGGTTTAAAGGAATGGGGGCTGATGGAGCAACTGTTTCCATTACATATGGCGCGTTTTTGCCTGATGCTTGCCGATCACTACTATTCATCTAACGACGCGCAGCAAAAATGGCAAGATCCGAATTATATCGTCTGGGCAAATAGCGATCGGCAGAGCGGCACGCTCAAACAACGGGTAGATGAGCATCTTGTGGGCGTCGCGCATCATGCGTATTTGCTTGGGCGGCAACTGATGCACACACGGGCATCGCTTCCGGCAATTGCCCGACATAAAGGTTTTAACCAGCGAGCTACAGATGCGAAATATCGCTGGCAGGACAAAGCCTGGGATGTGGCGCGTGCGTTACGTGAACGCAGTCGGGAAGATGGTTTTTTCGGTGTCAATATGGCCTCGACGGGGGGCGGTAAAACCTTTGCTAACGCCCGAATTATGTATGCGCTTGCTGATGAGCGTGAAGGGTGTCGCTTTACCATCGCATTGGGATTACGTACGCTGACTTTACAAACGGGTGATGCTCTGCGCAGCCGGCTTGGACTCGGTGAGGATGAGCTGGCTGTACTGATTGGTTCGGCGGCAGTCAAACAACTCTGGCAGCAGGAAAAAACAGACAATGATTGTGGAAGTGCTTCGCAAGAGTCGCTGGCAGAGGAGCAACAGTTTGTTAAATACGAAGGCAGTCTTCATACCGGGGCGCTGGAAAAATGGTTGAAGGATGACAGCAAACTTAAGGAGTTAGTAAGCGCACCGATTCTGGTAGCAACGATTGATCATCTTATTTCCGCGACCGAAGGTGTGCGTGGCGGGAAACAGCTTCCGGCGATGTTGCGTCTGTTAACCAGTGATTTAGTGCTCGACGAACCTGACGATTTTGATATTGCCGATCTCTATGCAGTATGTCGTCTGATGAACTGGGCCGGAATGTTGGGAACGCGGGTATTACTTTCTTCCGCGACGTTGCCGCCAGATTTGATTCAGGCTCTGTTCGCGGCTTATCTTGCCGGGCGCAAAATGTGGCAGGCGTCATGCGGCACGAACGGCAGACCCGTCAATATCTGCTGTGCCTGGTTTGATGAAAAAGATGCCGATGCCACACAAATTGGTGATGGCGCTACTTTTCGTGAGACGCACAAAAAGTTTGTTGCGCGACGAGCGTTAATGTTGGCTGAAAAAGAACGACTGCATTTCGGGCGTATAGCTTCGATTTCATCCCCATCAAGCGCGACTCAGGATGTTATCGAAAGCGTGGCTCAGACGGTACATGAGCAAATGTTGAAGTTGCATCAGGCGCATCGCCAGCAACACGAAAGCGGCAAAACTGTTTCGCTGGGTCTGGTGCGCTTCGCCAATATTAATTCTCTGGTCGCGGTGGCCAAAGCTCTGATTACCATTCCTTCACCAGAAGATGTCTGCATTCATTATTGCGTTTACCACTCCCGACATCCGCTGGCGGTACGTTCAAATATTGAGAAGCGGCTGGATCGCGCTTTTACTCGTCATAGAGAAGATGATTTCTGGAAAAACGAGGATATCGCTGAAGCCTTACATAAAAGTCCGGAATCGCACCATATTTTTGTGGTGTTGGGCACATCAGTTATAGAAGTGGGGCGTGACTGGGATGCGGACTGGGGAATTATTGAACCGAGTTCTATGCGTTCGATTATTCAATTTGCCGGACGTATTCAACGCCACCGCAGAAATGTGCCAACCAGTGAGAATCTGGTTATTTTGCGGAGCAATATCAAAGCATTGCAGAAAAAATGCCCCGCATTTTGTAAACCGGGTTTCGAAACAAAAGATCGCGTGCTGAATAGCCATGATATTTGCGAGCTGATACCACTCACGGACTACCGGACGATTAATGCCTTACCACGGATCTTACCTGCCAATAATGAAAATAAACTGGCGGAACTTGAGCATAGTCGTTTATTCACCGAGTTGATGAGTAGTAAAAGCAAACATGTGGTAGCTGCGCAATGGTGGCGCGCACCGCTAAGCTGGAACGGCTGGATGCAGCGCCAGACGCCTTTTCGTTATTCGTCGTTACCGGAAGCGGTGTTTTTTCTGCATATGGATGACGAAGAAAGTAAAGCGAGTTTCTATTCCCGCATGGGCGACAACGAGCGTAAAGAGCAGGGGAATTTCAAACGAGAAGACGTGATATGCGCCAGCGGCGTTGCTTGCTGGGGCATGATGGATTACCAACAAGTTTTGTTGGATCTGGCTGTTGAGCACAGTTGTGAGATTAATCGTGTCGGGGAAAGGTTTGCTGAAGTGAGAGTACCCGTCTGTGACGAAGATGCGCTCAACGGCTGGCATTATCACCCATGGTTAGGGGTGTTTCGCGCCCCGTGAAGGGGCGCGAGCTGCCTGTACGGCAGTTTACAAGTCCGTATCCGGAGATACATCTATTTCTAAGCTGCCAACGGCAGTGCGTGAATATTAATCTCGCAACTATTATGTTTCAAATGATTTATGCATGGTAATATAACTTTGGTTTATTGCATTGGGTTTAGCTAGATTAATGCGTAGATACATCTAGGTGAACTATCCATGATTATCACCACGGGTGTTGTCCCTTTTGCTGTATGCGTCGTTGTACTGAAGCCATGTTGAGCTACGGAGATTTTTCAGTGAAGTTAGGGAACAACTTTAATTTGATGGATTAACGAAAGGAGCCGAGATGGAAAAAACGGCGCTAATACAATTTATTACTGATTACATCGCTTCGCGAAGGCAACCCAAAATCGATGCTTTTGAAAAAGAAGCAGCAAAGAGGCTGGAGCAGAGCGATGATGCCAGCGCCATCGCTCAGGAACGGCAGGAACTTGAAGCACGCTACCTGCCTCGTAACTGGTTAACGGATGCGGCGAAGCGTGTTCGTTCTATAAGGATAATCTCCCACGGGGCAAAATATAGTAATGGTGACTCCAAAGCATATGGACGTTATTTGGAGAAATTCGTCAGCGAGGGATATTTAAATACAGCATCACTGGCAATTATTAAAGAGGATGCTGAAGGCAACGCTGCATTTTATGATGTTGCAAAAATACTCCTAACAGATGTTCACGGAGATTCGTTACTCGCCAGCTTAAAACGTGGCGATTATCAATCATTAAATGCCTTTGCGTTGGATGATGAACAACTAAAACAATGGGTTGAATGCTTTAGTCAAGCATATGCATCGGAGTGGATAAAAGCGCACAAACTATCGAAGCAAATCTATTTCCCTGTGGATGATGGTTATCACCTGTTATGCCCGCTGTTTTCCAGCTCACTGGCGCAGGCAATGTATGAAAAGCTAACCGCTGTGCGCTTTAGCGAGGAATCAAAAGCCATTCGCGATGCGCACAAGGCAGGTAAATGGCACTCACAGCCAGATATTCGTTTCCCTAATCTTGCTGAGATGTATTATGGAGGTGGAAATCAACAGAATATCTCCCTGCTAAACAGTGCCAGAGTTGGACGCGTCTGGTTGTTGCCATCAATGCCCCCCACCTGGACGACGCAGGAGCGCGCACCACAAAACATGCGCAGTATTTTTGCCTTACGCGGTTATTTCAATCGCTCAGCTTCGGGCACTATCGCCCGGATGACCTACTTACTGAAAGTTGACATAAACAATGTTCATATTCGTACTGCGCGCGCGAAATATATTGATGAGTTGATAGATTTGCTGTTCATGCAGGCATCCTCTTTTCAGCAAGAAAAATGGCAGGGGTGGTCAGCACAATCACCAGAATTACCTCGTCACCAGCAGCTTTGGCTGGACCCGTGGCGAAGCTTGTCAGATGAGGCTTTCAAACTGGAGCGTGAGAAAAACGACTGGCAGAGGATAGTCGCTGATGACTTCGCGCGCTGGCTGAACTATCGCCTGAAAAAAGCAAGTTTCGATGTGGGAGCCGTCGAGCAAAGAGAGTGGCGTAGTCAGTCCCTGTTCACTCAACGGATGCGTGAAATGGAAGCCGTTTTGCAGGAGGCGCTGAAATGAGTTATCTGCTCTTGTTACCCCATATACGCATAGAAAACGCTAACGCCGTTTCCGGGTTGACCTGGGGATTCCCGGCGATGACCCATTTTCTCGGCTATGTTCATGCGCTTTCTCGCAAAGTGGTGGATGAATTTGGCGTAAGTTTTGCCGGTTGCGCAGTCGTTAGCCATGAACAGCATATTCAGGCGTACAGTTCCGGGCGCGATTTTCAGTTTGCTCTCACCCGTAACCCATTAACCAAAGAAGGTAAAACTGCCTCGTTCAATGAAGAGGGGCGTATGCACCTGACGGTTTCTCTACTTGTTGAATGTAATGGCGAAATTACTAATGGTGAATACGGTAGAAAAGCCCTGTGTGACCATCTGAAAATGCTTTGCCAGAGCCATAAACTGGCGGGTGGCAGCATTGTCAGTATGCGCGATCCGCAGCTTTTTCATGCACCAGAAGATGAAAAGCAACTGCGTAAAATCATCTGGCGTTTAATGCCGGGTTACGCGCTTTACGATCGCAGCGAATGGCTGGCTGAACATCACCAACAACATCCTGACATATCGTTGCTTGATGCCTGGCTCGATTTCGCCGCCATTAAATATCAGGCCGAATCCCCGGCTGAAGACAATACCGCACAATGGACATACCAGCCGAAGCCAATGCCCGGTTTCCTCGTGCCATTAATGTGTGGTTACCAACGTATTTCTCCTGTGTACGCCTCTGGTGAAGTTGAAAATGCGCGCGACACCGTGACGCCATTTGCTTTTGCCGAAGCCGTTTATGGGATTGGTGAATGGCGCGGATTACATCGCATCACTGACCTGCAACCGCTGATGTGGCGCTACCGTACAACGGACACTGGATACTATTGCTCGGCAATACCACTCGTTGACGACCCTATAACTCATGAAGATGACGATTCAGAATAAGGACATAATTATGGCAAAGGCTCCTGTAGCAATAAAAACAGCATCGGTACTGGCATTTGAACGCAAACTGGCAACATCCGACGCGGTGATGTATGCCGGTAACTGGCAAGGAAATGAATGGCAACCTATTGAGATTCAGGAGAAAGCGGTTCGTGGAACCATCTCTAATCGCCTGAAGAACACGATTACCAGCGATCCCACCAAACTGGATGCTGAAATCCAAAAAGCCAACCTACAACGGGTGGATGTGGCTTCGCTTCCGGTAGATGCAGATACGCTAAAAGTGGTGTTTACGCTGCGAGTGCTGGGTAATTTATCTTCACCTTCAGTATGTAATGATATGGCCTATCAGGAGGCGCTTTCTGAGGTCATTGAAGGTTACATCAGCGAGCATGGCTTTAAAGAGCTGGCGTTACGCTATGCGCTGAATCTGGCAAATGGTCGTTTTTTGTGGCGCAACCGCATTGGTGCTGAGCAGATCCAGGTGAAAGTTACTGCTAATGATTCGTCCTGGACTTTTAACAGCCATGACTTCTCCTTACGTCAATTTGATCAAGGCCAGAGTAGCGTCACAGAACTGGCGGCAACGATTGAACAAGGATTAAGCGGAAAAGAGTGGGTCATGCTTACGGTTGAGGCACAGGTTCGCCTCGGTGCCGGGCAAGAAGTCTTCCCATCACAGGAACTGGTGCTCGACAGTAACAGTAGCAAAAGTCGTGTGTTGTACCAGGTTGCAGGCATTGCCGGTATTCACTCCCAAAAAATTGGCAACGCTTTACGTACCATTGATACCTGGCATCCGAAGGTTGATGAGTTGGGAGCTATCGCTGTGGAACCTTATGGTTCTGTAACCAGTCGCGGTGTCGCTTGTCGTCAGCCAAAAGAAAAACTCGATTTTTATACCTTACTGGATAATTGGGTGACTAAAGGCGTCAAACCGGAAGTTGATCAGCAGCACTACGTGATGGCTGTCTTGATTCGTGGTGGTGTTTTTGGTGAGAAAGCGGAATAAGGAGCTGTCAATGGATCACTATCTTGAGATCCGTGTTCTGCCCGATCCTGAATTTTCGAGTGAAATGTTGATGGCGGCGTTATTTGCCAAATTGCACCGGACATTGGGTGCAAGAGGGCAAGGTGATATCGGCGTGAGTTTCCCGGACATAAACGTTACGCCAGGAGCGCGCTTACGCTTACATGGTAGCGCCCCGGCATTGCAGGAGCTTGAAGACTCAACGTGGCGTAAAGGGCTTACGGATTATTGCCAATGTTCGCCTGTCACTCCCATTCCAGAAATAAAGGGCTGGCGAGTGGTAAGTCGTGTGCAGGTTAAAAGTAACCCACAGCGTCTGTTAAGGCGTTCAGTGAAAAAAGGCTGGCTTACTGAAGAACAGGCGATTGAGCGACTGGCGACGCAAGCTGAACAGCGGACCGATTTACCTTTTCTTAATATGAAGAGTTTGTCGAGTCAGCAACAGTTCAAGTTGTTTATCCAGCACGGTGATTTGCGCGCAGAACCGGTTAAAGGGGAATTCAGTAGTTATGGATTAAGCGCAACAGCAACCATACCCTGGTTTTGATGTTTTGCAATTATTAAGATGCCTGGCCGTGCGGCTGGGCTTTTTTTTAGTGTGGCCTGGCCGTTGAGAAGATGTGTTGGATATTAATTGTTCATATCCGGGATGTTGTTTTCTTTGCTAAAAAAGTTTTATTGCTAAACCATTTCCTGGAGAGAGAGTTATTGAGCTGGGAGGTATACGAAGCCATCTATATGCGAAAAAAAAGCCCGTACTTTCGTACGAGCTCTTCTTAAAATATGGCGGTGAGGCGGGGATTCGAACCCCGGATACGTTGCCGTATACACACTTTCCAGGCGTGCTCCTTCAGCCACTCGGACACCTCACCAAATTTTTGTTGCCTGACCTCATGGGGGCAACGGGGCGCTACTATAGGGAGTTGGAGTAAAACGGTCAAGAAGAATTTATTTAGATTGGTTTGTTTGGTTATGCATTGTTCATGCGGTTCATCCGTCCAGGATTGTGAATGTATATGCTCTGGGCAATTATTTATCAAAAGCTACGCTGGAAATATGAGATTGAAGACATTCTAATCGACCCTTTTTTCAGGGTGAGATGTAACGCATTGATTTTATTTATTACTATTTTGATGCCTCGAAAAAGGGTATGAATTGGAGATTTTGTAAGTTTTAACAGTAAATCAATCGGATAGTTTGTTATTATTCCAGTTCACTGCCGTACAGGCAGCTTAGAAAGCTGAGCAAAACGCATTAACACAAGACTGGTCGTTCACTGCCGTACAGGCAGCTTAGAAAGAACAAAATTACCGCTGGCAGCATACGAAGGTGTTCACTGCCGTACAGGCAGCTTAGAAAGTTCGGAGTCGGCCTGTTCTGGCTTAAACTGTGTTCACTGCCGTACAGGCAGCTTAGAAAAAGCATGACGGCCAAATCACTCTTTGCAGAAAGTTCACTGCCGTACAGGCAGCTTAGAAACACACCAAAACTGCTAACCATAGCAGCCCATTGTTCACTGCCGTACAGGCAGCTTAGAAATGGACGCTGATGACCTGAGCGATGAAGAAAAAGTTCACTGCCGTACAGGCAGCTTAGAAAGGCAAACCAGGATGCGTATTATGACGACGAGCGTTCACTGCCGTACAGGCAGCTTAGAAACTGCTCCTCTAATTTATGCAGATATGCGTTTAGTTCACTGCCGTACAGGCAGCTTAGAAACGTGCATCATGAATCATGCTGTTCAGCACGCGGTTCACTGCCGTACAGGCAGCTTAGAAAGCCGAAGCCCGGCGTAGCCGGTACGGATCATCGTTCACTACCGCACAGGCAGTTATAAAATCCATAACCCAATATTTATTTTCTTCCTTAACTCCAGACGCAAAAAAGGCCGGTTAAACCGACCTTTTACTCGTTCTTTCTCTTCGCCCATCAGGCGGCAAAACAATCAGCGACTACGGAAGACAATGCGGCCTTTGCTCAGGTCGTACGGGGTCAGTTCAACAGTCACTTTGTCGCCCGTCAGGATGCGGATGTAGTTTTTGCGCATTTTACCGGAGATGTGTGCAGTAACCACGTGACCGTTTTCTAACTCTACGCGGAACATGGTGTTAGGCAACGTTTCAAGAACGGTGCCTTGCATTTCAATATTGTCTTCTTTGGCCATCTAATCCTCTGGGGTATCACTACCGTAATTTGAACCGGCAAGATAATGCCGAAGTTCTGTAAATAAGTAAAGATTTGCGCGCTAAATCGCAACAAACAGGTTTGGCACATAACTCCGAAAACACACGGCTAAGCCGCACCAAAAGCGCAACGTATAAGGGAGCGGTGAGATAAACGATGGGCGTTACCTGACGCGAAAAATTCCTTATCGGCAGCGGAGTAATGAGCGTAACCAACTCTGCGACCGCAATTATAACACTCTGGAGAGAAATGTGCCGAAAACATTCATTTCTGAGGCGAAAACAATTGCCGTGGCACCCAGAAGTTATTCGGCAATCGTTCCGGGCGCATTTGATTAAGATAATTGAGGTAATCCCTGCGGGGAATTTCGCAGGCGCCAAGCGAAGCTGTGTGATCATTAAGCACCTGACAGTCGATTAATTTGCCACCGTGATGGATAAATTCTTCGCAGAATACCAGGAGCGCCGTTTTGGACGCATTTTCCATGCGGCTGAACATCGACTCACCACAAAATAACGTTCCCTGCGCCACGCCATATATGCCGCCGACAAGCTCGTCTTCACGCCAGACTTCAATCGAGTGGGCATGACCCAACTCGTGCAGGCGGTAGTAGGCTTCAACCACGTCGCGCGTGATCCAGGTTCCTTCTTCGCGATCGCTGGCACAACCTTCAATAACCTGACCAAAGGCGTAATTCATTGTGACACGATAGGGCGAGCGTTTATGAAAGCGTTTCATACTGCGACTAATATGCAGTGATTCTGGCCATAATACCGCGCGCGGATCGGGCGACCACCACAGAATGGGGTCGCTAGGAGAAAACCACGGAAAAATACCGCGTTGATAAGCCATTAACAGACGCGCAGGGCTTAGATCGCCCCCCAGCGCCAGCAAGCCGTTAGGCTCACGTAATGCGCCTTCCGGGGAAGGGAAGGCTATTGAATGGCGAGAAAGCTGAACCAGGCGCATGACCGCAAAACTCCACTACGCAAGTCGGATCGTTCAATAATAGCTCACAAACCCTGCTTAAACTGGTAATAACGCCCCTGTCTGGCAAGCAGTTCTGCGTGAGTACCTTGCTCAATAATTTGTCCGTTGTCCATCACAATTATTTGCTGGAAACGAGAGAGACCGCGAAGTCGATGGGTGACCATTAACACCGTTTTCTCACGCATCATTTCTGCAAGTAATTCAAGGATCTGGCTTTCAGTTGTGGCATCTAAGCCTTCAGTTGGTTCGTCCAGCAATACCAGCGGCGCATCGTGTAATAGCGCACGGGCGATAGCCAGACGGCGCAGTTCGCCACCGGAGAGTTGGCGTCCACCTTCACCCAGCCAACTGTTGAGTCCTGCGTCTTCAAGCAGCTTCTCCAGACCGACGCGGCGCAAGATCTCCGCCAGAACCTCATCACTGCTGCCTGGTGCTGCAAGTAACAGATTATCTCGCAGCGTGGCGCTAAACAGATGTACACGCTGTGGCACAACGCTGATGGTCTGGCGCAGAGTCGCTTCATTCAGGCTGGCTATAGAGCTACCGTTAAGCAAAATCTCGCCCTGTTGTGGGTCCCATGCGCGAGTCAGCAGTTGTAACAGTGTTGATTTACCGCATCCCGTTCGACCGAGAATCGCAATATGTTCTCCGGCGTTTGCCTGAAGGGAAATCCCTTTAAGAGCTTGCTGTGATTGCTCAGGATAAGTGAACTGAACATCACGTAACGTCACGGAAACCTGATCGGCAACATGGGTTTGGGTATCAGGGAAGGTGACTTCCGGTTTTTGATCCGTTAAGTCAGTGATCCGTACTGCAGAGGCAATGACTTGCCCCAGATGCTGAAATGCACCTGTCACCGGCGCCAGAGCCTCAAACGCAGCTAACGCACAGAAGACAAACAGGGCAATTAACGCGCCGGGTTGAGGATTGCCACCAACGCCGCCAGACGCCATCCACAGCATCAGGATCACCGCTAACGCGCCAATGAGCAGCATTATCGCTTGCGATAAAGCGGTTAGTTCAGATTGACGGCGTTGCGCTTCCAGCCACTGAATTTCAGTATTCTCTAACTGCGTACGATAACGATCGCTGGCACCAAAAATGGTCAGTTCAGCTTGCCCTTGCAGCCAGGCTGTCAGTTGCTGGCGATACTGCCCGCGAAGATGAGTCAGATTATGCCCTGTGCTTTTACCAGCACGATAAAATAGCGGAGGCATCAGGAACAACGTCAGCAACATAATGCCGCCCAGCGTGAAGGCGAGGGTGAAATCGAGGAAGCTTAACCCAATTGTCACCACCATAATCACCACAAAAGCGCCCACCAGCGGTGAGATAACGCGCAAATAAAGATGATCGAGCGTATCAACATCCGCCACGACGCGGTTGAGCAATTCGCCCTGACGATAGCGCGCCAGCCCGGCAGGGGAGAGCGGCAAAAGTTTACTGAAGGTGTAAATGCGCAGATGCTGCAATACGCGGAAAGTCGCGTCATGACTCACCAGACGTTCAAAATAACGCCCTGCGGTACGGGTGATTGCCGCGCCACGCACCCCTGCGGCGGGGAGCATATAGTTGAAGCTGTACAGTCCTGCAACGCCCGCAACCGCTGAGGCGGAGAGGAACCAGCCGGAAAGCGTCAACAGACCGATACTGGCGAGCAGAGTAATAATCGCCAACACAATACCAAGGCTTAACATCCATTTATGACGTTTATACAGAGCCAGATAGGGTAGCAAAGCGCGCATTTAAATCTCCTCCTGACGATGAGCCAGCAATGTAGCGAAAGGACCGTTAGCCACGCTTAATTCCGCGTAACGCCCTTGCTCAATAATCTGACCATCCTGCATCACCCATATGGCGTCCCAGTCAGCAAGATCTTCTAACTGGTGGGTGACCATTAACGTAGTCTGGCGCAAAGAGGCGGCATTCAGCGCCTCCATCACTCGCTGTTCACTGTGTGCATCCAGGCTGGCAGCGGGTTCATCCAACAGTAATAGCGAACAGGGATGCAGTAATGCGCGAGCCACCGCCACGCGTTGCGCCTGCCCCACGGAAAGGCGGGCAGCCTGGTCGCCAACAGGCGTATCAACTCCTTGTGGCAGGAGCGGTAGAAACTCACTGACCCAGGCGTTATCCAGTGCTGTTTGTAACTCTTGTTCGCTGGCATCAGGTCGCGCCAGTAGCACATTGTCCCGTAGTGTTGCTGCTGGTAATTGTGGATTTTGCCCAACCCAGGAGAGATGTTTACGCCACGATTCCGGTGATAAATCACGTAATTCTATCCCGTTGACCCGTAGTGATCCCTGATATGAGAGAAAACCGGAAAGCGCATTAAGCAGTGAACTTTTACCTGAACCGCTACGACCAACCAACACCGCACGTTGACCTGCTGGCAAAGTAAAGTTCAGCGGTCCGGCCAGCGTTTTACCTTCCGGCGATGTGATAAACAGATCCTCGGCCTCAATGGTCACCGGATCGGTCGATGTTAATTCCGTCTCACCGCGCTGCGGATGGGCGAGCGGGGTTTCCATAAACGTTTTCAGACTGTCCGCCGCGCCAACAGCCTGGGCTTTAGCATGATAAAACGTACCGAGATCGCGCAATGGCTGGAAAAACTCAGGCGCAAGTATCAGCGCCAGAAAACCCGCAGCCAGCGTCACGCCAGTATCATAGTGACCAAAATCCAGCTCGCCGAGATAGGAAAAACCAAAGTACACCGCCACAAGGGCAATCGACAGCGAGGTAAAGAACTCCAGTATGCCGGAGGATAAAAATGCCAGCCGCAGCACTTCCATTGTCCGTTGACGGAAATCTTCCGAAGCAGAACGAATGCTTTCAATTTCAGCTTCACCACGACCAAAAATACGCAGCGTTTCCATGCCGCGCAGGCGATCGAGGAAATGCCCACTTAAGCGAGCAAGTGCGAGAAAGTTACGTCGGTTTGCATCGGCGGCGCCCATTCCAACTAACGCCATAAACAACGGGATTAACGGCGCAGTGCCCAGCAGAATAAGCGCCGCAGCCCAGTTAGAAGGGAATATTGCTACCACAATCAGCAGCGGCACCGACACTGCCAGCGCCATTTGTGGCAGGTAGCGAGCATAGTAATCATGCATATCGTCAATTTGCTCGAGTACCAGCGTCGCCCAACTCCCCGCTGGTTTGCCCTGAATCCACGCTGGTCCTGCTTGCTGCAAACGGTCGAGAACCTGGCGGCGGATGGCAAAACGGATATGCTGCCCGGCGTGATAACCCACCCGTTCGCGCAACCAGACCACCCATGCGCGCAACACAAAGGTCAGCACCAGTAAAGTAAAGGGCAGAAGCAGGGCTTCGCGGGGGATGTTCTCCATAATCATGTGCTGCAGAATACGCGCCATGAACCAGGCCTGGGCAATTATCAATATGCCACTTACAAAGCCCAACAGACGAGAAATATTCAGCCACCGTTGGGAGATGACGCTTTGCTGTTTTAACCAGCGGGTTAACTCTTTTTGACGGGATTTATTCATTGCACGCTTAGCAGGTGAGTTATCAGAATTTTTTGCAGGGCAATGTTACAACGGAGGAATAATAAAGGCGACCCATAGTCGCATGGTGTCGCCTTCTTTACTTTTGTTACTGATTTGTAAAATTATTTTGCGTCAGCTAAACCGTCGAGGTAGCGTTCAGCATCCAGTGCCGCCATGCAGCCTGTACCGGCGGAAGTAATGGCCTGGCGATAAATATGATCCATCACATCACCTGCGGCAAAGACGCCCGGAATGCTGGTCTGGGTGGCATTACCATGAATACCCGATTGTACTTTGATGTAGCCGTTTTCCAGTTCCAGTTGCCCTTCGAAAATGGCGGTATTCGGGCTATGACCGATAGCAACAAACAGACCGGCAACGTCGAGCGACTCGATGTTATCGCTGTTTTGTGTATCACGAAGACGAACGCCAGTGACACCCATCTGATCGCCGGTCACTTCTTCCAGCGTACGGTTGGTGTGCAGAATGATGTTGCCGTTCTCCACTTTATCCATCAGACGCTTAATCAGAATTTTTTCTGCGCGGAAAGTATCGCGGCGGTGAATCAGGTGTACTTCAGAAGCAATGTTAGAGAGATACAATGCCTCTTCAACAGCGGTATTACCGCCGCCGATAACCGCAACCTTCTGATTACGGTAGAAGAATCCATCGCAGGTCGCACAGGCGGAAACCCCACGTCCTTTAAAGGCTTCTTCAGAGGGCAGGCCGAGATAGCGAGCAGAAGCTCCGGTAGCAATAATCAGCGCATCGCAGGTGTACTCGCCGCTGTCGCCAGACAGACGGAACGGACGATTCTGCAAATCCACTTTGTTGATGTGATCAAAGATGATTTCAGTTTCAAATTTGGTGGCATGTTCATGCATGCGTTCCATTAATAACGGACCGGTCAGATCGTTTGGATCGCCTGGCCAGTTTTCCACTTCCGTGGTGGTGGTCAGTTGGCCGCCTTTTTCCATGCCGGTAATCAGCACGGGTTGCAGGTTGGCGCGCGCCGCGTAGACAGCAGCGGTATAGCCCGCCGGGCCTGAACCCAGGATAAGCAGTTTACTGTGTTTGGTCGTGCCCATGAGATCCCCATAGTTGTTGGCAGACAATGGGCAGGATTGTAGGGAATTTACAGACGTAAAAAAAGAGTATGACGATTTTGTTAACGATTTGTGCAATCGTCAGAAGCGATAAGCATGTCAAATTCTTCTGTCATTATCACGCCTGCTACTTAATTTTTCCGGTTTATAAGCCGATTAAATGATGATTAAACGCGACTGTTAATGAATAACTGGCATGTTGTACTAAAAAACGATGTTTTGCTTTGACAATCACCTGGTGTTTTGCGAAAACATTCGAGGAAGAAAAAAACAGTATTCTTATATGCGCATAATCATGCATGTAAATACCATGTTTACCGTGCTAGTGAAATCTACGCATGGCGTGGACAGACGCCATTCGTGATGTCGATAGCAGCCTCCAGGCAACGGTCTTCTCACCGTAGACCCAGGCATTGCGCGCCGTGAATCTTAATGATTTCGGTCTATCGTGACGGGTAGCGACTCTGAACAGTGATGTTTTCAGGGTCAGACAGGAGTAGGGAAGGAATACAGAGAGACAATAATAATGGTAGATAGCAAGAAGCGCCCTGGCAAAGATCTCGACCGTATCGATCGTAACATTCTTAATGAGTTGCAAAAGGATGGGCGTATTTCTAACGTCGAGCTTTCTAAACGTGTGGGACTTTCCCCAACGCCGTGCCTTGAGCGTGTGCGTCGGCTGGAAAGACAAGGGTTTATCCAGGGCTATACGGCACTGCTGAACCCGCATTATCTGGATGCATCACTTCTGGTATTCGTTGAGATTACTCTGAATCGTGGTGCTCCGGATGTGTTTGAACAATTCAATACCGCTGTACAAAAACTTGAAGAAATTCAGGAGTGTCATTTAGTATCTGGTGATTTCGACTACCTGTTGAAAACACGCGTGCCGGATATGTCAGCTTACCGTAAGCTGCTGGGGGAAACTCTGCTGCGTCTGCCTGGCGTCAATGACACACGGACATACGTTGTTATGGAAGAAGTCAAGCAGAGTAATCGTCTGGTTATTAAGACGCGCTAACACGGAACAGGTGCAAAATCGGCGTATTTTGATTACACTCCTGTTAATCCATACAGCAACAGTACTGGGGTAACCTGGTACTGTTGTCCGTTTTAGCATCGGGCAGGAAAAGCCTGTAACCTGGAGAGCCTTTCTTGAGCCAGGAATACACTGAAGACAAAGAAGTCACATTGACAAAGTTAAGCAGCGGGCGCCGACTTCTGGAGGCGTTGCTGATTCTTATTGTCCTGTTTGCCGTCTGGTTGATGGCAGCTTTATTGAGTTTTAACCCTTCGGATCCTAGCTGGTCGCAAACGGCCTGGCATGAGCCTATCCATAATTTAGGTGGGGCTCCTGGTGCGTGGCTGGCCGATACCCTGTTCTTCATTTTTGGCGTGATGGCTTACACCATCCCCGTCATCATTGTCGGTGGCTGTTGGTTTGCGTGGCGTCATCAGGCCAGCGACGAATACATTGATTATTTTGCCGTTTCGTTACGTATTATTGGCGTGCTGGCGCTCATCCTTACCTCCTGTGGTCTGGCAGCCATTAACGCCGACGATATCTGGTATTTTGCCTCTGGTGGCGTAATCGGTAGTTTATTAAGCACCACGTTGCAGCCTCTGCTACACAGCAGTGGGGGAACTATTGCGCTGCTTTGCGTCTGGGCAGCTGGCCTGACGCTGTTTACCGGTTGGTCCTGGGTGACTATTGCCGAAAAACTGGGCGGCTGGATTTTAAACATTCTCACCTTCGCCAGTAATCGCACCCGTCGCGATGATACCTGGGTCGATGAAGATGAGTATGAAGACGACGAAGAGTACGAAGATGAAAACCACGGCAAACAGCATGAATCGCGCCGTGCTCGTATTCTTCGCGGCGCGCTAGCGCGTCGTAAACGCCTGGCGGAAAAATTCATTAATCCGATGGGGCGGCAAACAGACGCTGCGTTATTTTCCGGCAAGCGGATGGATGATGAAGACGATGTTACCTACACTGCGCGCGGCGTAGCAGCCGATCCTGATGACGTCCTGTTTTCGGGCAATCGTGCAACGCAGCCAGAGTATGACGAATACGATCCTTTATTAAATGGTGCGCCGATTACCGAGCCTGTCGCTGCCGCAGCGGCTGCAACCACGGCGACGCAAAGCTGGGCCGCGCCGGTTGAACCTGTTACTCAGACGCCGCCTGTTGCCTCTGTTGATGTTCCACCTGCGCAACCTACTGTTGCCTGGCAGCCTGTGCCGGGGCCGCAAACGGGCGAGCCGGTTATTGCTCCTGCAGCGGAAGGTTACCCACAGCAGCCACAATATTCGCAGCCTGCGGTGCAATATAATGAGCCGCTGCAACAGCCTGTACCGCCACAGCAGTCGTACTATACGCCTGCTGCGGAACAACCTGTTCAACATGCAGCGGAACAACCTGTTCAACAGCCGTATTATGCCCCTGCACCAGAACAGCCGGTGGCTGGTAACGCCTGGCAAGCCGAAGAGCAGCAATCCGCTTTTGCTCCCCAGTCTACAAACCAGACGGAGCAAACTTACCAGCAGCCAGCCGTTCAGGAGCCGTTGTACCAACAGCCGCAACCTGTTGAACAGCAGCCTGTCGCGACACCTGAGCCTGTTGTAGAAGAGACAAAGCCTGCGCGTCCGCCGCTTTACTATTTTGAAGAAGTGGAAGAGAAGCGTGCCCGTGAACGTGAACAACTTGCGGCCTGGTATCAACCGATTCCTGAACCGGTTAAAGAACCAGAACCGATCAAATCTTCGCTGAAAGCAACTTCTGTTGCAGCAGTACCTCCAGTAGAAGCCGCTGCCGCTGTTTCACCGCTGGCATCGGGCGTGAAAAAAGCGACCCTGGCGACGGGAGCCGCAGCGACGGTTGCTGCGCCTGTTTTCAGCCTGGCAAATAGCGGTGCGCCGCGTCCGCAAGTGAAAGAGGGCATTGGCCCGCAGTTACCTCGACCGAAGCGTATCCGCGTACCAACACGTCGTGAACTGGCGTCATATGGCATTAAGCTGCCCTCACAGCGTGCAGCGGAAGAGAAGGCTCGTGAAGCCCAGCGCAACCAGTACGATGCTGGCGGGCAGTATAACGATGATGAAATCGATGCGATGCAGCAGGATGAACTGGCTCGTCAGTTCGCCCAGACGCAGCAGCAACGCTATGGCGAGCAATATCAACATGATGTGCCAGTGAACGCGGAAGATGCAGATGCTGCGGCAGAGGCTGAGCTGGCTCGTCAGTTTGCCCAGACTCAGCAGCAGCGTTATTCCGGTGAACAACCGGCTGGGGCGAATCCGTTCTCGCTGGATGATTTCGAATTTTCACCGATGAAAGCGTTAGTGGATGATGGTCCACACGAACCGCTGTTTACGCCAATTGTTGAACCTGTTCAGCAGCCGCAGCAACCGGTAGCACCGCAGCCGCAGTATCAACAGCCGCAGCAACCGGTAGCGCCACAGCCGCAATATCAACAGCCGCAACAACCGGTAGCACCGCAGCAGCACTATCAACAGCCGCAACAACCGGTAGCACCGCAGCAGCACTATCAACAGCCGCAACAACCGGTAGCGCCACAGCAGCAATATCAGCAGCCGCAGCAACCGGTAGCGCCACAGCCGCAGTATCAGCAGCCGCAGCAACCGGTAGCGCCACAGTCGCAGGATACCCTGCTTCATCCGCTGTTAATGCGCAATGGCGACAGTCGTCCACTACACAAACCGACGACGCCGCTGCCTTCTCTGGATTTGCTGACGCCGCCGCCGAGCGAAGTGGAACCCGTAGATACCTTTGCGCTTGAGCAAATGGCGCGTCTGGTAGAGGCGCGTCTGGCTGATTTCCGCATTAAAGCCGATGTCGTCAATTATTCTCCGGGGCCAGTTATCACCCGCTTTGAGCTGAATCTGGCACCGGGCGTAAAAGCGGCGCGTATTTCTAATTTATCACGTGACCTCGCTCGTTCGCTATCAACCGTGGCGGTTCGTGTCGTTGAAGTTATTCCGGGTAAACCTTACGTAGGTCTGGAGTTACCCAACAAAAAACGCCAAACCGTTTACCTGCGCGAAGTGCTGGACAACGCTAAGTTCCGCGATAACCCATCGCCATTAACGATAGTGCTGGGTAAAGATATCGCTGGCGATCCGGTCGTTGCCGATCTGGCAAAAATGCCGCATTTGTTGGTTGCGGGCACTACCGGCTCCGGTAAGTCAGTCGGTGTGAACGCCATGATCCTGAGTATGCTCTATAAAGCGCAGCCGGAAGATGTGCGTTTCATCATGATCGACCCGAAAATGCTGGAGCTTTCGGTATATGAAGGTATTCCGCATCTGCTAACGGAAGTCGTGACCGACATGAAAGATGCTGCCAACGCTTTACGCTGGTGCGTCAACGAAATGGAGCGTCGTTATAAACTGATGTCTGCGCTGGGTGTGCGTAACCTGGCGGGTTATAACGAAAAAATTGCTGAAGCTGACCGTATGATGCGCCCAATACCAGATCCGTACTGGAAACCGGGCGACAGTATGGATGCTCAGCATCCGGTGCTGAAAAAAGAGCCTTATATTGTTGTTCTGGTCGATGAATTTGCCGACCTGATGATGACGGTGGGTAAAAAAGTGGAAGAGCTGATTGCACGTCTGGCGCAAAAAGCCCGTGCCGCAGGTATCCACCTCGTATTGGCAACGCAACGTCCATCAGTTGATGTTATTACAGGTCTGATTAAAGCGAATATTCCGACCCGTATCGCCTTTACGGTATCCAGTAAAATTGACTCACGAACCATTCTCGATCAGGCTGGTGCCGAATCGTTACTGGGCATGGGGGATATGCTCTACTCCGGGCCGAACTCCACCATGCCGGTACGTGTTCATGGTGCCTTTGTTCGGGATCAGGAAGTTCATGCCGTGGTGCAGGACTGGAAAGCGCGTGGTCGCCCACAGTATGTTGATGGCATCACCTCCGACAGTGAAAGCGAAGGTGGCGCGGGCGGTTTCGATGGCGCTGAAGAACTGGATCCGTTGTTCGATCAGGCGGTGCAGTTTGTCACTGAAAAACGCAAAGCGTCAATTTCAGGCGTACAGCGTCAGTTCCGCATTGGTTATAACCGTGCGGCGCGTATTATCGAACAGATGGAAGCGCAGGGGATCGTCAGCGAACAGGGGCACAACGGTAATCGTGAAGTGCTGGCCCCACCGCCGTTTGACTAATGGATGTGTAGGCCGGATAAGACGCAATAGCGTCGCATTCGGCACTCTATCAACTGAAAATTCAGTATTTTCTTCTTTCCTCAAGCTGATTATTAGCCTGGAATAGAGTAGAGGGAACTCCCGTTTGGGAGTGACGTAATTTGAGGAACAATGATGAAAAAAATTGCCATCACCTGTGCATTACTCTCAAGTTTAGTGGCGTCCAGTGTTTGGGCTGATGCCGCAAGCGATCTGAAAAGCCGCCTGGATAAAGTCAGCAGCTTCCACGCCAGCTTCACGCAAAAAGTGACTGACGGTAGCGGCGCGGCGGTGCAGGAAGGTCAGGGCGATCTGTGGGTGAAACGTCCTAACTTGTTCAACTGGCATATGACTCAACCTGATGAAAGCATCCTGGTTTCTGACGGTAAAACACTGTGGTTCTATAACCCGTTCGTTGAGCAGGCTACGGCAACCTGGCTGAAAGATGCTACCGGTAATACGCCGTTTATGCTGATTGCCCGCAACCAGTCCAGCGACTGGCAGCAGTACAATATCAAACAGAATGGCGATGACTTTGTCCTCACGCCGAAAGCCAGCAATGGCAACCTGAAGCAGTTCACCATCAACGTGGGGCGTGACGGCACAATCCATCAGTTTAGCGCGGTGGAGCAGGACGATCAGCGCAGCAGTTATCAACTGAAATCCCAGCAAAATGGCGTTGTGGATGCAGCGAAATTTACCTTCACCCCGCCGCAAGGCGTAACGGTAGATGACCAACGTAAGTAGAGGCACCTGAGTGAGCAATCTGTCGCTCGATTTTTCGGATAATACTTTTCAACCTCTGGCCGCGCGTATGCGGCCAGAAAATTTAGCACAGTATATCGGTCAGCAACATTTGCTGGCTGCGGGGAAGCCGTTGCCGCGCGCTATCGAAGCCGGGCACCTGCATTCAATGATCCTCTGGGGGCCGCCGGGTACGGGTAAAACGACCCTTGCTGAAGTGATCGCCCGCTACGCAAACGCTGATGTGGAACGTATTTCTGCCGTTACTTCTGGTGTGAAAGAGATTCGCGAGGCGATCGAGCGCGCGCGGCAGAACCGCAACGCCGGACGCCGCACCATTCTGTTTGTTGACGAAGTACATCGCTTCAACAAGAGCCAGCAGGATGCGTTTCTACCGCATATTGAAGATGGCACCATCACTTTCATTGGCGCGACGACTGAAAACCCCTCGTTTGAGCTTAATTCGGCGCTGCTTTCACGTGCCCGCGTCTATCTGCTGAAATCATTGACGACCGAGGATATTGAGCGAGTACTTACTCAGGCGATGGAAGACAAAACGCGCGGCTATGGTGGGCAGGATATTGTTCTGCCCGATGAAACACGCCGTGCGATTGCTGAACTGGTGAATGGTGACGCGCGTCGGGCGTTAAATACGCTGGAAATGATGGCGGATATGGCCGAAGTCGATGGCAGTGGCAAACGTGTCCTGAAGCCCGAATTACTGACGGAAATCGCCGGTGAGCGTAGCGCCCGCTTCGATAACAAAGGCGATCGCTTTTACGATCTGATTTCCGCACTGCATAAATCTGTGCGTGGCAGCGCACCTGATGCGGCGTTGTACTGGTATGCGCGAATTATTACTGCTGGTGGTGATCCGTTATATGTCGCGCGTCGCTGTCTGGCGATAGCGTCGGAAGACGTCGGCAATGCTGACCCACGTGCGATGCAGGTAGCGATTGCTGCATGGGATTGCTTTACCCGTGTTGGTCCGGCAGAAGGCGAACGCGCCATTGCCCAGGCGATTGTTTACCTGGCCTGCGCACCGAAAAGCAACGCTGTGTATACGGCGTTTAAAGCCGCGCTGGCCGATGCTCGCGAACGTCCGGATTATGACGTGCCGGTTCATTTGCGTAATGCGCCGACGAAATTAATGAAGGAAATGGGCTACGGGCAGGAATATCGTTACGCTCATGATGAAGCAAACGCTTATGCGGCCGGTGAGGTTTACTTCCCACCGGAAATAGCACAAACACGCTATTATTTCCCGACAAACAGGGGGCTGGAAGGCAAGATTGGCGAAAAGCTCGCCTGGCTGGCTGAACAGGATCAAAATAGCCCCATAAAACGCTACCGTTAATGTTATCGTTGCGGTAATGTTGTTACTGTATCCCTGTGGTCGCAGGCTGTGGCCACATCTCCCATTTAATTCGATAAGCACAGGATAAGCATGCTCGATCCCAATCTGCTGCGTAATGAGCCAGACGCAGTCGCTGAAAAACTGGCACGCCGGGGCTTTAAGCTGGATGTAGATAAGCTGGGCGCTCTTGAAGAGCGTCGTAAAGTATTGCAGGTCAAAACGGAAAACCTGCAAGCGGAGCGTAACTCCCGATCGAAATCCATTGGCCAGGCGAAAGCGCGCGGGGAAGATATCGAGCCTTTACGTCTGGAAGTGAACAAACTGGGCGAAGAGCTGGATGCAGCAAAAGCCGAACTGGATGCTTTACAGGCTGAAATTCGCGATATCGCGCTGACAATCCCTAACCTGCCTGCAGATGAAGTGCCGGTGGGTAAAGACGAAAATGACAACGTTGAAGTCAGCCGCTGGGGCACCCCGCGTGAGTTTGACTTTGAAGTTCGTGACCACGTGACGCTGGGTGAAATGCACTCTGGCCTCGACTTTGCAGCAGCGGTTAAGCTGACCGGTTCGCGCTTTGTGGTGATGAAAGGGCAGATCGCACGTATGCACCGCGCATTGTCGCAGTTTATGCTGGATCTGCATACCGAGCAGCATGGCTATAGTGAAAACTATGTCCCGTATCTGGTTAACCAGGATACGCTTTACGGTACAGGTCAGTTGCCGAAATTTGCTGGCGACCTGTTCCATACCCGTCCGCTGGAAGAAGAAGCAGACACCAGTAACTACGCGCTGATCCCAACGGCAGAAGTTCCGCTGACCAACTTGGTTCGCGGTGAAATCATTGATGAAGATGACCTGCCGATTAAGATGACCGCCCATACGCCATGCTTCCGTTCTGAAGCCGGTTCTTATGGTCGTGATACCCGTGGTCTGATCCGTATGCACCAGTTCGACAAAGTTGAAATGGTTCAGATCGTGCGCCCGGAAGACTCTATGGCGGCGCTGGAAGAGATGACCGGTCATGCAGAAAAAGTCCTGCAACTGCTGGGTCTGCCGTACCGTAAAATCATCCTTTGCACTGGTGACATGGGCTTTGGCGCGTGCAAAACTTACGACCTGGAAGTATGGATCCCGGCGCAGAACACCTACCGCGAAATTTCTTCCTGCTCTAACGTCTGGGATTTCCAGGCGCGTCGTATGCAGGCACGCTGCCGCAGCAAGTCTGACAAGAAAACCCGTCTGGTTCATACCCTGAACGGTTCCGGGCTGGCTGTTGGTCGCACGCTGGTTGCGGTAATGGAAAACTATCAGCAGGCCGATGGTCGTATTGAAGTACCAGAAGTTTTGCGTCCATATATGAACGGACTGGAATATATTGGCTAATACCCAATTTTTCTGAATCTAAAAAGCGCCTGCGGGCGCTTTTTTTGTCTCCCTTTGATACCAAACAATAATTACTCGTTACTTAAGCGCAATACTACTTACGAGTGAAAATCTACCTATCCCGTTGATTTTCAAATCATTCGATGTATACAAGCCTATATAGCGTCAGCTATAAAAATAATTACACAATACGGTTTGTTACTGGAATTAATCGTGAGCAAGCTTGAGTGAGCCATTATGAAAACGAAAATCCCTGATGCGGTATTGGCTGCTGAGGTGAGTCGCCGTGGTTTGGTTAAAACGACAGCGATCGGTGGCCTGGCGATGGCCAGCAGTGCATTAACATTACCTTTTAGTCGAATAGCGCACGCTGTCGATAACGCCATTGCGGCAAATTCTGACGAGAAGGTTATCTGGAGCGCCTGTACAGTTAACTGCGGTAGCCGCTGCCCACTGCGAATGCATGTTGTGGACGGTGAAATCAAATACGTCGAAACAGATAATACCGGTGATGACAATTACGACGGCCTGCATCAGGTACGCGCCTGTTTGCGTGGACGTTCCATGCGTCGCCGCGTTTATAACCCAGACCGCCTGAAATATCCGATGAAACGCGTCGGGGCGCGCGGTGAAGGCAAATTCGAGCGTATTAGCTGGGAAGAAGCCTACGACATTATCGCGACCAATATGCAGCGCCTGATTAAAGAGTACGGTAATGAATCCATCTATCTGAACTATGGTACAGGTACGCTGGGCGGCACCATGACCCGTTCCTGGCCACCGGGAAATACTCTGGTCGCGCGCCTAATGAACTGCTGCGGCGGTTATCTGAACCATTATGGTGATTATTCCTCCGCGCAAATTGCAGAAGGTCTGAACTATACCTATGGCGGCTGGGCGGATGGTAACAGCCCGTCAGATATCGAAAACAGTAAGCTAGTGGTGCTGTTTGGTAATAACCCGGGCGAAACGCGAATGAGCGGCGGCGGGGTAACTTATTACCTTGAACAGGCACGTCAGAAATCAAATGCTCGCATGATCATCATCGATCCGCGCTATACCGACACCGGTGCCGGGCGTGAAGATGAGTGGATCCCAATTCGTCCGGGAACAGATGCCGCACTGGTTAACGGTCTGGCGTACGTCATGATCACCGAAAATCTGGTTGATCAGGAATTCCTCGATAAATATTGCGTTGGCTACGACGAGAAAACCCTGCCAGCCAGTGCGCCGAAAAATGGCCACTACAAAGCCTATATTCTGGGTGAAGGGGCAGACGGCGTTGCCAAAACGCCGGAATGGGCATCGCAAATCACTGGTGTTCCGGCAGACAAAATCATCAAACTGGCTCGTGAAATCGGCAGTACCAAACCGGCCTTTATCAGCCAGGGGTGGGGGCCGCAGCGTCACGCTAATGGTGAAATCGCAACCCGTGCTATCTCGATGCTGGCGATTCTGACCGGTAACGTTGGTATCAATGGAGGGAACAGCGGCGCGCGTGAAGGTTCATACAGCTTACCGTTTGTCCGTATGCCGACTCTCGAAAATCCGATCCAGACCAGCATATCCATGTTTATGTGGACCGATGCTATTGAACGAGGCCCGGAAATGACGGCGCTGCGTGATGGGGTTCGCGGGAAAGATAAGCTGGATGTGCCGATCAAGATGATCTGGAACTATGCCGGTAACTGCCTGATTAACCAGCATTCAGAAATTAACCGCACCCATGAAATCCTTCAGGATGATAAGAAGTGCGAGCTGATTGTGGTTATCGACTGCCACATGACATCATCCGCGAAATACGCTGACATCCTGCTGCCGGACTGCACCGCTTCCGAACAGATGGACTTTGCGCTGGATGCATCCTGCGGGAATATGTCTTATGTGATTTTCAACGACCAGGTGATTAAACCGCGCTTTGAATGTAAGACCATCTATGAGATGACCAGCGAACTGGCAAAACGTCTTGGCGTTGAGCAACAGTTTACTGAAGGTCGTACTCAGGAAGAGTGGATGCGCCATCTGTATGCCCAGTCGCGGGAAGCGATTCCTGAGTTGCCTACCTTTGAAGAGTTCCGCCAGCAGGGGATCTTTAAAAAGCGCGACCCACAAGGGCATCACGTTGCTTATAAAGCCTTCCGTGAAGATCCGCAGGCTAATCCGCTGACCACGCCATCAGGCAAAATTGAGATCTATTCGCAGGCGCTGGCTGACATTGCCGCTACCTGGGAATTGCCAGAAGGCGACGTGATCGATCCACTGCCGATCTACACGCCGGGCTTTGAAAGTTATCAGGATCCGCTGAACAAACAGTATCCGCTGCAGCTTACGGGTTTCCACTATAAATCTCGCGTTCACTCCACCTACGGCAACGTAGACGTGCTGAAAGCGGCTTGCCGTCAGGAGATGTGGATCAACCCGCTTGATGCGCAAAAACGCGGTATCAACAACGGCGATAAAGTCAGGATCTTTAACGATCGTGGTGAAGTTCATATTGAGGCGAAAGTGACGCCACGAATGATGCCGGGCGTGGTCGCACTGGGCGAAGGCGCCTGGTATGACCCGGATGCAAAACGTGTCGATAAGGGCGGTTGTATCAACGTACTGACCACTCAACGTCCGTCTCCTCTCGCCAAGGGGAATCCGTCGCATACAAACCTTGTTCAGGTTGAAAAGGTGTAAGGAGTAACCGATGACAACCCAGTATGGATTTTTTATTGATTCCAGCCGTTGCACCGGTTGCAAAACCTGCGAACTGGCTTGTAAAGACTACAAAGATTTGACGCCTGAAGTCAGCTTCCGCCGCATTTATGAATATGCTGGTGGCGACTGGCAGGAGGATAACGGTGTCTGGCATCAGAACGTATTTGCCTACTATCTCTCGATTTCGTGCAATCACTGCGAAGATCCGGCGTGTACCAAAGTCTGCCCGAGCGGTGCGATGCATAAACGTGAAGATGGTTTTGTCGTTGTTGATGAAGATGTGTGCATCGGCTGTCGTTACTGCCATATGGCTTGCCCGTATGGCGCACCGCAGTATAACGAAACCAAAGGGCATATGACCAAATGCGATGGTTGCTATGACCGTGTCGCGGAAGGTAAAAAGCCGATCTGCGTTGAATCTTGTCCGCTGCGGGCGCTGGATTTTGGCCCTATCGACGAGCTGCGTAAAAAACATGGTGATCTGGCGGCTGTTGCGCCATTGCCACGAGCGCACTTTACCAAACCGAATATTGTGATCAAACCTAACGCCAACAGCCGCCCAACCGGGGATACCACTGGCTATCTGGCAAATCCGAAGGAGGTGTGAGATGGGAAGTGGATGGCATGAATGGCCGTTGATGATCTTCACGGTCTTCGGGCAGTGCGTCGTGGGCGGTTTTATCGTTCTGGCATTTGCCTTGTTGAAAGGCGAACTTAGGGCTGATACCCAACAGCGGGTGATTACCTGTATGTTTGGCTTGTGGGTACTGATGGGCATTGGCTTTATCGCCTCAATGCTTCACCTTGGCTCACCTATGCGCGCCTTTAACTCACTCAACCGGGTTGGCTCTTCGGCATTGAGTAATGAAATCGCCAGTGGTTCGATCTTTTTTGCCGTAGGTGGCATCGGCTGGTTGTTGGCAGTGCTGAAAAAACTGTCACCGGCATTACGCACGCTGTGGCTGGTGGTGACGATGATTCTCGGCGTGGTGTTTGTCTGGATGATGGTGCGAGTTTATAACAGCATCGATACCGTACCGACCTGGTACAGCATCTGGACACCGATGGGCTTCTTCCTGACTATGTTTATGGGAGGCCCGCTGCTGGGATATTTGTTACTGCGTCTGGCGGGGGTTAATGGTTGGGTGATGCGTTTACTTCCGGCCATTTCAGTGCTGGCGCTGGTGGTGAGCGGCGTAATGTCTGTAATGCAGGGGGCTGAACTCGCTACGATTCACTCTTCTGTACAACAGGCAGTGGCGTTAGTGCCGGATTACGGTGCGCTGATGGCCTGGCGGATTGTGCTTATCGCCGTGGCACTGTGCTTGTGGATTGTACCGCAGTTAAAAGGTTCTCAGCCTGCGGTATCGCTGCTTTCCGTGTCATTCATCCTGCTTCTGGCTGGTGAGTTAATCGGGCGCGGCGTGTTCTACGGGTTGCATATGACTGTGGGGATGGCCGTTGCCAGCTAAGATGTTTATAACCGGGGTCTCGGCCCCGGTTTTCTTTTATTTCTGTTTCGTTAAGGTGTCATAACTGGTCATCAAATTACGATAATCAGGAATGTGGTTAGAGAACAGCGTCGCCAGACCTTCGATATCGTTGCGCCAGTCACGGTGCAGTTCGCAGGCGACACCAAACCACGTCATCAATTGTGCCCCTGCTTGTGACATACGATCCCATGCCGAATGCCGGGTAATTTCGTTAAAGGTTCCTGACGCGTCAGTCACCACAAAGACATCGAAACCTTCTTCAATCGCCGAAAGCGCCGGGAATGCTACGCAAACTTCGGTGACCACTCCGGCGATAATCAACTGCTTTTTACCTGTCGCCTTGACCGCTTTAACAAAATCTTCGTTATCCCAGGCGTTAATATTTCCCGGACGGGCAATATACGGTGCATCCGGGAACTGTGCTTTCAGTTCAGGGACTAATGGGCCGTTAGGACCGGTTTCAAAACTGGTAGTAAGAATGGTGGGTAGATTGAAATATTTGGCTAAGTCACCCAGCGCCAGCACGTTATTTTTAAATTTGTCAGGTTCAATATCCCGCACGAGGGAAAGTAAACCGGCCTGGTGATCAACTAACAAAACAGCAGCATCATTTTTATCGAGACGAACATACGGTTTGGTCATTCTCTTCTCCTTTCGAGAGTCAGTGGTACGCCTGAAATCGTTCAGACGCGATGCGTTGCCCTGAAAGCATAGACGGGAAATTCAGGTTTGCAGTGACCATGAAATTTTTCGACTGAACTAAACATATGAACGTTATGTTAGATCAATAAAAACAATTAGATGAGACTGATTATCTTTTCGTTATTAGTGTTATGAATGAGTAATATAAATCGATAATACAGCCGCTGCGTTATGTACGTATTTTCACCCATTGACAATGTTTTTGGCGGTGGCATGATGCGCATGAAATTTGAACTTCCTCACGGTTTTCATTCATGTCCACGTATACCCGGCCTGTCATGCTTTTGCTGTCTGGCCTACTTTTGTTGACTCTGGCGATCGCGGTGTTAAATACACTCGTGCCGCTATGGCTCGCCCAGGTACACTTGCCCACATGGCAGGTCGGCGTCGTCAGTTCGTCTTATTTTACCGGCAACCTGGTTGGTACTTTACTGACAGGGTATGTCATTAAACGCTTTGGGTTTAATCGCAGCTATTACCTTGCTTCCTTTATTTTTGCTGCGGGTTGTGCCGGGCTTGGCTTGATGATTGGTTTCTGGAGCTGGTTAGCCTGGCGTTTCGTCGCAGGCGTTGGTTGCGCCATGATTTGGGTGGTGGTAGAAAGCGCGCTGATGTGCAGCGGTACGTCACGTAACCGTGGGCGGTTACTTGCCGCCTATATGATGGTTTATTATGTGGGGACGTTTTTAGGCCAGTTACTGCTCAGTAAAGTTTCAACCGAGTTGATGAGCGTATTGCCGTGGGCTACAGGGTTGACCCTGGCAGGGATCTTGCCGCTGCTGTTTACTCGTATCGTGAATCAGCAGGCTGAGAACCATGCTTCGACGCCAATTATGTCAATGCTAAAACTTCGTCAGGCGCGGCTTGGCGTGAACGGCTGTATTATCTCGGGAATCGTTCTGGGTTCTTTGTATGGTCTGATGCCGCTGTACCTCAATCATAAAGGGATTAGCAACGCCAGCATTGGCTTCTGGATGGCGGTTCTGGTTAGTGCTGGTATCCTTGGGCAATGGCCAATTGGTCGTCTGGCAGATAAATTTGGTCGCCTGCTGGTACTGCGCGTTCAGGTATTTGTCGTCATTCTCGGTAGTATTGCGATGTTAAGTCAGGCGGCAATGGCACCTGCGTTGTTCATCCTCGGTGCAGCCGGTTTTACGCTCTATCCGGTGGCGATGGCCTGGGCTTGCGAGAAAGTTGAACATCATCAGCTGGTGGCAATGAATCAGGCGTTATTGTTAAGTTATACCGTCGGTAGTCTGCTTGGCCCGTCTTTTACTGCCATGTTAATGCAGAATTTCTCTGATAATCTGCTGTTTATCATGATCGCCAGTGTGTCGTTTATTTATTTACTCATGCTGCTTCGCAACGCCGGTCATACACCAAAACCCGTTGCTCACGTGTAAATGAATGAGTGCAGAGTGTGAACTGGCTGTTTCGCACTCTGTTTTTTGTTTCCTCTGTACAACTATCTTTTAGCAAATTTTATTCGTAAAAAAATAAAGTGTGCAGCAGGTTATAATTTTGCATTCCGCTATTTCCGCACGTCTTGTTTGCCGCGCATAATTCCTCGTTTTCTAAATATCCATTAAATATTGGCGAAGGATCGATCTATGGCTGGGAACGTTCAGGAAAAACAGTTGCGATGGTACAACATTGCTTTGATGTCATTTATTACCGTTTGGGGCTTTGGCAACGTTGTAAATAACTATGCCAACCAGGGACTGGTGGTTGTTTTTTCATGGGTATTTATTTTTGCGCTCTATTTCACACCTTATGCCCTGATTGTCGGCCAGTTAGGTTCGACCTTTAAAGACGGGAGAGGGGGCGTTAGTACCTGGATTAAACATACCATGGGGCCAGGGCTGGCTTACCTTGCAGCATGGACCTACTGGGTGGTGCATATTCCTTATTTGGCACAAAAACCACAGGCAATACTGATCGCGCTCGGTTGGGCGATGAAAGGCGATGGTTCGTTAATCAAAGAATATTCGGTCGTAGCGTTACAGGGGTTAACGCTGGTGCTGTTTATCTTCTTTATGTGGGTTGCCTCCCGAGGCATGAAGTCACTGAAAATTGTTGGTTCAGTGGCAGGGATTGCGATGTTTGTCATGTCGCTCCTCTATGTGGCGATGGCGGTAACCGCGCCTGCGATTACTGAAGTGCATATTGCGACTACTAATATTACCTGGGAAACATTCATACCACATATCGATTTCACCTACATTACCACCATTTCAATGCTGGTTTTTGCGGTTGGTGGTGCTGAGAAGATTTCTCCTTACGTTAACCAAACACGCAACCCAGGAAAAGAATTTCCAAAAGGGATGTTGTGTCTGGCGGGCATGGTAGCAGTATGTGCGATTCTCGGCTCACTGGCGATGGGGATGATGTTTGACTCGCGCAATATTCCCGATGATTTGATGACTAACGGTCAGTATTACGCCTTCCAGAAGCTGGGGGAGTATTACAATATGGGTAATACCTTAATGGTGATTTATGCCATTGCGAACACTCTGGGGCAAGTTGCCGCACTGGTATTTTCGATTGATGCACCGCTTAAAGTGTTATTAGGCGATGCCGACAGCAAATATATTCCAGCAAGTTTATGTCGTACCAACGCTTCTGGTACGCCGGTTAATGGTTATTTTCTGACTCTGGTGCTGGTGGCGATCCTGATTATGCTACCGACTCTCGGCATCGGTGATATGAACAATCTCTATAAATGGCTGTTGAATCTTAACTCGGTAGTGATGCCGCTGCGTTATTTGTGGGTATTTGTTGCGTTTATTGCTGTCGTTCGCCTGGCGCAGAAATATAAACCAGAGTATGTCTTTATTCGTAATAAGCCGATGGCAATGACCGTCGGGATATGGTGTTTTGCCTTTACCGCTTTTGCCTGCCTGACAGGAATTTTCCCTAAAATGGAAGCCTTCACTGCAGAGTGGACATTCCAATTGGCACTGAACATTACTACGCCATTTGTCCTCGTTGGACTGGGGCTGATATTCCCGCTGCTTGCACGTAAAGCGAATACAAAATAGTCATCATGCCCCGGTTCGCCGGGGCTGTGATATCAAATAGACTAAAATTAGATCAGGCCTGATAAGGCAAAAGTTAAGTTTTTCTTAAGAGATGAAAGAAAATCAACGCTACCGTGATAATACGAATTTTAGTTATCGGAGACCATTATTTTTAGATATGGTGATAGTTTTAATTATTGGTTATTTTGCAAGTTATTATTTTGGGCTCTGGAGTAAACTCTTGCGCATAGTAATAACATGATTTTTACGGCTAAATTTTCAACAAAGATTGGTAATGTAAACTCGTATTTTTTGATCTGCATCAATGAATTCGCACGTTGCTAATTATGGTTAAATTTGCTGAGAATGATTGCGGTTATTGTTTGGATATGCAGATGGTATATTGATTCACTGGCGTAATATTCTGTAAAAACTATATTTTATAGTGTTTTAATCTGGTAAAAATCATCTCCCGACAGAATCTTCTCATGCCTGGTGTAGTTCACAGTCTTTTGTTTTAAAAATAAAATAGTGCTCTAATGTTGCATCTATTGTTTTATCGAACGTGTGTTCCTGAAAATATTTATCTGTTAGGTTGATGGACAAATTACAGCCTGGGCAGTGAAATTTTCACGATCACTTTCTGACTAAATCTTACTTTAAGGTTACTGATTAATATATTTGGGCTAAGAGAGTCGTATTACACATGTCTTAAATAAGATAAATAAACAGAATGGATTACTGACAATAGATATTAATACCTCTTTTGGATAATTATAGAGTAGATGTCACAACTCGGCAGGATGTGCTAGTTGTGTTGTTACAGGGTAATTTTTTCATATCTAAATTATTTCGTTGAATGATTAACGAAAGGCGGTAGCGTGGGTGAAAGATACAAAGATGAGTGTTACATATAACAATATTGTTCTGGTTAAAATAAGAAGCATGATAATCACTTGTGGAAATTAAGAAAAAATTAATCTTCTCATCATGACATATTTGTTATATTGGAATAATGAAATTAAGAAAGTCATAAAAAGGAGGGTAACATCGGCTAATATACAGAACTTTATACGATCTTATATTAAAGCTATTGATAACATTTTAGTCAGAACACCAGTATGTATAGCATTACCGAAAAATTAAACTCAAGATTTAACACTGCGGTTATATTAGCTGTTACTGTCTATATTGTCTTGTCATTTATTACCGCAATTGATTTCCATAAAAAAATAGCAGAAAACTCTGCACAGATTAACCTTATACTCATCAATAACAATTTGAATAATTTTTTTTCTAAAGTTGAAAAAGAGGCTGATGCATTAAAAGATGCAATCTATCTGTTACATGATGAAGATGAAATAAAGCGAGCAGTCCTTCATCGCATGAAAAAAATAGACGCGGTTAATTTAGTAGGGATAATGCTCAATAATGGAAAATATCTTAGCTTTATTCGAACTGAGAATGGGGAGGTAAAATTTCTGGGGCAATCAGAACCCGGTAAACCTTTTATTGGTGACGATGGTGATATCAGCGATAACTACTTTAATCCGGAATCACGACCATGGAATAAATTACCAAGGGGGACTTATTCAAAATGGTCACCATGGTATAATTGTTATGGTATTGCCGGAAAAAAATGTTTTTCGTTTTCACTACGACCATCCGAAGAAGAAAAAAAATCATTTGCTTTGAAGCTAATACATCTGGATCTTGATGAAAAATATTTCAGTAATTTTTTAAATAAACTGGCTGGTGATTCTGATATTTTATTCATGGAACAGAACAAAAGGATTATGGTGGGTAATGAAAAATCAATGTTACATCTTATTGTCCGTGATTTATCGGGAAGTTATAACATAAGCAATAATAGTGGCAACTATACAGATAATGTTATCTCACTCCCCAGGCTTCCTGATGTCAGATTCCATTATTTCCACTATCAAAAATCAGAAGATACAAACATCAATAAATATTTTACACTGATGTTTTTATGTGGCTTGGTTTGTTTTTGTTTATTATGGTATATCGTTGAAAAAATAACAAGAAAAATCAAAGGTGAATCCAGCAAACTGATAGAACATCTGAAAAAATTAGCTAATTCAGTATATCGCAACGACACAATTGATATTGTGCAAAATGACAGTGGTGAGATTGTTGAACTCAAAAAAATCATTAATAATATCAGCGATAAATACAAGGAGCGTATGGACCGATTACTTAATCTTGTGTCCTATGAACAAGGAAGTTGCTTTTATATTAATAAGGCTATTATTGAAACTAATAATAAAACCTATTTGGCAATTGGTATGCTTTGCATCTATGGATTAGAGTTTGTTGAAGCGGTATATGGAAGTCAGAAATTTCATGAGATTTTTAATGATATAAAATCTAAGATATCACAAAAATATTCAAAATATTGTGATATCGTAAAAATCTCAACTGAAACATACTTGTTGCTATGTCACACTGATTGCGAAGAGTTCATCGAAAAATTATCGGTTTTAAACTTTCCTGAACATATATTTTGCATAAGAAATATATATATCCACAAGATTGCCATTTGCGAAAATTTTTCAGGGGAAAATGTATCGATTTATGAAAGGAAACTGAAACTGGCATTAACAGCTATGCGGGAAAATAAAGAATCTGAATTTATTTTTTATGATGACATCAAAGTCCATGAGCTTGATCAAAAGGTCTGGGTGGCAGGAAATATAAAAAAAGCGATTGCGAGTAATGAGCTTTATTTAGTATATCAACCGATTGTTGATATGGATAATAATAGGGTTGTAGGCGCGGAGGCGTTATGTCGCTGGTTGTCCTGCGAAAATGGGGTAATACCGCCATCAATTTTTGTACCTGTTGCTGAAGAAATAGGATTAATTAAAGAACTGGGTGATTTTGTTCTCGAAACAGCTATTAGCGAATTTGGGGTGTTTAGTTGTGAATATGAGGTTGCTAACGATTTTCTCCTGCATATCAATGTTTCTCCCTGGCAATTAAATGAATTTGACTTCCACACTCGTGTTCTTACTTTAATTAATGCATTTGGTGTAAATGCTGAACAAATCTGCCTGGAGATCACCGAGTCAGCAGTAAAAGATATAAATGATAGCTTTTACAATAATATAAATATTTTAAAAGAAAATGGTATCAAGATTTCCCTTGATGATTTCGGAAGTGGATTAGCTGACCTGAAAAAACTTTATAAAGTGAGACCTGATAGCATTAAAATTGATTCAGAGTTTACCTCTGGTATTTTCGATGAAACTAACAAAGTTGTATATTTTATATCCAGTCTTGCTCGTGAAGAAAATATGCCGGTAATAGCTGAAGGTGTTGAAACTGAAAGTCAGGCTAGAGAGTTGCAAAAATTAGGATTCTCTCATGTTCAGGGATACTTATACCAGAAACCGTTACCGTTTTCAGAATGGCATATAGACAGCAAACCGAAAAAAAGAAAATAAAGCAATGTTCAAATATAAAAAAAAGGCGGCAGTGATCTGTTTTTTGTATTTTTTGTGCGTCGCTGTAGTAACTTGTTATTTATACACCATTTATGTTAAAGGCCGCATTAATTCGGTGAAGGTATCTATTGTAGATAGTGGGCTTGCAATAGCTAATGTTTCTGAGTATCGCCGCTCAGTATCTAATAATATATTTTATGAACTTGAGGTTTCGCCAGAAGAGTTGTTAAAAAAAATACGCAATAGCTTTGCTGGCTATGAAAACCCTGGATATTTGTATGATCTCGGTCCTTATATGATTAGTGATGGTAAATGTATCAAAGTTACAACGAAAGGGGATAATTTTTGTGACGACATAGTTTCCTCTATTCGGGTAATTAATGAATTTGAAAGAGGCATTATTAGCTTAAAAAATAAGTGCTATGTTTATTATGCTCATCCCATTGCAAAACGTACAAGTTTGATATCAGTGGTAGATCCTGAACGTTATTTATCTTTGATAAGAAATCAATCAGGGGAACGAGAAGATATCTATGTCTCATTTTATGATATTAATGATAATGAAAAGAAAATCGCAGGTGATGATTTTTTGATAAATGATGCAGTATTTGAGATGTCAGCTATCACTCTGTCGTATTCTTATCTTCCAGAAATGATGTTTATTATTGCCTATAAAAAAAGTAAATATCTATATATATGTGCGTTTTTCGTTTTTGCGTCGGCAATATCTGCAGTCATAATGTATGTTTATTATGTTAAATTATTGCGTGATATTATAAATAAGGGTAGATTGGAAAAAGAATCTATATTGTCGAATCATCAATATGATTTACGTGGAGAAAATCTATTCTTTAATACGGAAGAGATTAATGCAATTCGAGAGATATATGACTTTGGCACTTGTGATGCATTAACCAGGGCTTCTGGTCGCCGGAGTTTTGATAAAGAAATCAAGATACTGAGAAAAAGTTTTGGCTACCTGTGTCTATTTGATGTGGATAAATTTAAAACCATTAATGATAAGTTTGGTCATTTATTTGGTGATGAAGTACTCATCAAACTTGTTAATATCATTAAAGAAGAGTTACCCCGTCGTGAAGGGGAAATATACCGGTTTGGCGGTGATGAGTTTGCTATTATTTATTATGAGAAAGATAAAAATAAGCTATCAAGAATTTTGCACAGAGTTGTTCATTTCGCCATTGGTGGGTTAAATTGTAGTTGCAGTATAGGTGTTGCCAGCACAGATGAGTGCATGAATAACATTGAACGGTTGAAATTGCTGGCAGATGAACGGTTATATAAAAGTAAGCAAAATGGCCGAGCACAGATAACGTGGTGTTGATATTTTAATTTGCATGGCATTGGTCATCGATGTTTATAAAAATCACACAGTTCAAGTTATATTATTAATGAATCGTTAAGTGCAATGCTCATAAAAAATAAAGTAATATTAAACAAAATCCTTTTGGTTGTTGCTATACTGCTATGTTTTGTTTTTTTATCAATTGTTGAACAGCCTCTTGGATTTTATCAACAAACATTATTTTCAATTATTATTTGTATCGCTGCTATCTTCCTTAATTTTCTCAAAGGAAGGATGATTACTCTGATTCTAATGGGTGTTGGAATACTCATATCATCCCGATATCTATGGTGGCGTTACTCTTCTTCAGTAATCCTGGATGAATTTCCAGACTGTTTATTTTCAGTCACGCTATTAGTTGCTGAGACGTATGCATGGTTTGTTTTATTACTTGGTTACTTTCAGGTTTGCTTCCCGCTGAACCGAGAAAGTATACCCTTACCAGAGAATAAAGAAGAATGGCCCGTTGTTGATATATTAATCCCCACATATAACGAACCCTTTACAGTCGTGAAGAATACAGTTTATGGTGCGTTGGCCTTAGACTGGCCAACGGATAAATTAAATATCTGGCTCCTTGATGATGGCGCCAGGGACGAGTTCAGGAAATTCGCGAACGAGTCAGGAATTTACTATGTCGCAAGAGAAACACATGAACATGCTAAGGCCGGAAATATAAATAATGCGCTTAAAATAGCTAATGGCGAATTTGTTGCTATTTTCGATTGCGATCATATACCCTCGGTTTCTTTTTTAAAGAAAACGATGGGCTGGTTTATCGCCGATAAAAAATTATCTATGTTGCAAACACCACATCATTTTTTTTCCCCCGATCCTTTTGAGCGAAATTTGGGACAGTTCCGGCAAAAGCCAAATGAAGGACACCTTTTTTATGGATTAATCCAGAATGGTACGGATACATGGAATGCTTCATTTTTTTGTGGTTCATGTGCAATCATCCGTAGATCTGCTCTGGATGAGATTGGAGGCATTGCAGTCGAAACAGTAACAGAAGATGCGCATACGTCGTTACGCTTGCATCGTGCAGGTTATAGCTCTGCGTATCTTCGCTATCCTCTGGCTGCCGGGCTAGCCACCGAAACATTGTCTGCTCATATTGGACAACGGATTCGGTGGGCTCGAGGCATGATTCAAATCTTGCGTATTGACAATCCATTATTGGGCAAGGGGCTGACATTATCACAGCGCCTTTGCTATCTCAGCAGCATGATGCATTTTTTATCAGGTGTGCCACGCCTGATTTTCTTGTTCGCACCGTTATGTCCTATTTTCTTTTCGGTCAATCTGATCGATGCATCAGTTGCAGATATTATGTCTTATATTTTACCTTATCTATTTGTTATTATTTTAACTAATTCAAGAGTACAAGGTAAATACAGACATTCATTCTGGAATGAGATTTATGAAATGGTTCTGGCTTGGTATATTACGCTACCAACGCTTGTAGCTTTACTTGCGCCAGCAAAAGGTCGTTTTAACGTTACGGCCAAAGGGGGACTGATAAAAAATAAGTTTGTTGACTGGCGAATTTCCTATCCCTATCTTATTTTTGCTATTTTAAATGTAATCGGGCTGATAATAGGTGTTATTAATGTTTATAGTTTGCAAGGGCATATTGCCATCTTGAATTTGTTTTGTTTAATCTGGTTGTTTTATAATGCAATTATTATTGGCGCAACTTTGGCTGTTTCTATTGAACAAAAGCAGGTGCGTTTTTCTCCCCGTATTGATGTTTCTTTCAAGGGCGTTATACAACTGGATGATGGACGGCGCTATCCTTGTTCTGTTCTTGATTTTTCCGAAGGAGGATTAGGTGTAATCCTTGATAATATCTCCGACGTAAAAGATATGCTTAAAGCACAGCAATTGTCTCTTTATCTGGATGATAGCAACGGGAAATGTGATATTCCGGTAGAAATAGTTCATGCTTACAATAATAAAATTGGTCTGAAGATTATGCCAATGAGTTATGAACAAAGTGTTAATTATGTAAGAGCAACGTTTTCTCGTGATTCATTATGGCAAGAGTGGAATAATAAAATTAGACGGGACAATATTCTAAAGAGTTTTTTTGAAATATGTTTCATCTCTCTGAAAGGTTATTGCAATATGGTTTTTTATATTCTGCGGACGCTGAAAAGCAGTTCCAAAAGTTAGTTCTAATTTCTGACTGCTAATTAAATATATTGTTTGTGTTTATTATGGTTGTTGAATTTTTTAAAATGGAAAGAAAATTTTTGAGATTAAGTGCTGCGATAATTGGCTTGGGGTTATTATGTTTTTACCAGGCAAATACAGCATCGGCTACAGATACAGTAATCAGTAAGTCTTCCTCTGGAGAAGTATTACCATCTATCCAGAAGACAAATATCTCTGCTTATGCGAAAGAGTTGTCTCGCCATTTTAAACTCCCATTTACACAAATCGCACCAGCTCCAGGAAACATAGTCCTGAATGGCGTTAACCCACAGGGGCAAATTGAGTTTGGTATGCGTAGCGATGAAATAGTATCAGAAGCAAAACTAAAACTTGAATACACTCCATCACCGTCGCTGATCCCTGTCCAGTCACAGCTTAAGGTCTATCTTAATGACGAGTTGATGGGGGTATTGCCGATTACCAAAGAACAACTGGGGAAGAAAACGCTGGCGGAAATAACTCTTAACCCATTGTATTTTTCTGATTTTAATCGCTTGCGCCTCGAATTAATTAGTCACTACCAGAGCGCCTGTGAAAACCCGACCAGCAGCAATTTGTGGCTTGATATTGGACGTACCAGTGAACTTGAACTGGTATTTCAGAGACTTAATCTGAAAAATGATCTTTCATATTTTCCTGTACCGTTTTTTGACCCGCGAGATAACCGCACTAATACATTGCCGATGGTTTTTGCAGGTACTCCTGAGACTGGTTTGCAGCAGGCATCAGCTATTGTCGCTTCGTGGTTTGGTGCGCAATCTGGCTGGCGTGGTCACCGATTTCCGGTTTTCTATAACCAGTTACCGGAAAGTAATGCAGTGGTCTTTGCCACTAACAATAGACGCCCGGACTTTCTGCGCGAGCATCCGTTGGTGAATGCGCCTGTTATTAAAATGATCAGTCATCCACAAAATCCTTTTATCAAATTGCTGGTACTTTTGGGCCGCGATGACAAAGATTTATTACAGGCGGCAAAAGGCCTTGCACAGGGAAATATACTTTTTCGCGGCGATAGTGTGATCGTAAATGAAGTGACGCCGTTACTGCCGCGTAAACCTTATGATGCGCCAAACTGGGTACGCACTGACCGTCCTGTAACTTTCGCAGAGCTTAAAAATTATGAAGGGCAGTTACAGGCAAGTGGCCTGGAGTCTGCGGCAATTAATGTTTCATTTAATTTGCCACCTGATCTTTTTCTATTGCGTAATCGTGGGGTTGATATGAAGATTAACTATCGCTATACCACGCCAACGATAGGTGGTTCACGCATGGATGTCAGCCTTAATAACCAGTACCTTGAATCTTTCCGGCTAAGTCCGCAATCTGCTACCGATAGATTGTTGTTACGTTTACCGTTATTGCAAGAATTGTTGGATGGTAATAATGGAATTACCATTCCTGCGCTGACGTTGGGGGCGCTTAATCAATTGCGATTTAATTTTGAGTACATTAATACAATGCCGCGTTCTGATGCTGATAGCTGTATTATTTCCAGGCCTCTAAAAAATCATGCGGTTATTGCAGATGATTCCACTATCGATTTTTCAAAGTACCATCACTTTATCGCAATGCCAGATTTACGCGCTTTTGCCAGCTCAGGCTTTCCATTTAGCCGCATGGCCGATCTATCAGAAACGGTTGTGGTTATGCCTGAAAATCCTGGTACAACGCAAGTTGAAACATTATTAAATACCCTTGGATTGATTGGTGCTCAAACTGGATTTCCGGCAATTAATCTGACAATTACTGATGATATAGTTTCTGTTCAGGGCAAGGATTCAGATATTCTACTTATAGGAACACTTCCGCAAGAATTTGCAGACAATCAGCAAATTAATCTGCTCATTGAGGCAACAACGAGTTGGGTAAAAAGCCCAATGCGGAACACTGATTACGCAAAAATTATGGCAGATAAAAACGATCAAAAACCTGAAATACAAACAACTATAAATTCCCCATTGCCAATGGCGGCGATAGTTGGTTTTCAGTCCCCATATCATGCCCAACGCAGCGTAATTGCTTTAATGTCCGAGGGATCACGCGGCGATACGCTACTCAACAATGCGTTAATTAATAGTACAAAACGCGGCAATATTTTTGGTTCAGTCGCGGTTATTCGCGAATCTGGCGTCAATAGTTTACAGGTTGGAGATACTTATTACGTTGGGCATCTCCCCTGGATTGAACGAGTGCAATATGTGTTAGCCAGACATCCCATTCTACTGGCAGTCCTGGCAACTCTCAGTGTGGTGCTATTGGCGTGGGTAGTATGGCGTCTGTTACGTAACATTAGTCGCCGTCGTCTGAACCCTCATCAACAGTAATTTATCGTCATTTCTATTTTGCGGCTCCATTCTGTCCTGACTTTATACAGGCAGGGAGCTGCGCCCGTTCTGTTTTTAATAAAAAGTGAGTTAACACCTGATTGAGGCAGGCATGTACAAATTCACCCTAAATTTACTCACAATATCCCTTGGTTTGGCGGTAATGTCGATGGCGAAAGCCACACCAACTGCACACAAGCTGTTAATGGCGCAGATTCGGTTAGGCGAAGACATTCATCGTGAAGATCTGGTCGAACAGTCGCTTTATCGTCTTGAATTGGCGGAACCTGATAATCCAGATGTCGTTGCGGCGCGTTTTCGCTATCTGCTGCGTAAGGGGGATATTGAAGGTGCGCAAAAACAACTTGCCAGACTTACCCTGTTCGCTCCTGATTCAAAAATATATAAAGCATCGCGCACGGCCATGCGACTTTCTTCGCCTGAGGGGCGTCAGGCACTGCAAATGGCACGCTTACAAGCTATCTCCGGGCGACATAAAGAGGCTATCGACAGTTACGACAAGCTATTTAACGGGGCACCGCCAGATATCGAAATGGCGCTGGAATACTGGGGGGCAATGACGCAAATTGCCTCCCGTCGCAACGAAGCGATTCGTCAGTTGAAAATACTTAATATTGATAATCCTGACTCTGGTGCCATATTTGGGGCGCTGGGGCAGGCGTATTCCCAGAATGGCGATCGCGCTAATGCGGTGGCGAATCTGGAAAAAGCCCTCGCGCTGGATCCGCACAACAGCAACAACGACAAATGGAACAGTCTGCTGAAGGTGAATCGCTACTGGCTGGCGATCCAGCAGGGCGATGCTGCGCTGAAAGCCAATAATCCTGACCGCGCAGAGCGTCTGTTCCAGCAGGCGCGCAATGTCGATAACACCGACAGCTATGCGGTGCTGGGGCTGGGCGATGTGGCGATGGCGCGCAAAGATTACCCCGCCGCCGAACGTTATTACCAGCAGACGCTGCGTATGGACAGCGGCAACACCAACGCCGTGCGCGGGCTGGCGAATCTTTATCGCCGGCAGTCGCCGGAAAAAGCCGAAGCGTTTATCGCCTCGCTCTCTGCCAGCCAGCGGCGCAGCATTGATGATATCGAACGCAGCCTGCAAAACGACCGCTTATCACAGCAGGCGGAGGCACTGGAAAATCAGGGTAAATGGGCGCAGGCGGCAGCACTTCAGCGTCAGCGACTGGCGCTCGATCCCGGCAGTGTGTGGATTACTTACCGGCTTTCGCAGGATCTCTGGCAGGCCGGACAACGCAGCCAGGCCGATACGTTAATGCGCAATCTGGCGCAACAGAAGCCGAACGACCCGGAGCAGGTTTACGCTTACGGACTGTATCTTTCCGGTCACGACCAGGACAGAGCCGCGCTGGCGCATATCAACAGCCTGCCGCGCGCGCAGTGGAACAGCAATATTCAGGAACTGGCAAACCGCCTGCAAAGCGATCAGGTACTGGAAACTGCCAGCCGCCTGCGTGAAAGCGGCAAAGAGGCAGAAGCGGAAGCGATGCTGCGCCAACAGCCACCGTCCACGCGCATTGACCTCACCCTGGCCGACTGGGCACAGCAGCGACGTGATGACACCGCCGCCCGCGCGGCGTATCAGAATGTCCTGACGCGGGAGCCAGCTAACGTTGATGCCATTCTTGGCCTGACGGAAGTGGATATCGCCGCCGGTGACAAAGTGGCGGCACGCAGCCAGCTGGCGAAACTGCCCGCCACCGACAATACCTCACTGAATACACAGCGGCGCGTGGCGCTGGTACAGGCGCAGCTTGGCGATACCGCAGCGGCGCAGCAGACGTTTAACAAGCTGATCCCGCAGGCAAAATCTCAGCCGCCGTCGATGGAAAGTGCGATGGTACTGCGTGATGGTGCAGGGTTTGAAGCGCAGGCGGGCGATCCGGAGCAGGCGCTGGAAACCTACAAAGACGCGATGGTCGCATCCGGTGTGACCACGACGCGTCCGCAGGATAACGACACCTTTACCCGTCTGACCCGTAACGATGAGAAGGACGACTGGCTGAAGCGCGGTGTGCGCAGCGATGCGGCGGATCTCTATCGTCAGCAGGATCTTAACGTCACCCTGGAGCACGACTACTGGGGATCGAGCGGCACCGGTGGCTATTCCGACCTGAAAGCGCACACCACCATGTTGCAGGTGGATGCACCGTATTCTGACGGACGGATGTTCTTCCGCAGTGATTTCGTCAATATGAATGTCGGCAGTTTTTCCGCCGACGCTGAGGGTAAATGGGATAACAACTGGGGCACCTGTACGTTGCAGGACTGTAGCGGCAACCGCAGCCAGTCGGATTCCGGCGCCAGCGTGGCGGTCGGCTGGCGAAATGACGTCTGGAGCTGGGATATCGGCACCACACCGATGGGCTTCAACGTGGTGGATGTGGTCGGTGGCATCAGTTACAGCGACGATATCGGGCCGCTTGGTTACACCGTTAACGCCCATCGTCGCCCCATCTCCAGTTCGTTACTGGCCTTTGGCGGGCAGAAAGACTCTCCGGGCAATACCGGGAAAAAATGGGGCGGTGTGCGTGCCGATGGCGTGGGGCTGAGTCTGAGCTACGATAAAGGTGAAGCGAACGGCGTCTGGGCATCCCTTAGCGGCGACCAGTTAACCGGCAAAAATGTCGAAGATAACTGGCGCGTGCGCTGGATGACGGGCTATTACTATAAGGTCATCAACCAGAATAATCGCCGCGTCACTGTCGGCCTGAACAATATGATCTGGCATTACGACAAAGACCTGAGTGGGTACTCACTCGGTCAGGGCGGTTACTACAGCCCGCAGGAATACCTGTCGTTTGCCATACCGGTGATGTGGCGTGAGCGGACGGAAAACTGGTCATGGGAGCTGGGCGCGTCTGGCTCGTGGTCGCATTCGCGCACCAAAACCATGCCGCGTTATCCGCTGATGAACCTGATCCCGACGGACTGGAAAGAGGATGCCGCCAGCCAGACCAACGACGGCGGCAGCAGTCAGGGCTTTGGCTACACGGCGCGGGCGTTACTTGAGCGTCGGGTCACGTCCAACTGGTTTGTCGGCACGGCAATCGATATCCAGCAGGCGAAAGATTATGCGCCAAGCCATTTCCTGCTCTACGTGCGGTATTCCGCCGCCGGATGGCAGGGCGACATGGATTTACCGCCGCAGCCGCTGATACCTTACGCCGACTGGTAACGAGGTAGAATCAGAAGGTTAAATCTCGGAAATTAAGTCTAGTAAATCAGCGTCGAGCATGTTCTCAACGCTGATTTACTCATTACTACTAAAGGAAGGGGCCCAGGTCGAAATATGATGTTTTAGAACATCACCTTATGACCATATTGCTCAAGAATCCCTTTTACGCGCTCCATGGTTTCTTTTTTCGGTGGTTTCACACCGTCGAGTTTGTACTCTTCGCCCATCGCCACCCACTTATGTTTGCCTAACTCATGGTAGGGGAGGAGCTCGATTTTTTCGACGTTACCCATATCGCGAGTAAATTCACCGAGGCGATGAGCTGAATCGTCATCGTCAGACCAGCCAGGTACTACGACATAACGTATCCAGACTTTCACATTTTTGTTCGCCAGATATTTAGCAAACTCGAGTGTACGATGGTTGGAAACGCCTACCAGATTCTGGTGGATTTCGTCGTTCATCTGTTTGAGATCGAGCATTACCAGGTCGGTCACTTCCAGAAGTTCATCAATTACTGGATCGTAACGACGAACAAAACCGTTAGTGTCCAGACAGGTATGAATGCCTTCTTTTTTGCAGGCGCGGAACCAGTCGCGAACGAACTCGGCTTGCAGGATTGCTTCACCACCGGATGCGGTAACGCCGCCGCCGGAAGCGTTCATAAAGTGGCGATAGGTCACCACTTCCTTCATTAAATCTTCAACGGTAACTTCTTTACCGCCATGCGTGTCCCAGGTGTCGCGGTTATGACAATACAGGCAGCGCATCAGGCAGCCCTGGAAAAAGGTGATAAAGCGAATACCTGGACCGTCTACGGTTCCACAGGATTCAAAGGAGTGAATGCGACCAATAACTGACATTGCGGTGTTTCTCCAGATGTGGCCCATCTGAGGCCGTGTTGGTGCGCAGCTCGAAGGCTACGTCGAGTCTGTTTTGGCAGTTACCTTAAAGTATAGATAGCTGACAAAAAAGGCTCTCTTGCTAAAAAAGGCCCCACTTTCGTGGAGCCTTTATTGTACGCTTTTTACTGTACGATTTCAGTCAAATCTAATTACATAGATTGAGTGAAGGTACGAGTAATAACGTCCTGCTGCTGTTCTTTAGTCAGCGAGTTGAAACGTACTGCGTAGCCAGATACACGGATGGTCAGCTGCGGATATTTTTCCGGGTTTTCCATCGCGTCGAGCAGCATTTCACGGTTCATCACGTTAACGTTCAGGTGCTGACCACCTTCGATGGACGCTTCGTGGTGGAAGTAACCATCCATCAGACCTGCCAGGTTGGTCTTACGAACTTCGTCGTCTTTACCCAGTGCGTTCGGAACGATAGAGAAGGTGTAGGAGATACCATCTTTAGCGTAGGCGAACGGCAGTTTAGCAACGGAAGTCAGAGACGCTACAGCACCTTTCTGGTCACGACCGTGCATCGGGTTAGCACCCGGTCCGAACGGCGCGCCAGCACGACGACCGTCTGGGGTGTTACCCGTTTTCTTACCATACACAACGTTAGAAGTGATGGTCAGAACAGACTGAGTCGGGATAGCGTCACGGTAGGTGTGCAGTTTCTGAATTTTCTTCATGAAACGTTCTACCAGATCAACAGCCAGGTCATCTACACGCGGATCGTTGTTACCAAACTGCGGGTATTCGCCTTCGATTTCGAAGTCGATAGCCAGACCGTCTTCGTCACGAATCGGTTTAACTTTCGCATATTTGATTGCAGACAGGGAGTCAGCAGCAACGGACAGACCAGCGATACCACACGCCATGGTGCGGATAACGTCACGGTCGTGCAGCGCCATCAGAGAGGCTTCGTAGCTGTACTTGTCGTGCATGTAGTGGATGATATTCAGTGCAGTGATGTACTGTTTAGCCAGCCAGTCCATGAAGTGATCCATGCGCTCCATCACTTCATCGTAGTTCAGGACGTCGCCTTTGATCGGTTCAGATTTCGGACCAACCTGCATTTTCAGTTTTTCGTCAACGCCGCCGTTGATTGCGTACAGCATGGTTTTCGCCAGGTTTGCACGCGCACCGAAGAACTGCATTTGTTTACCAACGATCATCGGGCTTACGCAGCAAGCGATAGCGTAGTCATCGTTGTTGAAGTCCGGACGCATCAGGTCATCGTTCTCATACTGCAGAGAAGAGGTGTCGATGGACACTTTAGCGGCGAATTTCTTGAAGTTCAGCGGCAGTTTTTCAGACCACAGAATGGTCATGTTCGGTTCCGGAGACGGACCCATGGTGTACAGGGTGTTCAGGAAACGGAAGCTGTTTTTGGTAACCAGGGTACGACCGTCGAGGCCCATACCACCGATAGATTCGGTTGCCCAGATCGGGTCGCCAGAGAACAGTTCATCGTACTCCGGAGTACGCAGGAAGCGAACCATACGCAGTTTCATGACCAGGTGGTCAACCATTTCCTGCGCTTCTTGTTCGGTGATCTTGCCAGCTTTCAGGTCGCGTTCGATGTACACATCCAGGAAGGTGGAAGTACGACCGAAGGACATTGCAGCACCGTTCTGAGACTTAACAGCAGCCAGGTAGCCGAAGTAAGTCCACTGGATAGCTTCCTGAGCGTTGGTAGCCGGACCAGAGATGTCGTAGCCGTATTTAGCAGCCATTTCTTTCATCTGACCCAGAGCGCGGTGCTGTTCAGCGATTTCTTCGCGCAGACGGATGGTCTGTTCCAGGTTTACGCCGTTTTCCAGATCAGCCTGCAGAGAGGTGAACTGTGCCAGTTTGTCTTTCATCAGGTAGTCGATACCGTACAGCGCAACGCGACGGTAGTCACCGATGATACGACCACGGCCATAAGCATCTGGCAGGCCGGTCAGAACACCGGATTTACGGCAACGCAGGATGTCCGGAGTGTAAACGTCGAACACGCCCTGGTTGTGAGTTTTACGGTATTCAGTGAAGATTTTTTTGATCATCGGATCCAGTTCGCGGTTGTACGCTTTGCAGGAACCTTCGATCATTTTGATACCACCGAACGGGATAAGAGCACGTTTCAGCGGAGCTTCAGTCTGCAGACCAACGATTTTCTCAAGCTGCTTGTTGATGTAGCCAGCGTCGTGAGAAGTGATGGTGGAAGCAACAGCGGTGTCAAAGTCAACTGGCGCGTGAGTGCGGTTTTCCAGTTTAACGCCTTCCATTACTTTGTCCCACAGGGTGGTGGTCGCTTCAGTAGCGCCAGCCAGGAAGGACTCGTCACCCTCGTACGGAGTGTAGTTTTTCTGAATGAAGTCACGGACGTTTACTTCATTCTGCCAGTCACCTTTGGTAAAACCTTCCCAGGCTGTGGCTAACTTTTCATTAAGCTCGGACATGTAACACCTACCTTCTTAAGTGGATTTTTTATTTACTGCGTACTTCGACAACCATTAATGGTTGTCGTTTTCACGCAGGTAAATGACCCAGTATGTCAACCCAACCAACAAACCACCGCCGATAATATTACCGATCGTAACCGGAATCAGGTTATCAGTGATGAAGTTCATCACGGTCAGGTGAGAAAAATTTTCCGGTGCAGAACCGACAGCGGTCCAGAATTCCGGAGATGCGAAGTCGCGGATTACAATACCCATCGGGATCATAAACATGTTTGCGATACTGTGCTCAAAACCGCTGGCAACAAACATCGCGACCGGCAGCACCATGATAAACGCTTTGTCCATCAGGCTGCGGCCAGAATAGCTCATCCATACTGCCAGGCATACCATCAGGTTAGCCAGGATACCGAGGCAGACAGCCTCAATAAAAGTATGGTGTACTTTGTGGTCGGCGGTTTGTAGGACGTTTAGTCCCCATTGACCATTTGCGGTCATATACTCGCCGGAAAGCCACATTAAAAGCACAAATAACAACGCGCCGACCAGGTTGCCAAAATAGACGTTCAGCCAGTTTTTCGCTAACTGACCCCAGGTGATGCGCCCACTCGCCTTGGCAACAACAATCAACACTGTAGAAGTAAAGAGATCGGCTCCGCAGACAACACAAAGAATCAGCCCCAGAGAGAAGCAAATGCCGCCAACCAGTTTAGCCATGCCAAAGGGCATTGTGCCTGTGCCAGTAGTTGCTGTGATATAGAAGACGAATGCGATTGAGATGAAAACACCGGCGGTAATCGCCAGATAGAAAGTCTTAAGCGGATGTTTCGTTGCTTTATAGACACCTGCCTCTTCGGCCACTTTGGCCATTGCTGCAGGAAGTAAAAGATCAAAAGGGTTGTCAGCTTTCACACTAACTCTCTCTTTATTAAGTCGGCGACGAGATACTAACAAAGCATTATAGATGAGAAATTGATATAGATCATATCTCGCCTGGCTTATAGGCCCGTAACTCGCATGGTTTTTATGCAAATACGGAGTAAATATTTGATTATCCAAATAAAAATAAATTTTAAAAATTAACAAATGAGTTGAATTTTTTCCACATCCTCCGCTAAAACAGTTAATTAAAAGGGAGCATCAGACAAATAAAGTAACAATATCGATCGTATTTACTAAATACAAATTACCGATATTTAACTTTATAATTACAATTATTTTATTAATGCAAATATATGTAAAGCGGGGCATTAAAAAAACGCCCCGTAATATAACTCAGCCGAATCATTAAGCCTACATTGCGTAGGCTATTTGATTTTATTTTGCCCAGAATGCCGCTTTGGCACGCTGCAGCTTTTCGTAGGCTTTTAACAGCGACTGATGCGCCGCAAACGCGTGCAGATCGCTATCTACCGGTTGCAGGCCATAAAACGCCGCTTCGCCACTCATTGCCGCACTGGCTGCTTCTACCGCGTCTGCGCCGTACATACGAACGAAGGCATTCAGATATTGCAGCGGCTGGCGATCTTCTTCCTGCGCCAGCAATAACAATGTTTGCAGGCATCGATAATAGTTGGCGCGTTCCGGACTGAACACCGATGAGTTAAATTCCATCGTCCATTCAGTCCAGACCAGAGCTTGTTCCAGATCGCCGCCAGCCAGTGCCAGCATTGCTTTTAATTCACCGATACGCAGGGTATACCAACCGTTATCTGACCCGGTCGCCAGACCTAACAGCTCACGCACGCGGGTAAAGTCATCAAAACCTTCTTCATCCAGTTGCTCGATGAGGTTCAGGTAATCTTCTTTTTCCCACTCGCTGCCTGGTAGCGAAAGAATCGTTTCACGTAAATGGCTGCCCATACTGTTATTTGCCAGCCACAGATCTTCTGCCGGATAAATATCGGACATACCAGGTACGATAATGCGGCAAGCATAAACGCCCAGATGCTCGTAATCGGCAATATAAACTTCTTTATCCTCTTTGTTGAAGATAGCCATCAGCGTGGCGAACTCTTCTTCAGTGGTGCCAGAGAAATTCCAGTCCACAAACGGATAATCGGCATCTTGTTTGAAAAGATCCCAGGAGATCAAACCGCTGGAATCGATAAAGTGCGTTTCGAGGTTAGTATGTTCGGCGACTTCTTCATCATCGAAGGTCGGCGGAGTAAACACATCCAGATCTTTCAGGCCACGACCCTGCAGCAGCTCGGTCACGGTACGTTCCAGTGCAACGCCAAAATCAGGATGCGCGCCGAAGGAGGCAAAACAAGTGCCATTGGTCGGGTTGAACAGTACGACGCAGATCACTGGATACTGACCGCCAAGCGAGCCGTCATAAGCAAAGATTGGGAAACCTTCCGCTTCCAGTGTTTCGATCGCTTCAACTACAGCCGGATAACGTGCAAGCACCTCTGCCGGGATCTCCGGCAAGCTGATGCTTTCAGCAATAATGCGGTTTTTCACGTAGCGTTCGAAAACTTCGGACAACCCCTGAACGCGCGCCTCGTTGCGGGTATTGCCAGCGGACATACCATTGGAAACGTACAGGTTACCGATAATATTCATCGGAATATAGACGGTCTGATTGTCAGACTGGCGCGTAAACGGCAGGCCACATATACCGCGATCGTCATTACCGGATTGCAGATCAATCAGCATACTGCCGGTCAATTCATTTTCCGGGTCGTAAAATGCGCGCAGACGGTCATCAAGCAGGCCTTCCGGCACATCATCGTTTTCGGTTAGTGGAAACCATTTTTCGTTGGGATAATGGACGAACGAACCGTTGGCGATAGTTTCGCCCAGCCAGAAATCAGCAAAAAAGTAGTTGGTTGAGAGACGCTCGAAATATTCACCCAGAGCAGAAGCCAGCGCCGCTTTTTTGGTTGCGCCTTTACCGTTGGTAAAACACAGCGCGCACTCTTTGTCGCGAATATGTACAGACCAGACGTTAGGCACCGGATTCAGCCAGGAAGCTTCTTCAATCTGAAAACCGAGGTCGGAGAGTTTTTGCTGGAAGCGAGCGATGGAATCTTCCAGGGCGGCATCTTTGCCGGGGATAAATGTTTGTGTCATGAAAATCACTTTAGTCGTACGGAAAGCGCGCAATAATACGGGTTTTATCTCAAAGGCGCTATCACCGCCGCCACGCCGGTGAACTGTTGACTATGCTTTTAGCGGATAAATTACGATAAGAGCATAAAAATGAAGGCGTTCGATCTCCACCGTATGGCATTCGATAAAGTGCCGCTGGATTTTCTTGGCGAAGTCGCTCTACGCAGTCTCTATACCTTTGTACTGGTCTTTCTGTTTCTTAAAATGACAGGTAGGCGTGGAGTGCGGCAAATGTCGCTGTTTGAAGTGTTAATCATTCTGACACTGGGGTCGGCAGCAGGGGATGTGGCGTTTTACGACGATGTGCCGATGATCCCGGTGCTTATCGTCTTCATTACCCTGGCGTTGTTATACCGCCTTGTGATGTGGCTGATGGCGCACAGTGAGAAACTGGAAGATCTGCTGGAGGGCAAGCCGGTTGTCATTATTGAAGATGGCGAACTGGCCTGGTCGAAACTCAATAACTCCAACATGACGGAATTTGAGTTTTTTATGGAGCTGCGACTGCGTGGTGTAGAACAACTAGGACAGGTACGTCTGGCTATTCTTGAAACCAACGGTGAAATCAGCGTCTATTTCTTTGAAGATGACAAGGTGAAGCCGGGGTTACTTATTTTACCCAGTGATTGTACCCAGCGTTATAAAGTGGTGCCGGAGTCGGCGGACTATGCCTGCATCCGTTGCAGTGAAATCATTCACATGAAGGCGGGTGAAAAACAATTATGTCCGCGCTGTGCAAATCCAGAATGGACGAAGGCAAGTCGGGCAAAACGAGTGACCTGACAGCAAAAATATCGGTTTTTTTCCAATAATCCGAGATTTTCTATTGTGTGACGCGTACCGCATTTTTGCTCTCAACGGTTTTACCCATTGCGATGCGTGTCACTGAATGATAAAACCGATAGCCACAGGAATAACGTATTACCTGCGGTCGCAATCGATTGACCGGGGTTAATAGCAACGCAACGTGGTGAGGGGAAATGGCTCAAATCTTCAATTTTAGTTCTGGTCCGGCAATGCTACCGGCAGAGGTGCTTAAACAGGCTCAACAGGAACTGCGCGACTGGAACGGTCTTGGCACGTCGGTGATGGAAGTGAGCCACCGTGGCAAAGAGTTCATTCAGGTTGCAGAGGAAGCCGAGAAGGATTTTCGCGATCTTCTTAACGTCCCCTCCAGCTACAAAGTATTATTCTGTCACGGCGGCGGTCGCGGTCAGTTTGCTGCCGTACCTCTGAATATTCTTGGTGATAAAACCACCGCAGATTATGTTGATGCCGGCTACTGGGCGGCAAGCGCCATCAAAGAAGCGAAAAAATACTGCACGCCAAATGTGTTTGACGCCAAAGTGACTGTTGATGGCCTGCGCGCGGTTAAGCCAATGCGTGAATGGCATCTCTCAGATAATGCTGCTTATATGCATTACTGCCCGAATGAAACCATCGACGGTATCGCCATCGACGAAACGCCAGACTTCGGCAAAGATGTGGTGGTCGCTGCCGACTTTTCTTCAACGATTCTTTCCCGCCCGATTGATGTCAGCCGTTATGGCGTGATTTACGCTGGCGCGCAGAAAAATATCGGCCCGGCTGGCCTGACGATCGTTATTGTTCGCGAAGATTTGCTGGGTAAAGCAAATATCGCCTGCCCGTCGATTCTGGATTATTCCATCCTCAACGATAACGACTCCATGTTTAATACGCCGCCAACATTTGCCTGGTATTTATCTGGCCTGGTCTTCAAATGGCTAAAAGCGAACGGTGGCGTGGCTGCAATGGATAATATCAATCAGCAAAAAGCAGAACTGCTGTATGGCGTGATTGATAACAGCGATTTCTACCGTAATGATGTGGCGAAAGCTAACCGTTCGCGGATGAATGTGCCGTTCCAGTTAGCAGATAGTGCGCTTGACAAGCTGTTCCTCGAAGAGTCTTTTGCCGCTGGTCTTCATGCGCTGAAAGGTCACCGTGTAGTCGGCGGAATGCGCGCTTCTATTTATAACGCGATGCCGCTGGAAGGCGTTAAAGCTTTGACAGATTTCATGGTTGAGTTCGAACGTCGTCACGGCTAATGCCTAAAATTTGCTTAATCCCCACAGCCAGACTGTGGGGTTTTTATTTCGGTTGTAGAGAGTTGAGTTCATGGAATCCCTGACGTTACACCCCATCGCCCGTGTCGATGGCACTATTAATCTGCCTGGTTCCAAGAGCGTTTCTAACCGCGCTTTATTGTTGGCGGCATTAGCACACGGCAAAACAGTATTAACCAATCTGCTGGATAGCGATGATGTTCGTCATATGCTGAATGCGTTGCAGGCATTGGGAGTGAGCTATACGCTTTCTGCCGATCGTACGCGCTGCGAAATCATCGGTAACGGCGGTCCATTACATGCGGAAAATGCGCTGGAGTTGTTCCTGGGTAATGCGGGAACAGCGATGCGTCCGCTGGCGGCGGCACTTTGTCTGGGAAGCAATGATATTGTCCTGACGGGTGAGCCTCGCATGAAAGAGCGCCCGATTGGTCATCTGGTGGATGCGCTGCTCCAGGGCGGGGCGAAAATTACTTACCTGGAACAAGAGAATTACCCACCGCTGCGTTTACAGGGGGGTTTTGTGGGGGGCAACGTAGAAGTCGATGGCTCCGTTTCCAGCCAGTTCCTCACCGCACTGTTAATGACCGCGCCGCTTGCGTCGGAAGATACGGTTATTCGTATTAAAGGTGATCTGGTTTCTAAACCTTATATCGACATCACGCTCAACCTGATGAAGACGTTTGGTGTTGAAATTGAAAATCAGCACTATCAACAATTTGTCGTAAAAGGCGGGCAGTCTTATCAGTCTCCGGGGACTTATTTGGTCGAAGGCGATGCATCTTCAGCTTCTTACTTCCTGGCAGCAGCAGCAATCAAAGGCGGCACTGTAAAAGTGACCGGCATTGGACGCAACAGTATGCAGGGTGATATTCGCTTTGCTGATGTGCTGGAAAAAATGGGCGCGACCATTTGCTGGGGCGATGATTATATTTCCTGCACGCATGGTGAACTGAACGCCATCGATATGGATATGAACCATATTCCCGATGCGGCGATGACCATTGCTACAACGGCGCTTTTTGCGAAAGGCACCACCACGCTGCGCAATATTTATAACTGGCGCGTAAAAGAGACGGATCGCCTGTTTGCGATGGCAACAGAGTTGCGTAAAGTCGGTGCGGAAGTAGAAGAGGGACATGATTTCATTCGCATTACGCCGCCGGAAAAACTGAACTTTGCCGAGATAGCCACTTATAACGATCACCGCATGGCGATGTGTTTCTCGCTGGTGGCTTTGTCAGATACGCCGGTGACAATTCTTGACCCAAAATGTACGGCCAAAACATTTCCGGATTATTTCGAGCAACTGGCGCGGATTAGCCAGGCTGCCTGAATAAACGATGGGCAATAAATAGCCAAATCTTTCTTTATCAAAACGTCGACACATTGTCGGCGTTTTTTTTCGGACATTGTGAACCATTTTTATTGATGGTAGCGTTAACTGTCAATGTAAGTTGTTGATACATAATATTTATATATGATTAATCAACGGATGATTCACATGAAGAATACTAAATTACTGCTGGCGATTGCGACCTCTGCAGCATTGCTGACGGGGTGTCAGAATACACATGGTATTAATACCGATCTGGCCATCAGTTCCGGTTTAAATGCCTATAAAGCTGTAACGTTAAGCGATGCCGATGCAAAAGCGATTGCCAATCAGGGCTGTGCCGAAATGGACAGCGGCAATCAAGTCGCAAGTAAATCCAGCAAGTACGGTAAACGTCTGGCAAAAATCGCTAAAGCATTGGGTAACAATATTAACGGCACGCCGGTCAACTATAAGGTTTATATGACCAGCGACGTCAACGCATGGGCGATGGCGAACGGCTGTGTTCGTGTCTACAGTGGCCTGATGGACATGATGAACGACAACGAAATTGAAGGGGTTCTGGGCCATGAACTGGGCCACGTCGCATTGGGACACTCGCTGGCTGAAATGAAAGCCTCTTATGCGATTGTTGCCGCACGTGATGCGATTTCCGCCACCAGCGGTGTTGCTTCCCAGCTTTCCCGTTCACAATTAGGTGATATCGCAGAAGGCGCTATCAATGCTAAATACTCCCGCGATAAAGAGTCTGAAGCAGATGATTTCTCCTTTGATCTGCTGAAGAAACGTGGCATCAGCACCCAGGGACTGGTCGGTAGCTTTGAAAAACTGGCCAGCCTGGATGGCGGTCGTACCCAGTCCATGTTTGACTCTCACCCACCATCAACAGAGCGTGCGCAACACATCCGTGATCGTATCGCCTCTGGTAAGTAAATCATTGTCATCTTTCGGGCTGGTCCTTCGCCAGCCCGCTATAATTGCGCAATAAATCCCCATCTGAATACAGACAAAACTGGTTTTTGCACACAACGTTAACGATTTGTGGCGCCGACGCGTATAATGCGCGCGGTTATGTTAACGGTACGCCTGTTTTAAGGAGATAAAGATGACGGCAATTGCCCCGGTTATTACCATTGATGGCCCAAGCGGTGCAGGGAAAGGCACCTTGTGTAAGGCTATGGCGGAAGCGTTGCAATGGCATCTGCTGGACTCGGGTGCAATTTATCGCGTACTGGCGCTGGCGGCATTACATCACCATGTTGATGTGGCGTCAGAAGACGCTCTGGTGCCGCTGGCATCCCACCTGGATGTACGTTTTGTGTCAACCAATGGCAATCTGGAAGTGATCCTCGAAGGGGAAGATGTCAGCGGTGAAATTCGTACTCAGGAAGTGGCGAATGCCGCTTCACAAGTCGCCGCATTTCCTCGTGTTCGTGAAGCATTATTGCGTCGCCAACGTGCGTTTCGCGAATTGCCGGGCCTGATTGCCGATGGCCGCGACATGGGAACAGTGGTATTCCCTGATGCGCCAGTGAAAATATTCCTTGACGCCTCTTCGGAAGAACGTGCGCATCGCCGAATGCTACAGTTGCAGGAGAAGGGCTTTAGTGTTAACTTTGAACGCCTTTTGGCCGAGATCAAAGAACGCGATGACCGCGATCGTAACCGAGCGGTAGCGCCACTGGTTCCGGCAGCCGATGCTTTAGTGTTGGATTCCACCACCTTAAGCATTGAGCAAGTAATTGAAAAAGCGTTACACTACGCGCGCCAAAAATTGGCTCTCGCATAAGCGACCGAATTTGCAGTACCCCCGTTGCAATGGAATGACAGCGGGTATGTTAAACAACCCCATCCGGCACGGAGCCAGGTGGACGTTAAATATAAACCTGAAGATTAAACATGACTGAATCTTTTGCTCAACTCTTTGAAGAGTCCTTAAAAGAAATCGAAACCCGCCCGGGTTCTATCGTTCGTGGCGTTGTTGTTGCTATCGACAAAGACGTAGTACTGGTTGACGCTGGTCTGAAATCTGAGTCTGCCATCCCGGCTGAGCAGTTCAAAAACGCCCAGGGCGAGCTGGAAATCCAGGTAGGTGACGAAGTTGACGTTGCTCTGGACGCAGTAGAAGACGGCTTCGGTGAAACTCTGCTGTCCCGTGAGAAAGCTAAACGTCACGAAGCCTGGATCACGCTGGAAAAAGCTTACGAAGATGCTGAAACTGTTACCGGTGTTATCAACGGCAAAGTTAAGGGCGGCTTCACTGTTGAGCTGAACGGTATTCGTGCGTTCCTGCCTGGTTCTCTGGTAGACGTTCGTCCGGTGCGTGACACTCTGCACCTGGAAGGCAAAGAGCTTGAATTCAAAGTAATCAAGCTGGATCAGAAGCGCAACAACGTTGTTGTTTCTCGTCGTGCCGTTATCGAATCCGAAAACAGCGCAGAGCGCGATCAGCTGCTGGAAAACCTGCAGGAAGGCATGGAAGTTAAAGGTATCGTTAAGAACCTCACTGACTACGGTGCATTCGTTGATCTGGGCGGCGTTGACGGCCTGCTGCACATCACTGACATGGCCTGGAAACGCGTTAAGCATCCGAGCGAAATCGTCAACGTGGGCGACGAAATCACTGTTAAAGTGCTGAAGTTCGACCGCGAACGTACCCGTGTATCCCTGGGCCTGAAACAGCTGGGCGAAGATCCGTGGGTAGCTATCGCTAAACGTTATCCGGAAGGTACTAAACTGACTGGTCGCGTGACCAACCTGACCGACTACGGCTGCTTCGTTGAAATCGAAGAAGGCGTTGAAGGCCTGGTACACGTTTCCGAAATGGATTGGACCAACAAAAACATCCACCCGTCCAAAGTTGTTAACGTTGGCGATGTAGTGGAAGTTATGGTTCTGGATATCGACGAAGAACGTCGTCGTATCTCCCTGGGTCTGAAACAGTGCAAAGCTAACCCGTGGCAGCAGTTCGCGGAAACCCACAACAAGGGCGACCGTGTTGAAGGTAAAATCAAGTCTATCACTGACTTCGGTATCTTCATCGGCCTGGACGGCGGCATCGACGGCCTGGTTCACCTGTCTGACATCTCCTGGAACGTTGCAGGCGAAGAAGCAGTTCGTGAATACAAAAAAGGCGACGAAATCGCTGCAGTTGTTCTGCAAGTTGACGCAGAACGTGAACGTATCTCCCTGGGCGTTAAACAGCTCGCAGAAGATCCGTTCAACAACTGGGTTGCTCTGAACAAGAAAGGCGCTATCGTAACTGGTAAAGTAACTGCAGTTGACGCTAAAGGCGCAACCGTAGAACTGGCTGACGGCGTTGAAGGTTACCTGCGTGCTTCTGAAGCATCCCGTGACCGCGTTGAAGACGCTACCCTGGTTCTGAGCGTTGGCGACGAAGTTGAAGCTAAATTCACCGGCGTTGATCGTAAAAACCGCGCAATCAGCCTGTCTGTTCGTGCGAAAGACGAAGCTGACGAGAAAGATGCAATCGCAACTGTTAACAAACAGGAAGATGCAAACTTCTCCAACAACGCAATGGCTGAAGCTTTCAAAGCAGCTAAAGGCGAGTAATTCTCTGACTCTTCGGGATTTTTATTCCGAAGTTTGTTGAGTTTACTTGACAGATTGCAGGTTTCGTCCTGTAATCAAGCACTAAGGGCGGCTACGGCCGCCCTTAATCAATGCAGCAACAGCAGCCGCTTAATTTGCCTTTAAGGAACCGGAGGAATCATGACCAAGTCAGAATTGATAGAAAGACTTGCCAACCAGCAATCGCACATTCCCGCTAAGACGGTTGAAGATGCAGTAAAAGAGATGCTGGAGCATATGGCCTCGACTCTTGCGCAGGGCGAGCGTATTGAAATCCGCGGTTTCGGCAGTTTCTCTTTGCACTACCGCGCACCACGTACCGGACGTAATCCGAAGACTGGCGATAAAGTAGAACTGGAAGGAAAATACGTTCCTCACTTTAAACCAGGAAAAGAACTGCGCGATCGCGCCAATATTTACGGTTAAGTTTTCACTCAAACTTGAACGCGAGAAAAGCACCTGTCGGGTGCTTTTTTCATTTCTGTAATCTGGAACTGGAAGCTGCCTCGCAGAGTTTTGTGTAGTTTTCACCTTTCCGTTAAATTCTTCTGAACCCGTCTCGGGGAACGCAAAACTCCCGCCAGACAACCGTTCAACAAAGTTGCACACTTTCCAAAAACAGGGAGGGGTGCATGAAAATAACGACAGTCGGTGTATGCATTATTTGCGGAATTTTTCCGCTGCTGATTTTGCCGCAATTGCCTGGAACATTACCCCTTGCGTGTCTGACTGTCTTTGCCTGCGTACTGGCATTTATTCCTGTAAAAGCCGTTCGTTATTTCACGCTAACATTGCTGTTTTTCCTTTGGGGCGTATTGGCGGCAAAGCAAATTTTGTGGGCAGGAGAAACCTTAACTGGCGCGACGCAGGATGCAATTGTCGAAATTACTGCTACTGACGGCATGACCACTCATTACGCTCAAATTACCCATCTACAAGGTCGACGTCTTTTCCCTGCGCCAGGCATCGTGCTGTATGGCGAGTATCTGCCACAAGCGGTTTGTGCCGGACAACAATGGTCAATGAAACTCAGAGTTCGTGCGGTTCACGGTCAGCTTAATGATGGCGGCTTTGACAGCCAGCGTTATGCTATTGCCCAGCACCAGACTCTAACCGGGCGTTTTCTTCAGGCAAGAATCATTGAACCGGGGTGTAGTCTGCGGGCGCAATATCTGGCCTCTTTGCAAACGACCCTGCAACCTTATCTGTGGAAAGCGGTGATTCTTGGCTTAGGTATGGGTGAACGGTTATCTGTGCCTAAAGAAATCAAAGATATTATGCGCAATACTGGTACAGCGCATTTAATGGCTATATCGGGATTGCACATCGCTTTTGCGGCGTTGCTGGCAGCCGGGCTCATTCGCGTTGGGCAAATTTTCCTCCCTGGTCATTGGATCCACTGGCAGATGCCATTAATTGGCGGAATTTGCTGTGCCGCTTTTTATGCCTGGTTGACTGGTATGCAACCTCCGGCATTGCGTACCATCGTGGCGCTTGCAACGTGGGGAATGCTTAAGTTAAGTGGGCGACAATGGCGTGGCTGGGATGTCTGGTTATGCTGCCTTGCGGCAATATTGCTAATGGATCCTGTTGCCATCCTTTCACAAAGTTTGTGGCTCTCTGCTGCAGCGGTGGCGGCGCTGATTTTTTGGTATCAGTGGTTTCCCTGTCCGGTCTGGCCGCTGCCGCCAGTATTGCGCGCTATTGTTTCCTTCATCCATCTACAACTGGGAATAACGCTCCTGCTCATGCCAGTGCAAATAGTCATATTTCATGGCATTAGCCTGACCTCGTTTATAGCAAATCTGTTCGCTATTCCCTTAGTGACATTTATCACGGTTCCGTTGATTCTCGCCGCGATGATAGTGCATTTAAGCGGACCATTAATCGTGGAACAAGGATTATGGTTTCTGGTCGACAGATCTTTGGCTTTACTTTTCTGGTTGTTAAAGAGCTTGCCGGAAGGATGGGTCAACATTGCTGAACGTTGGCAATGGATATCATTTTTTCCCTGGTTATTACTGGTAGGATGGCGACTAAACGCATGGCGAACGTTGCCTGCGCTGTGCGTGGCTGGAGGCATAATGATGTGTTGTCCATTGTGGCAAAAACCACGGTCTGACGAGTGGCAGGTGTATATGCTTGATGTCGGGCAAGGGCTGGCAATGGTAATTGCGCGAAACGGCAAAGCGATTCTCTATGATACGGGGCTCGCCTGGCCAGAAGGTGACAGCGGGCAACAACTGATTGTCCCTTGGCTACGCTGGCATAACCTTGAACCGGAAGGCGTCATTCTGAGTCATGAGCATCTGGATCATCGGGGAGGGCTGGACTCGATATTACGTGTCTGGCCGACGTTATGGGTCAGAAGTCCTTTAAACTGGGAACATCATCAGCCCTGTATGCGTGGTGAAGCGTGGCAGTGGCAAGGATTACGTTTTAGCGCACACTGGCCTTTACAAGGTAGCAACGATAAAGGAAATAACCATTCCTGTGTGGTTAAGATTGATGACGGAACGTATAGCATTCTTTTAACCGGTGATATTGAAGCATTCGCTGAACAAAAAATGCTAAGTCGTTACTGGCAACACGTGCAGGCAACATTACTTCAGGTGCCCCATCATGGCAGTAATACCTCATCATCATTGCCATTAATTCAGCGTGTGAATGGAAAAGTGGCACTGGCATCGGCATCGCGCTATAACGCATGGCGACTACCCTCCAGTAAAGTTAAAAGACGCTATCAACTTCAGGGATATCAATGGGTTGACACCCAGCATCAGGGGCAAATAACCGTCGATTTTTCAGCGCAAGGCTGGCAGGTACGCAGCCTAAGAGAGCAAATTTTACCTCGTTGGTATCATCAGTGGTTTGGCGTGCCAGTGGATAACGGGTAGAATATGCGGCTATTTCAACAAATGCTGGTTTTTTGAATGCATAACGACAAAGATCTCTCTACGTGGCAGACATTCCGCCGACTGTGGCCAACCATTGCGCCTTTTAAAGCGGGTCTGATCGTGGCGGGCATAGCGTTAATTCTCAACGCAGCCAGCGATACCTTCATGTTATCGCTCCTTAAGCCACTTCTCGATGATGGCTTTGGTAAAACCGATCGCTCCGTGCTGATGTGGATGCCGCTGGTGGTTATTGGGCTGATGATTTTACGTGGTATCACCAGTTATATTTCCAGTTACTGCATCTCCTGGGTATCAGGAAAAGTGGTAATGACTATGCGTCGCCGCCTGTTTGGTCACATGATGGGAATGCCGGTGTCATTTTTTGACAAACAGTCAACCGGGACTCTGCTTTCACGTATTACTTACGATTCTGAACAGGTTGCTTCGTCGTCTTCCGGCGCGCTGATTACGGTGGTGCGTGAAGGTGCTTCCATTATCGGTCTGTTCGCCATGATGTTCTATTACAGCTGGCAGTTGTCGATCATTTTGATTGTGCTGGCGCCGATCGTCTCGATTGCGATTCGTATCGTATCGAAGCGTTTTCGCAGCATCAGTAAAAACATGCAGAACACCATGGGGCAGGTGACCACCAGTGCAGAACAGATGCTGAAAGGCCACAAAGAGGTGCTGATTTTTGGCGGCCAGGAAGTGGAAACGAAGCGTTTTGATAAGGTCAGCAACAAGATGCGTTTGCAGGGAATGAAGATGGTATCAGCCTCTTCTATCTCTGACCCAATCATTCAGCTGATTGCCTCTTTGGCGCTGGCGTTTGTTCTGTATGCAGCGAGCTTCCCAAGTGTAATGGATAGCCTGACAGCAGGTACGATTACCGTTGTCTTCTCTTCGATGATTGCACTGATGCGTCCGCTGAAATCGCTGACCAACGTTAACGCCCAATTCCAGCGTGGTATGGCGGCCTGTCAGACGCTGTTTACCATTCTGGATAGTGAACAGGAGAAAGACGAAGGTAAACGCGAGATTGAACGAGCAATCGGCGACGTCGAATTTCGCAATGTCACTTTTACCTATCCGGGGCGTGAAGTTCCCGCTCTGCGTAACATCAACCTAAAAATTCCGGCAGGGAAAACGGTCGCTCTGGTCGGACGTTCTGGTTCAGGTAAATCAACAATCGCCAGCTTGATCACGCGTTTCTACGATATTGATGAAGGCGAAATCCTGATGGATGGTCACGATCTGCGCGAGTATACCCTGGCGTCATTGCGTAACCAGGTTGCACTGGTATCGCAGAATGTCCATTTGTTTAACGATACGGTTGCCAACAACATTGCTTACGCACGTACAGACCAGTACAGCCGTGAGCAAATTGAAGAAGCGGCGCGTATGGCTTATGCCATGGACTTTATCAATAAGATGGATAACGGTCTTGATACGGTGATTGGTGAAAACGGCGTGTTGCTCTCTGGCGGTCAGCGCCAGCGTATCGCTATCGCTCGAGCTTTGTTGCGTGACAGCCCGATTCTGATCCTTGATGAAGCCACCTCGGCGCTGGATACAGAATCCGAACGTGCGATTCAGGCGGCGCTTGACGAGCTACAGAAAAACCGTACCTCACTGGTGATTGCTCACCGTTTGTCTACCATTGAAAAGGCAGACGAAATTGTGGTCGTTGAGGATGGTGTCATTGTGGAACGCGGCACGCATAACGATTTGCTTGAGCACCGTGGTGTCTACGCGCAACTTCACAAAATGCAATTTGGTCAATGATCGAAAAAATCTGGTCTGGTGAATCTCCTTTGTGGCGGCTGTTGCTGCCACTCTCCTGGTTGTATGGTCTGGTGAGTGGCGCTATCCGTCTTTGCTATAAACTAAAACTGAAGCGCGCATGGCGTGCCCCGGTGCCAGTTGTGGTGGTCGGTAATCTCACCGCAGGTGGCAACGGGAAAACCCCGGTCGTTGTCTGGCTGGTAGAACAACTGCAAAAACGTGGTATTCGTGTTGGTGTTGTATCCCGGGGCTATGGCGGTAAGGCCGAGTCGTATCCGATGTTATTGTCGGCAGAGACCACCACAGCACAGGCGGGTGATGAACCGGTGCTGATTTATCAGCGTACTGGCGCGCCTGTTGCAGTTTCTCCCGTGCGTTCTGATGCGGTAAAAGCCATTCTGGCGCAACATCCTGATGTGCAGCTCATCGTAACCGACGACGGTTTACAGCATTATCGTCTGGCGCGTGATGTGGAAATCGTCGTTATTGATGGTGTGCGTCGCTTTGGCAATGGCTGGTGGTTGCCGGCGGGGCCAATGCGTGAGCGAGCGGGGCGCTTAAAGTCGGTTGATGCGGTAATCGTCAACGGCGGTGTCCCCCGCAGCGGTGAAATCCCCATGCATCTGCTGCCGGGTCAGGCGGTGAATTTACGTACCGGTACGCGTTGTGACGTTGCTCAGCTTGAACATGTGGTGGCAATGGCGGGGATTGGTCATCCGCCGCGCTTTTTTGCCACGCTGAAGATGTGTGGTGTGCAACCGGAAAAATGTGTGCCGTTGTCCGATCATCAGTCTTTGAATCATGCAGATGTCAGCGCATTGTTAAGTGCCGGGCAAACACTGGTTATGACTGAAAAAGATGCGGTGAAATGCCGGGGCTTTGCAGAAGAAAATTGGTGGTATTTGCCCGTTGACGCACAGTTTTCGGGCGCTGAGCCAGAGAAACTGCTCGCGCAACTTTCCTCGCTGGCTTCTGGCAACTAATTCGCAGCAGCAGCGTTCAATTGATGGAGCCATGAATGACGCTGCCGTATATCTCTCTTGCTGATGCACGTAATCTTCATCTCGCTGCGCAAGGTCTGTTAAAAAAATCTCGTCGTCGCGCGTTGCCGCAAGATGTTCTGGCAGCTATCTCCCGCATGTCCTTGCTGCAAATCGACACTATCAATATCGTTGCTCGCAGCCCTTATTTGGTGCTTTTTAGTCGTCTGGGTAATTATCCTCCGCAGTGGCTGGACGAGTCGCTGGCGCATGGCGAATTAATGGAATACTGGGCGCATGAAGCCTGCTTTATGCCACGTAGTGATTTTCATCTCATTCGCCACCGGATGCTGGCGCCAGAAAAAATGGGCTGGAAATATCAAGACGCCTGGATGCGGGAACATGCAGAAGAAATTGAACAGTTACTTCAGTACATTCAGGATAACGGACCCGTACGTTCAGCCGATTTTGCTCATCCCCGCAAAGGGGCAAGCGGTTGGTGGGAGTGGAAGCCGCATAAACGCCATCTGGAAGGGCTGTTTACTGCTGGAAAGGTTATGGTGATTGAAAGGCGTAATTTCCAGCGCATTTATGATTTAACCCATCGCGTCATGCCGCACTGGGATGATAAGTGTGACCTCGTTTCGCAAACAGAAGCAGAAATCACTATGCTGGATAACAGTGCGCGTAGCCTGGGAATATTCCGCGAACAGTGGCTGGCGGATTACTATCGCCTTAAACGCCCGGCGCTGGCTGCCTGGCGTGATGTGCGTGCTGAACAGCAGAAAATTATCCCCGTAAATGTGGAGAGGTTAGGACAACTCTGGCTGCATATTAATTTGTTGCCTCTTCTCGAAACAGCTCTCGCGGGGAAACTCACCGCGACGCATAGCACTGTACTGTCACCCTTTGACCCTGTCGTCTGGGATCGCAAACGCGCAGAGCAGCTTTTTGATTTTAGCTACCGGCTGGAATGCTACACGCCGGCACCGAAACGCCAGTATGGCTATTTCGTTCTGCCGTTACTGCATCGTGGACAATTAGTTGGGCGAATGGATGCTAAAATGCATCGCCAGACGGGCGTCCTTGAAGTTATCGCCCTTTGGTTACAGGATGGCATCAAACTGACTGCTTCTCTTCAAAAAGGATTATGCCAGGCGATTACCGATTTTGCTGGCTGGCAGCAGGCAACGCGAGTGACATTAGGGCGCTGCCCACACGGTCTCTTTAGTGATTGCCGCACAGGCTGGGAAATAGCCCCCTGGGCATAAATGATTATGATAAGATTTATGCATTCATAACCCGATCCATCTGGAGGAACTATGGATCATCGTCTGCTTGAAATCGTTGCCTGCCCGGTTTGCAACGGCAAACTTTGGTATAACCAGGAAAAACAAGAACTGATTTGCAAACTGGATAACCTGGCTTTCCCGCTGCGCGATGGCATCCCAGTGCTGTTGGAAACGGAAGCCCGCGTGCTGACTGCTGATGAGAGTAAATCATGAGTTTTGTGGTGATTATTCCTGCACGCTACGCTTCTACGCGTCTGCCTGGTAAACCGTTGGTCGATATTAACGGTAAGCCGATGATCGTTCATGTTCTTGAACGCGCCCGCGAATCAGGAGCCGATCGCATCATTGTCGCAACCGATCATCAAGATGTTGCCCGCGCTGTTGAAGCGGCAGGAGGGGAAGTGTGCATGACGCGCGCCGATCATCAGTCAGGCACCGAACGCCTGGCGGAAGTTGTCGAAAAATGCGCGTTCAGCGACGACACGGTGATTGTTAATGTGCAGGGCGATGAGCCAATGATCCCTGCGACAATCATTCGTCAGGTTGCTGATAATCTCGCCCAGCGTGAAGTAGGCATGGCTACTCTGGCTGTACCTATCCACAGTGCGGAAGAAGCCTTTAATCCGAATGCGGTTAAAGTAGTGCTTGACGCTGAAGGTTATGCGCTTTACTTCTCACGAGCCACCATTCCGTGGGATCGTGACCGTTTTGCAAAAGGTCTGGAAACTGTTGGTGATAACTTCCTGCGTCATCTTGGTATTTATGGCTACCGTGCAGGCTTTATCCGTCGTTACGTCACCTGGCAGCCAAGTCCGTTAGAACACATCGAAATGTTAGAGCAGCTTCGCGTACTGTGGTACGGCGAAAAAATCCACGTTGCTGTTGCCCAGGAAGTTCCTGGTACAGGAGTGGATACCCCTGAAGATCTCGAGCGCGTTCGCGCTGAAATGCTCTAAACTGATTTCACGACACTCCACCTGATTTTGGGGGGAGTGTCGTACCGTTACGATTTTCCTCATTTTTCTTTTCAACAATTGATCTCATTCAGGTGACATCTTTTACATTGGCGCTCATTATGAAGGCAGTAGCTTTTATGAGGGTAATCTGAATGGAACAGCTGCGTGCCGAATTAAGCCATTTACTGGGCGAAAAACTCAGTCGTATTGAGTGCGTCAATGAAAAAGCGGATACGGCGTTGTGGGCTTTGTATGACAGCCAGGGAAACCCAATGCCGTTAATGGCGAGAAGCTTTAGTACGCCAGGCCAGGCCCGCCAGTTGGCATGGAAGACCACCATGCTGGCGCGCAGCGGGACTGTTCGTATGCCAACCATCTATGGAGTGATGACACATGAAGAACATCCTGGCCCCGATGTCCTGTTACTGGAGCGGATGCGTGGTGTTTCTGTAGAAGCTCCCGCGCGTACACCGGAACGCTGGGAGCATCTGAAAGAGCAAATTGTTGAAGCTCTGCTGGCCTGGCATCGACAGGACAGTCGAGGTTGCGTCGGCGCAGTCGACAACACTCAGGAAAATTTCTGGCCCTCCTGGTATCGGCAACATGTTGAAGTGCTATGGACCACGCTCAATCAGTTCCATAACACCGGACTAACGATGCAGGATAAGCGTATCCTGTTCCGCACTCGCGAATGTCTTCCGGCCTTATTTGAAGGCTTTAACGACAATTGTGTGCTGATTCATGGCAATTTCTGTTTGCGCAGCATGTTGAAAGATTCTCGTAGCGATCAATTACTGGCGATGGTAGGGCCGGGCCTCATGCTTTGGGCGCCACGTGAGTATGAGCTGTTCCGGTTGATGGATAACACTCTGGCAGAAGATTTACTCTGGAGTTACCTGCAACGCGCGCCAGTGGCGGAGTCTTTCATCTGGCGGCGTTGGCTGTATGTGTTATGGGATGAAGTTGCGCAACTGGTCAATACCGGACGGTTTAGTCGGCGCAACTTCGATCTGGCATCAAAATCACTCCTTCCCTGGCTCGCCTGACGAACCTTTCAGCCACTGCCAGATGCGACCAAGCGTTTCATAGCCTACACGGTCGCTATGCATCAACCAGACCGGAGAGGGAATTGCCCGTTCCCACGGATTAAGCGGCGAGTCGATTGCCAGCTGATTCGCCGGGGCTGGCAGCGGATTCAGGCCTTCCTGCTGGAAAAAGATCATCGCGCGCGGCAAATGAGACGCAGATGTCACCAGCAGGAAAGGGGCGTCACCAATGGCCTGTTTCACTGCGGCTGCTTCTTCTTCGGTATCTTTTGGCAAATCCAGCGTAATAATTTGTTCACGCGGCACGCCCAGCGATTGCGCCACTCTGGCACCTACTTCCGCTGTACTCACCGTATTGGTTTTTGCTACGCCTCCCGTGAAGATCAGTTTTGATCCCGGATTCTCGCGCCATAAACGAATACCTTCATTCAGGCGCGGCAAACTATTATTGATTAAATTTGAACTTGGTGCCCACTGCGGGTTCCAGGTATAACCACCTCCGAGCACCACGATATAGTCCACTTTTTGTGCATTATTCCATGTCGGATAAGTGCTTTCGATGGGACGCAGCAGGCGGTCGGCTACCGGTTGCAAACTTAATAACAAAAGCGCCAACCATCCTGCGCTAATAAATATCTTTCCAGTTTTTTGAAAACGGCTAAACCACAGTAGCACCAGACCCACACCGATAATCAACAACATTAGCGGAAGCGGCAGCAGCATACCGCCAATCACTTTTTTCAGTGTAAAAAGCATCCTTTCTGGTTCCTTTTTTAACCATATAGCGAGGGATCGACAGTGATATTACACCAGACGGGTTCATTCTCGCCGTGGCTGTGACAAAATAGCGCCTTTATCAGAAAACGTCTTAGCCAACCGGTGGAGAAAGCAATGCAGGATCGCAATTTTGATGACATTGCGGAAAAGTTTTCCCGTAACATTTACGGCACCACCAAAGGACAGCTTCGACAGGCTATTCTGTGGCAGGATCTCGATCGTGTGCTGGTGGATATGGAACCGCAAAAACTGCGTGTGCTGGATGCCGGTGGTGGAGAAGGACAGACCGCGATCAAAATGGCCGAACGAGGGCATCAGGTCATTTTATGCGATCTCTCCGCCCAGATGATCGACCGCGCAAAGCAGGCGGCAGACGCTAAAGGTGTGAGCGACAACATGCAATTTATACATTGCGCCGCTCAGGACGTTGCTTCGCATTTGGAAACGCCCGTTGATCTGATATTGTTCCATGCGGTGCTGGAATGGGTGGCTGATCCCCGCAGCGTATTGCAAACGTTGTGGTCAGTGTTGCGCCCAGGCGGCGTGTTGTCATTAATGTTCTACAATGCGCATGGCTTGCTGATGCATAACATGGTCGCAGGGAATTTTGATTACGTGCAGGCGGGAATGCCGAAAAAGAAAAAACGGACGCTTTCGCCAGACTATCCACGCGACCCGGCGCAGGTATATCAGTGGCTGGAAGAAGCTGGCTGGCAAATTATGGGTAAAACCGGCGTTCGCGTGTTTCATGATTATCTGCGTGAAAAGCACCAGCAGCGCGACTGCTACGAAGCATTACTTGAATTAGAAACGCGTTATTGCCGTCAGGAACCGTATATCAGCCTGGGGCGTTATATTCATGTCACCGCGCGCAAACCGCAGAGCAAGGATAAAGTATGAGTGAATTTTCCCAGACAGTCCCCGAACTGGTTGCCTGGGCCAGAAAAAATGACTTCTCCATCTCGCTGCCGGTAGACCGACTCTCTTTTCTGCTGGCGGTTGCCACGCTGAATGGCGAGCGTCTGGATGGTGAGATGAGTGAAGGCGAGCTGGTGGATGCATTCCGCCATGTGAGTGATGCGTTTGAGCAAACCAGCGAAACCATCGGCGTGCGCGCCAACAACGCGATCAACGACATGGTGCGTCAACGTCTGCTGAACCGCTTTACCAGTGAGCAGGCGGAAGGGAATGCTATATATCGTCTGACGCCGCTCGGCATCGGCATTACTGACTACTACATCCGTCAGCGTGAGTTTTCTACGCTACGTCTTTCTATGCAGTTGTCGATCGTTGCAGGCGAACTGAAGCGTGCGGCGGACGCGGCAGAAGAGGGCGGCGATGAGTTTCACTGGCACCGCAATGTTTATGCTCCGCTGAAATATTCGGTAGCAGAAATTTTCGACAGCATCGATCTAACGCAACGTCTGATGGATGAGCAGCAGCAGCAGGTGAAAGATGACATCGCTCAGTTGCTGAATAAAGACTGGCGCGCGGCGATCTCCAGCTGCGAATTGTTGCTTTCAGAAACCTCCGGTACGCTGCGTGAATTGCAGGATACGCTGGAAGCGGCAGGTGACAAATTGCAGGCTAACCTGTTGCGCATCCAGGATGCGACCATGACGCATGACGATCTGCATTTTGTCGATAGTCTGGTGTTCGATCTGCAAAGTAAGCTCGATCGTATTATCAGCTGGGGACAGCAATCTATCGACTTGTGGATTGGCTACGATCGCCACGTACACAAATTTATCCGTACTGCTATCGATATGGATAAAAACCGCGTCTTTGCTCAGCGGTTACGTCAGTCGGTACAAACCTATTTTGATGAACCGTGGGCGCTGACTTACGCTAATGCCGAGCGTCTGTTGGATATGCGTGACGAAGAGATGGCGCTGCGCGACGAAGAAGTGACCGGGGAGCTTCCGCCAGATTTAGAGTACGAAGAGTTCAACGAGATCCGCGAACAACTGGCGGCGATCATCGAAGAACAGCTCGCCGTGTACAAAACCAGACAAGTACCGCTGGATCTTGGTCTGGTGGTACGCGAATATCTGGCGCAGTATCCACGTGCGCGTCACTTTGACGTTGCGCGTATTGTTATTGATCAGGCGGTACGCCTCGGCGTAGCGCAAGCAGATTTCACCGGACTGCCAGCAAAATGGCAGCCGATTAATGATTACGGAGCCAAGGTACAGGCGCATGTCATCGACAAATATTGAACAAGTGATGCCGGTTAAGCTGGCGCAGGCGCTGGCGAATCCGTTATTTCCGGCGCTGGATAGCGCCTTACGTTCAGGCCGTCATATTGGCCTCGACGAACTGGATAATCATGCATTCCTGATGGATTTTCAGGAATATCTGGAAGAGTTTTACGCACGTTATAACGTGGAGCTTATTCGCGCGCCGGAAGGTTTTTTCTATTTGCGCCCACGTTCTACCACTATTATCCCGCGCTCCGTATTGTCGGAACTGGACATGATGGTCGGGAAAATCCTCTGTTATCTCTATCTCAGCCCGGAACGGCTGGCGAACGAGGGGATTTTTACTCAGCAGGAACTGTATGATGAACTGCTCACCCTGGCTGATGAAGCGAAACTGCTGAAACTGGTAAACAACCGTTCTACCGGTTCGGACGTGGATCGCCAGAAGTTGCAGGAAAAAGTACGCTCTTCGCTCAACCGTCTGCGCCGCTTAGGCATGGTGTGGTTTATGGGGCACGACAGCAGCAAGTTCCGCATTACTGAATCGGTGTTCCGTTTCGGTGCGGATGTCCGTGCGGGCGACGATCCGCGCGAAGCCCAGCGTCGCCTGATTCGCGATGGTGAAGCTATGTCGCTGGAAAACCACCTGCAACTCAACGACGAAACTGAAGAGAATCAGCCAGATAGCGGAGAGGAAGAATAATGATTGAACGCGGTAAATTTCGCTCACTGACGCTGATTAACTGGAATGGCTTTTTTGCCCGTACCTTTGACCTTGATGAGCTGGTCACGACGCTTTCCGGCGGTAATGGTGCGGGTAAATCAACCACCATGGCGGCGTTCGTTACGGCGCTTATCCCCGACCTGACCTTGTTGCACTTTCGTAACACCACGGAAGCCGGAGCCACCAGCGGTTCGCGCGATAAAGGCCTGCACGGTAAGTTAAAAGCGGGTGTCTGTTATTCAATGCTCGACACCATCAACTCGCGCCACCAGCGCGTGGTGGTTGGTGTGCGTCTACAACAGGTTGCCGGGCGCGATCGTAAAGTTGATATCAAACCGTTTGCCATTCAGGGGCTGCCGATGTCGGTGCAGCCGACGCAACTGGTGACCGAAACCCTGAACGAACGTCAGGCGCGCGTGCTGCCGCTTAACGAGCTGAAAGACAAACTCGAAGCGATGGAAGGCGTGCAGTTTAAGCAGTTCAACTCCATCACCGATTACCATTCGCTGATGTTCGATCTGGGCATCATCGCGCGTCGTCTGCGTTCTGCTTCTGATCGTAGTAAATTCTATCGTCTGATCGAAGCCTCGCTGTACGGCGGTATTTCCAGCGCCATTACCCGTTCTCTGCGCGATTACCTGCTGCCAGAAAACAGCGGTGTGCGTAAAGCGTTCCAGGACATGGAAGCGGCGCTGCGTGAAAACCGCATGACGCTGGAAGCGATTCGTGTCACTCAGTCTGACCGTGACTTGTTCAAGCATCTGATTAGCGAAGCCACCAACTACGTGGCGGCGGACTACATGCGTCACGCCAACGAGCGCCGTGTCCATCTCGACAAAGCTCTGGAGTTTCGTCGTGAGCTACACACTTCGCGTCAGCAACTGGCGGCGGAGCAGTACAAACACGTCGATATGGCGCGTGAGCTGGCAGAGCACAACGGTGCCGAAGGCGATCTGGAAGCGGATTATCAGGCGGCCAGCGATCACCTGAACCTGGTGCAGACTGCACTGCGTCAGCAGGAAAAGATCGAACGTTACGAAGCGGATCTCGATGAGCTGCAGATCCGTCTGGAAGAGCAAAACGAAGTGGTGGCAGAAGCCATCGAGCGCCAGGAAGAGAACGAAGCGCGTGCGGAAGCCGCCGAACTGGAAGTGGATGAGCTGAAAAGCCAGCTTGCTGACTACCAGCAGGCGCTGGACGTCCAGCAAACGCGCGCGATCCAGTACAACCAGGCGATTGCTGCGCTTAATCGTGCCAAAGAATTGTGTCATCTGCCGGACTTAACCGCCGACAGCGCCGCCGAATGGCTGGAAACCTTCCAGGCGAAAGAGCTGGAAGCGACCGAAAAAATGCTCTCTCTTGAGCAGAAAATGAGCATGGCGCAAACCGCGCACAGCCAGTTTGAGCAGGCTTATCAATTGGTAGTAGCAATCAACGGTCCGCTGGCGCGTAACGAAGCGTGGGAGGTCGCCCGCGAACTGCTGCGCGAAGGGGTCGATCAGCGCCACCTGGCAGAACAGGTTCAGCCGCTGCGGATGCGCTTAAGCGAACTGGAACAGCGTCTGCGCGAGCAGCAAGAAGCCGAACGCCTGCTGGCAGAATTCTGCAAACGTCAGGGCAAGAATTTCGATATCGACGAACTGGAAGCCCTGCATCAGGAACTGGAAGCGCGCATTGCTTCTCTGTCTGACAGCGTGTCTAACGCCCGTGAAGAGCGCATGGCGCTGCGTCAGGAACAGGAACAACTACAATCACGCATTCAGAGTCTGATGCAGCGTGCGCCGGTTTGGCTGGCGGCGCAAAACAGCCTCAATCAGTTGAGTGAGCAGTGCGGTGAAGAGTTCACTTCCAGCCAGGACGTCACTGAATACATGCAACAGTTGCTGGAGCGTGAGCGCGAAGCGATTGTTGAACGTGACGAAGTGGGGGCACGCAAAAACGCCGTTGACGAAGAGATTGAGCGTTTAAGCCAGCCGGGCGGCTCTGAAGATCAGCGCCTGAATGCGCTGGCAGAACGTTTTGGTGGCGTGCTGCTGTCAGAAATTTATGACGACGTTAGCCTTGAAGATGCGCCGTACTTCTCTGCGCTATATGGCCCGTCTCGTCACGCGATCGTCGTGCCGGATCTGTCGCAGATTGCCGAACAACTGGAAGGTTTAACCGATTGCCCGGAAGATCTCTATCTGATCGAAGGTGATCCGCAGTCGTTCGATGACAGCGTGTTCAGCGTTGATGAGCTGGAAAAAGCGGTGGTGGTGAAAATTGCCGACCGTCAGTGGCGTTACTCACGCTTCCCGGAAGTTCCTCTGTTTGGTCGTGCGGCGCGCGAAAGCCGCATTGAAAGCCTTCATGCTGAGCGTGAAGTGCTCTCTGAACGTTTTGCTACGCTCTCCTTTGATGTACAGAAAACCCAGCGTTTGCATCAGGCATTTAGCCGCTTTATCGGCAGCCATCTGGCGGTGGCGTTTGAGTCCGATCCGGAAGCCGAAATCCGCCAACTGAACAGCCGTCGCGTCGAACTGGAGCGGGCGTTGAGTAATCATGAAAATGATAACCAGCAGCAACGTATTCAGTTTGAGCAGGCGAAAGAGGGCGTTACCGCGCTGAACCGCATTCTGCCGCGTCTCAACCTGCTGGCTGATGACAGCCTGGCAGATCGCGTCGATGAAATCCGCGAACGTCTGGATGAAGCCCAGGAAGCCGCGCGTTTTGTTCAGCAGTTCGGTAATCAACTGGCGAAACTGGAGCCGATGGTTTCAGTATTGCAGAGCGACCCTGAACAATTCGAACAGTTAAAAGAAGATTACGCGTACTCCCAGCGGATGCAGCGCGATGCCCGTCAGCAGGCATTTGCCCTGACTGAAGTTGTGCAGCGTCGTGCGCACTTTAGCTACTCCGACTCGGCAGAAATGCTCAGCGGTAACAGCGATCTCAACGAAAAACTGCGTGAACGTCTGGAGCAGGCAGAGGCGGAACGTACCCGCGCTCGTGAAGCGTTGCGTGGTCATGCAGCGCAGTTGAGCCAGTACAACCAGGTACTGGCCTCGCTGAAAAGTTCTTACGACACCAAAAAAGAGCTGCTTAACGATCTGCAACGCGAATTGCAGGATATCGGTGTGCGTGCCGATAGCGGGGCAGAAGAACGGGCGCGCATTCGCCGTGACGAACTACATGCGCAACTGAGCAATAACCGTTCTCGTCGCAACCAACTGGAAAAAGCACTTACCTTCTGCGAAGCGGAGATGGACAACCTGACCCGCAAACTGCGCAAGCTGGAACGTGATTACTTTGAGATGCGCGAGCAGGTGGTGACCGCCAAAGCGGGCTGGTGTGCAGTCATGCGCATGGTGAAAGATAACGGTGTTGAGCGTCGCTTGCACCGTCGCGAGCTGGCTTATCTCTCCGCTGATGATTTGCGTTCCATGTCGGATAAGGCGTTAGGTGCGCTGCGTCTGGCGGTAGCGGATAACGAACATCTACGCGACGTGCTGCGTATGTCGGAAGATCCAAAACGTCCGGAACGTAAAATTCAGTTCTTCGTGGCGGTTTACCAGCATCTGCGTGAACGTATTCGTCAGGATATTATTCGTACCGATGATCCGGTTGAAGCTATCGAGCAGATGGAAATCGAACTTAGCCGTCTGACCGAAGAGTTAACTTCCCGCGAACAGAAACTGGCGATCAGTTCCCGCAGCGTGGCAAACATCATTCGTAAAACCATTCAGCGCGAGCAGAACCGCATCCGTATGCTCAACCAGGGATTGCAGAACGTTTCGTTCGGTCAGGTGAACAGCGTGCGTCTGAACGTGAACGTGCGTGAAACTCACGCCATGCTGCTGGATGTCCTTTCTGAACAGCATGAACAACATCAGGATCTATTTAACAGCAACCGTCTGACCTTCTCGGAAGCCCTGGCGAAACTGTATCAGCGTCTTAACCCGCAGATTGATATGGGCCAGCGCACACCGCAGACCATTGGTGAAGAACTGCTGGATTACCGCAACTACCTGGAGATGGAAGTTGAGGTTAACCGTGGTTCCGATGGCTGGTTGCGTGCGGAATCGGGCGCACTATCTACCGGTGAAGCAATTGGTACAGGTATGTCGATTCTGGTGATGGTGGTACAGAGCTGGGAAGATGAATCACGCCGACTGCGCGGTAAAGACATTTCTCCTTGCCGCCTGCTGTTCCTCGATGAAGCAGCGCGACTGGATGCTCGTTCTATCGCCACGCTGTTTGAATTGTGTGAGCGTTTGCAAATGCAGCTCATCATCGCGGCGCCAGAAAATATTAGCCCGGAGAAAGGCACCACCTACAAACTGGTGCGTAAGGTATTCCAGAATACCGAGCACGTTCATGTGGTTGGTTTACGTGGCTTTGCGCCGCAGCTTCCAGAAACGCTTCCAGGGGCTGACGAAGCGTCTTCCCAGGCAAGTTAAGATTAAGGCGGCAGCGATGTCGCCTTTTTTCAGAAAACTCCGTTTCTGCACTAAAAAAATGCCGCATTACGGCGCGCTTTTCTTTAAACTTCTTTACATTAGGTTGTGTAAAAACGTATCGGTGTTTATATACTGAAGGTAAGCCTGATAAGTAACAGGCTTGCTCGTCATACTTTCGTGAGTATTGGCGTTGTACAGGCAAGTAGAGAAAAGCAGCCTGGCTATTCAAAGTATGATAAAAACAGGGGGCAAGGGATGTTGCTTAACATGATGTGTGGTCGTCGGCTTTCGGCAATAAGTTTGTGTCTGGCCGTAACATTCGCTCCACTGTTCAGTGTGCAGGCTGATGAGCCTGAAGTAATCCCTGGCGACAGCCCGGTGGCTGTTAGCGAACAGGGAGATGCACTGCCGCAAGCGCAAGCTACGGCAATTATGGCGGGACTTCAGCCGCTACCAGAGGGTGCGGCGGAAAACGCTCGCACACAAATCGAATCTCAATTACCCGCAGGTTATAAGCCGGTTTATCTTAACCAGCTTCAACTGCTGTATGCCGCACGTGACATGCAGCCTATGTGGGAAAACCGTGATGCGGTAAAAGCCTTCCAGCAGCAACTGGCGGAAGTGGCGATTGCCGGTTTTCAGCCGCAGTTTAATAAATGGGTAGAGTTACTGACTGATCCTGGCGTTAACGGTCTGGCACGCGACGTAGTGCTGTCGGATGCAATGCTGGGCTATCTCCATTTCGTTGCCAACATTCCGGTCAAAGGTACGCACTGGTTGTACAGCAGTAAACCTTATGCGCTCTCTACACCACCGCTCTCGGTCATTAACCAATGGCAGGTGGCGCTAAATAATGGTCAGTTGCCAACGTTTGTTGCAGGACTGGCTCCGCAGCATCCGCAATATGCCGCGATGCATGAATCTTTATTGACCTTACTCAGCGATACGAAACCGTGGCCACAACTGACCGGTAAAGCAACGCTGCGTCCTGGCCAGTGGAGTAATGATGTACCAGCACTGCGCGAGATTTTGCAGCGAACGGGAATGCTCGAAGGCGGGCCGAAAATTGCGCTCCCTGGCGATGAAACACCCGCAGATGCAGTCGTGAGTCCGTCCGCCGTTGCCGTCGAAACAGCAGAAACTAAGCCGATGGACAGGCAAACTACGGCTCGCAGTAAACCTGCGCCAGCCGTACGCGCTGCCTACGATAATGAGCTGGTGGAAGCCGTTAAACGTTTTCAGGCATGGCAAGGATTGGGGGCCGATGGCGCTATTGGTCCGGCAACGCGGGACTGGTTAAATGTAACGCCAGCCCAGCGTGCAGGTGTGCTGGCACTCAACATCCAGCGTTTACGCTTGCTGCCTGCGGAGCTTTCTACTGGCATCATGGTCAATATACCCGCCTATTCTTTGGTCTATTACCAGAACGGTAATCAGGTGCTGGACTCGCGGGTGATTGTCGGCCGTCCTGACCGCAAAACACCGATGATGAGCAGTGCTTTAAACAATGTGGTGGTGAATCCGCCGTGGAATGTACCGCCGACGCTGGCACGCAAAGATATTCTGCCGAAAGTGCGTAACGATCCGGGTTATCTGGAAAGTCATGGCTATACGGTGATGCGCGGCTGGAACAGCAAAGAAGCGATTGATCCGTGGCAGGTTGACTGGTCAACGATTACCGCCTCGAATTTACCGTTCCGCTTCCAGCAAGCTCCTGGCCCACGAAATTCGCTAGGACGGTATAAATTTAATATGCCGAGTTCAGACGCTATCTACTTACATGACACGCCTAATCACAATCTGTTCAAGCGTGATACACGCGCGTTAAGCTCAGGGTGTGTGCGGGTGAATAAGGCATCTGATCTGGCAAATATGCTGTTGCAGGATGCAGGCTGGAATGACAAGCGTATTTCCGACGCCCTGAAGCAGGGAGATACCCGTTACGTCAATATCCGTCAGTCGATCCCGGTTAATCTCTACTACCTGACCGCTTTTGTCGGTGCAGATGGTCGTACTCAATATCGTACAGATATTTACAATTATGATCTGCCTGCGCGATCCAGCTCGCAAATTGTATCGAAAGCGGAACAATTAATCAGATAAATGAAGTAGTTCGGGTAAATCAGTTGTCGTAATAATTGGCAAAATTGGGGGCTATTCTCGCTAGCCCCCATCACTGCTGGGATTGAGTCATCTTGACGTTAGCTTTATGCGCGGTTAAGGTGCCTCTTGTGCGCCAGAAGTGCATATAAACGATAACATTGACCTGTAGACTTGATTATCATGGACAAATTCGACGCTAATCGCCGTAAACTGCTGGCGCTTGGTGGCGTTGCACTTGGTGCCGCCATCTTGCCGACCCCTGCGTTTGCGACACTCTCTACCCCACGTCCGCGTATTTTGACACTCAACAATCTCCATACCGGAGAGTCCATTAAAGCGGAGTTTTTCGATGGCAGAGGCTATATTCAGGAAGAATTGGCAAAACTAAACCATTTTTTCCGCGATTTCCGCGCGAACAAAATAAAGTCCATCGACCCAGGATTATTCGACCAGTTGTATCGCCTGCAAGGGCTGTTAGGCACCCGCAAACCGGTGCAACTCATTTCCGGTTATCGCTCCATTGATACCAACAATGAACTACGCGCGCACAGCCGTGGGGTAGCGAAGAAAAGCTATCACACCAAAGGCCAGGCGATGGATTTCCATATTGAAGGTGTCGCGTTAAGCAATATTCGCAAAGCAGCGTTATCTATGCGTGCAGGTGGTGTAGGATATTACCCACGTAGTAACTTTGTGCATATTGATACCGGGCCAGCACGGCACTGGTAACAATCGCTTAACAAAACAGGGGCAGTATGAATTATCGTATTATTCCGGTCACTGCATTCTCCCAGAACTGCTCATTGATCTGGTGTGAACAAACTCGCCTGGCTGCACTGGTTGATCCTGGCGGCGATGCGGAAAAAATCAAACAGGAAGTTGATGCCAGCGGCCTGACGCTAATGCAGATCCTGCTGACGCATGGTCACCTGGATCATGTTGGCGCGGCGGCGGAACTGGCGCAACATTACGGCGTGCCGGTTCTTGGGCCGGAAAAAGAAGATGAGTTCTGGCTGCAAGGCTTGCCTGCGCAAAGCCGTATGTTCGGTCTGGAGGAGTGTCAGCCACTAACGCCGGATCGTTGGCTGAACGAAGGCGACACTATCAGCATAGGGAATGTGACTTTACAGGTGTTACATTGCCCTGGGCATACGCCGGGTCATGTGGTCTTCTTTGATAATCAGTCAAAACTGCTCATTTCTGGCGACGTTATTTTCAAAGGCGGAGTAGGGCGTAGCGACTTCCCTCGTGGTGACCATAATCAACTGATCTCTTCGATTAAAGATAAACTGCTGCCACTGGGCGATGACGTGACATTTATTCCGGGTCACGGACCATTATCCACTCTTGGTTATGAGCGCCTGCATAATCCCTTCCTGCAAGACGAAATGCCCGTCTGGTAAAGGCGTATAAAAAAGCCCGCTTTCAATGCGGGCCTGGATTTCTGGCAAAGTGCGCTTTGTTTATGCCGGATGCGGCGCGAGCGCCTTATCCGGCCTACAAAATCGTGCAAATTCAAAATATTGCAGGGGACGCGTAGGCCTGATAAGCGTAGCGCATCAGGCAATGCTGCGTTTGTCAGCAACCTCAGCCCGCTTTCAGCGGGCTTCATTGGTTTTAACTCTTACAGCACTGCCACAATCGCTTCGCACAGCGGAGCCATGTTGTCTGGCGTCATCCCGGCTACGTTCACACGACCGGAAGCCACCGCATACACGCCAAACTCTTCACGCAGACGCAGTACCTGTTCTTTTGTCAGGCCGCTAAAGGAGAACATGCCGTTCTGTTTGATGATGAAACTGAAGTCGCGGTTTGCGCCTTTTTCCTGCAGCGTATTGACGAACAACTGACGCATACGCTGAATACGCTGGCGCATATCAGTCAGCTCTTGTTCCCAAATCGCACGTAACGCATCGTTGCTCAGGATGGTGGCAACAACCGAAGCGCCGTGTGCTGGTGGGTTAGAGTAGTTAGCGCGAATCGCCGCTTTCATTTGGCTGAATGCGCGATCAACGGTTTCACTGTCAGCAGCAACCAGAGTACAAGCGCCAACGCGCTCGTTGTACAGGCCAAAGTTTTTAGAGTAGGAACTGGCGACGATCAGTTCTTTATGCAGACCAGCGAAAACGCGCAGACCTTCAGCATCTTCTTCCAGACCGCGAGCAAAACCCTGGTAAGCGAAGTCAAACAGCGGTAACCAGCCTTTCTCAACGGAAAGCTGCGCCAGCGTTTGCCATTGCTCCAGTGTAGGATCGATACCGGTTGGGTTATGGCAACAGCCATGGAACAGCACTACGTCGCCAGCCTGAGCTTCGTTCAGGCTGTTAATCAGTGCATCGAAGTCAAGGGTGTGATTTTCCGCATCATAATAAGCGTATTCACGAACTTCCAGACCTGCAGAGTTAAAGACGCTCTTATGGTTCGGCCAGCTTGGGTTGCTTACCCACACACGCTTAACGCTGGTATTTTTTGCCAGGAAATCGGCAGCCACGCGTAGTGCGCCAGTGCCACCCGGAGTCTGTGCTGTGCGAGCACGTTTGTCATTGATCAGGGCGCTACCTTTACCAAACAGCAGTTCCTGAGTGCAGCGACCAAATTCAGGGATGCCGTCAATGCCGAGGTAGTTTTTGGTGGTTTCATTTTCGAGCAGATACTGTTCAGCCTTTTTAACGCTGGTCAGCACCGGGGTTTTGCCCGTCTCATCTTTATAGACACCAATCCCAAGGTTAATTTTGCTGGGACGTTCATCGGCACGAAACAGATCGGCCAGACCCAGAATTGGGTCGGCAGGAGCGGCGGTAATGTTCTCAAACATGACGAGGTTCCATTATGGTTACAGAAGGGAAGTCCGCTATCAGGGTAACGGGAGATTTACAAAATTCCAACTATTACTGATGAAAACGCCGACTGTTTTTGCAAGACGTGAGATTGCTCTGGAAGGCATAAAAAAAACAGGACCAAAGTCCTGTTTTTTCGGCATTTAACAAAGAGGTCTGCTATTAAAACTGGTAAACGATACCCACAGCAACGGTGTCGTCTGAACCTACGCCCAGTTTGTTGTCAGAATCGATCTGGTTGATGATGTAGTCAACGTAGGTGGACATGTTTTTGTTGAAGTAGTAGGTTGCGCCCACTTCAAAGTAGTTCACCAGATCAACATCACCGATACCTTCTACGTCTTTCGCTTTAGATTTGGTGTAAGCGATGGACGGACGCAGACCGAAATCGAACTGGTATTGTGCAACTAACAGAACGTCTTGTGTTTTGTTGGCAAAGCCGCCAGTGATCGGCGTAGCGTTACGGGTTTCACCGTAGTTTGCCGCCAGGTAGATGTTGTTTGCATCATACTTCAGGCCAGTAGCCCACTGTTCAGCTTTTTTACCCTGGCCAAGAGGCTGAGCTTCCTGCAAGTTGGTGCGGTCAGCAGCACCATAAGCACCAACGATACCAAAGCCTTCGAATTCGTAGCTGATGGAGCCGCCAACACCGTCGCCGTTAGAACGACGTGCGGTGTCACGTTCGTTTTTACCCAGGTACTGAACAGCGAAATTCAGGCCGTCAACCAGACCAAAGAAGTTGGAGTTACGGTAAGTTGCAACGCCGCCAACACGGCCAACGAAGAAGTCATCGCTGTATGCAGTGTCACCACCAAACTCTGGCAGCATATCGGTGTAACCCAGTGCATCATAAACAACACCATAGTTACGACCGTAATCGATTGAGCCAGCATCAGCAAATTTCAGACCAGCGAACGCCAGACGGGTTTTATTGCCATTTTGGGCATCGGAACCCTCAGAGTTGTTACCCTGGAAGTTGTATTCCCACTGACCGTAACCGGTCAGGTCGGAATTGATTTGAGTTTCCCCTTTAAAACCAAGACGGGCATAGGTCATATCGCCATTGCCACCGTAACTGTTTTCACCGTTACCCTTGGAAAAATAGTGCAGACCGACAGCTTTACCGTACAGATCTACTTTGTTGCCATCTTTGTTATAGATTTCTGCAGCGTTTGCAGTACCTGCTACTAACAGAGCAGGGACGATCACTGCCAGAATGTTGCGCTTCATCATTATTTATTACCCTCATGGTTTTTTTTATGACACCTGCCACTGCCGTCAATAAGTTTCGTCAATAAATATTTACGGAGCTATTGATGAAAGTTTGGTGTCTTTATGTATCTGCAGGCATCTTTCCATTCAAACTAACGTTTCGCTACCGTGAAAGTGCTACAAATATAAAGATATAGTTACAAAAAGAAAAAATATGTAACTAAAGGTAAATTTTAAGGAACTTTGTGAACGCCGTCATATTTCCATTAGACTTTAATGATATTTGCAGAGAGTTTGATCTATATATATGATTTCCTTATATTAAATTTAGCTAAACGAAAATTTTCGCTCTGATAATTCCTCTCAGTGGCTTCGCTAAAACACAGGTTCAGACGTCCAGAAAGCCAATAAGAAGTATAAAAATTGTGCTATCAGCTAGGAAATAACTAATCCGCAATAAGAATGCGGATTATTTTTTGTTCATAAATATTACGTGGAAATATTCCGTAACAGGAAGGTTGTTGTGACAGGGTTGCAAATAGATTGATTGACTTAACAAACAGATAACTTGACAGAAGGGAATAGAAAAGAGCCAGCGGGCGCTGGCTCTCGGAAAAACTAAATTAGAAGCTGGCGTTACGCGGAGTACGCGGGAACGGAATCACGTCACGCACGTTTTGCACACCAGTCACGTAGGCGATCAGACGTTCAAAACCAAGACCGAAACCGGAATGCGGAACAGTACCGTAGCGACGCAGATCGCGATACCACCAGTAATCTTCTTTGTTCAGGCCCATCTCCAGCATACGCTCGTCCAGTACGTCCAGACGCTCTTCGCGCTGTGAACCACCAATGATCTCACCGATGCCCGGTGCCAGAACGTCCATTGCCGCGACGGTTTTACCGTCTTCGTTAAGACGCATATAGAACGCCTTAATATCTTTCGGATAGTTTTTCACCACGACCGGCGCTTTAAAGTGTTCTTCTGCCAGGTAACGCTCATGCTCGGAAGAGAGATCCACGCCCCAGTAAACCGGGTTTTCAAATTTCTTACCGCAATTTTCGAGGATGGTTACCGCATCGGTGTAATCAACCTGCGCAAAGTCGGCTTCAATGAAGCGTTCCAGACGGCTGACAGCATCTTTATCTACGCGTTCAGCGAAGAATTTCATGTCGTCTGCACGTTCTTCGAGAACCGCTTTGAAGACATATTTCAGCATGGCTTCAGCCAGACCGGCGATATCGTTCAGGTTAGCAAACGCCACTTCCGGCTCCAGCATCCAGAATTCCGCCAGATGCCGGCTGGTGTTGGAGTTTTCTGCACGGAAAGTCGGGCCGAAGGTATAAATTTTGGACAATGCGCAAGCGTAGGTTTCACCGTTCAACTGACCAGATACGGTCAGGAAAGACTCTTTACCGAAGAAGTCTTTGTCGAAATCCACTTTGCCCTGATCGTTACGCGGCAGGTTTTCCAGATCCAGCGTTGAAACGCGGAACATTTCGCCAGCGCCTTCGGTATCAGATGCGGTAATCAGTGGCGTTGAAACCCAGAAGAATCCCTGCTCGTTAAAGAAGCGATGCAGCGCCTGTGCCAGCGTGTGGCGAACGCGCGCAACAGCGCCAATCAGGTTGGTACGTGGACGCAGGTGAGCGACTTCACGCAGATACTCAATGCTGTGGCGCTTTGCTGCCATCGGGTAAGTATCTGGATCTTCAACCCAGCCGGCAACTTCAACGTTGCTGGCCTGAATTTCAAATTGTTGCCCCTGACCCGGCGACGCCACGACTTTACCCGTCACAATGACCGAGCAACCGGTGGTCAGACGCAGGACGTCTTCATTGTAATTGGGCAGAGAATTATTGATGACAGCCTGTACAGGATCAAAGCAGGAACCGTCATAAACGGCGAGGAAGGAGATGCCAGCTTTTGAATCTCGGCGGGTACGCACCCATCCGCGCACGGTGACTTCGCTGTCAACGGCTACGCGGCCCTGGAGTACGTCGGCTACAGGCACAACGCTCATAATATTCTCTCTGTTAATAGTCGGAAAAAATAAACACTTGTCCACCCGTCAATGGGGGGATACCTATGTTACCTGGCATCTGCAATCAGACAAGCAGAATTCGCAGATGGGACAAAAGATTTCGGAATAAAAGGCAAAAAAGGGAGCCGTTATGGCTCCCTGATGATATTAACTGGCTTTTTTAATATGCGGAAGGTCGAACGCTTTACGCAGCGCACGGACAAACGCTTTGTCATGGCAGATAGTTTTGCCAGGGCTGTCAGAAAGTTTCGCCACCGGTTTACCGTTACACTCCACCAGCTTAATCACAATATTCAGTGGTTTGACCTGGGGGATATCGCAGGTCAGGCGTGTACCGATACCAAAACTTAATTGCACACGGGAAGAGAAGTGGCGATAAAGCTCGACCGCTTTGCGTAAATCCAGATTGTCAGAGAAAACCAGCGTTTTGCTCTGCGGATCAATTCCCAGCTTCTCATAATGTGCAATGGCTTTTTCGCCCCATTCTACCGGGTCGCCGGAATCATGGCGAAGCCCCTGGTAACGACTGGCAAATTCCACGCCGAAATCACGCAGAAAGGCATCCATAGTAATGCAGTCGGTTAACGCAATGCCAAGTTGGTCAGGATATTCTTCCAGCCACGCAGCAAGTGCAGCGCGCTGACTATTGGCAAGATCCGGGCTGATTTGTTGATGCGCCTGGAACCATTCATGCGCCTGTGTTCCCATCGGGGTGAGGGAAAGCCGACGTGCCAGATCGTAGTTACTGGTGCCAACGAACCAGGGTTCCTGTTGCAAACGTTTAACGATGGTTTCTTGTACTTCGCGGGAAAAACGGCGACGAGTGCCGAAATCCATCAGATGGAAGCGCGACATCTCGAGATCGGCGGTTAATGCCGAAAAGTCGACTAATTTGCTTTCCAGGGTATCGAGGGCTTGCGCAACGTCGGCCTGCGGTGAGCGATAGCGATGTACCATTTCACTGATGACCGCCAGCAGAGGAACTTCCCAGAGGATGACTTCACGCCACGGGCCGGTTAAACGAATATCCAGCTTACCGTTATCGTTGGTGACGGTGACCTGTTCCGGGTTAAAGCGGAACTCGCGCAGCCAGTTGAGATAGTCGGCCTTAAAAAAAGGCAGGGCAGAGAGCCATTGATATTCATCATCCTGCAGGCGCAGGTGCTGCATCGCCTGAACCTGTTCACGAATAGCATCGGCATAAATACCCAGCAGATCGTCACCTCGGCAACGAAACTCCGCCGCGACATGCACATCATAATAGTGATGAAACACGGCTTGCTGCATATGCAACTTATAAGCATCTGTATCCAGCAACGAGTGCAGAACAGGAGAAGCGAATTGTGTCATAGGTGCGCAGTAGCGTCCTCGTACGGGAGCGTTTAGTACAATAAACATCTTCAGGAACTGCTGGAGTATACCTTGTTTCGCAATTTATTGAACCCCGATCACACCATATGCCACCTTTATGGTCGATGGCATTGCGTACTGTATGTTATAAAAATGTAGCAATAAAAGCGTTTGTACCTGAAAAGATGAAGATTCTGCGTAGCGAGATTTATGCAACAGGAATAGACTGAACACCTGACTCTATAAAAGATGCTAAAGGTTATTTATGACTCAACAGCCACAAGCCAAATACCGTCACGACTATCGTGCGCCGGATTACCAGATTACTGATATTGACTTGACCTTTGACCTGAACGCGCAAAAGACGGTGGTTACCGCGATCAGCCAGGCTGTCCGTCATGGTGCATCAGATGCTCCGCTTCGTCTGGACGGCGAAGCCCTTAAACTAGTCTCTATTCATATTAATGATGAGCCGTGGACAGCCTGGAAAGAAGAAGAGGGCGCACTGATCATCAGTAATTTACCGGAACGTTTTACGCTCAAGATTGTTAATGAAATTAGCCCGGCGTCCAACACCGCGCTGGAAGGGCTTTACCAGTCAGGCGATGCGCTCTGCACTCAGTGTGAGGCTGAAGGTTTCCGCCATATTACGTACTCTCTCGATCGCCCGGATGTGCTGGCGCGTTTTACCACCAAAATTATTGCGGATAAAACCAAATACCCGTTCCTGCTTTCCAACGGTAACCGTGTTGCGCAAGGCGAACTGGAAAATGGACGTCACTGGGTACAGTGGCAGGATCCATTCCCGAAACCGAGCTATCTGTTTGCGCTGGTAGCTGGTGACTTCGATGTACTTCGCGACACTTTCACTACCCGCTCCGGTCGCGAAGTGGCGCTGGAGTTGTATGTCGATCGCGGTAATCTTGATCGCGCGCCGTGGGCGATGACCTCGCTGAAAAATTCCATGAAGTGGGATGAAGAACGCTTTGGTCTGGAGTATGACCTCGACATCTATATGATCGTTGCAGTGGATTTCTTCAACATGGGCGCAATGGAGAATAAAGGTCTCAACATCTTTAACTCCAAATATGTGCTGGCGCGTACCGACACCGCAACCGATAAAGATTATCTCGACATTGAGCGTGTCATCGGTCATGAATATTTCCATAACTGGACCGGCAACCGCGTTACCTGCCGTGACTGGTTCCAGCTCAGTTTGAAAGAAGGCTTGACTGTTTTCCGCGATCAGGAGTTCAGTTCTGACCTTGGTTCCCGCGCGGTAAACCGTATCAACAACGTGCGCACCATGCGCGGATTGCAGTTTGCGGAAGACGCCAGTCCGATGGCGCACCCAATCCGTCCGGATATGGTCATTGAAATGAACAACTTCTACACCCTGACCGTTTACGAGAAGGGCGCGGAAGTGATTCGTATGATCCACACTCTGCTGGGTGAAGAAAACTTCCAGAAAGGGATGCAGCTCTATTTCGAGCGTCACGATGGTAGTGCTGCGACCTGCGACGATTTCGTTCAGGCGATGGAAGATGCGTCAAATGTCGATCTTTCCCATTTCCGTCGCTGGTACAGCCAGTCCGGTACGCCGATTGTGACTGTTAAAGACGACTACAATCCGGAAACCGAGCAGTACACCTTGACCATCAGCCAGCGCACACCAGCCACGCCGGATCAGGCAGAAAAACAGCCGCTACATATTCCGTTTGCTATCGAACTGTATGACAACGAAGGCAAAGTGATTCCGTTGCAGAAGGGGGGCCATCCGGTCAATCCGGTATTGAATGTCACCCAGGCGGAACAGACCTTTGTCTTCGATAACGTCTACTTCCAGCCTGTGCCTGCGCTGCTTTGCGAATTTTCTGCGCCGGTGAAACTGGAATATAAGTGGAGCGACCAGCAACTGACTTTCCTGATGCGCCATGCGCGTAATGATTTCTCTCGCTGGGATGCGGCGCAAAGCCTGCTCGCAACCTACATCAAACTGAACGTCGCCCGTCATCAGCAAGGTCAACCATTGTCTTTACCAGCACATGTTGCCGATGCTTTCCGCGCGGTACTGCTCGATGAGAAGATTGATCCGGCGCTGGCGGCAGAAATCCTGACGCTGCCTTCCGTCAATGAAATGGCAGAACTGTTCGATATCATCGACCCGATTGCCATTGCTGAAGTGCGCGAAGCTCTCACCCGTACTCTGGCGGCTGAACTGGCGGATGAGTTGCTTGCTATTTATAACGCGAATTACCAGAGCGAGTACCGCGTTGAGCATGAAGATATTGCAAAACGCACTCTGCGTAATGCCTGCCTGCGTTTCCTCGCTTTTGGTGAAACGCATCTGGCTGACGTGCTGGTGAGCAAGCAGTTCCACGAGGCCAACAATATGACCGATGCGTTGGCGGCGCTCTCGGCGGCGGTTGCTGCGCAGTTACCATGTCGTGATGCGCTGATGCAGGAGTACGACGACAAATGGCATCAGGACGGTCTGGTGATGGATAAATGGTTTATCCTGCAAGCCACCAGTCCGGCGGCGAATGTACTGGAGACGGTGCGCAGCCTGTTGCAGCATCGTTCGTTCACCATGAGCAACCCGAACCGTATTCGTTCGTTGATTGGGGCGTTTGCGGGCAGCAACCCGGCTGCGTTCCATGCCGAAGATGGCAGCGGTTATCAGTTCCTGGTGGAAATGCTCACCGACCTGAACAGCCGTAACCCGCAGGTGGCTTCGCGCCTGATTGAGCCGTTGATTCGCCTGAAACGTTACGATGCTAAACGTCAGGCGAAAATGCGTGCGGCGCTGGAGCAGTTAAAAGGACTGGAAAATCTTTCTGGTGATCTGTACGAGAAGATCACCAAAGCTCTGGCTTGATACAAACATGCCTGATGCGACGCTTGCCGCGTCTTATCAGGCAACCTGTTGAAATTGCTGGTTTTGTAGGCCGGATAAGGCGTTCACGCCGCATCCGGCAACCGTGCCCAACGGCCTGATGCGACGCTTGCTGCGTCTTATCAGGCCTACAAGCCCGTTGAAACTGCTGGTTTTATGCGCCGCATCCGGCATATTAACCATGACGTCGAATCGGTTGTTCAGAATGCCCACGCTGCATCACCCGCTGCAACACTTCCGCTTCCAGCTCCGCTAATCGTACCGACCCTAACCGGCGCGGACGGGGTATATCCACCGTCAAATCCAGACCAATTTTTCCTTCTTCAATTAACAGCACCCGGTCAGCCATCGCCACCGCTTCGCTCACATCATGCGTTACCAGCAAGACGGTAAAACCGTGCTCCTGCCAAAGTGACACAATCAAATCCTGCATCTCCAGTCGCGTTAAGGCGTCCAGTGCCCCGAGCGGTTCATCAAGCAACAATAAACCCGGTCGATGAATCAACGCTCTTGCCAGCGCCACACGCTGTTTCTGCCCGCCAGACAGCGCCGCAGGCCATTCCCTGGCGCGATTCTCCAGCCCTACCGCAGCCAGCGCCTGACGCGCGGCATTGCGCCACTGGCCTTTCAGACCTAACCCAACGTTATCAATTACCGATTTCCACGGCAGCAGACGGGCATCCTGAAACATCATGCGTGTATCGTCCTGAATTTCGGCAAGTGGCGTTGTACCCGCTAACACATCGCCTGCGGTTGGCGTTTCCAGCCCCGCCAGCAGGCGCAGCAGGGTACTTTTGCCACCACCGCTGCGACCGACCACTGCCACAAACTGACCCGCTGGAATATGCAAATCCAGGTGGTCCAGGACGATATTATCCGCGTAATGTTTGCATACCGCATTGAGCAACAGCGGTGTGCCCTGGTTCAGACGAGCAGTATTCATACCGTGGCCTCCTTCAGATGATAAGCCGGGTTCCAGCGCAACCAGAGGCGCTCTAATAGTTGCGCGCTGACGTCAGCAAGTTTGCCGAGCAGGGCGTAAAGAATAATGGCGACCACCACCACGTCCGTTTGCAGAAACTCCCGCGCATTCATTGCCAGATAACCAATGCCTGAATTGGCAGAAATGGTTTCGGCAACAATCAGCGTTAGCCACATCAGACCCAACGCAAAACGCACGCCGACCATAATTGAGGGCAGGGCTCCGGGCAGGATCACATGGATAAACAGCGGCACGCCGGATAAGCCATAGCTGCGCGCCATCTCTACCAGCCCGCGATCGATATTACGGATCCCATGCCAGGTGTTGATATAAATGGGGAATAGCGTGCCAAGCGCCACCAGGAAAATCTTTGCGGACTCATCAATGCCAAACCACAAAATCACCAGCGGGATCAGCGCCAGATGCGGTACGTTGCGCAACATCTGAATTGAGGTATCCAGTAGTCGCTCCCCCCAGCGCGACAGTCCGCTAATCAGTCCCAGAATCAAGCCCAGCGATCCGCCAATGGAAAAACCAATCAGCGCCCGCCATGAACTTATCGCCAGATGCTGCCACAATTCGCCGCTGGCTGAGAGCGTCCAGAACGCCGCGACCACCCCTTCCGGCGAGGGCAAAATACGCGTCGACAACCAGCCAACTGACGAGGCCAGTTGCCACACCGCCACGATGCCCACCGGTAAAAACCAGGGGGCAACGCGCAATAACCATTTTTTCACTGGCGTTGCCATCATCGTGTTCCTTAGCTTTGCGCGACTTTACGTGGGATAAACTCATTTGCCACCGCTTCGCCTTGCAGGTTCAGCGGCTGCGGTTGGGGAATCTGTGGGATGGCGACATCCAGATGTGGGAACAACAACTCGCCAACCCGATACGCTTCTTCCAGATGTGGATAGCCAGAAAGGACAAAACTGTCGATGCCAAGCGCGGCGTATTCGTTGATTCGCGCAGCGACTGTCGGCCCATCGCCCACCAGCGCCGTTCCGGCACCGCCGCGTACTAAGCCAACTCCCGCCCATAAATTGGGGCTGATCTCCAGATTGTCGCGCTTACCGTTATGCAGCGCCGCCATTCGTTGTTGACCTACGGAATCCGTCCGGGCAAATGCTTCTTGTGCTTTGGCAATCGTCTTATCATCAAGATGGGAGATTAACCGTTCGGCGGCCCGCCAGGCTTCGTCGTTGGTTTCGCGGACAATTACATGCAGACGAATACCGAAACGAATTTTGCGCCCATGCGCGGCAGCTTTTGCCCGCACTTGTTCTATCTTCTCTTTTACCCGCTCCGGCGGCTCGCCCCAGGTGAGATAGAGATCAACCTGTTCGGCAGCCAGATCCTGAGCGACGTCGGACGATCCGCCAAAGTAAAGTGGCGGATACGGCTGTTGAATCGGCGGGAAGAGCAGTTTTGCTCCGCGCACATGAATATGTTTACCGTTGAAATCGACGGTTTCTCCCTGCAATAAACGTCGCCAGACCTGAGTAAATTCCGCCGAGGCTTCGTAACGCTCGCTATGATCAAGGAACACGCCGTCGCCTGCCAGCTCTTGCGGATCGCTGCCTGTGACCAGGTTAAACAACGCGCGTCCATTAGAGAGGCGATCAAGCGTGGCAGCCTGGCGAGCGGCTACGGTAGGCGATGTCACACTTGGGCGTAGGGCGACGAGGAACTTAAGCCGTTGCGTCACCGGGATCATCGATGCCGCCACCAGCCACGCATCTTCGCAGGAACGGCCTGTTGGGATCAGCACGCCGGTATAGCCAAGACGATCCGCCGCTTGTGCAATCTGTTGCAGATACCCATGATCAACCGGGCGAGACTCTTCTTCCGTTCCCAGATAATGACCGTCACCGTGCGTGGGTAAAAACCAGAACATATTCAGACTCATAATTGTTTTCCTTCCAGTTGAGTGGGCTGCCAGATGCGTTGGCGGATATCGACTTTTTTCGGCACCAGACGATTTTCATAAAACAGGTCGGCAGTGTGTTGCTGTAAAGCGGCAACCTCGGCGTTCACGGGTTTGATGGTGGTAGGGGGACGATGGTCAAGATATGAGGCAATGACCGGCGCCGGTAAACCCATTGTTTTTGCCAACAGGGCGATGCTTTGTTCGCGCTGGCTATGGGTTAACGCATCGGCCTCGCTAAAGGTTGCCAGTACGCCCTGAATAAATGCGCCGTTTTTTTCTGCATACGGACGGGCTGCCAGATAAAACGATCCGGTTTGATTGAGATCGGTGCCATCTTTCAGCACCCGCACGCCGCCCTGCAATAACGCAGCGGAATAGTAGGGATCCCAGATAGCCCAGGCGTCGACGTTACCCTGCTGAAATGCAGCGCGCGCATCGGCGGGCGTCAGATAGGTCGGCTGAATATCAGTGAAATTAAGCCCGGCCTGTTGCAGTGCGCGCAGTAAAAGGTTGTGCGAACTTGAACCTTTCTGAAACGCGACTTTGTGGCCCTTTAGTTCAGCCACAGTTTTGATCGGGCTGTTTTCGGGCACCAGAATCACTTCGGCTTTTGGTTTCGGTGGCTCGACACCGACGTAGACCAAATCAGCACCGGCGGCCTGAGCAAAAATTGGAGGAATGTCCCCCGTACTGCCCAGATCGATACTGCCGACGTTTAACGCCTCCAACATTTGCGGACCTGCGGGAAACTCCACCCACGAGATTTTGGTTTGCGGATAGCGTGTTTCCAGTAACTGGTGGCTTTTTGCCAGCACCATGCTGATGCTGCCTTTTTGATAACCTATCCGTAACGCTTCAGGAGAAGACTCCGCAGCAATCGTGAGCGTAGAGACGCTGAATAATCCCATCAGCACCAGTTTAAAAATATTACGCATGAGCGTTACCTCGCAGAGAGAGAAGGTCAGGAACCTGGACATCGCGGCGGTGCAGCGCCTGCCAGAAGGTATCGAGCGCGGTATCTAGACGGGATTGCAGATTCGGCGTGAATTGCGGCTTATGTTGGAAATCAAGCACCTGCGAGTCATCGGCAAATACGCCGTGTAGGATCTCCTGGGCTTTTAGTGCGCTTAAAACTGGTTTAAGTGCGTAATCAACCGCCAGTAGATGAGCCACCGTGCCACCTGTCGCCAGCGGCAACACCACTTTTCCTTGTAGTGCGCGTTCTGGTAGCAGGTCGAGAAGCGTTTTCAGTGCGCCGGAATAGGCGGCTTTGTAGACGGGAGTGGCGACAATCAGCCCATCAGCCTCTTGCAACTGATCGGTGAAAGTCTTGAGTGCCGGACTATCGAAACGGGCATAAAGCAAATCTTCCGGGGCGAAGTTTTGCAGATTCCAGTGATAAACTTCCACATCCAGGCCATTCAATTTTTCCCGCGCATATTCCAGCAAAGAGCTGGAGCGAGAAGGAAAGCGAGGACTTCCTGCCAGGGTAATGACACGCATACTCTCTCCTTATAACCAATAGTTCTTGTTTTGTTAAAATTGATAACAATTCGGTCAGTCTGACAGAGAGAGCTTGTGAGTCGAAATGATTTATCTGATGAAGAAAAGCCAAAAAAAGCATAAAAAAAGCACAACAAGAAAACGTTTGCTATTTATTGCCACAGGTCAATTCCCTTTTGATCCGAACTCGCACATAATACGCACCCGGTTTGCACACCGGGAATCCAGGAGAGTTCATGTACTACCCCTTCGTTCGTAAAGCCCTTTTTCAGCTCGATCCTGAGCGCGCTCATGAGTTTACTTTTCAGCAATTACGTCGCATTACCGGAACGCCGTTTGAAGCACTTGTTCGACAGAACGTTCCAGCGAAACCGGTTAACTGCATGGGACTGACCTTTAAAAATCCGCTTGGTCTGGCTGCCGGTCTTGATAAAGACGGGGAGTGTATTGACGCTTTAGGCGCAATGGGATTTGGATCGATCGAGATCGGCACTGTCACCCCTCGTCCACAACCAGGAAATGACAAGCCGCGTCTCTTCCGTCTGGTGGATGCTGAAGGTTTGATCAACCGTATGGGCTTTAATAACCTCGGCGTTGATAACCTCGTTGAGAACGTTAAAAAAGCACATTATGACGGCGTTCTGGGAATTAATATCGGTAAAAATAAAGATACACCGGTTGAGCAAGGCAAAGATGACTATCTGATTTGTATGGAAAAAATCTACGCCTATGCAGGATATATTGCCATCAATATTTCATCACCGAATACCCCAGGATTACGTACTCTGCAATATGGCGAAGCACTGGATGATTTATTAACGGCAATTAAAAATAAGCAAAATGATTTGCAAGCGATGCACCATAAATATGTGCCGATCGCAGTGAAGATCGCGCCGGATCTTTCTGAAGAAGAGTTGATCCAGGTTGCCGATAGTTTGGTACGTCATAATATTGATGGCGTTATTGCGACTAATACCACCCTCGATCGTTCTTTAGTTCAGGGAATGAAAAATTGCGATCAAACCGGTGGCTTAAGTGGTCGTCCGTTGCAATTAAAAAGCACAGAAATTATTCGCCGCTTGTCGCAGGAATTAAACGGTCGTTTACCGATCATTGGTGTTGGTGGTATTGACTCGGTTATTGCTGCCCGTGAGAAGATAGCAGCGGGGGCTTCACTGGTGCAAATTTATTCTGGTTTTATTTTTAAAGGACCACCGCTGATTAAAGAAATCGTTACTCATATCTAATTATTTCTTTCACTTTCTCTTTATAAGATAATCAGGGCTTTATTTTCAGCCCTGGTTGTTTTATATTCATTCCTGTTACTTATTTAGACATTTTGTACTTTTCTTGTTGAGGTTATTAAGCAAAGCGACAATGGAATGTGTTGCAGTGAATTTATAGGGTAGAGGAGAGGCATATGCGAATTAAACCAGACGATAACTGGCGTTGGTATTACGATGAAGAGCATGATCGAATGATGCTTGATTTAGCCAATGGTATGCTGTTTCGCTCACGTTTTGCGCGTAAAATGTTGACGCCGGATGCTTTTTCTCCTGCGGGATTTTGCGTTGATGACGCCGCGCTCTATTTCACGTTTGAAGAAAAATGCCGCGACCTTAACTTATCAAAAGAACAAAAAGCTGAACTGGTGCTTAATGCACTGGTAGCGATTCGTTATCTCAAACCGCAAATGCCGAAAAGCTGGCATTTTGTTTCTCATGGCGAAATGTGGGCTCCAGCGTCAGGTGATGCTGCCTGTGTCTGGTTAAGCGACACCAATGAGCAAGTCAATTTGCTGGTTATTGAATCTGGCGAAAATGCCGCACTGTGCCTGCTGGCACAGCCTTGCGTCGTCATCGCCGGGCGCGCCATGCAACTGGGTGACGCCATCAAAATTATGAATGACAGGCTGAGACCGCATGTGAGTTATGACAGCGTCAGCCTTGAACAAGCCGTTTAACTTTTCAGTTTCAATGCAGTCTTCGGTACGCAACTACAGCAAAGAATTGTTCCATCGTCGCTCATAGCTGATTTTTTCAGCGGGGTGACTTCGCCTTCGAGAAGCTGAACACGACAACTTCCGCATATGCCGGCACGGCAAGAATAGGGAATACGAATCCCTTGATTTTCTAATTGTTCCAGCAGTACCTGTTGGTTATTACCGCGAAATGCCCGCCCTTGCCAGTTGATGTCAACATTCGCGTTTGGTTGTTGTGTCGCGGAGAAAGTATCGTCGGCTGCGGCCGCACCGTAGACTTTTGCCGGTGCTGTCGCCAGGATTTCCACCTCATCGCCAACACGGATAACACCACTGTTACGGGCAATTAAGTTTTGACCGAAATCGACATCGCCGTTATCCTGGGCTGTACGGAAAGATTGCAGCGTTTTTAATGGTTCGCCAGCCGGATGCTTTTGCCCTTTTTCCGGGCTAACGGTGGTGAAAATACAACGGCTACAAGGTTTCACCACATCGAACACCACATCGCCAATACGAATCACTTTCCAGGTGTCTTCTTCCCACGCGGCTACGCCAGAAACAACCAGATTGGGGCGGAATTGTTCCATTTTGACGCTTGCCGGACAGCGTTGTTGGAGATCGCGCAATGAAGCTTCATTGACGAGCAGATACGGATAGCCATCAGCGAATGACAGGGGTACAGTGTTGTGGCGTTTTACGCGCCGCGTCATCTGTGGCCCCACCCAGCGCAATTGCACGTCGCGGGAGAAAAATCCGCTTAACCATTTGTTTATCTCATCTGGCGCAATGCGCGCAGTAAAATGGTTACCCCACACTTCCGTTGGTGCGTCTTGTTCGGCGAAATCGGCAAAGCGTACCCACGCACTACTACCATCGGGCGCAGTGAGATGTAAGCCGTCATGTACGGGAGATGGGGTAAAGCGCACCATCTGTGGAAACTGACGGGCGGTAATAAATGTACCGTCGGGTTCTGTCAGCATAAAAATGCGATCGAAGGCCAGCCCGCTGATATCTGCAAGAGCGTGTGTCAGACCGATGCCACGCATGGATTTAACAGGATGAATAAAAAGCCGGGTTAATGTCGCCACGGTGCGGCCCCCAAATGAAAATAAGCCCTCAACTTTATGACATGACGGACTTATTAGCTATAATGCGCAACAATTTTCTTAGAGTAAAAGTGACGATATGAATTCTCTGTTTGCCAGTACGGCCCGTGGGCTGGAAGAGCTGTTAAAAACTGAACTGGAAAACCTGGGGGCCGTTGAATGCCAGGTGGTTCAGGGTGGGGTCCATTTCAAGGGCGACACGCGGCTTGTATACCAGAGCCTGATGTGGAGCCGCCTGGCCTCGCGTATTATGTTGCCGCTGGGCGAGTGCAAGGTTTACAGCGATTTAGACCTCTATCTCGGCGTTCAGGCGATCAACTGGACAGAGATGTTTAATCCTGGCGCGACCTTTGCTGTCCACTTTAGCGGTCTGAATGACACTATCCGCAACAGCCAATACGGTGCGATGAAAGTTAAAGACGCAATTGTTGATGCTTTCACGCGTAAAAATCTGCCGCGACCAAATGTTGATCGCGATGCGCCGGACATCCGCGTTAACGTCTGGCTGCATAAAGAAACCGCCAGTATCGCCCTTGATCTCAGTGGTGATGGTTTGCATCTGCGTGGCTATCGTGATCGTGCAGGTATTGCGCCAATCAAAGAAACACTGGCGGCAGCCATTGTGATGCGATCTGGCTGGCAGCCAGGAACACCACTGCTCGACCCGATGTGTGGTTCCGGTACGTTGCTGATTGAAGCCGCGATGCTGGCGACCGACCGCGCGCCGGGCTTGCACCGTGGGCGTTGGGGCTTTAGCGGCTGGGCGCAGCACGACGAAGCCATCTGGCAGGAAGTGAAAGCGGAAGCACAAACTCGCGCCCGTAAAGGTCTGGCAGAATACAGCTCTCATTTCTACGGTTCCGACAGCGATGCGCGGGTGATTCAACGTGCGCGTACTAACGCCCGCCTGGCGGGGATTGGCGAACTGATCACTTTTGAGGTGAAAGATGTCGCGCAACTGACCAATCCGCTACCAAAAGGACCGTATGGCACCGTACTGAGCAACCCGCCATACGGTGAGCGTCTGGACAGCGAACCGGCGCTGATTGCGCTGCATAGCCTGCTGGGCCGAATCATGAAAAACCAGTTCGGTGGCTGGAATCTCTCTTTATTCAGCGCCTCGCCGGATTTGTTAAGTTGTCTGCAATTGCGCGCAGACAAACAGTACAAGGCGAAAAATGGCCCGCTGGACTGCGTGCAGAAAAACTACCACGTTGCCGAAAGTACCCCGGACAGCAAACCGGCGATGGTGGCGGAAGATTACGCCAACCGTCTGCGTAAGAACCTGAAGAAATTCGAAAAATGGGCGCGGCAGGAAGGGATTGAATGTTACCGCCTGTATGACGCCGATTTGCCAGAATACAACGTCGCTGTTGACCGCTACGCCGACTGGGTGGTCGTGCAGGAGTACGCGCCGCCGAAGACCATCGATGCGCACAAAGCGCGTCAACGTTTGTTCGATATTATCGCTGCGACCATTTCGGTACTGGGGATTGCGCCAAACAAACTGGTGCTGAAAACCCGTGAACGCCAGAAGGGCAAAAATCAGTATCAGAAACTGGGCGAGAAGGGCGAGTTTCTTGAAGTCACCGAATATAACGCGCACCTGTGGGTGAACCTGACGGATTACCTTGATACGGGTTTGTTCCTCGATCACCGTATCGCCCGTCGTATGCTCGGTCAGATGAGTAAAGGCAAAGATTTCCTCAACCTGTTCTCCTATACCGGTAGCGCCACCGTGCACGCGGGCTTAGGCGGCGCGCGCAGCACCACCACGGTGGATATGTCGCGTACTTATCTGGAGTGGGCAGAACGCAACCTGCGTCTGAATGGCTTAACCGGCCGTGCGCATCGCCTGATTCAGGCCGATTGTCTGGCGTGGTTGCGTGAAGCTAATGAACAGTTCGATCTGATTTTTATCGATCCGCCAACCTTCTCTAACTCAAAACGAATGGAAGATGCGTTTGATGTTCAGCGCGATCATCTGGCGCTGATGAAAGATCTGAAGCGTCTGCTGCGTGCTGGCGGGACTATCATGTTCTCGAACAACAAGCGTGGCTTCCGTATGGATCTTGACGGACTGGCAAAACTGGGACTGAAAGCACAAGAAATTACGCAAAAAACGCTCTCCCAGGATTTCGCCCGTAACCGCCAGATCCACAACTGCTGGCTGATTACCGCAGCCTGAAAGGAATAGTAATGTCATTAATCAGTATGCATGGCGCATGGCTGTCGTTCAGCGACGCGCCGCTTCTCGATAACGCAGAACTGCATATCGAAGATAACGAACGTGTTTGTCTGGTGGGCCGTAACGGCGCAGGCAAATCGACGTTAATGAAAATCCTCAACCGTGAACAGGGGCTGGATGACGGTCGGATAATCTATGAGCAAGATTTGATCGTTGCGCGTTTGCAACAAGATCCGCCGCGTAACGTTGAGGGCAGCGTTTATGATTTCGTTGCCGAAGGCATCGAAGAACAGGCGGAATACCTGAAACGCTATCACGATATTTCGCGCCTGGTGATGAATGACCCGAGCGAGAAAAATCTCAATGAACTGGCGAAAGTCCAGGAGCAGCTTGATCACCATAATCTGTGGCAACTGGAAAACCGCATCAACGAAGTATTGGCACAGCTGGGATTAGACCCCAATGCTGCGCTGTCGTCACTTTCCGGCGGTTGGTTGCGTAAAGCGGCGTTGGGACGCGCGCTGGTGAGCAATCCGCGCGTGTTACTGCTCGACGAACCGACTAACCACCTGGATATCGAAACCATCGACTGGCTGGAAGGGTTCCTTAAAACCTTCAATGGGACGATTATTTTCATCTCCCACGACCGTTCGTTTATTCGCAATATGGCGACGCGCATTGTTGATCTCGATCGCGGCAAGCTGGTGACCTATCCAGGGAATTACGACCAGTACCTGCTGGAAAAAGAAGAAGCCCTGCGCGTGGAAGAGCTGCAAAACGCCGAGTTCGACCGCAAACTGGCGCAGGAAGAGGTGTGGATCCGTCAGGGGATCAAAGCGCGTCGTACCCGTAACGAAGGTCGCGTGCGTGCATTGAAAGCGATGCGTCGTGAACGTAGCCAACGCCGGGAGGTAATGGGTACGGCGAAGATGCAGGTCGAAGAAGCCAGCCGCTCCGGTAAAATAGTCTTTGAAATGGAAGATGTTTGCTATCAGGTTGAGGGCAAACAACTGGTGAAAGACTTTTCCGCTCAGGTACAACGTGGCGACAAAATTGCGCTGATTGGCCCGAATGGCTGCGGTAAAACCACGCTGTTAAAACTGATGCTGGGGCAACTTCAGCCAGACAGCGGACGTATTCACGTTGGCACCAAACTTGAAGTGGCTTATTTCGATCAGCACCGCGCGGAACTGGATCCCGATAAAACGGTGATGGATAACCTTGCCGAAGGTAAGCAAGAGGTGATGGTTAACGGTAAACCACGCCACGTGCTGGGTTATTTGCAGGACTTCCTGTTCCATCCGAAACGGGCGATGACGCCGGTACGTGCGCTTTCTGGCGGGGAACGTAACCGTCTGCTGTTAGCACGTTTGTTCCTTAAGCCAAGCAATTTACTGATCCTCGACGAACCGACCAACGACCTTGACGTCGAAACGCTCGAACTGCTTGAAGAGCTAATCGACAGCTACCAGGGGACGGTGTTGTTAGTAAGCCACGATCGTCAGTTTGTCGATAACACTGTGACAGAATGCTGGATCTTTGAAGGCGGCGGCAAAATTGGTCGTTATGTTGGCGGTTATCATGATGCCCGTGGTCAGCAAGAACAGTATGTGGCGCTTAAACAGCCGGTGGTGAAAAAAACCGAAGAAGCGGCAGCGCCAAAAGCAGAAACTGTAAAACGCAACACTAGCAAACTAAGCTATAAATTGCAGCGCGAACTGGAACAGCTTCCGCAATTGCTTGAAGATCTGGAAGCGAAGCTGGAAGCCTTACAGGCGCAGGTGGCGGATGCCTCCTTCTTCAGCCAGTCTCATGAACATACGCAAAAAGTGCTCGCTGATCTGGCTGCTGCGGAGCAGGAGCTGGAGCAGGCTTTTGAACGCTGGGAGTATCTTGAAGCGTTAAAAAATGGTGGCTGATCGCAAAACAGTTGATTGATATAGAGGCTGATGACAAAGGTAAAATTGCCTGATGCGCTACGCTTATCAGGCATGGGGGAAATCATTTGTATTCTCTCAGACCGGTAAAGGCACCAATGCTGCATCCGGCATGAAAAAAGGACACTTTGTCAGCAATCTGTAGAATAGCGCATCATTAAGGAGTACCAATGTGCGAACATCATCATGCCGCGAAGCATATCTTGTGCTCGCAGTGTGACATGCTGGTGGCATTACCCCACCTTGAGCATGGTCAGAAAGCGGCATGTCCTCGGTGTGGCACAACGTTAACCGTTGCGTGGGACGCGCCCCGGCAGCGTCCTACCGCCTATGCGTTGGCCGCACTGTTCATGCTGTTGCTGTCCAACTTATTCCCTTTTGTGAATATGAACGTCGCAGGAGTTACCAGTGAAATTACATTACTGGAAATTCCGGGCGTGCTGTTTTCTGAGGACTACGCCAGCCTCGGCACTTTTTTCTTGTTGTTTGTGCAACTGGTTCCTGCATTTTGCCTGATTACCATACTGCTTCTGGTGAATCGCGCCGAATTACCGGTACGTCTGAAAGAGCAACTGGCACGGGTGCTCTTTCAACTCAAAACCTGGGGAATGGCAGAGATTTTCCTCGCAGGTGTGCTGGTCAGTTTCGTCAAACTGATGGCCTACGGCAGTATTGGTGTGGGCAGCAGTTTTCTCCCCTGGTGTTTATTTTGTGTGCTGCAACTGCGCGCCTTCCAGTGCGTTGATCGTCGCTGGTTGTGGGATGATATCGCGCCGATGCCAGAGCTACTTAAGCCGTTAAAACCGGGCATTACGGGTATCCGACAAGGATTGCGCTCTTGCTCTTGCTGTACGGCGATCCTTCCCGCCGATGAAACGGTGTGCCCGCGTTGCGGTACGAAAGGATACGTTCGGCGCAGAAATAGCCTGCAATGGACGCTGGCGCTGCTTGTTACGTCCATCATGCTGTATCTCCCGGCTAATCTTTTACCCATCATGGTGACTGATTTATTAGGCTCTAAGATGCCGTCAACGATTCTCGCCGGGGTCATCCTGTTGTGGAGTGAAGGCTCTTATCCTGTTGCTGCAGTTATCTTTTTAGCCAGTATCATGGTGCCAACGTTAAAGATGATCGCCATCGCATGGTTGTGCTGGGATGCCAAAGGGCACGGCAAGCGTGACAGCGAAAGAATGCATTTGATTTATGAAGTTGTTGAGTTTGTAGGCCGCTGGTCGATGATTGACGTTTTCGTGATTGCGGTGCTCTCGGCGCTGGTGCGTATGGGAGGTTTAATGAGTATTTATCCTGCAATGGGTGCGTTAATGTTTGCTTTAGTCGTCATAATGACAATGTTTTCTGCAATGACGTTTGATCCACGCTTGTCGTGGGATCGTCAACCTGAATCAGTGCATGAGGAGTCCTGACAGTATGGAATCTAATAATGGGGAAGCCAAAATCCAGAAAGTGAAGAACTGGTCTCCCGTGTGGATATTTCCTATCGTCACGGCGCTTATAGGGGCGTGGGTTCTTTTTTATCATTACAGCCATCAGGGACCGGAAGTTACCCTGATCACCGCGAATGCGGAAGGGATTGAGGGCGGCAAGACTACCATTAAAAGCCGTAGTGTTGACGTCGGCGTGGTCGAGAGCGCAACGCTAGCCGATGATTTGACGCACGTTGAAATCAAAGCGCGCCTGAACGCCGGTATGGAGAAGCTGCTGCATAAAGATACCGTCTTCTGGGTGGTAAAACCGCAGATAGGTCGAGAAGGTATTAGCGGCCTGGGCACACTGCTTTCCGGTGTGTATATCGAACTGCAACCGGGGGCGAAAGGCAGCAAACAGGCAAGTTATGATTTGCTCGATTCGCCACCGCTGGCACCGCCTGATGCGAAAGGTATTCGTGTGATTCTTGATAGCAAAAAAGCCGGACAACTCTCGCCGGGAGATCCGGTGCTGTTCCGTGGCTATCGGGTAGGTTCGGTTGAAACCAGCACCTTCGATACGCAAAAACGCAATATCAGCTATCAACTGTTTATCAATGCACCTTATGACCGGTTGGTGACCGGCAATGTTCGCTTCTGGAAAGATAGTGGCATTGCGGTTGATCTGACGTCAGCGGGAATGCGCGTAGAGATGGGATCGTTGACAACGCTACTCAGCGGCGGCGTCAGCTTTGACGTGCCTGAAGGTCTGGATTTAGGGCAGCCTGTTGCGCCGAAAACCGCATTCGTTTTGTATGACGACCAGAAGAGCATTCAGGATTCGCTATACACCGATCACATTGACTATCTGATGTTCTTTAAAGATTCGGTACGTGGCCTGCAGCCTGGCGCTCCGGTAGAATTCCGGGGTATTCGCCTGGGTACAGTAAGTAAAGTACCTTTCTTTGCGCCGAATATGCGTCAGACATTTAATGATGATTACCGTATTCCGGTACTCATTCGCATTGAACCGGAACGGCTGAAAATGCAGCTTGGCGAAAATGCGGATGTCGTTAAGCACCTTGGAGAGTTGTTGAAACGTGGTTTACGCGGATCGCTGAAAACCGGAAATCTGGTCACTGGTGCGCTCTATGTTGATCTCGATTTCTATCCAAATACGCCAGCGATAACCGGTATTCGTGAATTTAATGGTTATCAGATTATCCCGACCGTTAGCGGCGGTCTGGCGCAAATCCAGCAACGTCTGATGGAAGCATTAGATAAGATCAACAAGCTGCCGTTGAATCCGATGATTGAGCAGGCGACCAGTACGCTGTCTGAAAGCCAGCGCACGATGAAAAACCTGCAAACGACGCTGGATAGTATGAACAAGATCCTCGCCAGCCAGTCGATGCAGCAGTTGCCAACGGATATGCAGTCAACGTTGCGTGAGCTGAATCGCAGTATGCAGGGCTTCCAGCCAGGCTCCGCAGCCTACAACAAGATGGTAGCGGATATGCAGCGGCTTGATCAGGTGTTGCGTGAACTGCAACCGGTGCTGAAAACGCTTAACGAGAAGAGTAACGCGCTGGTATTTGAAGCGAAGGACAAAAAAGATCCAGAGCCGAAGAGGGCGAAACAATGAAAAAGTGGCTAGTGACGATTGCGGCACTGTGGCTGGCCGGATGCAGCTCCGGCGAGATCAATAAAAACTATTACCAGTTACCTGTTGTGCAGAGCGGTACGCAAAGTACCGCCAGCCAGGGCAATCGCCTGTTATGGGTAGAGCAAGTCGTTGTTCCAGACTATCTGGCGGGGAATGGGGTGGTTTATCAGACCAGTGATGTGAAGTATGTGATTGCCAACAACAACCTGTGGGCCAGCCCGCTGGATCAACAGTTGCGCAACACCCTGGTGGCGAATCTGAGTACGCAACTCCCCGGTTGGGTGGTTGCCTCCCAGCCTCTGGGAAGCGCACAGGACACGCTCAACGTAACCGTAACGGAGTTTAACGGTCGCTATGATGGCAAGGTCATTGTCAGCGGCGAGTGGTTGTTGAATCACCAGGGACAATTGATCAAACGACCGTTCCGTCTGGAAGGGGTGCAAAATCAGGATGGCTACGATGAAATGGTCAAAGTGCTGGCCAGTGTCTGGAGTCAGGAAGCCGCTGCTATTGCGCAAGAGATAAAGCGTCTACCTTAATTATAAATATTTGTAAATATAACCGTCTCCGGCATGTAGCCTGAGGCGGTTTTTTTGTTTAATTCACCGAGAAAAACTTGTTCCGCTTCACATTTTTTGTACAACCAACATGCCCGTGTGGCTCACAAATATGACAGTGGCGTGAATTTTGCGCATTGACGGCAGTTATGATTCGCGGTATTGCTTAACTGTGATTGCACATTTAGTAATCACTGTTTTCTTTTCCACTCCACCAGAAACCAGTATGAGGGAAACGAGGCATGAAGAGACAAAAACGAGATCGCCTGGAACGGGCACATCAACGTGGTTATCAGGCCGGCATCGCCGGACGCTCAAAAGAAATGTGTCCCTATCAGACGCTGAATCAAAGGTCACAATGGCTGGGAGGCTGGCGAGAAGCCATGGCGGACAGGGTAGTAATGGCCTGATTCTGTCTCTTTAAAAAGAAACCTCCGCAATGCGGAGGTTTCGCCTTTAATATGTAGCCTGATTTAAATCAGAATGCAGAAGTATCCTGGAACAGACCGACTTTCAGGTCGCTGGCGGTGTAGATCAGACGACCATCTACCAGTACTTCGCCGTCTGCCAGACCCATGATCAAGCGACGGTTAACAATGCGTTTAAAGTGAATACGGTAGGTCACTTTTTTCGCGGTAGGTAGAACCTGACCAGTGAACTTCACTTCGCCTACACCCAGTGCGCGGCCTTTACCTTCGCCGCCCAGCCAGCCAAGGTAGAACCCTACCAGCTGCCACATCGCATCCAGACCCAGACATCCCGGCATTACCGGATCGCCGATGAAGTGGCAGCCGAAGAACCATAGGTCTGGATTGATATCCAGTTCTGCTTCGACATAGCCTTTGTCGAAGTTACCACCGGTCTCGGTCATTTTGACCACTCGATCCATCATCAGCATGTTTGGTGCTGGCAATTGCGGGCCTTTAGCGCCAAACAGTTCTCCGCGACCAGAGGCAAGAAGGTCTTCTTTTGTATAGGATTCGCGTTTATCTACCATGTTCTCTGTAAGCCTTATTTTAGTGAAGCACGCAGGATAGCTAACACGTGTACGCTGAACAAGTCCGATCAGTTCGGAATAAACCAGTTCAGCCAACGTAATGGCCATGGAAAACGGTGACGTCCTTCCTGTTGCGATGCTTGCGCAATACGTTCCTGGATAGTTTGCATCAGCGTTGTCTGGCCTTCACCATCCCACACAAGATTTAATAATAAAGGCAGTGCGTCAGTCACATCGTCTACTGCCCAGATGGTGAATTTGCCTTCCTCTACCGCTTTCACCAGTTCACTGTGAAGACTTAAATGGCGAACGTTAGCGGTGGGGATAATGACACCTTGTTTCCCCGTTAACTCACGTTGCTGACAAATAGCAAAGAAGCCTTCGATTTTCTCATTCAAACCACCGACCGGCTGGGCGCGACCGAACTGATCGACTGAACCTGTGATAGCGATACTCTGATTCACCGGCACATCGGCAAGGGCACTTATCAGGGCGCAGAGTTCCGCCATCGAGGCGCTATCGCCGTCCACTTCGCTATATGACTGCTCAAACGTCAGCGATGCTGAGAAAGGGATCTGTTGCTCAAGCTGAAGCTCCGACATCAGGAACGCCTGCATGATCATCATCCCTTTAGCGTGTATGTTGCCGCCAAGCTCGGCCTTGCGTTCGATATCGGTAAATTCGCCATCACCAATATGCACAACGCAGCTAATGCGAGAAGGTTCGCCAAAAGCGCGTGGATGACCCGGAAATTCAATGACCGAAAGGGCATTGATTTGCCCGATGCGTTCGCCTTCGGTTTCAATCAGGATCTGCTCCTGAAGGATCTCATCCTGCATTCGTTCGGCAAGGAAGCCTTCGCGCCATTCCCGTTGTTGTAGCATTAAGTTTAGCTGCTCGCCGGTAAAGCTATTGCCTTCGCACAAGGATGCGACCTCTTTACACTGGCGGAGGATCCACTGCGGGCTAAGCGGCAGTGTTTCTTGTTCACCGGTGTAGCGTGCTGCTTCGCGGATAAGTACCGGCCAGGCATCCGCTCCCGGTGCAGGTAAGTGGTTATGTCTGGCGGTAAATGTCACCCAGCGACACCACTGGTTTACTGACTCCGCATCGACAATCTGCAGAGTATCTTCAAATTCGCTATAAATAGCCTGCTCAGAAAGCTCTGGCTCCATCTCCTGGAAATCAGCCAATGATTCGCGTTCGCCTACCAGAATGACTTTCAGCTTCAATGGCATCGAAGGCACAGAGACGGGGAGAGGGCGCGACTCATCAAACGCTATCCAGTCAAAACGCTCGCGGTTAACGATGTTTTTCAACCGCATCCACAGCAGAGGTTGCGCCAGCAGAGTACGCAAAGAGATGATGAGAATACCGCCATTTGCCTGATGCACCAGGCCTGGCTGCAAGGTAATGTCGCCATTAAACTGGCGCAGGCAGCCAAAGAGTTGTTCCGCTTCTACCCAGTCGGCAGCGACAACCTGCGTTAAAGTCGCAAAATTATCATCTACGCTCACTGCGTTACTTAAGCGAATGGTGTGGCCGGAAACCTCATAGTGACCACCCACCAGTTGGCCTGCATCGCTTTGTAGCGCACGTGCGGCATCGGCAATAAGATTCAGATACTCAGACTCTTCCGGGGCCTTTGCCAGCATAAAAGAGGAGGATGCTCGCGTATGCAGCAGCTGCTCCAGCGCAAATTGCAGTCGCGGTTGAGTATCACTGAATAAAGGATCGTTTTCGTCAATCAAATGTGGCTGAGCAAATATTTCCTGATAGCTATCGGTATCAGGAACCAGGTCACGCCATGCAAGTTTCGTAATGGTCAAAGTTGATGTTTTTTAGTCTGTTGTCAAAGCCGCGATTATACCGTAACCGGCACTGCAGCACACGTAGAAAGCACCGACAATACTCCTTGCATGGGCGTTAAAGCTCACAGGATGGAGATTCTTTTCATCACACAGTTAAAAAACTGATATTCTGTAAAGAGTTACACGGTAACATTGAGATCGCTATGAAATATCAACAACTTGAAAATCTGGAAAGCGGTTGGAAATGGAAGTATCTGGTGAAGAAACACCGTGAAGGGGAGCTAATTACCCGTTACGTAGAAGCCAGTGCCGCCCAGGAAGCCGTTGACGTGTTGCTATCGCTGGAAAATGAACCCGTGCTGGTAAATGGCTGGATTGACAAGCATATGAATCCAGAGCTGGTCAATCGCATGAAGCAGACTATTCGAGCCAGACGGAAACGCCATTTTAATGCGGAACATCAGTACACGCGTAAGAAATCAATCGATCTGGAATTTATTGTCTGGCAACGGCTGGCTGGTCTTGCACAGCGGCGCGGTAAAACACTTTCCGAAACGATTGTCCAGCTGATAGAAGATGCGGAAAACAAAGAGAAATATGCAAATAAAATGTCTTCTTTGAAGCAGGATTTGCAGGCTTTACTCGGAAAGGAATAACTTGCCAGGGTTATTTATTTTACTGAAGACGAAAAAAACCCCGCATGAAGCGGGGTTTTTTTACCAGACGAGAACTTAAGCCTGCGGCTGAGTTACAACGTCTTTGATGCCTTTAACTTCGATCTCTACGCGACGATCCGGAGCCAGGCAGTCAATCAGTGCAGCGCGTTGTTTCACGTTGTCACAGGTGTTGCCGGTAACCGGGTTGGATTCGCCCATACCACGTGCGGAGATCTTGTCAGACGGGATACCTTTAGAGATCAGGTAATCAACGACGGACTGAGCACGACGCTCGGACAGACCCTGGTTGTAAGCATCAGAACCGATGCGGTCAGTGTAACCCAGAACAACTACGGAACCGTCTTTCGGATCCAGGTTGCTCAGCTGGCTGTACAGCTGATCCAGAGCAGCCTGACCTTCCGGTTTCAGGGTTGCTTTGTTGAAGTTGAACAGAACGTCAGACTTCAGAGTGAAGTGCTTGGTCTGTACTTCCGGAGCTGGGGCCGGAGCCGGAGCAACTACCGGAGCTGCTTCGCCCTGACCGAAACGGTAGGAAACACCCAGGCTCAGCAGACCGTTGTCCGGACGAGTACCGATGGTGTGTGCGTCACCGATATTGTTGGTCCACTGGTATTCCAGACGGGTAGCGATTTCAGGAGTGATCGCGTACTCAACACCACCTGCGAATACCGGAGAAACGCCGGTGTCGTGGTCTTTATAGGATGCGCCACCAGGTACGTTAGCCTTGGTGTCTGCACGCCATACCATACCACCCAGACGAGTGTAGATGTCCAGATCGTCAGTGATTGGGTAACCCAGTTTAGCGGTCAGCTGAACGCCCTGAGCTTTGTATGCGCCATTGATGTTGTCGCCTTTGTACGGCATACGACCTAACCAGTCGTAACCCATTTCAAAGCCAACATACGGGTTAACCTGGTAACCACCAAAAGCACCTGCACCCAGTTGGTTTTCGTGGGTCGGACCATTGTTAGGAATGAAACCAGTGTCATGGTACTGGGACCAGCCCAGTTTAGCACCAGTGTACCAGGTGTTATCTTTCGGAGCGGCCTGCGCTACGGTAGCGAAACCAGCCAGTGCCACTGCAATCGCGATAGCTGTCTTTTTCATTTTTTGCGCCTCGTTATCATCCAAAATACGCCATGAATATCTCCAACGAGATAACACGGTTAAATCCTTCACCGGGGATCTGCTCAATATTAACTCTACCGATATCTTCGGCTTATGCCGAGCACCCCTGGCGATGTAAAGTCTACAACGTAGTTGAAAACTTACAAGTGTGAACTCCGTCAGGCATATGAAAAAAAAGATTTGTATAAGGCGCGTTTAACCTTTTTTGTTAACGACACTTTACAGCATAAAATCGCGGAAACCGCTTCAGACAAGCCTCCGCAGGGAAAGTTAGCCATGAGTGAAATCATCAGACGGGCGATAAAAAAAGTTCCAGGATTAATCCTAAATTTACTTAATGATACAAATTAGAGTGAATCTTTACCCCGGAAAGTTGTCTCGTGGCGTGAGAGGTTGTGCTTACTGGACGCATAATAAACCCCATTGCGTTACCTTCATTAGCGGCATCCACAAGCTCTGCATGTTCTTCTTCTGTCAGATCATCTGCTAACCAACCGATCACCACGCTGTAATTTCCCGTGCGTAAAGCGCGAACCATTGATTCCACCGTGTGGCAAGGGGAAAGTTGGTTTATCTGCATCACTTTCGTTAAAGGTAGCCCAGCAGCCTGAACCCATTCACGACTCAGTTTTTGTTTTGGTGTTAACCATAGTTGCCAACGTGATTGCTGACCGAGTTGCTGCAACAATGGCAAAAGCAGCAGTTGCGTCATCATGGGCTGATCTTCGCGATAGACAACTTCACTAATTAGCCCGGCTGTAGTGTTTTCCGTGGAGACACGCGCAATTTTGCTTGCTGCGGATGAGAACAACGAAGAACGATGTGCATAGCCTGAAGTGTACATAATCAATCCAGCCCTGTGAGTTACTGTATGAATATACAGTACATCCAGTGGCAACAAAGATCAACCCTAATTTCGGAAAGAGCCTCGCAAATTTTGTCGTTCGTGACCTGAAAACTTAAATTAATCTTGCCCCTTGATAATAAGTTGCCTATTTTCGTATTTAACGGATCCGTTAATGTGAATCATTCTTTTATATTATGATTTTAAAAGGAATTTTATGAAAAGCCTCTCTTATAAGCGGATCTATAAGTCACAAGAATACCTGGCTACGCTGGGCACCATTGAATACCGATCATTGTTTGGTAGTTACAGTCTGACCGTTGATGACACGGTATTTGCAATGGTTTCTGATGGCGAGTTGTATCTTCGGGCTTGTGAACAAAGTGCACAATACTGTGTAAAACATCCGCCAGTATGGCTGACATATAAAAAGTGTGGGCGGTTTGTTACCCTCAATTACTACCGGGTCGATGAAAGCCTATGGCGAAATTAACAAAAGCTGGTGCGCCTGTCGAAATTTTCTCTGGACGCCGCGCTTCAAGAGAAAAGTACGCGCAATATCCGGCAACGGCTGAAAGATTTACCCAATATGTCTTACCATCTTGAGGCTATTCTCGGGGAAGTGGGGATTAAGGATGTACGGGCGTTACGTATTCTTGGGGCGAAAATGTGTTGGCTGCGACTGCGGCAACAAAACAGTCTGGTGACAGAAAAAATCTTATTTATGCTTGAAGGCGCAATTCTCGGTATTCATGAAGCTGCGCTCCCGGTAGCACGCCGCCAGGAGCTTGCAGAATGGGCAGATTCTCTTACGCCGAAACAGGAGTTTCCTGCGGAACTTGAGTAATTCTGCGCTGCAGACGACCAATTTCTGGTAGTAATGCAATCAATAATCCGACTTGCTGTACAACCAGAGGTTCTTTGCTGTCTGCCCGTGGTTCAAGTTGCTGCATCTGTTGTTTCAGGTCAGCTAATGCCTGATTGACGCGTTCCTCATCGGCAGGTTGATGATGTAGCGCGTCATCCACATAGCAAACTGCGTCATCAAGAAACGCCAGAATTTCAGGGTTAGTTAACTGCTCACGGTGTGCTCCGAGGGCAGAAATGTAACTGGTAAACGTATGGTTAAGGCAGAGTAACCGGAACGCGTCCTCGCGAATTTGCGGTGTGACATTCGGTTCGCTGGACATATTCGACACCACCGACGCCAGCTCTGCATCACGATTGTGTGCATCGCGACGAGCAATACGATATGCCAGACGGTTATCGCGCCCTTGGTGGTATTGTTCGAGAATAGCATCGAGATAACGGCAGTTAGCATCGGTTGCGCGCTCAAGCATTCGGGGCAGATTACGAAACCGCCAGTCTGGCCAGATGTAACTTACCGCTGCCCATGCAATGGCACATCCGATTAGCGTATCGATTACGCGAGGCAATGCCACTTCAAAACCTTCACCCAGCAAGTTAAAGCACAGTAGCACCAGAAGCGTAATGAACATCGTTGCATGAGCGTATTGCACGTTACGGAAGGCAAAAAAGAGAACACCGGTAATGACCAGCAGCACCAGTTGCCCTTCCAGTGACGGCACAAACCACAGCACAGGAATGCCAATCGCAATACCCACCAGCGTACCAATAATCCTTAATTTCAGGCGGTGGCGCGTGGCGTTATAGTTTGGCTGGCAGACAAACAAACTTGTCAGCAAGATCCAATACCCGTGATGCATCCCGGTTATCTGAATGATGGCGTAGCCGAAGCACAAGACCAGTGACATTCTTACCGCATGACGGAAGAGGGCGGATTCCGGCGTGAAGTGACGGCTAAGACGCAGCCAGATATCGCTCAACCCGTGCGGGCTGTCATCTGCGAGTTCATTTTCGTCATTATTATGGGGCAGTGCCTGAGCCTGTTCTGATTCAATTGTTGCCAGTTGGGCATCAATGGCACGTAAATTGTTCAGCAAAAATCCCAGTGTTTTGAGTAAATCGGCGGGCGCGCCGTTATCGCGCATCCGCTCAAGCGCAGCATCAATATGCGTAAAAGCGCGTTCAAAATGCGGATCGTGTTGATAAGGCTGACGCAGCAAAATACAGCGTGACAGTTGCTGGCAGGCCTGTCCCTGCATTGACATCAGTCGCTGGAAACGGAACAGCACGTCGCTGTGGCGAAAATGTTCCCGCAACGTTTGATACTGAATATGGGAAGAGCTGGCACGTTCGTGGATATCCTGCGCTACAAAGTAGTAATGCAATGTGCGACGTGTCCCCCGCTGACCACGATCGCCGCGTAAACGAGTCAGCAACGAGAGTTTCGTCTGATTCAGTGTCGCCATCAGTTGCCCGTTGGCGAGAGCCAAATCGTACAGCGGTGCCTGGCTTTCATCCTCTATATCAGGATCGAACATGCGTGATTTCAGTTCCAGATAACGCGCCAGTTGTTCATAGCAACGCGCCAGATTGTCCTGCAATGGGCGGACAGGGAACAGTAGATGACCAATAAGCGTCAGAACGTTGTACCAGACGGCACCAGCAAGCAGATACATCGGCTGCTGATACCAGTGCTCATAGAGAGACGTCCCCAGCATGGTGTAAATGGCGATCAGCAACGCACCAAAGGCGATTGTTGCATAGCGTTGACCCAAACCGCCAAGCAAAATGAAACCGCTGGTGGAGAGCGTTAAGCCAATGGCAAATAACCAGGGCCAGGGGAAAAGGAGTTCTACCGAGGCCGAGGCAATAAAAAAGCAGAACAGCGTAATGATGAGGTTACGCAGACGCCCAGCCAGTCGGTCGTCGAGATCGGTTAGCGCCGCTGCCACCATTCCCAGTGTCAGCGGAATCGTCAGTTTTACATCACCCAGCCACCACGGAAACGCTGTGGTTCCACAAAGCGCAATAAAAATACGCGCGTAATACAGCCAGGCGCTGTTCCAGGTATAGCGTTTGAGCAAAGGACTTAGCATAAAAGCCATAATGTTAGATTATTCAAAACGACGTCGCGCATTGGCTTCACGCGCAGCACGAGCTGTTTCCACAGAAACTACGCGGCGACCGACTGGCCACAGTGCAATAGCGGCAATTTTAAAATTCGCAATGCCAACCGGAATGCCAATGATGGAAATGCATTGTGCGATACCTGTCGCAATGTGCATCAGGCATAACCACCAGCCAAAGAAAATCAGCCAGAAAATATTCAGTACCGTACCGCCAGTATTCAGCAGTACATTTTTACCTGCCGGATTCAGTTCATCGACATGAATGGCCTCATTGCCGTAAGGCACCAGAGACAGTTTGGTGATCTCCCAGCAGGATCGTGTCAGCGGTAAGGTAAAAATCAGCACAATACTGACCAGGGTTGCCAACAGCCAGCCCAGAGTGGTGGCAAATCCGCCAAGCACAAAGTTCAGAATGTTCAAAACGGTACGCATAAAACCTCGCTTTACTGTGGTTTTCAGTAATGGGCGGCAATTGTAACGTTTTTTTGGGCTGGAGCACGTTTTCTCTGACGGTTACACTGATAAGAAATAACATCGTGTGGATCTACAGAGTCATGGAACTGAAAGCGACAACTCTTGGCAAACGTCTGGCACAGCACCCTTATGATCGGGCGGTGATCCTCAATGCCGGGATAAAAGTCTCCGGCGATCGTCACGAATATCTCATTCCTTTCAATCAATTACTGGCAATTCACTGCAAGCGCGGTCTGGTATGGGGTGAGCTGGAATTTGTACTGCCTGATGAAAAAGTCGTGCGTCTGCACGGCACCGAATGGGGTGAGACGCAGCGTTTTCACCGCCATCTTGATGCTCACTGGCGGCGCTGGAGCGAGGAGATGAGCGAAATTGCGGCTGGCGTATTACAGCAGCAATTGGATCTTATCGCCGCACGCACCAACGATAATAAATGGCTGACGCGGGAGCAAACTTCTGGCGTGCAGCAACAAATCCGCCAGGCTTTGTCGGCGTTGCCGTTGCCGGTTAATCGACTGGAAGAATTCGATAACTGCCGTGAGGCGTGGCGCAAATGTCAGGCCTGGTTGAAAGATATTGAAGGCGCTCGGTTGCAGCATAATCAGGCGTATACCGAAACCATGCTTAATGAGTATGCGGATTTTTTCCGTCAGGTTGAATCTTCACCGCTTAATCCGGCGCAGGCTCGGGCAGTCGTTAATGGCGAACATTCTCTGTTAGTGCTGGCAGGCGCAGGAAGCGGTAAAACATCGGTGCTGGTAGCGCGTGCAGGCTGGTTGCTGGCGCGTGGTGAAGCGTCCCCTGAGCAAATTTTATTGCTGGCGTTTGGTCGCAAAGCCGCTGAAGAGATGGACGAGCGTATTCGCGACCGGCTACATACCGAAGACATTACCGCACGCACGTTTCATTCACTGGCGCTACATATTATTCAGCAATGTAGCAAAAAAGTACCCACAGTCAGCAAACTGGAAAATGACACCGCTGCCCGACATGAACTCTTTATTGCTGAGTGGCGCAAGCAATGCAGCGAGAAGAAAGCGCAGGCGAAGGGCTGGCGGCAATGGCTGACGGAAGAAATGCAGTGGTCAGTGCCAGAAGGTAACTTCTGGGATGATGAAAAATTACAGCGTCGTCTTGCCTCACGCCTCGATCGCTGGGTAAGTCTGATGCGGATGCACGGCGGTGCACAGGCAGAAATGATTGCCAGCGCGCCCGAAGAGATTCGCGATCTGTTCAGTAAACGTATCAAGTTGATGGCCCCGTTATTAAAAGCCTGGAAAGGTGCGCTGAAGGCAGAAAACGCCGTCGATTTTTCGGGCCTTATTCACCAGGCGATTGTGATTCTGGAGAAAGGTCGCTTTATCAGCCCCTGGAAGCATATTCTGGTTGATGAATTTCAGGATATCTCGCCGCAGCGCGCAGCGTTGTTAGCGGCATTACGCAAGCAAAACAGCCAGACGACGTTGTTTGCCGTTGGCGATGACTGGCAGGCGATTTACCGCTTCAGTGGCGCGCAAATGTCGCTCACCACGGCTTTCCATGAAAACTTTGGTGAAGGCGATCGCTGTGATTTAGACACGACTTACCGTTTTAACAGTCGTATCGGTGAGGTGGCAAACCGGTTTATTCAGCAGAACCCAAGTCAGTTGAAAAAGCCGCTAAATAGCTTAACCAATGGAGACAAAAAAGCCGTCACGTTATTGGATGAGAGCCAGCTTGACGCTTTGCTGGATAAGCTCTCTGGTTATGCCAAACCGGAAGAGCGCATTCTGGTTCTGGCGCGTTATCACCACATGAGGCCTGCCAGCCTGGAAAAAGCGGCAACACGCTGGCCGAAGTTGCAAATCGACTTTATGACTATTCATGCCAGCAAAGGGCAACAGGCGGATTACGTCATCATCGTTGGCTTGCAGGAGGGGAGTGATGGTTTTCCGGCTGCGGCGCGGGAGTCGATTATGGAAGAGGCGCTACTGCCACCGGTTGAGGATTTCCCGGACGCTGAAGAACGGCGATTAATGTACGTGGCGCTGACCCGCGCACGCCATCGGGTATGGGCACTGTTTAACAAAGAGTATCCCTCTCCCTTTGTGGAAATACTGAAAAATCTGGATGTGCCGGTGGCGAGAAAACCGTAAGAAACAGGTGGCGTTTGCCACCTGTGCAATATTACTTCAGGCGTTCTGCGAGATAACGCTGATAATCGGGGATCAGAATATCGACCGCGTCGTTGAAATGCGGCGACTGGATGATGAAATCTGCCGTTGCCACGTTGGTAGCGACCGGAATGTTCCACACCGTCGCCAGTCGCAGTAACGCTTTCACGTCAGGATCGTGCGGTACGGCGTTTAATGGATCCCAGAAGAAAATCAGCACATCAATTTTTCCTTCCGAAATCAGTGCGCCCACCTGCTGGTCGCCGCCCATTGGGCCGCTCAACATGGCGTTAACATTCATACCGGTAGCGCGGGAAATTAAGTTACCCGTGGTGCCCGTCGCATAAAGCTCGTGCTGTTCCAGTAATGGTTGATGCCGTTCCACCCAGCTCATGAGCATTTGTTTACAGTGATCGTGTGCCACCAGCGCAATATGTTTCCGCGCTGGTAAAGTGCGAGTCGTCAGTTCCATAATTTACATCCATAGTTAACTTTCCTACAGACTACTGTAAGCACTTATCGCTGCAAGATAAAGACCGAAAAAGCCTGCGCACAGGCACAAAAATCTCAGGAAGATGGTTGTTTTTCCGCCCATTGCAGGAAGTTATTGCGCGTTTGCGGATCTGCCAGTTTAAACCAATACTTCAGCCGTTGTTCAGTGAGCACCTGGGACTGTGGTGGGATGGCATCCAGTTCGGAAACACCAGAGAGCAGTGTACTGTCATCTGCCATCATGGTGGCAAATTGCGGTAGAGAAGCGCGTTTCGCGGATTTGTTATAACGCTCGACCTCGACTTCATAATCAATCGTTTTTGCGGTTGAAGTAATAGCCAGAATATCCAGCTTTACCGGAATCGGCGTCGCATCGCCATCTAACAATTCAAGGCGCGGCGTTGTGTCGAAATGATTGGCTTCCCGTTCATTCTCCAGGCGTGGCAGGCGAAAGTTCACCTGGCTAATGAGCTGTGTATTAAAACTGACGACCAGCGGCGGGGAGATATAAAGCCGTTCTTCACTACTGGAAAGATGGATAGTCTTCTCGACGCGAAACACTAACTGATGCGGCCCATTATCCAGTTCAATGCTATCCGCTCCGCGTAACAGAGAGCTTGAAACCTTTTTGCCGTCGAGTACAAGAAGATCAATATCGCTGGACAGCCGTAGCGTGGTGGCAAAAACGGATACCGGCAAACATAATGCAATCAAGGTGGTCAAAATGCCGGTTTTCATAGATAGCTCCTGTCTAATGACCGCCTGAATAATAATGTATCAAAATTTTTCTTTAATCATACTTACTAACATATAGACATGTTTTCCGCTTTTGCTCTCATTCATTCGTATTAGCTGCATGGTTGGTATGTTGGGATTGTCGTACACTTTGATAAATAGTCTGGAGGAAATGATGAAAGAGACCGATATTGCAGCCATTTTAACGTCCACTCATACCATTGCGCTGGTAGGGGCAAGTGATAAACCCGACCGTCCAAGTTATCGCGTGATGAAATACTTGCTTGATCAGGGCTATCACGTTATTCCGGTCTCACCTAAAGTCGCCGGTAAAACGCTGCTGGGTCAGCAGGGCTACGGCACGCTGGCAGAGGTTCCGGAAAAAGTCGATATGGTCGATGTTTTCCGTAATTCGGAAGCCGCGTGGGGCGTGGCGCAGGAAGCTATCGCCATTGGTGCGAAAACCTTATGGATGCAGCTAGGGGTGATTAATGAGCAAGCGGCTGTACTGGCACGTGATGCCGGGTTACAGGTAGTCATGGATCGCTGCCCGGCAATTGAGATCCCTCGCCTGGGGCTGGCTAAATAAAAAATACCCGGAAGGTTTTTGCCTTCCGGGTATTTGTATGAGGGTTAGTTACGCAGACGCGGCGCCTGGAGTTGTTTGCGGATGGTCTGCGCTAGCTCATCCATGGATGGCTGTTCAGGATGTTCATCCTGCAATTCGCTACTTAGCTGGGCTTCAGCCAGGTAGGTATGAACCGGTAGGCCGTTGTCATCCTCCATCACCACGTGATACCACGGAGCGGCGCGAAGCTCATCGTTCACCGCCAGCTCATCAGGCGACGGTTCAGAGAGCGAATAAACCGGGTCGATATCCACGACCACTCCGAGATAACCTAACAGGGAATGGCGGACCTGCTGGCCGATACCGAATTTGCTGGCAATCATAGTCACCTCCCGGGAAATCTTCACCTTTGATATAAGGGTAAAATTCCACATTTCAAGTTACATGACGCGACAGGCAAACCCTTTCAGATATAGCCCTTCCGGGTAGGTAGCGATCACCGGATGATCGGCTGCCTGACGGAACTGCTCTATAAATTGTATATCACGACCGGCATCAATTGCGGCATCCGCGATGATTTTCTGAAATAAATCGCTGGTCATCAGACCTGAACAGGAGAACGTCAGGAGAACACCGCCCTCATTCAGCAACTGAATCGCCAGCATGTTGATGTCTTTATAGCCCCGGCAGGCGCCCATCAACTGGCTTTTGTTCTCAACAAACTTCGGCGGATCCATCACGATAACGTCAAATTTCTCCCCGCGATCGCGATAAGTTCGCAGCAATTTAAAGACGTCATCACGCACGAACTCTGCCTTGCTCAGATCCAGTTTGTTCAGCTCAACGTTCTGCCGTGCAATGTCCAGTGCTTCCTGGGAGGTATCAACGCTAACAACGTTGCTGCAACCGCCCATTAATGCCGATACCGCGAAACCACCGGTATAGGAGAAACAGTTCAGTACGCGTTTATTTTCAACGTAGCGGCGGGTTGCCAGGCGGCTGTCACGCTGATCCAGGTAGTAGCCCGTTTTGTGCCCGTGCTGAATGTCCACCAGCAGCTTCATACCGTGTTCTTCTATCGGCAGCAGGGCAGGAGGCAACTCGCCGGTGACGGGGCCCTGGGTCAGCTCCATCCCTTCTTTTTTACGTACCGCGACGTCGCTGCGATCGTAAATCGCACATTCCGGGTATAGCGTTTGCAGGGCGCTGATCAATGCCGCCCGCTGATATTCTGCGCCAGCACTCAGCAGTTGCAGCACCAGAAAATTACCGAAACGATCGATAGTTATACCCGGCAGGCCATCAGACTCACCGGCAATTAAACGATAGCTATCGAGGCCATCTTTTTGCGCCAGCCAGTCGCGCCACTTTTGCGCCTGTTGTAAGCGTCGGGTGAAAAAGGCAATGTCGATGGATTCCGAAGGATCGAAAGTCCAGACGCGAGCGCGGATTTGCGAAGCCGGCGAATAAGCGCCGCGTGCTAACCATTTTCCCTGATGATCAACAATATCGATGGTTTCACCGAGGCTGGCTTTACCTTCCATGCGGGCAACGGCCCCGGAAAAGACCCACGGATGGCGACGAAGTAATGATTTTTCGCGCCCTTTGGCTAACACTAAACGTACACTCATAATTTACTATTCTGTCGATGCAAAGAAATGGGCGCCATTGTCCGGAGTTTTCCATGGATTTGCAACGCAGCTATAAGAATAAGGAGAGCGGTGATGTCGAAAGTATGCATAATTGCCTGGGTTTTCGGGCGAGTTCAGGGGGTAGGCTTTCGCTATACCACGCAGTACGAAGCGAAAAAACTGGGATTAACCGGGTACGCCAAAAATCTTGACGATGGCAGCGTGGAAGTGGTTGCCTGCGGTGAAGAAGGGCAGGTGGAAAAATTAATGCAGTGGTTAAAGAGTGGCGGCCCGCGTTCTGCGCGTGTGGAACGGGTGCTCAGCGAGCCGCATCATCCCTCGGGGGAATTAACCGATTTTCGTATCCGTTAAATACATTTTACCGGTTTTGGCAGGCCAGCAATTTTGGTGGCTTGCTTAGCCGGACCTTTCGGAAACAGTCGGTATAAATATCGGCTGTTACCTTTTTCTTCGCCAAATTTATTCGCCATCGCTTTTACCAGCATACGAATCGCCGGAGAGGTATTAAACTCCAGGTAGAAGTCACGCACAAAACGTACCACTTCCCAGTGTTCTGGCGACAGCGTAATTCCTTCGTTCTCTGCAATCACCACCGCCAGCGGTTCACTCCACTGGCTGCTTTCTTTGAGATAGCCTTCGGTATCCGTTTCTATCTCTTTACCTTCGAAGATCAGCATAATTTTTTACTACCTTAATCAGACTGGCGGCAGTGTAACAAAAAACAAAGCCCCGCATAAAGCGAGGCTATGAAAGTGTTAGCGGGTGAGATTAATCGCGGCTGGCGAAGCCCAGAATGCTCAGCAGGCTGACGAAGATGTTGTACAGCGACACATACAGGCTAACCGTGGCACGAATGTAGTTCGTTTCACCGCCATGAATGATGTTGCTGGTTTCAAACAGAATTGCGCCAGAGGAGATCAGAATGAATACCGCACTGATTGCCAGATGCAGGGCAGGCAGTTGCAGGAAGATATTCGCTACCATTCCAATCAATACCACCACAATACCTGCCATCAGCATACCGCCGAGGAACGACATATCTTTGCGGGTAGTCAGCACATACGCAGAGCAGCAGAAGAACACTAATGCTGTGCCGCCCAGCGCCATAGCGATTACTTCGCCCATTCCGGCAGACAGGTAAGTGTTCAGAATTGGTCCGAGGATATAACCCAGAAAACCGGTAAAGGCGAACGCGGAGATAATCCCGGTCGGCTTATTCGCCGTTTTATAGGTCAGGAACATCAAACCATACATACCTACCAGCGTCAGAATCAGACCCGGAGATGGTAGCATCAGAACCGTACTGGCAGTCGCGGTAATCGCAGAAAAGGCCAGCGTCAGGCTCAGCAAGAAATAGGTATTACGCAGCACCTTATGGGTGCTAAGTAGCGATGTACGGTCATGTGAAGAACTAACTATACGATCCATGGAGTCACTCTCTATGACAGGTGTAATTAATAAAGCAGCATAATGATATTGCCGAAAGCTACCCAGAGGTTTTACCCATCTTTACGCATTTGATCTGGAACAGGTTTAGCAAAGACAGATTAAGTCATTGGGATGGCATAACGGCATGGCGATTTTGACAGGTAAAAGAAAAAGGGGTTAGCATTTAGCTAACCCCTTATCTTATTTGGCGGAAGCGCAGAGATTCGAACTCTGGAACCCTTTCGGGTCGCCGGTTTTCAAGACCGGTGCCTTCAACCGCTCGGCCACACTTCCGGAATGACGCGAACTATAAACATCCCGATGCGTCGTGTAAACCCCCAATGTGTTTGTTTGCCTGAAAAACAGACAAAATCGTGTTGATTGCGTGAAATAACAGCAATTTGCGCATTCTATCGCCATAAAAATCGCTTCATAACCTTCCTGCGGCAAACCTTAAGGAAAATAAGGTTCATTTTTATCGCTAAAAGATAAATCCACACACTCTGTGTTGTTTTGTGCAAAAGTTTCACTACGCTTTATTAACAATACTTTCTGGCGACGTGCGCCAGTGCAGAAGGATGAGCTTTCGTTTTCTGTCTCTCTCGTGAAGCGATGGTTTGCCTTGCTCCAGGGACGTCGCTTGCCGACCAAAAGCGCCCGGCACTCCAGTCGGTGTCGCAAGGAGAAGAGACGTGCTATATGAATAACGAGGAAACCTTTTACCAGGCTATGCGACGTCAGGGGGTTACCCGGCGAAGTTTTCTTAAATATTGCAGTCTGGCTGCCACGTCGCTGGGATTAGGCGCGGGGATGGCACCAAAGATTGCCTGGGCGCTGGAGAATAAACCGCGCATTCCAGTGGTGTGGATCCACGGTCTTGAATGCACCTGCTGTACCGAATCTTTTATCCGTTCTGCTCATCCGCTGGCGAAGGATGTCATTCTTTCCCTTATTTCTCTCGACTACGACGATACTCTGATGGCTGCCGCAGGCACTCAGGCAGAGGAAGTCTTTGAAGACATCATCACGCAATACAACGGCAAATATATCCTCGCAGTAGAAGGTAACCCGCCGCTGGGCGAGCAGGGGATGTTCTGTATCAGTAGCGGTCGACCGTTTATTGAGAAACTCAAACGTGCAGCTGCCGGAGCCAGTGCAATTATTGCCTGGGGCACCTGTGCGTCCTGGGGCTGTGTGCAAGCCGCCCGACCCAATCCGACGCAGGCCACCCCCATCGACAAAGTCATCACCGACAAACCGATCATTAAAGTGCCCGGCTGCCCGCCGATCCCGGATGTGATGAGCGCCATCATTACTTACATGGTGACATTCGATCGTCTGCCGGATGTCGACAGAATGGGGCGTCCGCTGATGTTCTACGGTCAGCGAATCCACGATAAATGCTATCGCCGCGCTCACTTTGATGCCGGAGAGTTCGTCCAGAGTTGGGATGATGACGCCGCGCGTAAAGGTTACTGCCTGTACAAAATGGGCTGCAAAGGGCCTACCACCTATAACGCCTGTTCCTCCACACGCTGGAATGATGGCGTTTCTTTCCCAATCCAGTCTGGTCATGGCTGCCTGGGCTGTTCTGAAAATGGTTTCTGGGATCGCGGTTCGTTCTATAGCCGCGTGGTCGATATTCCGCAGATGGGAACGCACTCTACCGCCGATACCGTGGGCTTAACCGCGCTTGGTGTCGTGGCTGCGGCTGTTGGCGTACATGCAGTCGCCAGCGCCGTTGACCAGCGCAGACGTCATAACCAGCAACTTGCAGAAGCCGAACAACAGCCGGGCAACGAGGATAAACAGGCATGAGCACTCAGTACGAAACTCAGGGATACACCATCAACAATGCCGGACGCCGCCTGGTGGTCGACCCGATTACGCGCATCGAAGGTCATATGCGCTGCGAAGTGAATATTAACGATCAGAATGTGATCACCAATGCTGTTTCCTGCGGCACTATGTTTCGCGGGCTGGAGATCATCCTGCAAGGCCGCGATCCGCGTGATGCGTGGGCGTTCGTTGAGCGTATCTGCGGCGTCTGCACTGGCGTACACGCTCTGGCTTCGGTCTATGCAATTGAGGATGCCATCGGCATTAAAGTGCCGGACAACGCCAATATCATCCGTAATATTATGCTGGCGACGCTCTGGTGCCACGACCATCTGGTGCACTTCTATCAGCTCGCCGGGATGGACTGGATAGATGTGTTAGATGCGCTGAAAGCCGACCCACGGAAAACGTCAGAACTGGCGCAAAGCCTCTCCTCGTGGCCGAAATCATCCCCTGGCTATTTCTTCGACGTACAAAACCGCCTGAAGAAATTTGTTGAAGGCGGGCAGTTGGGGATCTTCCGCAATGGCTACTGGGGGCACCCGCAGTACAAACTGCCGCCGGAAGCCAACCTGATGGGCTTTGCCCACTATCTCGAAGCCCTCGATTTCCAGCGGGAGATCGTCAAAATTCACGCCGTTTTTGGTGGTAAAAACCCGCATCCGAACTGGATTGTCGGCGGGATGCCGTGCGCCATTAACATTGACGAAAGCGGCGCGGTCGGGGCGGTCAATATGGAACGCCTGAACCTGGTTCAGTCGATCATTACCCGCACGGCGGACTTCATTAACAACGTGATGATCCCCGACGCCTTAGCCATCGGTCAGTTCAACAAACCGTGGAGTGAAATCGGCACTGGTCTTTCTGATAAATGCGTCCTTAGCTACGGCGCATTCCCGGATATTGCCAACGACTTTGGCGAGAAAAGTCTGCTGATGCCTGGTGGTGCGGTAATCAATGGCGACTTCAACAATGTGCTGCCAGTGGATTTGGTTGATCCGCAGCAGGTGCAGGAGTTTGTCGATCACGCCTGGTATCGGTATCCCAACGATCAGGTTGGGCGTCATCCATTCGATGGTATTACCGACCCGTGGTACAACCCTGGCGATGTCAAAGGCAGCGACACCAACATTCAGCAGCTGAATGAACAGGAACGTTACTCGTGGATCAAAGCGCCACGCTGGCGCGGTCATGCGATGGAAGTGGGGCCGCTGGCGCGCACGTTAATCGCCTACCACAAAGGCGATGCTGCGACCGTTGAGTCGGTCGATCGCATGATGTCGGCGCTGAACCTGCCGCTTTCTGGCATCCAGTCAACGTTAGGCCGCATTCTGTGCCGCGCGCACGAAGCGCAGTGGGCCGCAGGTAAGTTGCAGTACTTCTTCGACAAGCTGATGACCAACCTGAAAAACGGCAATCTCGCCACTGCCTCCACTGAAAAATGGGAGCCTGCGACCTGGCCGAAAGAGTGCCGTGGCGTCGGCTTTACCGAAGCGCCGCGCGGGGCGTTAGGTCACTGGGCCGCCATTCGCGATGGCAAGATTGATCTCTACCAGTGCGTGGTGCCGACCACCTGGAACGCCAGCCCGCGCGATCCCAAAGGGCAGATTGGCGCATATGAAGCGGCGCTGATGAACACCAAAATGGCGATCCCCGAGCAACCGCTGGAGATCCTGCGTACTCTGCACAGCTTTGACCCGTGCCTCGCCTGTTCAACACACGTGCTGGGCGACGACGGTAGCGAGCTTATCTCCGTGCAGGTGCGTTAACAGCGAAGGAGAATCATCATGCAAGAGAAAAGCGACAACGTTGTCAGCCACTATGTCTTTGAAGCGCCAGTCCGTATCTGGCACTGGCTGACGGTGTTATGCATGGCGGTGTTGATGGTCACCGGTTACTTTATCGGTAAGCCGCTGCCTTCGGTCAGCGGCGAGGCGACGTATCTGTTCTATATGGGCTACATCAGGTTAATTCACTTCAGCGCCGGAATGATTTTTACCGTGATATTGCTGATGCGGATTTACTGGGCGTTCGTGGGTAATCGCTATTCACGCGAGCTTTTCATTGTGCCGGTATGGCGTAAAAGCTGGTGGCTGGGCGTGTGGTATGAAATCCGCTGGTATCTGTTTCTGGCAAAACGCCCGAGTGCCGACATCGGTCATAACCCCATCGCCCAGGCGGCGATGTTCGGCTATTTCCTGATGTCGGTCTTTATGATCGTCACCGGTTTTGCGCTGTTCAGCGAACACAGCCAGTATGCCATTTTCGCGCCGTTCCGTTATGTAGTGGAGTTTTTCTACTGGACGGGCGGCAACTCGCTGGACATTCACAGCTGGCATCGGCTGGGGATGTGGCTAATTGGTGCGTTTGTGATCGGTCATGTCTATATGGCGCTGCGTGAAGACATCATGTCTGATGACACGGTGATCTCCACGATGGTGAACGGTTACCGCAGCCACAAGTTTTTTAAAGTCAAAAGCAACAAGGAGCGTTCATGAGCGAGCAGCGCGTGGTGGTGATGGGGCTGGGCAACCTGCTATGGGCCGATGAAGGTTTCGGTGTGCGGGTGGCGGAACGGCTATATGCACATTATCACTGGCCCGAAAACGTGGAGATTGTCGATGGCGGCACTCAGGGGCTGAATTTGTTGGGCTACGTTGAAAGCGCTAGTCACTTGTTGATCCTCGATGCCATTGATTATGGGCTGGAGCCAGGAACGCTACGGACATATGCCGGAGAGCGCATTCCGGCATACCTTAGCGCAAAGAAAATGAGTCTGCACCAGAACAGTTTCTCCGAAGTGCTGGCGCTGGCGGATATTCGTGGACATTTGCCTGAGCAAATCGCCCTGGTCGGGCTGCAACCGGCAATGCTCGACGACTACGGTGGCAGCCTGAGCGAACTGGCACGTGAACAACTGCCAGCAGCAGAACAGTTGGCGCTGGCGCAACTGGCAGAGTGGGGAATCGTGCCGCATCTGGCAGAGGAATCACGCTGTCTCAACTATGACTGTCTGTCGATGGAAAATTATGAAGGCGTTCGCTTACGCCAGTACCGGATGAGACTGGAGGAGCAGGGATGATCAATGACTCTCCTTTTAATGCGTTGTGGCAGCGTATGCTGGCGCGCGGCTGGACACCTGTCACAGAATCCAGCCTTGATGACTGGTTATCGCAGGCACCAGACGGCGTAGTGCTGTTAAGCAGCGATCCGAAACGCACGCCGGAGGTCGGTGATAATCCGATAATAATTGGCGAATTATTGCGCGAATTTCCAGACTATGCGTGGCAGGTGGCGGTAGCCGATCTTGCGCAGAGCGAGGCTATCGGCGATCGCTTTGGTGTTTTTCGCTTTCCTGCCACACTGGTGTTTACCGGCGGAAACTATCGCGGCGTGCTGAATGGTATTCACCCGTGGGCAGAGCTGATAAACCTGATGCGTGGGCTTGTCGAACCGCAACAGGAGCGTGCCTCATGAGTGACACTTTTTTCCATTTACTGGGGCCAGGAACGCAACCTGATGACGACAGTTTCAGTATGAATCCGCTGCCGATCACCTGCCAGGTGAATGATGAACCGAGCATGGCGGCACTGGAACAGTGTGCACATAGCCCGCAGGTGATTGTGCTGTTAAACGAACTGCAACAACAGCTAAGCCAACGTATCCCCCCTTTGGGCGAGGTACTGGCAGTCGATCTGTTCAATCTCAACGCTTACGATCGCCACTTTATCAATACGCTTCTCGGGGAAGGGGAAGTGTCAGTTCGCATCCAACACGTTGATGGCAGTGAAAGTGAAATTCAGGAGGCAATTTTTTGCGGATTATGGAGAGTGCGCAGACGTCGCGGCGAACAGTTGCTGGAGGACAAACTGGAGGTGGGCTGCGCACCGCTGCCGTTGTGGCAGGCGGCAACGCAAAACGTCTTGCCGACAGATTCGCTGTTACCGCCACCCATCGATGGCCTGATGAACGGACTGCCGCTGGCTCATGAATTGCTGGCGCATGTGCGTAACCCTGACACGCAGCCGCACAGTATTAACCTGACGCAATTGCCCATCAGCGAGGCTGACCGACTTTTTCTGTCGCGCCTTTGCGGGGAGGGGAATATTCAGATTCGCACCATTGGCTATGGCGAGAGCTATATCAACGCCACCGGGTTACGCCATGTCTGGCATTTACGTTGCACGGACACCCTAAAAGGTCCGCTGCTTGAGAGTTATGAAATCTGCCCTATACCGGAAGTTGTGCTGGCAGCGCCGGAAGATTTGGCTGATTCTGCGCAGCGGTTGGGCGAGGTGTGTCAGTGGCTGGTGGAAAACGAGCAACAGTGAAAACGGCGGCAAATGTCGCTTTCAGTCTTATGAATATCGCAATCAGCGAATACGACCACCTACAAACTGTAAGGATAAAAAGGGAGATCTACTATTAAAGGGTTATTTCCCTCTCTTCGCCTACAGGAGTTCGCATGTGGGATGTTATTGATTTATCGCGCTGGCAGTTTGCACTGACCGCGCTGTACCACTTTTTATTCGTGCCCCTTACCCTGGGGCTGATTTTTTTGCTGGCTATCATGGAAACCATTTACGTGGTCACCGGCAAAACAGTCTACCGCGATATGACGCGTTTCTGGGGTAAGCTCTTCGGTATCAACTTCGCTCTCGGTGTGGCCACCGGCCTGACGATGGAGTTTCAGTTTGGTACTAACTGGTCATTCTATTCCAACTATGTGGGCGACATTTTTGGCGCACCGCTGGCGATGGAAGCATTAATGGCCTTTTTCCTCGAATCCACCTTTGTCGGTCTGTTCTTCTTCGGCTGGCAACGGCTGAATAAATACCAGCATCTGCTGGTGACCTGGCTGGTGGCATTCGGTTCCAATATCTCCGCATTGTGGATTTTGAATGCCAACGGGTGGATGCAGTTCCCGACCGGCGCGCATTTCGATATCGACACCCTGCGTATGGAGATGACCAGTTTCAGCGATCTGGTTTTTAACCCTGTCAGCCAGGTGAAATTTGTCCATACGGTGATGGCGGGCTATGTGACCGGGGCCATGTTTATTATGGCGATCAGCGCCTGGTATTTACTGCGCGGACGGGAGCGTGATGTTGCGCTACGTTCGTTCGCCATCGGTTCGGTCTTTGGCACACTGGCGATAATCGGCGCGCTGCAACTTGGAGACAGTTCTGCTTATGAAGTCGCACGCGTTCAGCCGGTAAAACTGGCCGCAATGGAAGGGGAGTGGCAAACCGAACCCGCACCTGCGCCGTTCCATCTCGTTGCCTGGCCGGAACAGGATCAAGAACGTAATGCCTTTGCCATCAAAATTCCCGCACTGTTAGGGATCCTCGCCACTCACTCATTAGATAAGCCCGTTCCGGGGCTGAAAAATTTGATGGCTGAAACCTACCCACGATTGCAACGCGGACGTATGGCCTGGCTGCTGATGCAGGAGATCTCGCAAGGTAACCGGGAGCCGCATGTGTTGCAGGCATTCCGGGAGTTGGAAAGCGACCTTGGTTACGGCATGTTGCTCTCCCGCTATGCGCCGGATATGAATCATGTCACACCGGCGCAGTATCAGGCAGCAATGCGTGGCGCTATTCCACAGGTTGCGCCGGTGTTCTGGAGTTTCCGCATCATGGTGGGCTGCGGTTCGCTGCTGTTACTGGTAATGCTTATTGCGCTCGTTCAGACGCTGCGTGGCAAAATTGACCAGCATCGTTGGGTGCTGAAAATGGCGCTCTGGAGTTTGCCACTGCCGTGGATTGCCATTGAAGCCGGGTGGTTTATGACCGAGTTTGGTCGTCAGCCGTGGGCGATTCAGGACATCTTACCGACATACTCCGCGCACTCCGCGTTAACCACGGGACAACTGGCTTTCTCACTGATCATGATCGTAGGGCTTTATACCCTGTTCTTAATCGCCGAAGTCTACCTGATGCAGAAATATGCCCGTCTGGGGCCGAGCGCGATGCAGAGTGAACAACCGACGCAGCAACAGGGGTAAAGGAGAGAATCATGTTTGATTATGAAACATTGCGCTTCATCTGGTGGCTGCTGATTGGCGTCATCCTGGTGGTCTTTATGATCTCCGATGGATTTGACATGGGGATTGGCTGTCTGTTGCCGCTGGTGGCGCGTAATGATGATGAACGTCGGGTATTGATTAACAGCGTTGGCGCACACTGGGAAGGCAACCAGGTCTGGTTGATTCTTGCGGGCGGTGCATTATTTGCCGCCTGGCCCAGAGTCTATGCAGCGGCGTTTTCCGGCTTTTATGTGGCGATGATTCTGGTGCTGTGCTCGCTGTTCTTTCGCCCGCTGGCTTTTGATTATCGTGGAAAAATCGCTGATGCGCGCTGGCGTAAAATGTGGGATGCCGGTCTGGTCATCGGTAGCCTGGTGCCGCCGGTGGTCTTCGGTATCGCGTTCGGCAATTTGTTACTTGGCGTGCCGTTTGTCTTCACGCCGCAATTACGCGTGGAGTACCTCGGTTCTTTCTGGCAATTGCTGACACCGTTCCCATTACTGTGTGGTTTGCTCAGTCTGGGCATGGTGATTTTACAAGGTGGCGTCTGGTTGCAACTAAAAACGGTCGGAGCTATTCACCTGCGTTCGCAACTGGCGACCAAACGCGCTGCGCTGTTGGTCATGCTGTGCTTTTTGCTGGCGGGGTACTGGCTGTGGGTGGGTATTGATGGCTTTGTATTGCTCGCCCAGGATGTTAACGGCCCGTCCAATCCGTTAATGAAACTGGTTACAGTACTGCCCGGTGCCTGGATGAATAATTTTGTTGAATCGCCGATTTTGTGGATCTTCCCGCTGCTGGGTTTTTTCTGCCCATTACTGACGGTGATGGCTATTTATCGGGGTCGCCCCGGTTGGGGATTTCTGCTGGCCTCATTGATGCAATTTGGCGTTATCTTCACGGCGGGCATCACGCTGTTTCCGTTTGTCATGCCTTCGAGCATCAGTCCGATCTCCAGCCTGACGCTGTGGGACAGCACCTCCAGTCAGCTGACGTTGAGCATTATGTTAGTAATTGTGCTGATATTTTTGCCTATTGTGTTGCTCTACACTGTATGGAGCTACTACAAAATGTGGGGGCGCATGACAACTGAAACGCTTCGCCGTCACGATAGTGAGCTGTACTAAGGAGGGATGATCAATGTGGTATTTATTGTGGTTCGTCGGAATTTTGTTGATGTGTTCACTCTCCACCGTGGTGTTGGTATGGCTGGAACCGCGTCTGAAAGGTTGATTTGACGCACAACAAACGTAGGCCTGATGAGACGCATCAACGTCGCATCAGGCAATAATGCGAAACATGAAAAACGGAAACCTGGCGATGAAAGCGATTTTGATCCCCTTTTTTTCTCTTTTGCTTCCGTTAACTCCGCTACCTGCATTTGCTCAGGGGGCGCCGGAACTGAAGCTGGAAAGTGTGGTGATTGTCAGCCGTCATGGTGTGCGAGCACCCACCAAATCTACGCAAATCATGCAGGACGTTACTCCAGACACCTGGCCTGGCTGGCCGGTGAAACTGGGTTGGCTGACACCACGAGGCGGTGAGCTGATCTCTTATCTCGGACATTACCAACGCCAACGCCTGGTGGCTGACGGTTTGCTGGCAAAAAATGGTTGCCCGAAAGCTGGGCAGGTCGCGATTATTGCCGATGTTGACGAGCGCACTCGTAAAACAGGCGAAGCCTTTGCTGCCGGGCTGGCTCCCGACTGTGCAATAACCGTACATACTCAGTCAGACACTTCCCGTCCCGATCCGTTATTTAATCCCCTGAAAACCGGTGTTTGCCAACTGGATAAAGTGAACGTGACTGAGGCGATTCTCAGCAGGGCAGGCGGCTCTCTCGTTGATTTTACCGATCATCGGCAAACGGCATTTCACGAACTGGAGCGGGTACTCAATTTTCCGCAATCAAGTCTGTGCCTCAAACGAGAGAAACAAGACGAAAGCTGTTCGTTCACGCAGGCATTGCCCTCTGAACTCAAGGTGAGTGCTGATAACGTCTCATTAACGGGTGCGGTAAGCCTCGCATCCATGCTGACGGAGATATTTCTCCTGCAACAAGCACAGGGAATGCCGGAGCCTGGCTGGGGACGAATTACTGATTCACATCAGTGGAACACCTTGTTAAGCCTGCATAATGCGCAGTTTTATTTGCTGCAACGTACCCCGGATGTGGCTCGTCGTCGTGCCACACCGCTGTTGGATTTAGTTCTGACGGCGTTGACGCCAAACAACCCGCAAAAATCGAACTATGGAATTACGCTGCCGACTTCACTGTTGTTTATTGCCGGGCATGATACCAACCTGGCGAATCTGGGGGGGGCACTGAAGCTTAACTGGACGCTGCCGGGTCAACCGGATAACACCCCGCCGGGTGGTGAACTGGTATTTGAACGCTGGCGGCGGCTAAGTGATAACAGTCAATGGATTCAGGTTTCGCTGGTATTCCAGACCTTGCAGCAGATGCGTGATAAAACGCCGCTATCGCTAAAAACGCCGCCTGGAGAGGTAAAACTGACACTGGCAGAATGTGAGGAGAGAAACGCGCAGGGCATGTGTTCACTGGCGGATTTTACGCAAATAGTGAATGAAGCGCGTATTCCGGCATGTAGTTTACATCAGGATAAATAAACATTTGCCGCTGTTGGTCCACGCAGGCCATTGACGCGGCAAAATTCTACGCGTAATCCTGGGATGAGCACTTCTGCGTCGCGGGGACTGAATGCGGAAACATGAACCTGGACTTCTTTACGACCGTCGGAGGGGATGATGAATCCTTTGCCGCTTTTGCGATCAAAGGTTTTGACAATTCCTGTCATTTTACGGGACAAACAAATTCCTTACTAAAAATACTGCGCTGCACTATACGGTGTTAATAAAATAAAGCCAGCGATATTTAAGACCGCCGGACGGCTAAAATAAAATTTGCTTAATCATATTTATCATGCGTTAATAGCTGCGTCGGTTTGAAAGACAGACAGCATACAAAGTAGTTTACTAAAGCAGTTCTCATTATCAGGCATTATCCCCTTCTTTTGAGTCTCTCTCCTGAACACTAAGTAGTTTCTGTAATAAAGCCCTGTTTGCCGAAAGGCTCAAAATGAAGGAAGTAAAATATGTCTAATAAAATGACTGGTTTAGTAAAATGGTTTAACGCAGATAAAGGTTTTGGCTTTATCACTCCTGATGATGGCAGCAAGGACGTTTTCGTTCATTTCACCGCCATCCAGAGCAATGAATTTCGCACGCTGAATGAAAATCAGAAAGTCGAATTTTCTATTGAGCAGGGGCAACGTGGTCCCTCGGCAGCGAACGTTGTTACGCTCTAAGGTTGCCGTTATTACTCAACATCTCCATTTCCGCTGTCCATGTTGTCATGGTTCACAGTACCGCACATCGGCATTCGATGTGACGGAGCGAAACCCTTTGGGCGCTAAGTGTATTTTCTGTAAATCGACGATGATCACCTTTGATAACGTTGCCTTGCAAATACGCACTGACCATGCGCCGCTGGATTTCACAAAATAATATCAGGCTCCCTCGCGGAGCCTTTTTTATATCTTCTGTTTGCACTTATCCCTGTACGCATATTGAGCGATAACCTACTGATTATTGAATCTTTCATGCAGATGGCTTATAACATTTCTAACCTGACCAGGGGATCGGAACCAACACCTTGCTGGCGTGTTGCTGTCTTTTAAGACCAGAAGAGGTTAACAGTGAATATTGAAGAGCTAAAAAAACAAGCCGAAACGGAAATCTCCGACTTTATTGCGCAAAAAATCGCCGAATTGAATAAAAACACAGGGAAAGAAGTCTCTGAAATTCGCTTTACTGCGCGGGAGAAAATGACCGGGCTTGAAGGTTATGACGTCAAAATCAAAATAATGTGATTTTGTGAACATCACCCCGTGCGAGGTGATGTTCCGCTTGTTGCTAATTTAGTGACCAATCATTGGCGCTTGTGGAATTAAGCGTCGATACAATTCTTCTGGCACCGGGCTTTGCCATACACCCGCATACATCGCATATCCAATCACCGCAAACATAATCCCCAGAACCAATAGCGTCATTAACCAGCCAGACAACGCAAAGGCCTTTTTATTTGCCGCAGGTTTTTGCAGCGAAAAAGTTAATGTTGAAGTGACCGGACATGACTCTACGCAAGTCATACAGCCGGTACATTCCACTGTTCGTACCTGAATTAATTTATCGACCGGGATCCGTGATGGGCAATTTTTTGCGCATTTGCCACAATCGATACAACTTTCGGCATTGCGACGAATCTTAAACGGCGAAAATAACGAAACCACGCCCATCAGCGCGCCATATGGGCAAAGATAACGACACCAGGCATGGCGAATAAACAGGCTGGCAATCAGCAAAACGGTCACGCTGATTAATGTCGCGGTTCCCATATGACGAAAGAAATCGAGCATTTTAACGTCCATCACCACGCTGTAGGGCGATAGCATAAAATAGTGAATTGCCTGAGCGGGCATCAATAACGCGATATAGAGAAAAAAACTCAACAGCAAATACTTCACTGCGCGCAGAGGAATATCCAGCCAGCGGGGAAGGGCAAATTGCCGACCAAACAGTTTTTTCCCGAGATCGCCGATTAATTCAGAAAGCGTACCAATCGGGCATAACCATGAACAAAAGGCCTTTTTCAGCAACAGACTGATGATGATAAAAGCGACCAGCAACAGCATCGCGGCGGCATGGACGGAAGGTAGCTGGCCTGTTTCAAAGCTATATTTCAGATTCATCAGGCCGGCAATCGGTAGCCAGCCTTCGATGCCTCCTGGTCTGGCGACAAATGTCGTACTACCTGCCGTTTCGTAATAGCGCACCCAGTACCAGAAGGTGACGGCAATATAAATATTGATTGCTAACAGTAATAATTGCGTCGCTTTACGCCAGGTCGCGGCATTATGCCAGTCATTCCACGGTAATTTGCCGCCCGTCGTGCCTGGCCGCCGCTGCCAGCGGGTTCTTTTTTTCTCTGTCATGATTTTGCCAGCCCGTTAAGTTGTATGCTAAATACCACTATTCTAAATATTCTTAACTGGCTGATATTGATTCAAATCGCGTTCAGGTCTTTCTTATTCAACCATGCTTCCAGAGCGGCAACACTGTGTGTAATTTCTTCGTGTGGGAGGGGGGCAGATAATGGTTGCTGCTCCAGTTGCGCGCATAGCTGGCTGGCGCTACGCATTCCCAGACTCGCGCAGCTGCTTTTTAGCTGGTGCGCGGCACGTTTAATTTTTTCGCCGTCCTGCCTGGCGCGGGCTGCGTCTATTTCATCGAGAAGTGGCAGGGCATGTTGTTTAAATAATGTCAGCCATTCGCGAATACTCTCCGTCCCCATTAACTGAGCATCTTCATGGAGTTGCGATACATCCAGCGATTGATCTTTATTGGTTTGCAGTTGGAGATAGTGCGCCAGTAACTGACCGAGCACTTCACGCGGCACTGGTTTAGGGATAATCCCGCGAAAGAGCGAACTGGTTCGCTGGCGCAGCGTTTCGTCGATGACATGGGCGCTAAAGCCAATCAAAACCAGCGACGGATATTGCTGTACCAGTTGTCGGGCAAGGGTAATGCCGTCGATATCCGGCAGATCAAAATCCACCAGTGCGGCAGCAAATGGTTCACTATTTTGCAGCGTTTCTATCGCCTGCGCGGCATTGCCAACAGCCACGACCTGCGCACCACTGGTGTTTAGCATCTCAACGGTAATTCGCTGGGTTAGCGGGTTATCTTCAATTAACAGCAAACGTAAACCGTCCAGACGTACCGCCTGATTGACTGTTTTTGGCACGGGGGCAGTGGCAACACGTAACGGCAAGCGTAAACAAAAACAGCTTCCAGCCCCCGGCGTGCTGGTGGCGCTCAGTTCGCCGCCCATCGCCTGAGCCAGACTGCTACTGATAGTCAGCCCCAGCCCGGTGCCGCCGCGTTTGCCGCTTACCTGAACAAATGGCTGGAATATTTCTGCCAGTTTCGCGGGATCAATACCGCAGCCGCTGTCTTCCACTTCGACCAACCATTGCTCGCCATCAGTGCGACTGCGCAGGACGATCTGCCCCTCGTCAGTGAAACGCACGGCGTTGCTCAACAAGTTGGTAATAACCTGGCGAATACGTCGCGGATCGCCCATTAACGCGCTCGGTACATCGTTGGCAATTGCCGTTGCCAGGCGAATCGGGCGACCTTTCACCCGCCCGCTCATTAATTGCAGGGTACTTTCCAGCAGCGGGCGTGGTTCAAAGGGTTCATCGCTGACCGAAACATTTTTGCCCCCCGCTTCGATAGCCGAATAATCGAGGATATCGTTAAGGATGGTCAGCAGCGATTCGCCGGAGTCGGTAATTGCCCGCAAATCATCACGCTGGGCGTTAAGTGCGGGGTTATCTGCCAGCAGTTGCGCGGTGCCGAGAATACCGTACAGCGGTGTGCGGATCTCATGGCTCATTGCCGCCAGAAACGCAGATTTTGCCTGGCTGGCTTTTTCGGCTTCCGCACGAGCCTGTCGATGTTCTACCACCAGTTCCTGTAATTCAGCCGTGCGCGCTTTTACTTGTGCCGCCAGCTGTTCGCGCTGGCGATTCAGCGCATGAACGCTGCTGCGAAACGCATCCATCAGCCGCCCGATAGTATCCAGCTCCCGCACGCCAGCGGTTTCCGGGAAAGGGGAGTCGATATCACCGTCCAGCAAGCGTTGCAGCGCCTGCGTTTGTTCAGCAAGTGGACGTGTGACAGAGCGATAAACCACGCGCCAGAGGATCAGAATCAGTGCGCAAAGTGAAACCATCCCCAGCAATACCAGGCTGTATTGCCCGCGTGCGCTGGCTTTTTCCAGATGCGCCAGTCCATGTTGATTACGCAGCTCAATGGTGTCGACCAGCTGACTGACTTCGCTACTAAACTGCGCAAACTGGGCGATGTTATTTTGGGCGAGAGTGTGCAGGTGATTGCTGATTTCACTGTCCTGCTGATACAGCGCCAGCAAATCGCTATATTGGCTAACGGTAGTTAACGTTGTTGCGACCTGAGCACGAACTACCGGATCTTCAATGCGTATTTGCCGACGTTGCAGAATTTTCACCGCATTATTGAGCTGCTTTTCCAGCGTTGGCGCATTTTTCTGGATCTGTTCCAGCCCCAGATTCATCACCATTTGCTGCACCCGCAGAGCACTAAGGCGCAGTTCATTCATCTGGTTAACATACTCAAGATCGATATCAATCAGCCTGTCGAGTGCGCTTTCGGCGGCCTGACGCTGATGTTGTTCGATCAAATCGTAAATCCCGGCCTGGGTAGCTCCGGCGGAGGTGGCCGCATTATTCGCCTGACCTTGCGCCAGGCGTGCGATTTCATCGGCGGCGGCGACTATCTGCTGACTGAGTTGCTGTTGTTGCTGGCGCAGTTGCAAACGCTGCCCCACCAGCTCCCCTTGCTGACGTAACGAACGGGAGATCTCCTGCTCCTGTTGTTCAATAGCGGTGGTATCAAAACCTTGTTCCCGTAATGCTTGCAGCAACGCATTAATCTTCAGGCTTTGTGCGGTGAGCATTCGCCCCTGCGCCTGCCACATCTTTTCGTTATCGGCACTGGTCAGGTTCTGCGCGGCGAAAAGTTCCCAGGCGCTGGCTTCGCTCAACTGGCGCGCCATATTCATGGTAGGAATCAATGCCTGAGTGTTGTCTTTTTCCACCTGGCTGATAAAGCGCAGGTTGTACCATCCCACCAGGGTACTGGTCAGGGTTAACAGCGCCATCAGGGCAAAGCCCATCCAGAGCCTTCGGGTCAGGGTTAAATTCACGGTCGGTGCACTTAAGGTGAAAAATGTTGAGTCGCAAAGCGGAATACATCTAGCATAAAGCCTTATTATTGATGAGGCTATCATGCGCGTACTGCTATTTTTACTTCTTTCCCTTTTCATGTTATCGGCATTTTCGGCTGATAACCTGTTGCGCTGGCATGATGCGCAGCATTTCACGGTGCAACCCTTTACGCCGCTTAAAGCCAAACGCGCATGGAAACTGTGCGCGCTTTACCCCAGCCTGAAAGATTCATACTGGTTATCGTTGAACTATGGTATGCAGGAGGCTGCCCGCCGCTACGGTGTGGATTTAAAAGTGCTGGAGGCAGGCGGCTACAGCCAGTTGGCTACCCAGCAAGCACAAATCGACCAGTGTAAAGAGTGGGGTGCAGAGGCCATTTTGCTCGGTAGTAGCACGACGTCATTTCCCGATCTGCAAAAGCAGGTAGCAAGTCTGCCGGTGATCGAACTGGTAAATGCTATTGATGCTCCCCAGATAAAAAGCCGCGTTGGTGTGCCCTGGTTTCAGATGGGCTATCAACCAGGGCGATATCTGGTGCAATGGAGCCACGGTAAACCACTGAACGTGCTGTTGATGCCCGGCCCCGATAACGCCGGGGGCAGTAAGGAGATGGTAGAGGGGTTTCGCGCAGCCATTGCCGGAAGCCCGGTGCGTATTGTCGATATTGCGCTCGGCGACAACGATATTGAAATCCAGCGTAACCTGTTGCAGGAAATGCTGGAGCGCCATCCAGAAATCGACGTCGTTGCCGGAACGGCCATTGCGGCAGAGGCGGCAATGGGTGAAGGGCGTAACCTGAAAACGCCGCTTACCGTGGTGTCGTTTTATCTTTCACATCAGGTGTATCGCGGGCTGAAGCGGGGAAGAGTGATTATGGCTGCCAGCGATCAAATGGTCTGGCAGGGGGAACTGGCAGTTGAGCAGGCCATCAGGCAATTACAGGGGCAATCGGTGTCTGATAATGTCAGCCCACCGATTTTAGTTCTGACGCCGAAAAATGCCGACCGTGAACATATCCGCCGCTCGCTGTCGCCAGGGGGATTTCGTCCGGTTTATTTTTATCAGCACACATCAGCAGCTAAGAAATAACCTTCGCCATGTTGCGTCACCAGTAAATCCGCGCTGAGTTTATGGCGTAAACGACGAATTAACACATCGACGGTGCGCAGGTCAGGGTTTTCCACCCGACGCGCAGAAAGCATACGCAGCAGACGTTCACGGCTGAGAATTTCGCCCGGATTCGTCACAAATGCCACCAACATTTCATACTCTGCGCGGGTCAGTTTAATCGGCTCGCCATCCCGCTCCAGCGTATGGCGCGACACATTCAGGCAATAACCGGCAAAGCGATAGCAATTGTCCTGAGTGTGCGGTTGAGCTTGTCGCGCGAGGTCGATTCGCCAGAGCAGATTTTTTACCCGTACTACCAGTTCGCGCAGTTCCAGCGGTTTGGTGACGTAATCGTCTGCGCCCATTTCCAGCCCAACAATACGGTCAATCCGATCGCTGCGTCCGGTAACCAGAATAATCCCCACCGTTGAGCGTTCTCGCAGGGCGCGGGTTAACATCAGGCCATTTTCATCGGGCAAGTTGATATCCAGCAGAATTAAATCCACCGGCTGATTCTGCATAATTTCCCGCAGCCCGGCACCGCTCGCCGTAACGGAAACGGTATACCCCTCCTGAGTGAAGTAGGATTGTAATCGTGCCTGGGTAACTGGCTCATCTTCAACAATAACAATGTGATGTGGCATCAGAGGGTTTTACTCATTCTGTTCATATCTGTTCATATTCTGCCGTAAGCCGTTCATCCTGACCAGTGCCGCTGTTCATATTTGCTCATTAAGATCGCTTCACTAAACCATAATTTTACAGGGGCTATTATGCGGAAACTCTGGAACGCGCTACGCCGACCCAGTGCTCGTTGGTCGGTACTGGCGCTGGTCGCTATTGGGATTGTGATTGGCATTGCGCTGATTGTATTGCCACACGTTGGGATCAAAGTCACCAGCACAACCGAATTTTGTGTCAGTTGCCACAGTATGCAACCGGTGTATGAAGAATATAAACAGTCGGTGCATTTCCAGAACGCCTCCGGCGTGCGAGCTGAATGCCATGACTGTCATATCCCGCCGGATATTCCAGGCATGGTGAAGCGCAAACTGGAAGCGAGCAACGATATCTACCAGACCTTTATTGCCCACTCCATTGATACACCTGAAAAATTCGAAGCCAAACGCGCGGAACTTGCCGAGCGTGAATGGGCGCGAATGAAAGAAAACAACTCGGCAACCTGCCGCTCCTGCCATAACTACGATGCGATGGATCATGCGAAGCAGCATCCGGAAGCGGCACGTCAGATGAAGGTGGCAGCGAAAGTTAATCAATCCTGCATCGACTGTCATAAAGGTATTGCCCACCAGTTACCGGATATGAGTAGCGGCTTCCGTAAGCAGTTCGACGAGTTGCGCGCCAGTGCTAATGACAGTGGTGACACGCTGTACTCCATTGATATCAAGCCGATTTATGCGGCGAAAGGCGATAAAGAAGCGTCTGGTTCACTGCTGCCTGCTTCGGAAGTGAAAGTCCTTAAACGTGACGGCGACTGGCTGCAAATTGAGATTACCGGCTGGACAGAAAGCGCCGGACGTCAGCGTGTACTCACCCAGTTCCCAGGCAAACGCATCTTTGTTGCCTCGATTCGTGGTGATGTGCAGCAGCAGGTGAAAACGCTGGAGAAAACCACCGTTGCCGACACCAATACCGAGTGGAGCAAGTTACAGGCCACCGCGTGGATGAAGAAAGGCGACATGGTGAACGATATCAAACCGATCTGGGCTTATGCGGATTCGTTGTACAACGGCACTTGTAACCAGTGCCACGGCGCACCGGAAATCTCCCACTTTGACGCTAATGGTTGGATCGGCACGCTCAACGGCATGATTGGCTTTACCAGCCTCGATAAACGTGAAGAACGCACCTTGTTGAAATATCTGCAAATGAATGCGTCTGACACCGCAGGTAAGGCTCACGGCGATAAGAAGGAAGAAAAATAATGAACAATAACGATCTCTTTCAGGCATCACGTCGGCGTTTTCTGGCGCAGCTCGGCGGCTTAACCGTCGCCGGGATGCTGGGGCCGTCATTGTTAACGCCGCGCCGTGCGACTGCGGCGCAAGCGGCTACTGAGGCCGTCACCTCGAAAGAGGGCATTCTGACCGGATCGCACTGGGGGGCTATCCGCGCGACGGTGAAGGATGGTCGCTTTGTGGCGGCAAAACCGTTCGAACTGGATAAATATCCGTCGAAAATGATCGCCGGATTGCCGGATCACGTACACAACGCGGCGCGTATTCGTTATCCGATGGTACGCGTGGACTGGCTGCGTAAGCGCCATCTGAGCGATACCTCCCAGCGCGGTGATAACCGTTTTGTGCGCGTGAGCTGGGATGAAGCCCTCGACATGTTCTATGAAGAACTGGAACGCGTGCAGAAAACTCACGGGCCGAGTGCCTTGCTGACCGCCAGTGGTTGGCAATCGACGGGGATGTTCCATAACGCTTCGGGGATGCTGGCGAAAGCTATTGCCTTGCATGGTAATAGCGTTGGTACGGGCGGAGATTACTCTACCGGTGCTGCGCAGGTGATCCTGCCGCGCGTAGTCGGTTCGATGGAAGTGTATGAACAGCAAACCTCCTGGCCGCTGGTATTGCAGAACAGCAAAACCATTGTGCTGTGGGGCTCCGATTTGCTGAAAAACCAGCAAGCGAACTGGTGGTGCCCGGATCACGATGTTTATGAATATTACGAGCAGCTAAAAGCGAAAGTCGCCGCCGGTGAAGTTGTGGTCATCAGCATCGATCCGGTTGTCACATCCACCCATGAGTATCTGGGGCGCGAGCATGTGAAGCACATTGCGGTTAACCCGCAAACTGACGTGCCGCTGCAACTGGCGCTGGCACATACGCTGTACAGTGAAAACCTGTACGACAAAAACTTCCTCGCTAACTACTGTGTGGGTTTTGAGCAGTTCCTGCCGTATCTGCTGGGTGAGAAAGACGGTCAGCCGAAAGATGCCGCATGGGCTGAAAAACTGACCGGCATTGATGCCGAAACCATTCGTGGGCTGGCGCGGCAGATGGCGGCGAACAGAACGCAAATTATTGCTGGCTGGTGCGTGCAGCGTATGCAGCACGGTGAACAGTGGGCGTGGATGATTGTCGTTCTGGCGGCGATGCTGGGGCAAATTGGCCTGCCAGGTGGTGGCTTTGGTTTTGGCTGGCACTATAACGGCGCAGGCACGCCGGGGCGTAAAGGCGTTATTCTGAGTGGTTTCTCCGGCTCTACGTCGATTCCGCCTGTTCACGACAACAGTGACTACAAAGGCTACAGCAGCACCATTCCGATTGCCCGTTTTATCGATGCGATCCTCGAACCGGGGAAAGTGATCAACTGGAACGGTAAATCGGTAAAACTGCCGCCGCTGAAAATGTGTATTTTTGCCGGAACTAACCCGTTCCATCGCCATCAGCAGATCAACCGCATTATTGAAGGCTGGCGCAAGCTGGAAACGGTTATCGCCATAGATAACCAGTGGACCTCAACCTGCCGCTTTGCCGACATCGTGCTGCCTGCGACCACGCAGTTTGAGCGTAACGATCTCGACCAGTACGGCAACCACTCCAACCGTGGCATTATCGCCATGAAACAGGTCGTGCCGCCGCAGTTCGAGGCGCGCAACGACTTTGATATTTTCCGCGAGCTGTGCCGCCGCTTTAATCGCGAAGAAGCCTTTACCGAAGGGCTGGACGAAATGGGCTGGCTGAAACGCATCTGGCAGGAAAGTGTACAACAGGGTAAAGGACGCGGCGTTCATCTGCCCGCGTTTGATGACTTCTGGAATAACAAAGAGTACGTCGAGTTTGACCATCCGCAGATGTTCGTTCGCCACCAGGCATTCCGCGAAGATCCGGATCTCGAACCGCTGGGCACGCCGAGTGGCCTGATTGAGATCTACTCGAAAACCATCGCCGATATGAACTACGACGATTGTCAGGGGCATCCGATGTGGTTTGAGAAAATCGAACGTTCCCACGGTGGACCCGGCTCGCAGAAGTATCCGTTGCATCTGCAATCTGTGCATCCCGATTTCCGACTTCACTCACAGTTATGTGAATCTGAAACCCTGCGTCAGCAATATACGGTAGCGGGTAAAGAGCCAGTATTTATTAGCCCGCAGGATGCCAGTGCGCGCGGTATTCGTAACGGTGATGTGGTACGCGTGTTTAACGCTCGCGGTCAGGTGTTGGCAGGGGCAGTGGTTTCTGACCGCTATGCACCCGGCGTGGCGCGAATTCACGAAGGGGCATGGTACGATCCAGATAAAGGCGGCGAGCCTGGTGCGCTGTGCAAATACGGTAACCCCAACGTGTTGACCATCGACATCGGAACTTCGCAGCTGGCGCAGGCAACCAGTGCGCACACTACGCTGGTGGAAATTGAGAAGTACAACGGAACAGTGGAGCAGGTGACGGCATTTAGCGGCCCGATTGAGATGGTGGCGCAGTGCGAATATGTTCCGGCGTCGCAGGTGAAATCATGACCACGCTAACAGCACAACAGATTGCCTGTGTCTACGCCTGGCTGGCGCAGTTGTTCTCCCGTGAACTGGACGATGAACAACTGACGCAAATCGCCAGTGCGCAGATGGCTGAATGGTTTTCGTTGCTGAAAAGCGAACCGCCGCTCACTGCGGCGGTGAATGAGCTGGAAAATCGTATTGCCACTCTGACAGTACGTGACGATGCTCGTCTGGAACTGGCCGCTGACTTTTGCGGCCTGTTTCTGATGACCGACAAACAAGCCGCGCTGCCGTATGCATCGGCCTACAAACAGGACGAGCAAGAGATTAAACGCTTGTTAGTTGAGGCAGGGATGGAAACCAGCGGCAATTTCAACGAACCGTCAGATCATCTGGCGATCTATCTGGAGTTGTTAAGTCATCTGCATTTTTCACTGGGAGAGGGGACTGTTCCTGCGCGAAGAATCGACAGTTTGCGGCAAAAAACACTGACGGCGCTGCGGCAATGGTTACCGGAGTTTGCTGCGCGTTGCCGTCAGTATGATAGCTTTGGTTTTTACGCGGCACTAAGCCAGTTGTTGCAGGTGTTGGTGGAGTGCGACAACCAAAAGAGATAATGCCGATTTGTAGGCCTGATAAGACGCGGTAAGCGTCGCATCAGGCATTATGGCAGAGCCGCCGGATGCGGCGTGAACGCCTTATCCGGCCTACGGGAACAGTGCCCTTTGTAGGCCTGATATGACGCGTTAAGCGTCGCATCAGGCAACAAACTCACGGATGAGCCACAAACCGGGAAAGCCGCTGGCGCAGCAGGCGGTTTTCCTGTTTCAGATGTGCAATATCATCCATTAACGTCAGCGCCACCGCGATCCCCGGCCAGTCCAGCGCCAGCTCATTACGCAGCCGTACTGCGCGTTGCACCACGATGGCGGCATGGTCGTCAAATACCCAGGTTGTTTCCTGGATCTCACGCGGTTCAACCACCCCCAAACCGACAATTTCATTCAACTCCTCTTCAGAGATGCCGGTATGCAGGCAAAATTCGGTAATGGTAAAAGTCACCATAACATTAGCCATCATGCTTTCCCCCAATCTTTGCGTGGATCAAAAGACGACTGGGCGTCTGCCAGTTGCTGCCACAGCGCGGCAGTGTTTTCATCTGGTTTCGGCGGCATCACGATTTTCAGTACCGCATACAGATCGCCGGTCTGTTTTTTGCTCACCAGACCTTTGCCTTTAACGCGCAATCGTTGCCCGGCCTGGCTGCCAGGCGGGATAGTCAGCAAAATGCTTTCTTTCAGTGTTGGGACGGTGACTTTAGCACCCAGCGCCGCTTCCCACGGGCTAACCGGCACCACAATTTCCAGATCCTGACCGACAATATCAAACAGCGGATGCGGCGCAATATGAATCACCAGCCACAAATCGCCATTTGGACCACCGTTTTCGCCCGGCGTCCCCTGGCCTTTCAGGCGGATGCGTTGACCATTGCCGACGCCCGCCGGGATCTTCACATTCAGCGTTTTCGGAATTTCCTGTTCGATCATGCCAAAGGCGTTATAAACCGGCAGGTTATAGCTGATGGTACGCTTGTGCTCAGTAAGCGTTTCTTCAAGGAATACCGCCACTTCGATTTCAATATCGTGGCCACGTGTAGCGGGGCGCTGGCGACTCTGGCGGGCATGTTGACCGAAAATTGACGAGAAGATATCGTCAAAATCTTCGGCGTTAAAACTCTGACCGTCGCCATGATGGAACTGACGGTTAAATTGCGGATCGTTGCGATGTTGCCACATCTGATCATACTCAGCGCGACGTTGCTCATCACTCAACACTTCCCACGCTTCAGCGACCTCTTTGAAGCGGGCTTCGGCATCGGGTTCTTTACTGACATCGGGATGGTATTTACGGGCCAGTCGACGATAGGCGGTCTTGATTGTCTTGAGATCGTCCGTCGGTTTCACGCCCATGATGGCGTAATAATCCTTTAATTCCATAGCGTTATCTCGCGTAAATCAATACAGACAAAGGGAAACCCCTGACAAGGTATCAGTGTTAAGTGTAGGGGAAATCAGAAAAAATCGTAGGCCAGAGACAACAACATAACTAAAAATGATATTTTCAGCCTGAATGTTGGCAGGTAAAAGAGGGGACGTTTAACCTTCAGGGATGCCCCATGACGACCTTGCCAGGGGGCAGAAAATGGGGGCTTATCCCGCTTTTACCGCAGTTACCATCACTTCAACCAGAATCTCCGGGCGGGCCATCTCAGCTTGTACGGTAGCACGTGCCGGGTTATATCCTTCTGGTATCCAGCTAACCCATACGTCGTTGAAATCGGCAAAATCGCGGCTGATATCTTTTAACCATATCTGAGCGGACAAGAGATGAAATTTATCACTGTCAGCTGCCGCAAGTAATTCGTCGATTTTCTCCAGCACTTCGCGCGTTTGTTGCGCGATGGACGGGGTATTGCTCTTCGGTGTCTGACCGGAGAGAAAAACAAGATTGCCATATTCCACGCTGGCGGCAAGACGCGGTTGTGGGTTATTACGTTTGATATTCAAGCTGATTGGCTCCATGTCAGTCCATCAAGTGAAATTGCAGGGTCTTCGCCCGACAGCAGAGCGCCTAACACCACGGCACTACCCGCCGCCAGCGTAAAGCCCAGACTGCCCTGACCAAGATTCATCCATAGATTTTGATACTTCGCCCGTCCTAATAGTGGCGGACCCGCAGGGGTGGATGGACGCATACCCGTCCATAATTCGGCCTCATCGATACCTTGCAGTTGCGGAAAGCTGGCCGCTACGATCTGTTTTAAAGCGCCAATGCGTTCAGAGCGCAGTTCATTACCGTCATAGCCAATATCGACCATGGCGGCGATGCGCAACCGATCACCGAGTCGGGCATAGACAATTTTATGACCATAGTCGGTGACACTGATTTGTGGTGCGATCCCCATTTTTTGTGGGAAGGGGAGCGTCAGACTGTAACCTTTCAGACCGCAGAGCGGTACGTGAGTCCCGGTTCCGGCAAGCAAATGCGTGCTGCCATTACCGGCGGCAACGACATAATCATCCGCAACCAGCGTTCCAGTGCGGGTGGTAATAGAGACAATGCGCTCACCTTTTTTATTCAACTGCAAAACTTCACAATCGGTTTGTAGCGAAAAATTCGCGCTGGCATTAAGTTTGGCAAGTAATGCCTGACAGAACTTATAGCAATCTGCCGTTTCATCGCCGGGGGAGTAAATACCACCGCACAGGGAATGACCAATATGTTTTAGTGCAGGTTCAAGATGAACACACTCTTCGCGTGATAAAGCCTGTTGAAATTGCGGATCAATGCCTTTTGCCGCTTTGGCTAAATCTTGCTGACGGCGATGAATAATCAGTTTGCCAGAACGGCGCCAGTGAAAATCATCAAGATTATCTTCCAGCAACCATGCTTCCATGACCTGACGACTTAACAGTGATAAGCGTAAAATATGGTCGCCATTGAGTTTATTTGTCCGGCTATTACAGGACATTAAAAACGCCAGCAACCAGCGCCACTGGCTAAATGACAGGCGCAAACGCATATTCAGAGGGGAGTCACTTTTCCCCATCCATTTAAGCCCCTGCATCGGTACGCCTTTATCCGCCAGAGGGGCAACGTAGCGATAGCTGAGTTGCCCGCCATTAGCGAAACTGGTGGCGACGCCTGCCTGACTGTTGCGTTCTAACAATTGCACCTGATGGCCCTGTTTTACCAGCACCCATGCTGTCGCCAGACCAATTACCCCGCCGCCAATAACTACAATGCGTTTTTTCATCACCTGAGATATCCACCGCTAATAAGTGCGTTGGGGATATGTCAAAACATTTAGGCCTGAGGAGCAATTGACTTTTTATTTTCAGGGTATAACTCAAGGTTAATGGCTCGCAGTTGCTGACGTAATTGCTGACAGAGGAAATCGACAAATTTTTGTGTAATAGGGCTAAGCGAAACATCGGCACGGCGTAGCAAACAAAGGTCAATTTTCATTGGGGGGGCGATGGGGTGAATCGTCTCTGCCGGGAGGTTATGACGGGCAGAGAAAATATCGGTAATACTGCATCCCATTCCTCGTTTTACAAATTCAGTCGCCATGTAATAGGTCTGGACATTCAGGCGTGTCGTCAAAAAATCACGTCGTTTAGCTATTGCATCAGAAAGGGAATAGGGGCCGGGAGAAATCCAGCGTTGTTGGTCAATCTTGTCTATTTCTACCGCGCCCTGTCGATAGTCCCGGTCGATATAAACCAGCGGAACTTCGGCTATCAGCGTCGTCATAATCTCCCCCTGTTGAATCGGCTGTAGCGTCAGAGCCAGATCAATCTCGCGCAGATCAAGCTTTTTAACCAACGTTTCGGTGTGCTCTGTCGTCAGTGTCATTACCAGATTCGCATTCTGCTGGTAAAACGCAGTGACTATTTCCGGCACCAGACTTAATCCCAGGCTTGGCAGACATCCCAGAGCTATTCTGGCTCGCGGATCTCGCGTCAGGTTATCGGCCAGCAGTCGCAGGTTATCGAGTTCGTGATAAATCGACTGCGCTTTTTCAAAAAGTGTGATCGCTTCGCTGGTTGGAAGAAGCTTGCCACGCACTCGCTGAAAGAGCTGAAACCCGAGTTTTTGTTCAGCGTTTTTTAACGCTTTACTGGCGGCCGGCTGGGAAATATTCAGCGATTCCGCTGCCCGGGAAAGTGTCCCGCATGTCATTACGGCATAGAAGATTTCCAGGTGGCGCAGTTTCATTAAGAGTTAACCCAGAGTTATAGACAATAGATAAAAAGTCATTTCATGGTAACACCAAGTTAACATAAATTTAATCTGTAACGCCTGTTCTGGTAACAATGCGTTATTTGCCCACCTAAAGGGGTTAATTACGAACTCAGAATAATACCTGTAGTACCCGGACAAACCCTCAGTGCATTTTGCTAACAATAATAACGAGGGGGGATATTTTCTGAGCTGTCCAAATACATCGGCTGATATTGATGGTCGATTCGATGGGGTTAAGGAGTTATATGAGTGACTCAATGCTCGCTGGTGGTTCGCTAACCAGACAAAATATCACCAAAAAGAATGTCATTATTGGTTTACTGTTGGTTGTTTTTTTACTGACAGCGTTCTGGTGTCAGGGGCGTCCAGGTAATGAACTCGGACTGCTTGGTTTTACACCGCTGGTAGCGTTAGCGGTGCTCTCGTTGATAGGCGTCGATATTGTTCTGGCGGTTATTTCATCGATTATTATTGCGATGATAATGACTTCCACCGGCTTACCTGAAATGGGCTCCATGCTGGCAAAATCGACGGGATCGTTTATCGCCACTGTAGGTCTGATTATTATGCTTGGCGCCGGTGTCGGGGAAGTGGCAACACGTACCGGAGCCGCCGTTGAACTGGTCAAATTTGTGGTACATCGTATCGGGCTTTCCAGCCAGACGCGGGTCAAATTTGGCATCGTTGTCTCTTCCATTCTCATCTGTGGCGCGCTGGGTACTATGGCTGGCGGTAATGCCATTATTGTTGCGGTGATTATTCCTGTGGCGGCGGCAGTACGGCTGACGCCTCCCACGGTGGCTGCACTGATGATGACGGCGGGTTCAGTGGGATTGTTTACCGGGCCATTTACCCCCAGTACCGTGACGATTTTACAACTCGGCGGCCTGACTTATCCGCAATACCTGATGTACGTTGGGCTACCAATGAGCGCCGTGACGTTATTCGCTGGCTGGATCATGGCCGGGCGAATTCAGAAGATGACGGAAGGAAAATTACATTACGAAGTGGATCTCTCTGAGAAAACTCAGGAAGAAGAGCAGCCCGCCCGTGTTCGCCGTCGCAAGCTCAGCGCGCTGGCATTTGCCGCAACCATTATTGTTATGGCGGTTATCGGTGTAGTGATAAAAGCAGGTTTTAGTTTTGCCATTATCGTGATGTTACTGGTGGCTTTGATCACCGGACTGGTGGGAGGATTAAGCCCTGCCGGGATACTGCAGGCGCTGTATAAGGGGTGTGGCAGACTGGTGTGGATGTTTCTGCTCTACTGGCTGTATAACCCGATTCTGGAACTTATGGATAGCCTGCAGGCGTATCAGGGGTTGCTCGAATACACTCAACCTCTGTTAACCGGGATATCACCAGCATGGCTTTGCTTCTGTATTTTTGCCTTTAACATTATCGGTCATGTGCCAGGCGCCGCTGTTGCTCAGATGACCTTTACGCACAAAATATTTGGTCCGATGTTGATGGCTGCGGGAGTGCCGCCACAGGGGACAACGGCGGTATTGTTGGCCTCATCGCAAGTGGACTGGTTTGGGCCTTTCCCTTCATCGGATATGTTTGGTCAAATGGGGCTGGCACAATCAACCCATCTGAAATATATGCTTTATAACGGTTGGACCATTGTCATTGCCAATATCATTCTTTTTGCCGTGCTGTTTCAGATATTAGTTTAACGATACAAACCAGGCGATAGCGCAGCTACTGTCAGTCATCGCCTGGTGCCCTGCAAGTTTCCCGCCTCGTTATCTGCTAATTTGCGAACCGGTTCCCGGAAATAAGTCATATTTCTGTCACACTCTTTAATCATTGATAACAAAAGAGGTGTGAGGAATGAAAAAAACGCTAATCGCCGCAGCCGTGGCAGGGATGGCTTTGCTTTCTTCAAATACTCAGGCACAGGCTGTACCGGAGGGCTATCAGCTACAGCAAGTGCTTATGATGAGTCGCCATAACTTACGCGCACCGCTGGCTAATAATGGCAGTGTGCTTGAGCAGTCGACGCCGAATAAATGGCCAGAATGGGATGTTCCCGGCGGGCAGCTCACCACTAAAGGTGGCGTGCTGGAAGTGTATATGGGGCATTACATGCGTGAATGGCTGGCAGAGCAGGGGATGGTAAAGTCGGGTGAATGCCCGTCGCCGGACACCGTTTATGCCTACGCAAACAGCCTGCAACGTACCGTCGCTACCGCGCAGTTCTTTATTACCGGCGCATTCCCTGGATGTGATATTCCTGTTCATCACCAGGAAAAAATGGGCACTATGGATCCAACCTTTAACCCGGTAATCACCGATGATTCCGCCGCATTCAGTGAGCAGGCGGTGGCGGCAATGGAGAAAGAGTTCAGCAAACTACAACTGACTGACAGCTATCAGCTACTGGAAAAAATCGTTAACTATAAAGACTCTCCAGCCTGTAAAGAGAAGCAGCAATGTTCGCTGGTGGATGGCAAAAATACCTTCAGTGCGAAGTATCAACAAGAGCCGGGCGTTTCCGGGCCATTGAAAGTAGGCAACTCGCTGGTGGATGCTTTCACTTTGCAATACTACGAAGGTTTCCCGATGGATCAGGTGGCGTGGGGGGAAATTAAATCTGACCAACAGTGGAAGGTGTTGTCGAAGCTGAAAAACGGCTACCAGGACAGCTTGTTTACCTCACCGGAAGTAGCGCGCAATGTTGCGAAACCGTTGGTCAGTTATATCGACAAAGCCCTGGTCACCGATCGTGCCAGCGCACCGAAAATCACTGTGCTGGTGGGGCATGACTCTAACATCGCCTCATTGCTGACCGCGCTGGACTTTAAACCCTATCAGTTGCATGACCAGAACGAACGCACGCCAATTGGCGGCAAAATCGTTTTCCAGCGTTGGCATGACAGCAAAGCCAATCGTGATTTGATGAAAATTGAATATGTTTATCAAAGTTCGGAACAGTTGCGTAATGCCGACGCGTTAACGTTACAGGCTCCGGCTCAGCGGGTGACGCTGGAATTAAGCGGTTGCCCGATAGACGCTGATGGTTTCTGTCCAATGGATAAGTTTGATAGCGTGTTGAATGAAGCAGTGAAATAACAGAAAACTCCCCCGCGAGAAACGGGGGAGTCACTGGTTAAACGTTTTTACGTTCGATGGTCTGTTCGCCCCAAAAAAGCGAATCTTTATCGGTTTTGGCAAAGGCTTTGACTAACACTTCATCGCTACCTTCTTCCCAAATTTTTTCCGCCATTTTCTCGTCGTACCCGGCGACTTCAAAAATGGCCTCGGCTATTTCCGGCGACGTATTGCGCAGAGATGCCCATTCACCCACGTGATGAGCTTTCGCTTCTTGAGTTGGCATGCGTATCCTCCTGTTGAAGATTAGCCATTAAGTTTGACTGCCAGACCAGCAACATATTCCCCCTGGTAACGTGCGATAGACAACTCTTCCTGACTGGGCTGGCGCGAACCGTCACCGCCTGCAATGGTGGTCGCGCCATAAGGCGTTCCGCCGCGAACCTGCGAGACGTCAAATAATTCCTGTGCTGCGTAGCCAATGGGGACAATCACCATGCCGTGATGTGCAAGGGTCGTCCAGGTTGAAGTGATAGTCTGTTCCTGACCGCCGCCGGTGCCGGTCGAACTAAAGACGCTCGCCAGTTTGCCGTACAGAGCGCCGGAAGCCCACAGGCCGCCAGTCTGATCCAGGAAAGTACGCATCTGGCCTGACATATTGCCAAAGCGGGTTGGTGTACCAAAAATAATCGCGTCGTAATCGGCCAGTTCTTGCGGGGTTGCAACGGGCGCAGTTTGCGTTTTACCGCCTGCTTTTTCGAATAATTGCGGCTGCATGGTCTCCGGTACACGCTTAACGACAACTTCTGCGCCATCGACTTTGCTTGCGCCTTCAGCGACTGCACGCGCCATCGTTTCGATATGTCCGTACATGGAATAATAAAGCACCAGAACTTTAGCCATTTCTAACCACTCCTCGTGTTATCTCTATTCCGTAGCGATTCGCTACCACTCATTTAAAGATAAGACGTCCTATTCAGAGTGCAAATTTCACAACCACTTATTTGATTTATAACAATTTTCACAAGCATGTAATTTTGTCGCAAAATGATACATTTTTATCCCATAGTGTTTTTTTAATCATAAGAGCGGCTTATGGCTGATTACCGGAAATGATATCTATTCTCGCTAAGAAGCTGTTGCAGGATATTACCAAACGCAGGCTTACCCGCGTCAGTTCACTAAGCTTAGTCCCACGTAGCGAAAATATGGCACCCGCCATACGCCGCGTTAATCCTGGGCACTATGATGACGGAGGTCAGTAATGGCAAACCATCGAGGCGGTTCCGGCAATTTTGCAGAAGACCGCGAAAGAGCATCAGAAGCAGGTAAAAAAGGTGGACAGCACAGCGGGGGGAATTTCAAAAATGACCCGCAGCGCGCATCTGAAGCAGGAAAAAAAGGGGGCAAAAGCAGTCACGGCAAAAGCAACAACTAGCCGGGCTACTCTATGATGAATGCGTTTTGTCTGACGCGCGTCAATACGCCACTGCCGCCGGTAATTCCGGCGGTTTTTCGTTCTGGTACTCTCCTTAATATCCTCGTGTTAATACCTTTCTCGCTCATTCCACCATTATTCATTCGTGCCGTGAATGTTGATGGTCGAGGCATCGTGCTGATTTTGCTATCCTGTTGCCAGTCTACAAGAGGGGTGAGCGCATGACGCAAGGCGCAGTGAAAACAACGGGTAAACGTTCGCGCGCAGTGAGTGCGAAGAAAAAAGCGATTCTTGGTGCGGCACTGGACACTTTTTCACAATTCGGTTTTCACGGCACAAGGCTGGAGCAGATCGCAGAGTTGGCGGGTGTTTCAAAAACCAATCTGCTGTATTACTTTCCGTCAAAAGAGGCGCTGTATATTGCCGTGCTGCGGCAGATTCTCGATATCTGGCTGGCACCGTTAAAAGCGTTTCGTGAAGATTTCGCCCCGCTGGCGGCGATCAAAGAGTACATCCGTCTGAAGCTGGAAGTCTCCCGTGATTATCCGCAGGCTTCGCGCCTGTTCTGTATGGAGATGCTGGCAGGCGCGCCGCTGTTAATGGATGAACTGACGGGCGATTTGAAAGCATTAATTGATGAGAAATCGGCGCTGATTGCCGGTTGGGTCAAAAGCGGCAAACTCGCGCCGATTGACCCGCAGCATCTGATTTTTATGATTTGGGCTTCCACTCAACATTACGCCGATTTCGCCCCTCAGGTGGAGGCGGTGACAGGCGCGACGTTGCGCGATGAGGTATTTTTCAATCAAACGGTTGAAAACGTGCAGCGGATTATTATTGAGGGGATTCGACCACGTTAAAGATGCCGGAGGAGGTTGTAACATCCTCCGGCTACCTGTTTAACCGATCGTCATTAAACTGGCGTTACCGCCAGCGGCAGCGGTATTCACACTCAGCGAACGTTCGATATACAGCCGTTCCAGCAGGATATTGCTTTCGCCACGGGCAAAACCCTGCACCGAAACAATTGCGCCATCCCGCGCGGCAACCGCTTCACACAGTGCACGAAGCTGATCCGAATCACCGTGGAAGATCACCGCATCAAACGGTTGAGCGGTAATATTTTCCGCTTTCGCCAGTTGAATACGTTCGCTGACTGCCGATGGCAATGCCTTCACTAGCTGACGATGCAGCGCGTCATCCGTCCACAGCACCTGACTGCCAACGGCCAACACGGCGGCAAGCTGAGTTAATGCATCCTGTTCATCATCGGCAATACACAACACGCGCTCACGCGGCAGCAGTGTCCAGGTATTACGTTCACCCGTCGGTCCAGGTAGCAATCGCTGTGTTCCTGCCTGCGCCAGCTCACCATATTGCGCACATAACGTCTGCAATTCTGCCCGGTTTGCCGCCCATTCCCGCAGTGCATTCAGTGGCTGAGTCAATGCGGCTTTCAACTGTGCATCGACCGGATACTCTGCATCCTGACGCGCGAGTGTCACTGCCAGCGCGCTTTCCGGGCGATTCGCCAGCAGACGGTAGAGATAGAGCGGACCGCCTGCTTTCGGACCTGTACCGGACAACCCTTCGCCGCCGAACGGCTGCACACCAACCACCGCACCAACCATATTGCGATTAACATACAAATTACCGACATGCGCTGAGCCAGTGACCTGGGCAATGGTTTCATCAATACGCGTATGGACGCCGAGCGTCAGACCATAACCGGAAGCGTTAATCTGCTCGATCAGCTCCGGCAATTGATTACGGTTGTAGCGCACCACATGCAGCACCGGACCAAAGACCTCTTTTTGCAATTCGGCAAAGTCATCCAGTTCGATCAGCGTCGGAGCAACAAAAGTGCCGCTTTGCCATTCACGGGCATCTTCGCTGTTTTCCCGCACCGCCTGGAACACCGGACGGCCTTTGCTGCGCATGGTCTGAATATGACGCTCAATATTGGTTTTCGCTTCGCTATCAATTACCGGCCCGATATCGGTGGTCAGGCGACCCGGATTACCCATTCGGCACTCAGCCATTGCGCCGCGCAGCATTTTCAGCGTGTGGTCGGCAATCTCATCTTGCAGGCACAGTACACGCAGCGCCGAACAACGCTGACCTGCACTGTCGAACGCCGAAGCCAGTACATCCACGACGACCTGTTCGGTCAGTGCTGAAGAATCGACAATCATCGCGTTCATGCCGCCGGTTTCAGCAATGAGCGGAATGGGGCGACCCTGAGCGTCCAGGCGGCTGGCGATATTGCGTTGCAGTAACGTGGCGACTTCGGTTGAACCGGTAAACATCACCCCGCGCACGCGATCATCCCCCGTCAGTTGCGCACCTACGGTTTCACCCTGACCTGGCAGCAACTGCACTACGCCTGGCGGTACACCCGCTTCCAGCAAAATGGCGATCCCTTGCGCGGCAATCAGCGGCGTTTGTTCTGCCGGTTTTGCCAGTACGCTGTTACCTGCCGCCAGAGCGGCAGCGATCTGCCCGGTGAAAATCGCCAGCGGGAAGTTCCACGGGCTGATACACACCACAGGCCCTAATGGACGGTGGGTTTCGTTAGCGAAATCATCCCGCACCTGTCCCGCGTAATAGTGGAGAAAATCGACGGCTTCACGCACTTCGGCGATGGCGTTACTGAAGGTTTTTCCGGCTTCACGCACCAGAATACCAATCAGTTGCTGCATCTGGCTTTCCATCAGCACGGCAGCGCGATGCAATATCGCCGCACGTTCAGCCGGAGGAGTGGCAAACCAGATTGGCGCGTTATTGACAGCATTTTCCAGTGCCTGTTCCACTTCACGCGGCGTGGCTTCACGCACATAGCCAACGATATCTTTTGGTTCTGCCGGGTTAATAACGGGCGACATTTCACCTGTCGAAACCGGCTGTTCCAGCATTGGCTGGGCCTGCCATTTTTGCAGTGCGCTGTTGAGCAGGGCAGAGGAGAGCGATGCCAGACGATGTTCATTGGCAAGATCTAATCCTGCCGAGTTATCGCGCCCCTGACCGTAAAGATCGCGCGGCAGGGGAATTTTCGGATGCGGTAAGCCTGTTTGCCCTTCCTGTTGCGCAATTTTTTCTACAGCCGCGACCGGATCGGCAACCAGTTCATCCAGTGGCAAAGAGGTGTCGGCAATACGGTTAACAAACGAGGTGTTGGCACCATTTTCCAGCAGGCGACGCACCAGATACGCCAGCAGCGTTTCATGTGTGCCGACAGGGGCATAAATACGACACGGACGATTAAGTTTACCGTCGGCGATTTTCCCGGTGACCTGCTCATACAGTGGCTCGCCCATACCATGCAGGCACTGGAACTCGTACTGACCCGGGTAGTAGTTTTGACCCGCCAGTTGATAAATTGCCGCCAGCGTATGGGCGTTGTGCGTCGCGAACTGCGGATAAATTAAATTCGGCACCGCCAGCAGCTTTTTCGCACAGGCGAGATAAGAAACGTCGGTATACACCTTACGGGTATAAACTGGATAACCTTCAAGGCCGTCCATTTGCGCACGCTTGATTTCACTGTCCCAGTACGCGCCTTTCACCAGGCGAATCATCAGACGGCGACGGCTGCGGGTGGCGAGATCAATCAGGTAATCGATCACCAGCGGGCAGCGTTTCTGATAAGCCTGAATAACAAAACCGATGCCGTTCCAGCCTGCCAGTTCAGGCTCGAAACAGAGTTTTTCCAGCAAATCGAGGGAGATCTCCAGACGATCGGCCTCTTCGGCGTCAATGTTGATACCAATATCGTACTGACGCGCCAGCAGGGTTAATGATTTCAGACGCGGGTAAAGCTCGTCCATTACCCGGTCGTACTGGGCGCGGCTATAACGCGGATGCAGCGCCGACAGTTTGATTGAAATGCCCGGCCCTTCATAGATGCCACGACCGTTGGACGCTTTACCAATGGCATGAATCGCCTGCTGATAGGACACCATATACGCCTGCGCATCTGCGGCGGTCAGCGCGGCTTCGCCGAGCATATCGTAAGAGTAACGGAAACCTTTCTCTTCCAGCTTGCGGGCATTGGCTAATGCTTCCGCGATGGTCTCACCGGTGACAAACTGTTCGCCCATCAGGCGCATCGCCATATCCACACCTTTGCGGATCAGTGGTTCACCGCTCTTACCGATAATGCGGTTCAGCGAACGGGAGAGGCTGGCTTCGTTATGGGTAGAAACCAGTTTGCCGGTAAACAGCAGCCCCCAGGTGGCGGCATTTACAAACAAAGACGGGCTACGACCAATATGTGACTGCCAGTTACCGTTGCTGATTTTGTCGCGAATTAACGCGTCACGGGTGGCTTTGTCGGGAATACGCAATAACGCTTCTGCCAGACACATCAGCGCCACGCCTTCCTGCGATGACAGTGAAAACTCCTGTAATAGCCCCTGAACCATGCCTGCGCGACCACTGGCGTTTTTTTGATTACGCAGTTTATCTGCCAGTTGATATGCCAGTTTGTGCGCCTGTTCAGCAACCGGCTGCGGCAGACGAGCTTGTTCCAGCAGCATAGAAACCGCTTCGGTTTCCGGGCGGCGATAGGCAGCGGTGATGGCAGCACGGGAAACTGACTGCGGCAAAATTTGCTCGGCAAAGTCGAGGAATGGCTGGTGTGGTTCCTCTGCCGGAGTCGGTGCTTCATCGCTCTCATTGGCAGCGCCAGAAAGCAGCGCAGGCAGCTCCGGCAGGGTATCGCTGTTCTCCAGTTGTTCAAGATAAGAAAAAATCGCCTGCTTAATTAACCAGTGTGGCGTGCGATCGATACGTGTCGCGGCAGACTTAATACGCTCACGCGTCGCGTCGTCCAGCTTAACCCCCATGGTGGTGGTTCCCATGCCATTACTCCTGTTGTTCTGAAAGGTGCAACTTAACGTTATTGTGAAATATCTATTATGTTGCAACTTTGTGCAACCATGTTAAATGTGACTTACGTAGCAAGCTTAAAAATGAATTAAATGTTAATAAAAGAAATCGATATGACAGGGAATAAAAAAATAACGCAGACTTTTTCTCTGCGGCAGTTAACATTTTTGACAGGTGCAACCGCAAAAAATGTGAGGGAGTGCAACCTGATGAAAAATAGTATCGCTGGGCACTAAAATTTAATGTAAATGATGTGTTAAATCGATTGTGAATAACCAACGCTTCCGGCAGGATACGGTCGCCCTGGTAAACATAAACTCTGTTACCCCGTTCCGGTGGCAGATATAACGGCAAGTTTCGACATTGCCGATAATAATTTTTTGGAGACTTTAGATGGCTATTAGCACACCGATGTTGGTGACATTTTGTGTCTATATCTTTGGCATGATATTGATTGGGTTTATCGCCTGGCGATCGACTAAAAACTTTGACGACTATATTCTGGGCGGTCGCAGCCTTGGGCCGTTTGTAACGGCATTATCGGCGGGGGCGTCGGATATGAGCGGCTGGCTGTTAATGGGGTTGCCGGGCGCAGTCTTTCTTTCCGGGATTTCCGAAAGCTGGATCGCTATTGGTCTGACATTAGGCGCGTGGATTAACTGGAAACTGGTGGCCGGGCGGTTGCGTGTGCATACCGAATACAACAATAACGCCTTAACCTTGCCGGATTATTTCACCGGGCGCTTTGAAGATAAAAGCCGTATTTTGCGCATTATCTCCGCGCTGGTTATTTTGCTGTTCTTCACCATTTATTGCGCTTCGGGCATTGTGGCAGGCGCGCGTCTGTTTGAAAGCACCTTTGGCATGAGCTACGAAACGGCTCTGTGGGCAGGTGCAGCGGCGACCATCCTTTATACCTTTATTGGTGGGTTCCTCGCGGTGAGCTGGACCGATACCGTACAGGCCAGTCTGATGATTTTTGCCCTGATCCTGACGCCGGTTATCGTCATTATCAGCGTCGGTGGTTTTGGTGACTCGCTGGAAGTGATCAAACAAAAGAGCATTGAAAACGTGGATATGCTCAAAGGGCTGAACTTTGTCGCCATTATCTCGCTGATGGGCTGGGGGCTGGGTTACTTCGGGCAGCCGCATATTCTGGCACGTTTTATGGCGGCGGATTCTCACCATAGCATCGTCCATGCGCGTCGTATCAGTATGACCTGGATGATCCTCTGCCTCGCTGGGGCGGTGGCTGTCGGCTTCTTTGGGATTGCTTACTTTAATGATCATCCGGCGGTAGCAGGTGCGGTAAATCAGAATGCCGAGCGCGTGTTTATCGAACTGGCGCAAATTCTGTTTAACCCGTGGATAGCCGGGATCCTGCTGTCGGCGATTCTGGCTGCGGTGATGTCAACGTTAAGCTGCCAGCTGCTGGTATGTTCCAGTGCGATTACCGAAGATCTGTACAAAGCATTTCTGCGTAAACATGCCAGCCAGAAAGAGCTGGTGTGGGTAGGGCGTGTTATGGTGCTGGTGGTGGCGCTGGTGGCCATTGCGTTGGCAGCGAACCCGGAAAACCGCGTGCTGGGGCTGGTGAGCTACGCGTGGGCAGGCTTTGGCGCGGCGTTTGGTCCGGTGGTGCTGTTCTCGGTGATGTGGTCACGCATGACGCGCAACGGCGCGCTGGCGGGAATGATCATCGGTGCGCTCACGGTTATCGTCTGGAAACAGTTCGGCTGGCTGGGCCTGTACGAAATTATTCCGGGCTTTATCTTCGGCAGTATCGGGATTGTGGTGTTCAGTTTGCTGGGTAAAGCGCCGTCAGCGGCGATGCAAAAACGTTTTGCTGAAGCAGATGCGCATTATCATTCGGCGCCGCCGTCACGGTTGCAGGAAGGTTAAGGGAAGGCGTTTTACCGAAAATCCCACGTCATAATGGGAAGCAGACAGAGGGCAATCAGTGATTGCCCTCTGTGTTTTCTCGCAAAAAAAAATTTACATTTCCTCATCATTATCACTACATTCCGCTTGTGTTTTTCTCCGCCGTAATGATAATCGCTATCACTGCGATTTACTTTTCTTTGCATAGATTGACTCAGAAAAACGTTTAAGGGTGGGTGGCATGTTTGTTCCGTTTCTCATTATGTTGCGCGAAGGACTTGAAGCCGCGCTGATTGTCAGTTTGATTGCCAGCTATCTTAAGCGTACCCAGCGAGGCCGATGGATTGGTGTGATGTGGGTTGGCGTGTTGCTTGCCGCTGCGTTGTGCCTGGGGCTGGGTATCTTCATTAACGAAACTACCGGCGAATTTCCGCAAAAAGAACAGGAACTGTTCGAAGGTATCGTGGCGGTGATCGCCGTGGTGATCCTCACCTGGATGGTTTTCTGGATGCGCAAAGTGTCGCGCAACGTCAAAGTGCAACTGGAGCAGGCGGTCGATAGCGCATTGCAGCGCGGGAATCATCACGGCTGGGCGCTGGTGATGATGGTCTTTTTTGCCGTTGCAAGGGAAGGGCTGGAGTCGGTCTTTTTCCTGCTGGCGGCATTTCAACAAGATGTCGGGATCTGGCCGCCGCTCGGCGCAATGCTTGGCCTCGCCACTGCCGTGGTGCTTGGTTTCCTGCTCTACTGGGGCGGTATTCGCCTCAATCTTGGCGCATTTTTCAAATGGACCAGCCTGTTTATTCTCTTCGTCGCCGCAGGGCTGGCAGCTGGTGCTATTCGCGCATTTCATGAAGCCGGATTGTGGAACCACTTTCAGGAAATCGCCTTCGATATGAGCGCGGTGCTGTCAACTCACTCGCTGTTTGGCACGCTGATGGAAGGGATTTTTGGTTATCAGGAAGCGCCGAGCGTCAGCGAAGTCGCCGTCTGGTTTATTTATCTCATCCCGGCGCTGGTGGCGTTTGCTCTGCCGCCACGTGCAGGAACGACAGCGTCTCGCTCCGCGTAACAAATACGACGCAAACTCTTGCTTAGTTACAACATACTTTAAAGGGATAGTCTCGTCATGACCATTAACTTCCGTCGTAGCGCACTGCAATTAAGCGTGGCTGCGCTGTTCTCTTCTGCTTTTATGGCTAACGCCGCCGATATTCCGCAAGTCAAAGTGACCGTGACGGATAAGCAGTGCGAACCAATGACTATTACGGTTAACGCCGGGAAAACTCAGTTTATCATTCAGAACCACAGTCAGAAGGCGCTGGAGTGGGAGATCCTCAAAGGCGTGATGGTGGTGGAAGAGCGGGAAAATATCGCCCCTGGTTTTAGCCAGAAAATGACGGCGAATTTACAGCCTGGTGAATACGATATGACCTGCGGTCTGCTGACTAACCCGAAAGGGAAGTTGATCGTCAAAGGCGAGGCGACAGCGGATGCGGCGCAAAGTGATGCACTGTTAAGCCTCGGCGGTGCAATTACCGCATATAAGGCGTATGTCATGGCGGAAACCACGCAGCTGGTGACCGACACTAAAGCCTTTACCGACGCCATTAAAGCGGGCGATATCGAAAAAGCGAAAGCACTGTATGCACCGACGCGCCAGCACTATGAGCGCATTGAACCGATCGCTGAACTGTTCTCCGATCTGGATGGCAGCATTGACGCCCGTGAGGATGATTACGAGCAAAAAGCCGCCGACCCAAAATTCACCGGTTTCCACCGTCTGGAAAAAGCCTTGTTTGGCGACAACACCACCAAAGGAATGGATCAGTACGCTGACCAGCTTTATACCGATGTGGTCGATTTGCATAAACGCATCAGTGAACTGGCTTTCCCACCTTCAAAAGTGGTCGGCGGCGCAGCGGGACTGATTGAGGAAGTGGCAGCCAGCAAAATTAGCGGTGAAGAAGATCGCTACAGCCACACCGATCTGTGGGATTTCCAGGCTAACGTTGAAGGCTCGCAGAAAATTGTCGATCTGCTGCGTCCACAACTGCAAAAAGCTAACCCGGAATTGCTGGCAAAAGTCGATGCCAACTTCAAAAAGGTCGATACCATTCTGGCGAAATACCGTACCAAAGACGGTTTTGAAACCTACGACAAATTGACCGATGCCGACCGTAACGCGCTAAAAGGCCCGATTACCGCGCTGGCGGAAGATCTGGCGCAACTTCGTGGTGTGCTGGGGCTGGACTAAGCATTATGCAGTATGAAAATGAAAACGGCGTGAATGAACCCTCGCGCCGACGTTTACTGAAAGGGATTGGTGCGCTGGCACTGGCGGGAAGTTGCCCGGTGGCTCATGCACGAAAAGCGCAAAGTGCACCGGGTACGCTTTCGCCGGATGCGCGCAATGAGAAACAGCCTTTTTATGGCGAACATCAGGCGGGGATTGTGACGCCACAGCAGGCCGCAATGATGCTGGTGGCGTTTGATGTGCTTGCCAGTGATAAAGCCGATCTTGAGCGGTTGTTTCGCTTGTTGACTCAGCGTTTTGCTTTTCTGACTCAGGGCGGAGCGGCACCAGAAACGCCAAATCCGCGCCTGCCACCACTCGATTCCGGCATTCTTGGCGGCTACATTGCGCCCGATAATCTCACCATCACGTTATCGGTGGGTCACTCATTGTTTGATGAGCGGTTTGGCCTTGCGCCACAGATGCCGAAAAAGTTGCAGAAGATGACGCGTTTCCCCAACGACTCGCTGGATGCGGCGTTATGCCATGGTGATGTGTTGCTACAGATTTGCGCCAACACCCAGGATACGGTGATCCATGCGCTGCGCGATATCATTAAACACACGCCGGATTTGCTCAGCGTGCGCTGGAAGCGGGAAGGGTTTATTTCCGATCATGCGGCGCGAAGTAAAGGCAAAGAGACGCCAATTAATTTGCTGGGCTTCAAAGACGGCACTGCTAATCCCGACAGCCATAATGCGAAGTTGATGCAAAAAGTGGTGTGGGTCACGGCAGATCAGCAGGAACCTGCCTGGACCATCGGCGGCAGCTACCAGGCGGTGCGGTTGATTCAGTTTCGGGTGGAGTTTTGGGACAGAACGCCACTGAAAGAACAGCAGACGATTTTTGGTCGTGATAAGCAAACCGGTGCTCCGCTGGGAATGCAGCACGAGCATGATGTGCCCGATTACGCCAGCGATCCTGAAGGTAAGGTGATTGCGCTGGACAGCCATATCCGGCTGGCGAATCCGCGCACGCCAGAGAGTGAGTCCAGCCTGATGTTGCGCCGTGGCTACAGTTATTCACTGGGCGTCACCAACTCCGGGCAACTGGATATGGGGCTACTGTTCGTTTGCTACCAACACGATCTGGAAAAGGGCTTTCTGACAGTACAAAAAAGACTGAATGGCGAGGCGCTGGAGGAATACGTCAAACCTATCGGTGGCGGTTATTTCTTTGCATTGCCAGGGGTGAAGGACACGAACGATTATCTCGGAAGCGCATTATTGCGGGTTTAATGTTTTTAGGCGGATAGGCGTTTACGCCGCATCCGACGTTCGTGCACTGATGCCTGATGCGACGCTTGCGCATCTTATCAGGCCTACAATCGGTGCCGGATCGGTAGGCAGGATAAGGCGTTTACGCCGCATCCGGCATTCGTGCGCTGGTGCCTGATGCGATGCTTGCGCATCTTATCAGGCCTACAATCGGTGCCGGATCGGTAGGCAGAATAAGGCGTTCACGCCGCATCCGGCAAGCACAAGGCTCATTTTACCAGCAAACGCGAATCCTGCTGAAAGTACACAGCTTTTACCATCACTGTCATCACTCTGTCATCTTTCCAGTAGAAGCTAATGCCATCTAAATGGTGCTTTATGGTTAAATATAAGTAAATATATTGTTGCAACAAATGCGAAAGCTGTTGTACTTATTAAGTAACAGCGGTAGTTCCCGGCAGTGATAGTCAGTCACTATGGAGATCGCGGATGGTAACGTCCTGTACTGGACAATGTTTTGTTAAGCAACGCTCCACCACTCGCGGAGATTTCTCCTCCGGTAGTCATCTCGTCACTCTGTATTTTTACCCACTTCCTTTCTTTATTCGTGTTACCGACGCCTTTAACGGTGCGCGTAGCCGTTTTCGGTGTTATTTCCAAAAGCAAACTATGGCTTACAAGGAAGCCAACCCTCTGATGTTCGTGCGCATAATCGCGCTGCCAACGGCGCGTGTGATGAATACAAACAACTCAAGGTGCTCTCCATGGGAAGACAAAAAGCAGTGATCAAAGCTCGTCGCGAGGCAAAACGTGTGCTGAGACGGGATTCGCGCAGCCATAAACAGCGTGAAGAAGAATCGGTCACCTCGCTTGTGCAGATGAGCGGCGTAGAAGCCATTGGCATGGCTCGCGACAGTCGCGATACCTCGCCAATCCTCGCGCGAAATGAAGCGCAATTGCACTATCTGAAGGCTATTGAGAGTAAGCAACTGATATTCGCCACGGGCGAAGCCGGGTGTGGTAAAACCTGGATCAGTGCGGCAAAAGCGGCAGAAGCCCTGATACATAAGGATGTCGACAGGATTATCGTCACCCGTCCTGTTCTGCAAGCCGATGAAGATCTTGGCTTCTTACCTGGAGATATTGCAGAAAAGTTTGCTCCTTATTTTCGTCCGGTCTACGACGTGCTGGTTCGGCGGTTGGGCGCTTCCTTTATGCAATACTGCCTGCGGCCGGAGATAGGGAAGGTCGAAATCGCGCCGTTCGCCTATATGCGTGGACGTACATTTGAAAATGCGGTCGTCATTCTTGATGAGGCGCAGAATGTGACTGCCGCACAAATGAAAATGTTTTTAACCCGTCTGGGGGAGAACGTGACGGTTATTGTTAACGGAGATATTACACAGTGCGATTTACCTCGCGGTGTGCGCTCCGGCTTAAGTGACGCGCTGGAACGTTTCGAAGAAGATGAAATGGTCGGGATTGTCCGATTCGGTAAAGAGGATTGCGTGCGTTCGGCACTTTGCCAACGTACGCTACATGCCTATAGTTGAGAGTTTTAATGGTACAAAGCCCTGGCGTGGAGTGCACCCCAAAAGTTGGACACCCAACTGAGTAAGGTGCAGTCCACTCACTGTGTTCGCGGACTGTCGCCAGTTGTCGAACCCCTGTCGGGGCTTCTCATCCCCCCGGTGCGTGCAATATGCGAAAAAAAAGCCCGTACTTACGTACGGGCTCTTCTTAAAAGATGGCGGTGAGGGGGGGATTCGAACCCCCGATACGTTGCCGTATACACACTTTCCAGGCGTGCTCCTTCAGCCACTCGGACACCTCACCAAATTGTCGTTCCTGTCTTGCTGGAACGGGCGCTAATTTAGGGAAATCACGGCCTGAGGTCAACAAACTTTTTTAAAAAATAGCGCGTTTATTCAAACTTCAATCAATCTGCGCTTTTAGTAAGCAGAGTTTGCTTTTTTTGCCACCGGTAGTGGATTTGTTATGCTGAGGTGCTTTGTAGATCATAATGATAAGTGCGGGTAAATTCCGCACAACCGCTTTCGGGAGTTAGTATGGATATCATTTTTTATCATCCTGTGTTCGATACCGCCTGGTGGATTGATGCGCTGGGTAAAGCTATTCCTCAGGCCAGAGTCAGAGCATGGAAAACCGGTGATAATCATCCTGCGGATTATGCTTTGGTCTGGCATCCGCCTGTTGAAATGTTGGCAGGTCGTGACCTTAAGGCCGTGTTCGCATTGGGTGCCGGTGTTGATTCGATTTTGAGTAAATTACAGACGTACCCTGAAATGCTGAAACCGTCTATTCCGCTTTTTCGTCTGGAAGATACCGGTATGGGCGAGCAAATGCAGGAATATGCTGTCAGTCAGGTGCTCCATTGGTTCAGACGTTTTGACGATTATCGAGCGCAGCAAAATGCTTCGCTTTGGCAACCTCTGCCTGAGTATCAACGGGAAGATTTTACTATCGGCATCCTGGGGGCTGGCGTATTAGGCAGTAAAGTCGCACAGAGCTTGCAGACCTGGCGTTTTCCGCTGCGTTGCTGGAGCCGTAGCCATAAAAGCTGGCCCGGTGTACAAAGTTTTGCCGGAACTGAAGAGTTGGGCAAATTTTTGAGTCAATGTCGTGTATTAATTAATCTGTTACCAAATACGCCTGAAACCGTCGGCATTATTAATCAACAATTATTAGAAAAATTACCGGATGGCGCATATCTCCTCAACCTGGCGCGTGGCGTTCATGTGGTAGAAGATGACCTGCTTGCGGCGCTGGATAGCGGTAAAGTTAAAGCGGCGATGCTGGATGTTTTTAATCGTGAACCTTTACCGCCTGAAAGTCCGCTCTGGCAACATCCACGCGTGACAATAACACCACATGTTGCAGCCATTACCCGACCCGTTGAAGCGGTGGAGTACATTGCTCGCGCCATTACACAACTCGAAAAAGGGAAGACGGTCAGCGGACAAGTCGACCGTGTACGAGGCTACTAATAAACCATACGGATTCCTGCTATCCTTGGCGGGAATTGAATACAGGAGAGAGTTATGTATCCCGTCGACCTTCATATGCATACCGTTGCCAGTACACATGCATATAGCACATTAAGTGATTACATTGCCCAGGCCAAACAGAAAGGCATTAAACTTTTTGCGATCACCGATCATGGCCCTGATATGGAAGATGCACCGCATCACTGGCACTTCATTAATATGCGTATCTGGCCGCGAGTCGTCGATGGGGTGGGGATCCTGCGTGGCATCGAAGCCAATATCAAAAATATTGATGGTGAAATTGATTGCAGCGGCAAAATGTTTGACTCGCTGGATCTGATCATTGCTGGTTTTCATGAACCGGTTTTTGCGCCGCATGATGAAGCTACGAATACTCAGGCCATGATTGCCGCGATGGCGAGTGGGCATGTGCACGTGGTTAGCCATCCCGGAAATCCACGATATCCAATTGATTTTAAAGCTGTTGCTGAAGCTGCTGCTAAGTATCAGGTGGCGCTGGAAATCAATAACTCCTCATTCTTACATTCGCGTAAGGGCAGTGAAGATAACTGCCGTGCGGTTGCCGCTGCGGTGCGCGATGCCGGAGGTTGGGTCGCGTTAGGATCGGATTCTCATACCGCTTTTACCATGGGCGATTTTGAAGAATGCCGTAAGATCCTCGACGCAGTGGATTTTCCGGAAGAGAGAATATTGAATGTTTCGCCACGCCGTTTGCTGAATTTCCTTGAATCTCGCGGTATGGCGCCGATTGCGGAATTTGCTGATCTTTAATTGCTATTAACGGAAATAAATTAATGAACGAGTTTTCTATCCTGTGTCGTGTGCTGGGTTCGCTCTATTACCGTCAACCGCAGGATCCTTTACTGGTTCCGCTGTTTACCTTAATTCGTGAAGGGAAACTGGCGGCGAACTGGCCGCTGGAACAGGATGAATTGCTGGCGCGTTTGCAGAAAAGCTGTGATATGGCGCAAGTTTCTGCCGATTACAATGCATTATTCGTCGGTGATGAATGCGCAGTTTCACCTTATCGCAGCACCTGGGTTGAGGGCGCCACAGAAACAGAAGTCCGTACTTTCCTTTCCGAACGCGGTATGCCGTTAGCGGATACGCCAGCCGATCACATTGGTACTTTGCTGCTGGCCGCTTCCTGGCTGGAAGATCAGTCAACAGAGGATGAAAGCGAAGCTCTGGAAACACTGTTTAGCGAGTATCTGTTGCCCTGGTGCGGCGCATTTCTCGGTAAAGTTGAGGCTCATGCGACTACACCGTTCTGGCGCACCATGGCACCGCTAACCCGCGATGCAATCAGCGCAATGTGGGATGAACTTGAGGAAGAATCAGAGGAATAAATGTGATCGGAATCACTCATTACTGCAATCTATATATAGCTGTTGCATAAAATGTGTGCTCGATCTCATTCATAGTCGCGTTTTCTGCTATCATGCGCGGCATGAACATACTTCTCTCTATTGCAATCACAACAGGCATTCTCTCCGGTATCTGGGGCTGGGTGGCTGTTTCCCTTGGCTTACTTAGCTGGGCAGGTTTCCTGGGCTGTACGGCCTACTTTGCCTGTCCGCAAGGTGGACTAAAAGGGCTGGCTATTTCCGCTGCAACACTGCTTAGCGGCGTGGTGTGGGCGATGGTTATTATTTACGGCAGTGCTCTGGCACCACATCTGGAAATTCTCGGTTATGTCATAACCGGTATTGTCGCTTTTCTGATGTGTATTCAGGCGAAACAGGTATTGTTGTCGTTTGTTCCGGGGACGTTTATTGGCGCATGTGCGACGTTTGCCGGGCAAGGGAACTGGAAGCTGGTGCTACCTTCGCTGGCGCTTGGGCTGGTGTTTGGTTACGCAATGAAAAACAGCGGTCTTTGGCTGGCGGCGCGCAGTGCTAAGTCCGCTCACCGTGAGCAACAAGTCAAAAATAAAGCGTGAGGAGCACTCACGCTTTAGATTGAATCGTAAAGGGCCGGAATAAACTCCGGCTTTTTATGTATCAGGATTCCGGTGGTACTGATAAGTGACGGTATTTCACCAGAATGTCATTCTGCCGCTCTGATTTATTCTGCAAATCCCACAAGCCACGGTCGATGCCGTCGTTAATCAGGAAGATAACGCCTGTTTCGATGGCGGACATTAGACAGAGCATAACCGGTTCGTTAGAGGTATAACCCACTTCCCCTTCCAGTAACCGCTGGTAGTCAATAAAGCGGAAGACACCCGCCTGGACTTCATAGGAAAGGATCGTCTTACTGGTGTTCACCGAAGAGAGGATCTCACCGGTACTTACATTGACGACGCGCAGGTTCACGGCAATCTGATCAAGTTGGTATTGCGTATCTGCACCAATACCAAAATATCTCGCCCCAACACCGCCCGATTTGACGTTGCTTTCATAACCAATAATAGAGCCTTCAACCATGATATTGGCTGCGGTCAACGATTGAAGCGGGATTCGGTTGTTTACCGCGACAGTGCCGTTTTCCTGTGCCGCACGAATAATTTTGCGTTCGTTGAGCAGGTTTTGTAAGCCCTGACGTTCCAGTGGTATAAACCAGCGAGAATCTTTCAATGCCGTGACCAGCATCGCAGTGGCGCTTTGCGGAACAGCAGTGGAGAAGTTACTCGCCGGGTAGGGTTTAAATTGCCCGGTTTCGTCCTGAATGTTGTATACCGAAACAAAGATCTTACCCGTTGGCGCTGGCAGGTGGGTCAAATCTTTGTAGCTCTGGGCACGAGGCATTAATGTCGGTCTGGCGGCTTCTTTAGGTGGGGCGGTTAAGCATCCGCTCAGCAACATGACGGCAACCAAAACAAATAAGCGCTGCATGATTATTTTCCTTATGAAGCTGGGGCTTAAAAATCGGTTGAGTTATTTTGTAAACCCGAAACCTGGATGGTCGAGGTTTGTCCTGTCTTGCGATCCGTCACATTCAACTGCAATTGACCATCGCGGTTGGCAATATCAACAATATATTCATTGGTTACCATTCTCCCTGGCTGACCCGTGTTAATATTCGACAACAGTCCACCTAAAATTTGGGACTGAATGGCCTGAGTAAAGTTATCTAACGCCGATGGCGTTTCAATACCAAAGTCATCGTCATAGCTCGGATCTTTATACGAGTTCTGCGCCTGGGCACTATTTAATAAAAAAGCGCCGTTATTCGGGTTACCACCAAAGTTTGGATTGCGGAACTGGAAAGTCATATTTCCTGCCCAACTTAATGGTGAAATAAGCATGAGTAGAACTACTGCATGTTTGACACGCATTGCAGCCTCCGAACAATTTTTTATTTAAAATTCATCATGCGCCAAATCGCCCGTACTCAATAACGCCTGATTTATCTGGCGACGATTTAGTGCTTCTTCAGTTTGAATCAGTGCAAAGACAACAGTTTTCTCGAAGTCTCTTTTCAATGGGAATAAAAATGTCTGGAAAATAACGTCCTGATTCACCGTTATTGTGATCCAGCTTCCCCATCGTGCACTGGGTCTTTCATTAATTGTTAAGTTACCGGTGTAGTCACTTTCCCATTTATCACTAAAGGCACGGTAAAAATCATGGCCAATAGAGGAAACAGTATGGTCAGTTAACAATCCCGGTACTTCTACTTCAACGGCGTGAACATTTCCCGCAGCGAAGAGAAGTTCTACTGCTACAATCCAGCATAAATAACGTTTCATGGCTTTATCGCCTGAGGTTATCGTTTGCCCATGAGACCGCTTGTGTTCGGTTTTTAACTGCTATCTTTTTGAAAAGATTATAAAGATGCGTTTTTACCGTGTTTTCGCTGATGAACAGCGAACGAGCAATCTCGTTATTGGAGGCGCCGATACGCAGCTTATTAAGGATCTCTTTTTCCCTATGAGTAAGGAGGGCAGATTCCGTGCTGTTATAACGATAGTTACCGGAATGTGTAATCAAGTAACTGGCAAGCTTTTGCGTAAAGTAGCATTCACCACGTAAGACGCCTTGCAACCCATTGACTACGCGTTCTTGATCCTCCATGGCGTAAAAAACACCATTGATATGCGGCCAGTTTTCAATGTCGCGGTACGGGTAATCATCTGGAGTATTTAACAACAGCGTTTTAATGTTGTTGTGTTTTCTGCTTAATGTATCCTGCCAGTAATGAATGAGCTTTTTATCTGCTTCCATCATATCCAACAGAATAATGCAGCCAGAAGATATATCGTCCAGAGAACGTTGAATATTATGCAGTTTTCCTGTGATTGCCAGCGATTGTTTTAAATGCTGCAATAACGCGGTCGCCTGCAAAGAAGGTTTAGTGATCAACAGTAATGTATGACCATGAATACTATGGACTTCATTAAACATGATGAAACCCCGCTTTTTTTATTAATCGCACACCTGACAGCTGCCTTTATAAAATAGAGGCACCAGAAGTACTGACAGATGTTGCACTGCTGTGTGTAGTAATAAATCAACCCTAAATGGGTAAAATATAAAACTAATGGATTACATCTGATTTCAATCTAGCCATTACAAATCTTAAATCAAGTGTTAAACGTGTAACAAAATGTAATCTGGAATTTTAAAATGTTAACGCGGCGTGGTTGTGGAGTTTAGAATTGATAGAAAAGTTGTACATATGGCTTTTATTGCACAATTTTAAAAAGTCATACAAATTACGCTAAGTCCATAATTATCCATATAAAAATTATTTTCACATAGTTCTTTTGTCGTGTGAAAATTTCTTACTTTCTCTGATGTTGCCCATGGACAATTTTTTGCCGTAAAAAGACGATGTTTGTCACGGCTTGTCAAACAGACATATCGACGTAATCTTCGCGAATCATGAAGGAAGGCTGACTGTCGATTTTTTGCTGTCAAAAAACGGTACTTTAAAAGAAAACAAAATAATTTTTGCGTAAATAACAGCGTATTTGCGCGAGTTTTAATACTTTGGTATGAACAAAAAAAGCAAAATACAACGCGCGGGTGAGTTATTAAAAATATTTCCGCAGACATACTTTCCATCGTAACGCAGCGTTAACAAAAAACGGTTTGCGTTAACAACCAAGTTGAAATGATTTAATTTCTTAAATGTACGACCAGGTCCAGGGTGACAACATGAAAAACAAATTGTTATTTGTGATGTTAACAATACTGGGTGCGCCTGGGATTGCAGCCGCAGCAGGTTATGATTTAGCTAATTCAGAATATAACTTAGCGGTAAATGAATTGAGTAAGTCTTCATTTAATCAGGCAGCCATAGTTGGTCAAGCTGGTACTAATAATAGTGCACAGTTACGGCAGGGAGGCTCAAAACTTTTGTCGGTTGTTTCGCAAGAGGGTAATAGCAACCGGGCAAAGATTGACCAGACAGGAGATTATAACCTTGCATATATTGATCAGGCGGGCAATGCCAACGATGCCAGTATTTCGCAAGGCGCATATGGTAATACTGCAATGATTATCCAGAAAGGTTCTGGTAATAAAGCAAATATTACGCAGCATGGTACTCAAAAAACGGCAATTGTAGTGCAGAGACAGTCGCAAATGGCTATTCGCGTGACACAACGTTAATTTCCATTCGACTTTTAAATCAATCCGATGGGGGTTTTACATGAAACTTTTAAAAGTAGCAGCAATTGCAGCAATCGTATTCTCCGGTAGCGCTCTGGCAGGTTCTATTCCTCAGTACGGCGGTGGCGGCGGCAACCACGGTGGTGGCGGCAATAACAGCGGCCCGAATTCAGAGCTGAATATTTATCAGTACGGTGGCGGTAACTCTGCTGTTGCATTGCAGGCTGATGCCCGCAACTCTGATCTGACTATTACCCAGCACGGCGGCGGTAACGGCGCAGACGTAGGACAAGGTTCTGATGACAGCTCAATTGAACTGACCCAGCGTGGCTTCGGTAACAGCGCCACTCTTGATCAGTGGAACGGTAAAAACTCTGAAATGACTGTTAAACAGTTCGGTGGTGGCAACGGTGCAGCAGTTGACCAGACTGCATCTAACTCCAGCGTCAACGTAACTCAGGTTGGCTTTGGTAACAACGCGACCGCTCATCAGTACTAATACAGAATTTGTATGACAGAAACAGGGCGCAAGCCCTGTTTTTTTTCGGGAGAATAGTATGAACGCGTTATTACTTCTCGCGGCACTTTCCAGCCAGATAACCTTTAATACAACCCAGCAAGGTGACATGTACACCATTATTCCTGAAGTTACTCTTACGCAATCATGCTTGTGCCGGGTTCAGATATTGTCACTACGCGAAGGCAGTTCGGGACAAAGTCAGACGAAGCAAGAAAAGACCCTTTCATTACCCGCTAATCAACCCATTGCCTTGACGAAGTTGAGTTTAAATATTTCCCCGGACGATCGGGTGAAAATAGTTGTTACGGTTTCTGATGGACAGTCACTTCATTTATCACAACAATGGCCGCCCTCTTCAGGAAAGTCTTAATGTATTAATAGTTGAGCATAAAACGAGCCGGAAGAGAACGGTCTGATGCGAATCGACCAACCTGAAAGCATGGATAACCCCCTCAAGGATGATTAATCATTGAGGAAACAGAATAGATGTTCAGACCGTTGTTAAACTCCCTTATGCTCGGCAGCCTGGTTTTTCCTTTCTTTGCAACAGCGGAAAGCAATGCGCAAGGTGGCGTGATTCATTTTTATGGTCAAATCGTGGAACCCGCGTGTGACGTGAGCTCTTTGCTAACGCCAGTTGAAATGACCTGTATGCAAAATGGTCCAGTACAGAGCAAAACGTATTCCAGCAAAGAGCTAATGAGTGGCAAAGTTAAAAATGCGCAAATTGCCTCAGTAAAAGTGCAGTATCTTGATGAGCAGAAAAAGCTGGCTGTGATGAACATCGAATATAACTAAGTTTCTGAACTACTCACGTTGCTGACAAGAAAAATGCGATTTACCTAAAAACACTGCTGTACACTTAAGAAACAAGAGGGTGTAAGGAGGCGTTATGAAATCGCGTATTCATGTTGTGCAGGGTGATATTACTAAACTAGCCGTTGATGTTATTGTTAATGCGGCTAATCCGTCATTAATGGGGGGCGGCGGCGTTGATGGCGCTATTCATCGCGCAGCCGGCCCGGCGTTGCTGGATGCCTGTTTGAAAGTTCGCCAGCAACAGGGCGATTGCCCCACGGGACATGCAGTGATTACTCTTGCGGGCGATCTCCCTGCCAAAGCTGTTGTGCATACCGTTGGGCCTGTCTGGCGCGGTGGCGAACAAAACGAAGACCAGTTATTGCAGGATGCCTATCTCAATAGTCTACGACTGGTAGCGGCGAACGGCTATGCGACAGTGGCATTTCCTGCCATCAGCACCGGCGTTTATGGTTACCCGCGTGCTGCAGCGGCTGAAATAGCAGTAAAAACCGTTTCAGAATTTATTACCCGTCACGCTTTGCCTGAGCAGGTATACTTTGTCTGTTATGATGCAGAAAATGCCCACCTCTACGAAAGACTCCTTACCCAACAAGGAGATGAATGATTTGCCCCGGCTGGCGAGCGCGGTGCTGCCGCTGTGCTCGCAACATCCTGGGCAGTGCGGCATTTTCCCCCTTGATAAAAGTCTGGATGCGTTTGCTGCACGATATCGTCTGGCAGAAATGGCGGAGCATACGCTGGATGTTCAGTATTACATCTGGCAGGACGATATGTCGGGGCGATTGCTGTTTTCGGCTCTGTTAGCCGCAGCGAAGCGTGGCGTTCGCGTCCGTTTGCTGCTGGATGACAATAATACTCCCGGTCTTGATGATATTTTACGCTTGCTCGATAGTCACCCGCGTATTGAAGTTCGACTTTTCAATCCTTTCTCTTTTCGCTTGTTACGTCCGCTTGGTTATATCACCGATTTTTCCCGCCTCAATCGTCGTATGCACAATAAAAGTTTTACCGTCGATGGCGTGGTAACGCTGGTGGGCGGGCGCAACGTTGGCGATGCCTATTTCGGCGCGGGAGAAGAGCCACTTTTTTCAGATTTAGATGTCCTGGCAATAGGGCCGGTTGTTGAGGATGTTGCCGATGATTTTGCCCGCTACTGGTATTGCAAATCAGTTTCACCGTTGCAGCAGGTGCTGGATGTTCCCGATGGCGAAATGGCTGACCGTATTGAGCTACCTGCGTCCTGGTACAACGACACCGAGACACATCGCTATTTGTGCCAAATGGAGTTAAGTCCGTTTATAAATCAACTGGTTGACGGAACATTGCCGCTTATCTGGGCAAGAACGCGTTTATTAAGTGATGATCCGGCAAAAGGGGAGGGCAAGGCAAAACGGCATTCACTGTTACCGCAGCGCCTGTTCGATATCATGGGCTCCCCCAGCGAACGTATTGATATTATCTCTTCCTATTTTGTGCCAACGCGCGCGGGAGTGGCGCAGCTTTTACGAATGGTCAGAAAAGGGGTCAGGATAGCTATCTTAACCAATTCACTTGCCGCTAACGATGTCGCTGTCGTTCATGCCGGGTATGCTCGCTGGCGCAAAAAATTGCTCCGCTATGGCGTTGAGTTATATGAACTGAAACCGACGCGGGAACAAAGCAGCACGTTGCACGATCGCGGTATAACTGGTAATTCCGGCGCAAGCCTTCATGCTAAAACATTCAGTGTCGATGGCAAAATAGTGTTTATTGGCTCATTCAATTTCGATCCGCGTTCAACGCTGCTCAATACTGAAATGGGCTTCGTGATAGAGAGCGAAACGCTGGCACAATTAATCGATAAACGCTTCATTCAGAGCCAGTATGATGCGGCCTGGCAGCTCCGTCTGGATCGGTGGGGACGAATCAACTGGGTCGATCGCCATGGGAAGGAGGAAATTATCCTCAAAAAAGAACCCGCCACCAGTTTCTGGAAGCGGGTTATGGTCAGACTGGCGTCAATATTGCCCGTTGAATGGTTATTGTAAGTATGGTTTAGCGAGCTGGCGCTTTGTCATTCTCGCGTTTTACGATCGGTTTGCCGGAGAACAAAAACTTCAACAACGGAATGCGTAAATGAATTTCGTACAGAATTATCGCAATCCCTACCACAAATATCAGACCGCAGAGGAAACCCAGCAGATTTGATGTAATGTGCGGAGTGATGTAAGCACCGAAAAAGAGCGTTAACGGGTGGTGAACCAGATAAATAAATAGCGACGCGTTTACAAAATAGGTTACCCGCGCTGACTGGAAATTAAGCAAACGGTGGCCAAAGGAGAAGACCACATTCACCATCCACAGGCCGAGCACCATCGTGATCACTGACTCGGTTTCATACATCCAGGCATCGCCGCTGCCGTAGCGTTGATTGAGCAAATAAGCAACAAATGCCAGTGCTGCCGCGAGAGTGCATCCACGAGACGGTGTGGTAAACAAGGCTTTTAGATTAGGAAAAATGAAAGCCAGCGCACCGAGAATAAAGAACGGCATATAAAACAGCGTCTGCATGAAAATAAAATTGAACATGCCATCGCTTAAAATGGGTGGATAAACGATAAATAGCGTTCTTCTTATTGCTGCATAGCCAATTCCCAGACAGAAAAATAGTATCGATAGCTTAACCATCGAGAAAGTTTTATTTGTTTTATCTGAATTTTCTAAATTATTTCTTATTCGTTTAAATATCCACACGCAAAGTGTCGTCATAACGACCAACACCAGTAAAAACCACAGGTGCGAAATTAATTCCCAGGCCAGCGTATTATATTTGTCATACAATGATAGCCCAGGCCAGCTTTCCGCTTTGCCTTTGACATATTGCAGCATAATGAATTGCGGCAAGGTGAGCAGGGGAATAGCCGTTAACATCGGGATCCCTACGCGTTCAACGCGCACTTTCCACCATTTTTTCAATGGGTAGCGCAAAAACAGCATGTAGGAAAAATATCCGGAAATAACGAAAAATACCTGCATACGGAAGGCGTGGATGAAATCGTTAAAAAGCGTCAGCCACCATGACGGTTCTGCGCTATTCACATGCCAGGTGTGGCTTGAATAGATTAAAGAAATATGAAAAGGGATCCCTAACAACATCAACCATGCGCGGATGGAGTCGAGGAAATATTCACGCTGCGCGGGTACTGGATTCATATATGGTTAACTAATCTCGGATTTTTCGTCTTATCCCCGCCGGGTAATGCCTTTAGGCTTTTGCCGTAACGACACTGACCTGCTGCATGAGGTGCAGGCTTCAAATGTGTTTTTGCGCGGCATAGCCGCAATCACTAACCAAAATGGAAGCGCCTGTAAGACGGTTGATAAATAAATTTGCCGGCAAACCCTACACGAACTCGCTCCTTCTGTCTTTAGGATAAGCACGGAAAGTGAAAACGGTTGCAATCAGGTGCTTAATCCATGAGCCGGCGCGCTGAATAATACCGGGATTCTGTTGTCGGAATGGCTGGTTATCCATTAAAATAGATCGGATCGATATAAGCACACAAAGGGGGAAGTGCTTACTTATTATGAAACATAAACTACAAATGATGAAAATGCGTTGGTTGAGTGCTGCAGTAATGTTAACCCTGTATACATCATCAAGCTGGGCCTTCAGCATTGACGATGTCGCAAAGCAAGCTCAATCCTTAGCCGGGAAAGGCTATGAGGCGCCTAAAAGTAACTTGCCCTCCGTTTTCCGCGACATGAAATACGCGGACTATCAACAGATCCAGTTTAATCATGACAAAGCATACTGGAACAATCTGAAGACCCCATTCAAGCTCGAGTTCTACCATCAGGGTATGTACTTCGACACACCGGTCAAAATAAATGAAGTCACTGCAACGGCAGTAAAAAGAATCAAATACAGCCCGGATTATTTCACTTTCGGCGATGTTCAGCATGACAAAGACACGGTAAAAGACCTTGGTTTTGCCGGTTTTAAAGTGCTTTACCCGATCAACAGCAAAGATAAAAATGATGAAATCGTCAGCATGCTCGGGGCCAGCTATTTCCGCGTGATTGGCGCAGGTCAGGTTTACGGTCTTTCTGCCCGAGGCCTGGCTATTGATACCGCTTTGCCATCAGGTGAAGAATTTCCACGCTTTAAGGAGTTCTGGATCGAGCGTCCAAAACCGACCGATAAGCGTTTAACGATTTATGCGTTGCTTGATTCGCCGCGTGCGACAGGCGCTTACAAGTTCGTTGTTATGCCGGGACGTGACACGGTTGTTGATGTGCAATCGAAAATCTACCTGCGCGATAAAGTCGGCAAACTGGGCGTTGCGCCGTTAACCAGTATGTTCCTGTTCGGGCCGAACCAGCCATCTCCGGCGAATAATTATCGTCCGGAATTGCACGACTCCAACGGTCTGTCTATCCATGCTGGTAACGGTGAGTGGATCTGGCGTCCGCTAAACAACCCGAAACATCTGGCGATCAGCAGCTTCTCGATGGAAAACCCGCAAGGCTTCGGTCTGTTGCAGCGCGGCCGCGATTTCTCCCGCTTTGAAGATCTCGACGATCGTTACGATCTCCGTCCAAGCGCGTGGGTGACACCGAAAGGGGAGTGGGGCAAAGGCAGCGTTGAGCTGGTGGAAATTCCAACCAACGATGAAACCAACGATAACATCGTCGCTTACTGGACGCCGGATCAGTTACCGGAACCAGGTAAAGAGATGAACTTTAAATACACCATTACTTTCAGCCGTGATGAAGACAAACTTCACGCGCCTGATAACGCTTGGGTGCAGCAGACGCGTCGTTCAACGGGGGATGTGAAGCAGTCGAACCTGATTCGACAGCCTGACGGCACTATCGCTTTTGTGGTCGATTTTACTGGCGCAGAGATGAAAAAACTGCCAGAGAATACACCGGTCACTGCACAAACCAGCATTGGCGATAATGGTGAGATTGTAGAAAGCACGGTGCGCTATAACCCGGTCACCAAAGGCTGGCGTCTGGTAATGCGTGTGAAAGTGAAAGATGCCAAGAAAACCACTGAAATGCGTGCTGCCCTGGTGAATGCCGATCAAACGTTGAGTGAAACCTGGAGCTACCAGTTACCTGCCAATGAATAAGACAACCGAGTACATTGACGCAATGCCCATCTCCGCAAGCGAGAAAGCGGCATTGCCGAAGACTGATATCCGCGCTGTTCATCAGGCGCTGGATGCTGAACACCGAACCTGGGCGCGAGAGGATGACTCCCCGCAAGGGTCGGTAAAAGCACGTCTGGAACAAGCCTGGCCAGATTCACTCGCTGATGGACAGTTAATTCAAGACGACGAAGGGCGCGATCAGCTTAAGGCAATGCCGAAAGCAAAACGTTCTTCTATGTTCCCCGATCCGTGGCGTACTAACCCGGTTGGTCGTTTCTGGGATCGTCTGCGTGGGCGCGATGTGACGCCGCGCTATCTGGCGCGATTGACCAAAGAAGAGCAGGAGAGCGAGCAAAAGTGGCGTACCGTCGGCACCATCCGTCGTTACATCCTGCTTCTTCTCACTCTGGCGCAAACCGTCGTCGCTACCTGGTATATGAAGACCATTCTGCCTTATCAGGGGTGGGCGCTGATTAATCCAGTTGATATGGTCGATCAGGATTTGTGGGTTTCCTTTATGCAGCTTCTGCCTTACATGCTGCAAACCGGTATTCTGATCCTCTTCGCTGTTCTTTTCTGCTGGGTGTCAGCCGGTTTCTGGACGGCGTTGATGGGCTTCCTGCAACTGCTTATTGGGCGCGATAAATACAGTATTTCCGCTTCAACCGTTGGCGATGAACCGTTAAATCCGGAGCATCGCACAGCATTGATCATGCCTATCTGTAACGAAGACGTGAATCGCGTTTTTGCAGGTCTGCGTGCAACGTGGGAATCCGTGAAAGCGACTGGTAATGCCAAACACTTTGATGTTTATATCCTGAGTGACAGCTACAACCCGGACATCTGTGTGGCAGAACAAAAAGCCTGGATGGAGCTGATCGCCGAAGTGCAGGGCGAAGGCCAGATTTTCTATCGCCGTCGCCGCCGTCGCGTGAAGCGTAAAAGCGGTAACATTGACGATTTCTGCCGTCGCTGGGGTAGCCAGTACAGCTACATGGTGGTGCTGGATGCGGACTCGGTGATGACCGGTGATTGTTTGTGCGGTCTGGTGCGCCTGATGGAAGCCAACCCGAACGCCGGGATTATCCAGTCGTCGCCGAAAGCGTCTGGTATGGATACGCTATATGCACGTTGCCAACAGTTTGCGACCCGTGTCTATGGGCCATTGTTCACTGCCGGTTTGCATTTCTGGCAGCTCGGCGAGTCGCACTACTGGGGGCATAATGCGATTATCCGCGTGAAACCGTTTATCGAGCACTGCGCGCTGGCGCCGCTGCCTGGTGAAGGATCATTTGCGGGTTCAATCCTTTCGCACGACTTCGTGGAAGCCGCACTGATGCGCCGTGCAGGCTGGGGGGTATGGATTGCTTACGATCTCCCTGGCTCTTATGAAGAACTGCCGCCTAACCTGCTTGACGAGTTAAAACGTGATCGCCGCTGGTGCCATGGTAACCTGATGAACTTCCGTTTGTTCCTGGTTAAAGGGATGCACCCGGTTCACCGCGCGGTGTTCCTGACGGGCGTGATGTCTTATCTTTCCGCACCGCTGTGGTTTATGTTCCTTGCGCTCTCTACCGCATTGCAGGTCGTGCACGCGCTTACCGAACCGCAATACTTCCTGCAACCACGGCAGTTATTCCCGGTCTGGCCACAGTGGCGTCCTGAACTGGCGATTGCGCTGTTTGCCTCGACGATGGTGCTGCTGTTCCTGCCGAAGTTGTTGAGTATTTTGCTTATTTGGTGCAAAGGGACTAAAGAGTATGGCGGCTTCTGGCGAGTTACGTTATCGCTGCTGTTAGAAGTGCTGTTCTCCGTGCTGTTGGCGCCGGTGCGTATGTTGTTCCATACGGTATTCGTGGTTAGCGCCTTCCTTGGCTGGGAAGTGGTGTGGAATTCCCCGCAACGTGATGACGACTCTACCTCCTGGGGCGAAGCGTTTAAACGCCACGGCTCACAGTTGCTGCTGGGGTTAGTGTGGGCGGTCGGTATGGCGTGGCTGGATCTGCGTTTCCTGTTCTGGCTGGCACCGATTGTCTTCTCGCTGATTCTGTCACCGTTTGTTTCGGTGATCTCCAGCCGTACAACCGTTGGGCTGCGCACGAAACGCTGGAAACTGTTCCTGATCCCGGAAGAGTATTCACCGCCTCAGGTACTGATCGATACCGATCGTTTCCTTGAGATGAACCGTCAACGTTCTCTCGACGATGGCTTTATGCATGCAGTGTTTAATCCGTCGTTTAACGCTCTGGCAACGGCAATGGCCACTGCGCGTCACCGCGCCAGTAAGGTGCTGGAAATCGCCCGTGACCGCCATGTTGAACAGGCGCTGAACGAGACGCCAGAGAAGCTGAATCGCGATCGTCGTCTGGTGCTGCTAAGCGATCCGGTGACGATGGCTCGTTTGCATTTCCGCGTCTGGAATTCCCCGGAGAGATATTCTTCATGGGTGAGTTACTACGAAGGGATAAAGTTGAATCCACTGGCATTGCGTAAACCGGATGCGGCTTCGCAATAAAAGTGTAGATACCTGCAATATATTGAATTTGCAAGGTTTCGTAGGCCGGATAAGGCGTTCATGCCGCATCCGGCAAAAACAACAAGCATTTTGTCAGCAATAAAAATACCGGCGTTATGCCGGTATTTTTTTACGGAAGAGGGTTCAAATGCGTTTCATCGTAGTCAGCATCATGGTTACCTTGCTGAGTGGTTGTGGCAGCATCATTAGCCGCACCATACCGGGACAGGGGCATGGCAACCAATATTATCCCGGCGTGCAATGGGATGTACGTGACTCCGCATGGCGCTATGTCACAATCCTTGATCTCCCTTTCTCTTTAGTCTTTGATACCTTACTGCTACCGATCGACATTCATCACGGAGCATATGAGTAATTAACGCTCATCCCACTCATCTGCTGCTGCGCGTCCTTCTTCGGTATCCAGCGGTGGTTCAAGCTGAAATTCACCTTCGTCCCATTCATGCAGGGTATTTTCTTCCTGCCATTCCTGGCGGATTTCAATCTCATCATAGTCGCCATCAAAGATGCTTTGTGCGGCTTCTCCACTGAACATTGGCAGGCATTCACCTTCTTCGCCCTCATCGGCTAAAAACTCAACCTGCCACATAATGTCGCCATCTTGCAGAATATATTTCTGGACATTGAACTGTTGCACATTCGCTTCTTCGGCGTCGATGCTGGGGTTGTCAGCAAGAAATTCTTCGCGTGCGGCATCAATGGCTTCTTCAAGCGTTGCGTACATAGTCATCACGACTCTCCCTTTGATTTGCTGAGGTGTTCAGGGAAAGAATAGCTGATTCTCCGCTTTTGCAAGTATGAAAGGCGAAAAATCAGTTCGATACCTGGGGGAGTCGGCGACGGCGCAGGCTGTTCCACGAATAGACCGCGTTAAACAAAACGACTCCGGCGGTAACCAGAAATACAGCACGAAAGCCGTAGTGTGCTGAAATAGCTGCGCCCATCAACGGCCCCGTAACGTTGCCAATATCGCGAAACGACTGGTTATAGCTGAAAATGCGTCCGGCGATTTGGTTGGTCGAATTATAAACCAGCAACGTTTGTACGGCTGGGAGCAGAGCGCCGTCTGCGGCGCCGAGCAAAAAGCGTAAAATCCCCAGTTGCAGTGGTGTCTGGACATAAGACATTGGGATCAACAGCAGCACAGAAAAGATCAGCGCAGTTATCAGGATCTTTTCTGGCCCGATACGATCGCCAAGTTTACCAAGTCGTGGAGCACTTAGCAGTGCAGCCACGCCGGGCACGGAGGCGATCATGCCACTAATAAAGGCGATATTACTGACATTTCCTGCCAGTTCGCGGACATACAGCGTCAGGATTGGTGCGATAGATCCAGTAGCAATCTGGATAATTAATGTTGTGACAAACAGGCTAAGTACCAGTTTCGGATTTTTAAGCGATGTTACGACTTCCCGCATGTGCAGCATCTCTTTTTTGCTGACGGGCTGGAATTTTTCTCTGATACAAAACAGGGTGACGAAAAAGCAGAGTATGAGCACACTGGCGGTAATAAAGAATACCGGACGTAAGCCGTAGTTATCAGCGAGTAAGCCACCAGCCATCGGGCCGAGCAACGCGCCGCTAACGCCGCCGGTGGAGAGCGTGCCCAGCGCCCAGCCGCTTTTATTACGCGGTACTTGTGTGGCGATAAGAGCATTGGCGTTGGGGACAAATCCGCCAAGCAAACCAAGCAGCGCCCGCAGAATCAAAAACTGCCAGATATTTTGCGCCAGCCCCATCAGCACCATCACGATGCCCATGCCGAGAGCAGAACGCAATAACATGATTTTTCTGCCTTTGCGGTCGGCAAGCCCGCCCCAGAAAGGGGAGGCGATGGCGGAAAATAAAAAGGTAATACTGAAGACAATCCCCGACCACATATTCAGCGCGCTGTGGCCGGTGATGCCAAGTTGCTCAACGTAGAGGGGTAAGAATGGCATCACCAGACTGAAGGCGGCACCGGTAAGAAAACAACCTAGCCAGGCAACGATCAGGTTTCGTTTCCAGTTTATGGGGGTGTCATTTTCACAGAGTGACATAGCAATCCGCTGTTGGTGCGCCAGGCGCGGTGATTAAAAGAAGAAAAAGTAAGCACACTAATTATGCGCCTGACTTATAAGTGACGCAATGTACAGAGCTTTTATCGCTAAATCAGGAGGATTTGTAGTGGTAATGCCGGATGCAGTTCGAAACATCCGGCAAGGGAGATTTAATAGCGTGAAGGTACGCCTTCCGGGCGCGTTTTAAAGCGACGATGCAGCCACATATACTGTTCCGGTGCCATCATGATGCATTTTTCGACCACTTTATTCATCCATGCAGCGGTGATTTCAGCGTTATCCAACGGAGGTGAACACTCTGGCGGCAGCATGATCAACTGATACCCTTTGCCGTCTGGCTTACGACGCGGAACAAACGGCACCAGGCACGCACCAGACATTTTCGCCAGCATCCAGGTGCCACTGGTGGTCGCCGCCTGCTCAACAGCAAACAGCGGCACGAAAACACTTGAGCGCGGGCCGTAATCGTGATCTGGCGCATACCAGACCACTTCGCCTTTCTTTAGTGCCCGGATCATTCCTTTTAAGTCTTTGCGATCAAGCATCGATTTATTCGAACGCAGGCGCCCCCAGGTTTGCAGCCAGTCGAGCAACGGATTATCGTTTGGGCGATAGACGCCGATACCCGGTTCCTGCATACCAAATTGCCTTGCGCCCAGCTCCAGCGTCAGGAAATGGATGCCGACCAACAGAATGCCGCGCTTTTGCGCCTGCACGTCACGGATATGTTCCATGCCAATCACTTCCGTCCAGCGGGCAATTCGACGATCCGACCAGAACCACGCCATGCCGGTCTCCATCAGCCCCATCCCAACGGATTCGAAATTCTTCACCATCATTTCATGGCGTTCTTGTTCGCTCATCTCCGGGAAGCACAGTTCCAGATTGCGATGTACAATTTTGGCGCGACGTTTCATAACATGTAACGCCAGTTTTCCTAATCCACAACCGAGACGGTAGATGACCGGGTAGGGCAATTGCACGACCAACCAAAGTACGCCAATACCCAACCAGGTTAACCAATAACGCGGATGAAGCAGTGCGGTGGAGAACTTGGGTAGATTCGTCATATAAATCCTGTCTTTCAACCTATACGGGCAATTGTATGTATTGTCGCATTTTTTCGTCCGCAACCAAAATTTGTGACCGAAGACTGGGCGAAATTACCGCGTATGTAAATCATTAATAATTTTTAATGCGCAAATGTAGCGTAAAATGTATGGATGTTAATTGTCGATAATTGCTATATCATGCTGCGGATTTTTACTTTCCCACCCTGCAGGAACCGTACACCATGCCAGTGTTACACAACCGCATTTCTAATGACGCGCTGAAAGCCAAAATGCTGGCCGAGAGCGAACCACGTACCACCATTTCGTTCTATAAATATTTCCACATTACCGATCCCAAAACGACCCGCGATGCTTTATATAAGCTATTTACCGCGTTGAATGTCTTTGGGCGGGTCTATCTGGCGCATGAAGGGATCAACGCACAAATCAGCGTACCGGCGAGCAACGTAGAGACATTTCGCGCACAGCTTTATGCTTTTGATCCTGCTTTAAACGGTTTACGTCTGAATATTGCGCTGGATGATGACGGGAAATCCTTCTGGGTGCTGCGCATGAAGGTTCGCGACCGAATTGTTGCCGATGGTATTGACGATCCTCAATTTGATGCCAGTAACGTGGGGGAATACCTGCAAGCAGCGGAAGTGAATGCCATGCTTGATGATCCCGATGCGCTGTTTATCGATATGCGCAACCACTATGAATATGAAGTGGGGCATTTTGAAAACGCGCTGGAAATTCCGGCAGATACCTTTCGCGAACAACTGCCAAAAGCGGTTGAGATGATGCAGGTGCATAAAGATAAAAAAATCGTGATGTACTGTACCGGTGGTATTCGTTGCGAAAAGGCCAGTGCCTGGATGAAACATAACGGATTCAATAAAGTCTGGCATATTGAAGGCGGGATTATTGAATACGCTCGTAAGGCGCGTGAACAAGGTTTGCCTGTCCGCTTTATTGGTAAAAATTTTGTTTTTGACGAGCGGATGGGCGAGCGGATCTCTGACGAAATTATTGCGCATTGTCATCAGTGCGGCACACCTTGTGACAGCCATACCAATTGTAGAAATGATGGCTGTCATCTGTTGTTTATCCAGTGTCCGGCATGTGCCGAGAAATTCAAGGGCTGTTGTAGTGAGATTTGCTGTGAAGAAAGCGCATTACCGCCAGAAGAACAGCGCCGCCGTCGTGCCGGGCGAGAAAATGGCAATAAGATCTTTAATAAATCGCGTGGACGGCTGAACACGACGCTGGTCATTCCTGATCCAACAAAATAAACATTCGTGCCGGATGCGCGTCATCCGGCAACATCTATGCATTACTTCTGCTGTACACCTTCCACCGAAATAATCAGATCAACCTCCTGCGAAGCTGGACCTAAATCAGTCTTAATGTTGAAGTCTTTCAGCTTAATTTTGCCTTCTGCCTCGAAGCCCGCACGTTTACCGCCCCACGGATCGTCGCCCTGACCAATCAATTTTGCTTCCAGCGTTACTGGTTTGGTTACGCCATTGAGTGTCAGATCACCCGTAATATCCAGCTCATCACCGTCTTTCTTCACGCTGGTAGAAGTGAACGTCGCCTGCGGATATTTTGCGGTGTTGAGGAAATCTGCGCTGCGAAGATGCTTATCACGTTCGGCGTGATTGGTATCGACGCTGGTGGTGTTAATTGTCACATTCACTTTATCAGCAGCTGGGTTCTTTTCATCAAAGGTAAAAGTACCGTCGAAATCTTTAAAGGTGCCATATAACCAGCTATAGCCAAGATGCTGGATGCGGAAATTGACAAAGGCGTGCTGACCTTCTTTGTCAATTTTGTAATCGGCGGCGACAGCTGAACCGGCAGAGAACATCAGGGAAGCGAAGGTTAAACCAAGCAGGCTTTTTTTCATTTTATACTCCATAGTCAGATGACGATTTTCCCAGCATACGCTTCAGGGTGTCGTCTTTATCGATGAAATGATGCTTCAGGGCCATAAATCCGTGCATAACGGACAGTACGACGACGCTCCACGCTAGCCAAAAATGCAGGGCACCGGCTAAGTCAGCCTGTGCGCCAGCATCGGCAAGGGTCGCGGGGATGTCAAACCAGCCAAAAACGCTGATTGGTTTGCCATCGGCGGTCGAGATGAGATAGCCGCTGATGCCAATGGCGAAGAGCAAAAGGTATAGCGCGAGATGTCCAATTTGTGCGCCGAGACGCGTCATGGTCGAATAACTTTGCAACGGACCAGGTGGTGGGGATATAACACGCCACAGAATGCGTATAACCAGCCCCATCATGAGCAGAATACCGACGCTTTTATGCAGCTCTGGTGCTTTGTGATACCAGCCATCGTAATAACTGAGTGTTACCATCCATAGCCCTAAAGCAAACATGCAGTAGATAATGATTGCACTCAGCCAATGAAAGGTCATTGATATAACACCATAGCGTTTGGGGGTATTTGTAAGGGACATCAGTGCATCCGAAACTTATTTGCGAAAGAATGAAAATGGCGCGTTGGAGAATGAATTGCAACTTAAAAATAACAATTCAAATGATATTTATTTTTATTTCAATAATTTTGATTTAATAATGAAAGAATCTTCATAAGTTTAGTGGTTTCAGGATGAGGTATGTCTGGGGAATGAAGTTAAGAGAGACATAAGCTTATTCAATTTTTCACACCAAATGAAAGAGAGATTAAGTTTTTGTCAATTTATGTCAGTGCTGCGTGGTTAAAAATAAATCACGTAGATCAGATCCATAATGGCCAATAATCCCCACAGAAAAAGATAAAGCATCAGATGCTCGCGAATATTATTGATGAGATAGTTCAACAGCCGACGCATTAAATACTCCTGTAAAAACGGCCTCATTTTGAGGCCGTGATGATGATTATTTGAAGCGGGAAAGTCTGAATGGCGTCAAATCAAAATCGCTATTTATACCTTGCGCAAAATCGGCGGCTATTTCCCCTAATACCGATGCAAATTTAAATCCGTGACCACTCAGGCCGGTAATCAGCAGCGTATTATCGTGACCGGGCAGGGTGTCGATAATAAAATCTTCATCAGGCGAATTATCGTAGGTACAGGCAGCTCCGTACAGGCAGCAACCAATGCCCGGCAGTATGCTACGTAAGAAGGGAAATGCTTCAGAACCGTCACTGGCGATTTCAGCAAACGGAACGCGTTCATCCGCTGAATGAATCACCTGACCACCATTATGTTTTCCAATTTTCAGAGCGTCATTTTCGGCGGGAAAGCCGTAATACTGATCGCCATTGGGCAGTTCTCCGGTAAAGGCCGGAAATTTATTTTTCACGCTATAACGACCATCGGCCTGATACCAGGCGAACACTTTGCGTACTGGCTGGACAGGCAGTTCTGGCAGCAGGTCTTTTACCCAGGTTCCCGCGCAGACGATCGCTTTTTTCGCCTGATACTCGCCGTCAGCTGTTTCAATAGTTACGCCGTCATCGTCATGACGAATTGCGGTGACCGGGCAGTTGAACAGTTGGGCACAGCCAGCTTCCTTCGCCAGTTGGATCCAGGTTTTAATTGCCAGTTCGCTGCGCAGAAAGCCAGAATCAGCCTCAAACAAGCCGATGTAATTGTCAGGGACGCGTATTTCAGGCCAGCGAGCCATAATGGTTTGCGCATCCAGTTTTTCGACGTTGAGTTGCCATTGTTCCGCGCTGTGGGCGACATTGGCGAGGAATTCGGAGTCGGCTGGGCCGAGGTTAATGACGCCAGAGCGCACAAAAATGGGGTCTTCTTCGTTGTAACGGGAGAGTTCATCCCACAGGGTTTGCGCGCGAAGTACCAACGGAACATACTTTTCACCTTCACCATAAGCATGGCGAATTAATCGTGTATCACCGTGGTGGCTGCCGTGTTGGTGCGGCGGCATATGGGCGTCGGTCATCAGCACTTTCAAACCGGCCCGAGTGGCATAATACCCGGCTGCAGCGCCTACGGAACCGCTGCCAATAATGATGAGATCGTATTTCATTTTTTTCTCTCTGCTCTCATGGTTTAAGCAGAGTAATTAAGTGAATGCAGATATACAACCCAGAAATAGTAAAGGCACCAATCTGGTGCCTTTTGGGTGGATGGTCATGTCAAGTTAATGACGACGATACTCATTTACATGGAAATCACCAGATTCAATTTTGGCGATTCCTGCTTCTAATATCGAAATAAATTGTCTGGCAACATCAGTAGTTAACCAGAGTGTCTGACCAACTTCAGTCCCTTCCTGCTCGGACTTATTTGGGGTCTGGTAGTGCAAACGCAACATCAGAGCATCATAGCTATCAACGGTGCTGATGTCCCACCCTACGAGCGGATGAGTCTGAATGACTTCATTGTTTTTTTCCATCATGGCCCCCTAATTCGTGTTACTAGACAACGTTATTCGAGGTTCAATGCATTTTTATCTGAAGCAACTTCAGTATACCAATAAGTAAGGGTATCCACAGAATTTTTAAAGGGGGAAAGAGATATTTTTTTGTTTTTAAGATTTATATGAACAATAAAACAGCATGTCATTCATATTTTTTTAGCATATCGTGCAATTATTTTGAGGAAGTGTAGAAATTTTGTGCTGAAAATAAAAAAGCCGGGGCGACCCGGCAAAAACAAACATTACTGCATATTATTCGCTAACGAACCAGTCATCTGCGCTTTCCCATGTTTCTTGCAGAATTTCGCTAATGCGCTGTTTATCTTCTTTTGTTGCGCCAATAACCGATAAATTATTAGCTGCGGCATAACGAACAGAAACATGACCTTCGTTATCAGGAAACGCATATTGAATACGGCGGGAAAGTTCAACTGCCAGAGCGTCAATGGCTCCGGCAGGTAATGGAGAAGTTTTCGCTATGGTGACTTCAATTCTCATAATAGCCCCCTGTTTAATATACTGGTTATTTATACAGGCAAAATAACCTAATGACAACAGGGAACTACGTTTTTTATTGTTTAACTGTCCAGCGTACTGTTTCTCCGGCCAGGAATGGCACCAACGTGTCGTCAGTCAGAGCGATGCTTTCAGCCACTTTCTGCTCTTCGCGTACCAGTTCAATAAACGATTCGTTGACTGGCAAACCATAGAACTGCGGGCCGTTTAAAGAACAGAATGCTTCAAAGTGCTGTAACGCATTCATTTCTTCAAAGACAGTGGCGTAACTGCCCAGCGCCGTTGGGGCATTAAAACAGCCGGCACAACCGCAGCTACTCTCTTTGCGATGACGCGCATGTGGCGCGGAGTCAGTCCCAAGGAAAACGCGACTAAAGCCACTGGCGACCAGTTCACGCAGCGCCTGTTGATGCACATTACGTTTGAGAATGGGCAGGCAGTACAGATGCGGACGTATGCCACCAACCAGCATATGGTTACGGTTAAACATCAAATGCTGGGGTGTAATGGTAGCAGCCAGCAGTTCATTACCGTCACGAACATATTCAGCGGCATCTTTCGTCGTGATGTGCTCAAAAACCACTTTCAGCCCAGCCAGACGTTGGCGTAGCGGCTCCATAACAGTTTCAATAAAGCGCGCTTCACGGTCAAAAATGTCGATGTCGGCGTGTGTCACCTCTCCGTGTACCAGCAGTGGCATACCCATTTTTTCCATTCGCTCCAGTACGGGCATGATAGCGTCAACCGACGTCACGCCGTGGCTGGAGTTGGTGGTCGCGTTTGCTGGGTAAAGTTTTGCAGCGGTGAACACGCCTTCGTTAAACCCTCGCTCCAGTTCGTCTGCATCCAGTGAATCAGTTAGGTAGCAGGTCATCAGCGGGATGAAGTCGTGCCCGGCAGGGACGGCGTCAAGAATACGTTGACGATAAGCCACGGCAGCTTCAACGGTCGTCACGGGCGGTGCCAGATTGGGCATAACGATGGCCCGACCATAGGTTTGGCTGGTATACGGCACGACAGTTTTTAACATGTCGCCATCGCGGAGGTGAAGGTGCCAGTCGTCTGGGCGGCGGATCTTTAATACCTGGGATGGTGCAGTCATTAATCTCTATGCTCCGGCTGAAGGGATGTTTTTGCCGGACACAAAGGATAAGCGGAAACGTTTTCCTTTGCACGAAAAATAAAGGGCGCGAATGCGCCCTCGTGTTTAATCAGTAAACGGAATGACAATTTCGCCAGGTTTCACCTCAATACCTTTCGCCAGTTTTTTCGCCATTGCTTCACCTTTGCTGCCATCTTCGCGCAGAATGTAAGCCGGTTGCTGGTTAAAGTAGTTGCGTAATGCCTGATTCAAATAGGGGAGCAACGTTTGCATCACTGTCTGCATTTTTTCCGGTTGTACCGTCGCATCGACCACTTCCATTTCCTTCAGGAAGATAGCGCCTTTTTCTTTATCGAAAACCGGCAGTGCTTTCAGTTTTAGTTTCATGGTCGCTTTCTGGCTGCCGAACAGGGAGTTCATATCCAGATTTGCATCCCCGGTTAAGGTTATCTTATTCGGCTCTTCGCGACCAATTTGGCTGGCCAGGTTTGTCAGAACAATATGGGCATCCGCTACGCCGGGCAAACCGATATCTTTCGAGAAATTATTATGTTTCTCAAGTGACTGGTTAATTTCTTGTTCGCTAATCGTGTACTGGGTGAGTTGATTACAGCCAACGAGCAGGCCGCTGACGAGCAATGCAGCGGCAAATAAAAACTTGTTCATGGTAGTCCTCGACATGAAATCTGCGTCAATATCCTGACACAACGCAGCATGTGCCACCAGCGTTAAACTCGCCAGCAGAAAAAACTGAATTCTGCGGCGGCAGGTAATAACAAGCTGTTAAGGCGTGTCAGGTTGACAGGGCGAGCAATGGTAACAGAAAGCATCGCGTTTTCAGGCGTCGCGTTCCAGCAACCGACGCGCCGCGCGTTTCTGGCTAAATTGCCAACCCAGCGCAAGGAAGGTGATTATGCCAATAATGCCCAACATCATCCACGGTAACTCTGGTTGTTGTGCCGACTTTCCCAGATCAAACAGCCAACCGCCGCCGATATAGCCAATAGCTCCGCCAATGGCCAGACCCAGACGGCTAAAACCCATATAGCTGCCGCGTGCTCGTGCATCCGCCAGCGAGGCACTTAAGGTTTCACGCGCAGGTTCGGCAATGATCGAACCGATATAAAACAGACAAATCAGGGTGAAAAGTTGTTGCAGGCTGCTGACCATGCCCACCGGCATCATGCTTAATGACATTATCAACAACCCAGCCATCAACCGGTGTTCCAGACGAAAGCGCCTTTCGCTCCAGCGAGCGATAGGGTAGAGCAAGGTTAAGGAGAGACATGCTTCAATGGCATACATCCATTTAACGGCAGAGGGCGCTCCGGCGACGTCGTTGACCATAATCGGCAGCATCAACATCACCTGAACGGCAAGCATGTAGTAGCCCGCCAGCGTCAGGACGTAGGTGACAAAACGTTTATCACGCATCACGCGAGCCATGCCTTCGCGGACTGGCGTGCGCACGGTAGAGAGTTTCCATGCCGGTAACAACCAGGCATTAAACGCTGCACACAGTACAAATAGAATCGCCCCTGTGGCGCAGACCAGGCGGAAATCATATTGCAACAGCCAGCTTCCCAACAAAGCGCCAATGACCGCACCGGCACTGTCCTGCATCATCAACAACGAGAAAAAGCGCCCACGTTGCTGCGGGCGAATCAATTTGACCACCAGCGCCGAACGCGGCGGATCGAAAAGAGTGCCGCCAAGACCTGAGAGAAGGCAGGAAAACCACAGTAACCAGGGCTCCTGGGCGATGCCCATAGTGGCGAATCCGGCGGCGCGCATCAGCATACCGGTGACAATCATTGGTTTAGCGCCAAAGCGGTCGGCAATTGCGCCGCCAAAAATACCCAACCCTTGCTGAATGAACTGACGCAGACCGAGGGCAATACCGACCATCACGGCGGCCCAGCCCATTTGATCAACGAAGCGGATGGAGATCAGCGGGAAGACAACAAAGAACCCCAGCACGACCAGCATATTATCGATGAGCAGGAAATATTTACCCAGGTTCCTCGCCTGCGACACGCGCGACATTTCCCCTCCTGGGAAATAAAAGATGAGCACTTTCTATTCTGCATGGTCGCTAATACTTTTCCCACAATTCCCGGGACAATATTTTTTTATCGAAAGCCCTCTTTGATAGAGAGTTTTTATCAAATATGTGAATAATGCAGGAAATGGCATTTTGGACTTTTCACAGGCTCTGGTTGCGCAGGTATAGTAATACTTACAGCGTATTAAAGACGTTACGGGAAGGAGTAGGTATAGAATGTTTGGCTATCGCAGTAACGTGCCAAAAGTGCGCTTAACCACGGACCGACTGGTCGTGCGTCTGGTGCATGATCGTGATGCCTGGCGGCTGGCGGATTATTACGCAGAGAATCGCCATTTCCTCAAGCCCTGGGAACCAGTGCGCGACGAAAGCCACTGCTATCCTTCAGGCTGGCAGGCCAGGTTAAGCATGATTAATGAATTTCATAAACAAGGTTCTGCATTCTATTTTGGGTTATTCGACCCGGATGAGAAAGAGATTATTGGCGTTGCCAATTTTTCTAATGTGGTGCGAGGATCTTTTCATGCCTGCTATCTCGGTTATTCGATTGGGCAAAAATGGCAGGGCAAAGGGCTAATGTTTGAAGCCCTGACCGCCGCCATTCGTTATATGCAGCGCACCCAACATATTCATCGCATTATGGCCAACTATATGCCGCACAATAAACGCAGCGGTGATTTACTTGCGCGACTGGGTTTTGAAAAAGAAGGCTATGCGAAAGATTATTTGTTGATTGATGGACAATGGCGCGATCACGTACTGACGGCATTAACCACCCCAGACTGGACGCCCGGCCGCTAAGGAGAATCTCATGAAATATCAACTTACTGCACTGGAAGCCCGCGTGATTGGCTGCTTGCTGGAAAAACAGGTGACAACGCCGGAGCAATATCCGCTTTCTGTAAATGGTGTAGTAACGGCCTGTAATCAGAAAACGAACCGTGAACCGGTAATGAATCTGAGTGAATCCGAGGTGCAGGAGCAGCTGGATAATCTGGTCAAACGTCATTATTTACGCACGGTGAGCGGTTTTGGTAATCGGGTCACCAAATATGAGCAACGCTTTTGTAATTCAGAATTTGGCGATCTGAAACTGAGTGCCGCAGAAGTGGCGTTGATAACCACTTTGTTGTTACGCGGTGCCCAGACGCCAGGCGAATTGCGCAGCCGCGCGGCGCGGATGTATGAATTTAGCGATATGGCGGAAGTGGAGTCCACGCTGGAACAACTGGCTAATCGTGAAGACGGGCCTTTTGTGGTTCGCCTGGCTCGTGACCCGGGTAAACGTGAAAGCCGTTATATGCATCTTTTCAGCGGTGAGGTTGAGGATCAACCGGTGTTAACGGAGTCGTCGAACGCGGTTGACGGCGATTTACAGGCTCGTGTCGAAGCACTGGAAATCGAAGTGGCAGAACTGAAACAGCGTCTTGATTCATTGCTGGCCCATCTGGGAGATTAAAGTGAAAAAATTACGTATCGGCGTAGTGGGATTAGGCGGCATCGCGCAAAAAGCGTGGTTACCGGTGCTGGCGGCAGCATCAGACTGGACGTTACAAGGCGCGTGGTCGCCAACGCGTGAGAAAGCCCTGCCAGTTTGTGAAAGCTGGCGCATTCCCTACGCTGATTCGTTATCCAGCCTCGCCGCCAGTTGCGATGCGGTTTTCGTGCATTCAAGCACTGCCAGCCACTTTGAGGTTGTCAGTGCGCTGTTAAATGCGGGGGTGCATGTTTGTGTTGATAAACCGCTGGCGGAAAATCTGCGTGATGCCGAGCGGCTGGTGGAACTGGCAGCACGGAAAAAACTCACCCTGATGGTCGGTTTTAACCGCCGTTTCGCACCTCTCTACTGTGAGTTAAAAACGCAACTCGCTACGGCGGCCTCGCTAAGAATGGATAAGCATCGTAGCAATAGTGTCGGGCCGCACGATCTTTATTTCACGTTGCTGGATGATTATCTGCATGTGGTGGATACCGCGCTGTGGTTGTCTGGCGGTAAAGCCTCTCTGGATGGCGGCACGCTACTGACTAACGACGCTGGCGAAATGCTATTTGCCGAGCACCATTTTTCTGCGGGTTCTTTGCAGATTACCACCAGTATGCATCGCCGTGCCGGAAGTCAGCGTGAAGCCGTGCAGGCCGTGACTGACGGTGCGCTCATCGACATTACGGATATGCGTGAATGGCGTGAGGAGCGCGGGCAGGGGGTAGTGCATAAACCGATTCCAGGCTGGCAGAGTACCCTTGAGCAGCGTGGATTTGTTGGTTGCGCACGTCACTTCATTGAGTGCGTGCAAAATCAGACAGTTCCGCAAACCGCCGGTGAACAGGCGGTGCTGGCGCAGCGCATCGTTGACAAGATCTGGCGCGACGCGATGAGTGAATAAACCCTGTAACATCTGGCGGTAGCAATTCACCATAATCCAGGTAGACTATTCGCCTCTTTCAGCGCCTGCCTTGCAGGCGTTTTGCCCGTGGGTCTGGATTAGAACACCGATGAATTTATTAAAATCGCTGGCCGCCGTCAGCTCGATGACCATGTTTTCGCGTGTGCTTGGCTTCGCACGTGACGCAATTGTCGCCAGAATCTTTGGCGCAGGGATGGCAACCGACGCCTTTTTTGTCGCTTTTAAACTTCCTAACTTGTTGCGCCGTATTTTTGCTGAAGGAGCCTTCTCCCAGGCATTTGTGCCGATTCTGGCGGAATATAAAAGCAAGCAGGGTGAAGACGCCACGCGGGTCTTTGTCTCTTATGTTTCTGGTCTGCTGACACTCGCGCTGGCGGTTGTGACGGTTGCCGGGATGCTCGCCGCGCCGTGGGTAATCATGGTGACCGCGCCGGGCTTTGCTGATACTGCCGACAAATTTGCCCTGACTACCCAGCTATTACAGATTACTTTTCCCTATATTTTGCTGATCTCCCTGGCGTCGCTGGTGGGGGCGATTCTCAATACCTGGAACCGTTTTTCGATTCCGGCATTTGCCCCGACGTTACTTAACATCAGCATGATTGGTTTTGCGCTGTTTGCCGCGCCGTACTTTAATCCGCCTGTGCTGGCGCTGGCGTGGGCTGTAACGGTGGGCGGTATCCTGCAACTGGTTTATCAGCTACCGCACCTGAAGAAGATAGGCATGTTGGTTTTGCCACGCATTAACTTCCACGATGCGGGTGCGATGCGCGTGGTGAAACAGATGGGACCGGCGATTCTTGGCGTCTCTGTCAGTCAGATCTCCTTGATCATTAACACCATTTTCGCTTCGTTTTTGGCATCCGGTTCTGTGTCCTGGATGTATTACGCCGACCGTTTAATGGAGTTCCCGTCTGGCGTACTGGGCGTGGCGCTGGGCACCATTTTGCTACCGTCGCTGTCGAAAAGTTTTGCCAGCGGCAATCACGATGAATACAACCGCTTGATGGATTGGGGGCTGCGTCTTTGTTTCTTGCTGGCGCTGCCAAGCGCGGTGGCGCTGGGTATCCTTTCCGGGCCGTTGACCGTTTCACTGTTTCAATACGGTAAATTTACCGCCTTTGATGCGCTGATGACCCAGCGGGCGTTAATTGCTTACTCGGTGGGTTTGATTGGCCTGATTGTGGTGAAAGTGCTGGCTCCGGGCTTTTATTCCCGACAGGACATTAAAACACCGGTAAAAATAGCCATCGTCACGCTGATCCTGACGCAATTGATGAACCTGGCGTTTATCGGCCCGTTGAAACATGCCGGATTGTCGCTTTCCATTGGTCTGGCGGCTTGCCTGAATGCTTCGCTGCTGTACTGGCAGTTGCGTAAGCAGAAAATCTTTACCCCACAGCCCGGCTGGACTGCGTTTCTGTTGCGTTTGTTGGTAGCCGTATTGGTGATGTCTGGCGTGCTGTTAGGTATGTTACACATCATGCCAGAGTGGTCATTGGGCACTATGCCCTGGCGCTTACTACGCTTGATGGCGGTTGTTGTCGCGGGGATCGCGGCATACTTTGCCGCGCTGGCGGTGCTGGGCTTCAAAGTTAAAGAGTTTGCCCGTCGGACGGTGTAATAATGCGTTCCGGCCTGCATTGCAGGCCGGAGAAAATCTTCAGATAGATATCTTTTTACTGCCGCGATGGGACGTTGAGGTTTGACCGTTAGCCCCGTACAGCGTCGGTTCCTGATGCGGTTTCAGCATCTCCAGCGCCTGTTGATTGCGCTCAATCTGTCCTTCCAGAAGCCAGCCGTTATGTTGATTTAACTGGCGCAGTTGCTGCGTTTTCACGGTAATTTCCTGCCATCGCTGTGTGATCTCGTCGCTGTTTACAGTATCCAGTGTTTGCCGACGTAACTGCTCAAGGTAATCCAGCGTTGCCAGCTGTGAGCTTTTTTGTTCTGTAGTCCATTGCAACTGGCTGCCGTTGATCTGCCCCATAGAGAGATGTTGTTGCTCTTGATCCATCACCATTTTAAGCTCGTTAAGCACTGTGGACATCTGGTCGAGGATCTCTGCAAGACGCGTCATAAGCCTATTTACTCAGTAAGTCTTGTTGTACTTCGCTGATCAGCGCGTCGGCAATTTTGCCGATATCCATTTTTAGCTCACCGTTACGAATCGCCTGTCTCAACGCTTCTACGCGTTCAAGATTGATATCACTGCTGCCTGGCTGCATCAATTTTGCCTGCGCATCGCTTAACGTGACGTTGGTGCTGGTGGCTGCGGTCGTTTTAGTCGAGCGGGTATTGGCTACCGGCGCGTCAGTGTTTTCGCGTGGCTGAACGGTGCTTACGGGCTTCAGAGGTGAAGTGCGGTCAATACTCATGGTTTATTCCTCATTGAGGGCGCTTTTATCATTTGTTGCTTATTTATCGGCAATAGTCGGTCAATCTTTAACAGCTTACAGGTTTATAAGAATATTCCCATCAGCATCCACCACGCCACTGACCACCTGACCCGACACCATGCGGACACGAGCATTTTGCGCGACGGCGGCATTGTTCAGTGCCTGACCTTCAGCATTGGCGCTGAATCCCTCCCCGCTGGCAATCACATTGACGCGTTGACCGGCTTTGACTCGCCAGGCCTGGCGCAGCATGGTTAGCTGTACAGGCTGTTCGGGCGCCAGATCGCGCAGGCTGACGGCATCAACAAGTTGATTGACATCCAGTACAGTACGCGGCGGTAAGGTATCCAGCCGTCCGTGTTTTAGTTTGACACTGCCAGATTCCAGTTTTCCCCCACGCACAACGGGCATCGCAGCAACCACATAATTTCCCGTGGCCTGCACATTAACCTGCAAATATCGTTTGTTGTTGCCGCAGCGCGCCAGCACATTCACATTGCCCCACAGGCGGGAATTGCTGGTCATCGACAGCAATGGCTGTTCACACGGAGGCAGTAAATGGGGCGCAGTACGAATAGAGACCCGGACTTCATCACTCAACCCTGCCAGTTGTGCGGCAAAAAAGGTTTGCAATTGTGATGTGAGATCGCCAGCCGCACTCAGCGGACTGAACAGTATCGCGATGATCACCATACAACGCTTCATTGCCAGCATTTTCACCTCCAGCCATTTCTACAGGCCAAATTGTACCCGCGCGTTGTGACCATCAACGGCATAAATAGCGACCCATTTTGCGTTTATTCCGCCGATAACGCGCGCGTAAAGCCTTTAAGCTGACGGCAGAATTTTGATACCTGCGGAGGAGATATGCTCGATAAGCTCGACGCCGCCTTACGTTTTCAACAAGAGGCGCTCAATCTGCGCGCCCAGCGTCAGGAAGTGCTGGCGGCAAATATCGCCAATGCTGATACCCCTGGTTATCAGGCGCGCGATATAGATTTTGCCAGTGAACTTAAAAAAGTGATGCAGCGTGGACGAGATGAAACCAGCGTGGTTGCGCTGACCATGACCTCAACGCAACACATTCCGGCGCAGGCGCTGACGCCTCCTTCCACAGAACTGCAATACCGTATTCCGGATCAGCCTTCGCTGGACGGCAATACCGTCGATATGGATCGCGAACGTACCCAGTTTGCCGATAACAGCCTGCAATACCAGATGAGCCTTAGTGCGTTGAGTGGGCAAATCAAAGGCATGATGAACGTTTTACAGAGCGGAAATTAACGGATGGCACTGCTGAATATTTTTGATATCGCCGGATCGGCGTTAACTGCTCAGTCCCAGCGTCTGAACGTGGCGGCCAGTAATCTGGCTAATGCCGACAGTGTGACTGGCCCAGACGGACAACCTTATCGGGCAAAACAGGTGGTGTTCCAGGTGAACGCCGCGCCAGGCGCTGCTACGGGCGGCGTAAAGGTTGCCGATGTTATTGAAAGTCAGGCTCCGGACAAACTGGTTTATGAGCCGGGTAATCCGCTGGCGGACGCGAAGGGCTACGTGAAAATGCCAAACGTTGATGTTGTCGGGGAGATGGTTAACACCATGTCGGCGTCGCGCAGCTATCAGGCCAACGTGGAAGTGCTTAACACGGTGAAAAGCATGATGCTGAAAACCCTCACGCTCGGTCAATAAAGGAGAAAGCCATGTCCATTGCGGTAACCACCACCGATCCGACAAATACCGGCGTCAGCACTACCAGCAGTAGTTCGATCACGGGCAGTAACGCCGCAGATTTACAAAGCAGTTTTCTGACCTTGCTGGTGGCACAACTAAAAAACCAGGACCCGACCAATCCAATGGAAAACAACGAGCTGACGTCGCAACTGGCGCAAATCAGCACGGTCAGTGGGATTGAAAAACTCAATACTACGCTCGGTTCGATTTCCGGGCAGATAGACAACAGTCAGTCGCTACAGGCCAGTAACCTGATTGGTCACGGTGTGATGATCCCCGGCACCACTATTCTTGCCGGAACCGGCAGTGAAGAAGGTGCGGTAACCACGACCACACCGTTCGGTGTTGAACTGCAACAGGCGGCAGACAAAGTCACTGCCACTATCACTGATAAAAACGGCGCGGTTGTGCGCACTATTGATATCGGTGAACTGACCGCCGGCGTCCACAGTTTCACCTGGGACGGTACGTTAACTGATGGCACAACCGCTCCAAATGGTTCTTATAACGTGGCGATTAGCGCCAGTAACGGTGGTACGCAGTTAGTGGCTCAACCGCTGCAGTTTGCTCTGGTACAGGGCGTGATTCGCGGCAACAACGGGAATACGCTGGATCTTGGTACTTACGGCACCACCACGCTCGACGAAGTACGGCAGATAATCTAAGCCTTCACATTTCAGGAGTCAGTCATGGCCTTTTCTCAAGCGGTAAGCGGATTAAACGCTGCCGCCACCAACCTCGATGTCATTGGCAACAATATCGCCAACTCCGCCACCTATGGCTTTAAATCCGGCACGGCTTCATTTGCTGATATGTTCGCGGGTTCTAAAGTGGGACTGGGAGTAAAAGTTGCTGGCATCACCCAGGATTTTACCGATGGCACGACCACCAATACCGGACGTGGTCTTGACGTTGCTATCAGCCAGAACGGTTTTTTTCGCCTGGTAGACAGCAACGGCTCGGTGTTTTATAGCCGTAACGGGCAATTCAAACTCGATGAAAACCGCAACCTGGTGAATATGCAAGGTTTACAGTTGACAGGTTATCCGGCAACCGGCACGCCGCCGACCATTCAGCAAGGGGCGAATCCGACCAATATTTCGATTCCAAATACCTTGATGGCGGCAAAAACCACCACCACGGCGTCGATGCAGATCAACCTGAACTCCAGTGATCCGCTTCCGTCGGTGACTACCTTTGATGCCAGTAATGCGGATAGCTATAACAAAAAAGGCTCGGTGACTGTTTTCGATAGTCAGGGGAATGCTCATGACATGAGCGTCTACTTTGTGAAGACCGGGGATAATAACTGGGATGTTTACACCCAGGACAGCAGTGATCCAACAGGCACAGCGAACCACGCAACGACGCTAGCGTTTAATGCCAATGGCATATTGACTTCGGGGGGGACAGCGAACATTACCACCGGCGCAATCAATGGCGCAGATCCTGCCTCATTCTCGTTAAGTTTCCTCAATTCTATGCAGCAAAACACCGGCGCAAACAACATTGTGGCAACCACGCAGGATGGCTACAAACCTGGCGATTTGGTGAGCTATCAAATCAACGATGACGGCACGGTAGTCGGTAACTATTCCAACGAACAAACCCAGTTGCTGGGGCAGATTGTGCTGGCAAACTTCGCTAACAACGAAGGGCTGGCTTCCGAAGGCGATAACGTCTGGTCTGCGACGCAATCTTCTGGCGTGGCGCTGCTGGGGACTGCCGGAACGGGTAATTTTGGCAGTCTGACCAACGGCGCGCTGGAAGCGTCCAACGTCGATCTCAGCAAAGAACTGGTCAATATGATTGTCGCCCAGCGTAACTATCAGTCCAATGCTCAGACCATCAAAACCCAGGATCAGATCCTTAACACGCTGGTTAACTTACGCTAATTGCTGACGGAATAGCTCAATGGATCACGCAATCTATACCGCAATGGGCGCCGCCAGCCAGACGCTGAATCAGCAGGCGGTGACCGCCAGTAATCTGGCAAATGTCTCGACACCGGGTTTTCGCGCGCAGTTAAACGCCTTACGTGCGGTGCCGGTGGAAGGGCTTTCTCTGCCCACGCGCACGCTGGTAACGGCGTCAACGCCGGGTGCAGACATGACTCCCGGCAAGATGGATTACACCTCGCGCCCGCTGGACGTCGCATTACAGCAGGACGGCTGGCTGGCCGTGCAGACTATTGACGGTAGCGAAGGGTATACGCGTAACGGCAGCATCCAGGTTGATCCCACCGGGCAACTGACGATTCAGGGGCATCCGGTGATTGGCGAGGCGGGACCGACTGCTGTACCGGAAGGGGCAGAAATCACGATTGCCGCCGATGGCACGATTTCGGCGCGGAATCCCGGCGATCCGGCAAATACCGTCGCGCCAGTGGGGCGTCTGAAACTGGTGAAAGCCATGGGCAGTGAAGTACAGCGTGGTGATGACGGTATTTTTCGTTTAAATGCGGAAAGCCAGGCAACGCGTGGCACGGTGCTGCAGGCTGACCCGACGTTGCGTGTGATGTCGGGCGTTCTGGAAGGCAGTAACGTCAATGCCGTTTCGGCAATGAGCGACATGATTGCCAGCGCGCGGCGTTTTGAAATGCAGATGAAGGTGATCAGCAGCGTCGATGATAACGCAGGCCGTGCCAACCAACTGCTGTCGATGAGTTAATTAAACGATTGATGACATTGCAATAAAAGCGCGCGGACTATCCCCTCGCCCCTTTGGGGAGAGGGTTAGGGTGAGGGGAAATTCGCACCGCCGCGTGCTTTTGCTCTGCTTGTCAGCAATCCACCAAAGGATATTTTATGATCAGTTCATTATGGATCGCCAAAACGGGTCTCGACGCCCAGCAAACCAATATGGACGTTATTGCCAACAACCTGGCAAACGTCAGCACCAACGGTTTTAAGCGCCAGCGGGCGGTGTTTGAAGATCTGCTTTATCAAACCATTCGCCAGCCTGGCGCACAGTCTTCCGAACAAACCACCTTGCCATCCGGGTTGCAAATTGGCACCGGTGTGCGTCCGGTCGCCACTGAACGTTTACACAGTCAGGGCAATCTGTCGCAAACCAATAACAGCAAAGATGTTGCCATCAAAGGGCAGGGTTTTTTCCAGGTCATGTTACCGGATGGCTCATCAGCCTATACCCGTGACGGCTCTTTCCAGGTGGATCAGAACGGGCAACTGGTGACGGCCGGTGGCTTTCAGGTGCAGCCAGCAATCACCATTCCGGCGAATGCGTTAAGTATCACCATTGGTCGTGATGGCGTGGTAAGCGTTACCCAGCAAGGTCAGGCGGCGCCGGTTCAGGTTGGACAACTCAATCTCACTACCTTTATGAACGACACCGGGCTGGAGAGTATTGGTGAAAACCTCTACACCGAAACGCAATCCTCCGGTGCACCGAATGAAAGCACGCCGGGCCTGAACGGTGCAGGACTGTTGTATCAAGGGTATGTTGAAACATCTAACGTCAACGTGGCGGAAGAACTGGTCAACATGATCCAGGTACAGCGCGCCTACGAAATCAACAGTAAAGCGGTATCCACTACCGATCAAATGCTGCAAAAACTGACGCAACTCTAAGGCATACCGGTGGGGACTCTCACCGGTTTACTGATTTTGAAGATGATAGCCATGCAAAAAAACGCTGTGCATACTTACGCCATTTCCAGCTTGTTGGTGCTTTCACTATCCGGCTGTGCCTGGATACCCTCCACGCCGCTGGTGCAGGGGGCGACCAGTGCACAGCCGGTTCCCGGCCCGACGCCCGTTGCCAACGGTTCAATTTTTCAGTCTGCCCAGCCGATTAACTATGGCTATCAACCGCTGTTTGAAGATCGCCGACCGCGCAATATTGGTGACACGCTGACCATTGTGTTGCAGGAGAACGTCAGCGCCAGCAAGAGTTCCTCTGCGAATGCCAGCCGTGACGGTAAAACTAATTTTGGCTTTGATACTGTGCCGCGCTATTTGCAGGGGCTGTTTGGTAACGCCCGCGCCGATGTCGATGCCTCTGGTGGCAATAGTTTCAACGGTAAAGGCGGTGCTAATGCCAGCAATACCTTTAGCGGCACATTAACAGTGACGGTCGATCAGGTGCTGGTCAACGGTAACCTGCATGTGGTGGGTGAAAAACAGATCGCCATTAATCAGGGCACTGAATTTATTCGCTTCTCCGGCGTGGTCAATCCACGCACCATCAGTGGCAGCAATACCGTACCGTCTACTCAGGTGGCGGATGCACGTATTGAGTACGTGGGTAACGGTTACATTAACGAAGCGCAAAATATGGGCTGGTTACAGCGTTTCTTCCTTAACCTGTCGCCAATGTAAGTGAGGCTGTAGTGATTAAATTTCTCTCTGCGTTCATTCTTTTGCTGGTTGCGACGGTGGCGCAGGCCGACCGTATTCGCGATCTCACCAGCGTTCAGGGCGTACGGCAAAACTCGCTGATCGGTTATGGGCTGGTCGTTGGCCTGGATGGTACAGGCGACCAGACGACCCAGACGCCGTTTACCACTCAAACGCTTAATAACATGCTCTCGCAGTTGGGAATTACCGTTCCGACTGGCACCAATATGCAACTCAAAAACGTGGCTGCGGTAATGGTGACGGCGTCGCTTCCGCCATTTGGTCGCCAGGGGCAAACCATCGACGTGGTGGTTTCTTCTATGGGGAACGCCAAAAGTCTGCGTGGCGGCACGTTGTTGATGACACCGCTTAAGGGCGTTGATAGCCAGGTGTATGCGCTGGCGCAGGGCAACATTCTGGTTGGCGGTGCGGGCGCATCGGCGGGAGGCAGCAGTGTCCAGGTTAACCAACTGAACGGCGGACGGATCACTAATGGTGCGATTATTGAGCGCGAATTGCCCAGCCAGTTTGGCGCTGGCAATACCCTCAATTTGCAGCTAAATGAGGAAGATTTCACCATGGCGCAGGAAATTGCCGATACCATCAACCGCACACGTGGATACGGTAACGCGACGGCGTTAGATGCGCGGACTATTCAGGTACGCGTGCCGAGTGGCAACAGTTCCCAGGTGCGTTTCCTTGCTGATATCCAGAATATGCAGGTTAATGTCACCCCGCAGGACGCCAAAGTGATTATTAACTCGCGTACTGGTTCAGTGGTGATGAACCGTGAAGTGACGCTGGACAGTTGCGCGGTAGCACAGGGGAATCTCTCGGTTACGGTAAATCGTCAGGTTAACGTGAGCCAACCAGACACACCGTTTGGTGGCGGGCAGACCGTTGTCACGCCACAAACCCAGATCGACTTACGCCAGAGCGGCGGTTCGCTGCAAAGCGTACGTTCTAGTGCCAGCCTCAATAACGTGGTGCGCGCGCTCAATGCGCTGGGCGCTACGCCGATGGATCTGATGTCCATACTGCAATCAATGCAAAGCGCGGGATGTCTGCGGGCAAAACTGGAAATCATCTGATGATTAGCGACAGCAAACTACTGGCAAGTGCCGCCTGGGATGCGCAATCGCTTAACGATCTGAAAGCGAAAGCGGGCGAAGATCCGGCGGCAAATATTCGTCCGGTTGCCCGCCAGGTGGAAGGGATGTTCGTGCAGATGATGCTGAAAAGTATGCGTGAAGCCCTACCGAAAGATGGCCTGTTCAGTAGTGAGCACACTCGCCTCTACACCAGTATGTATGACCAGCAGATTGCCCAACAGATGACGGCGGGCAAAGGTCTGGGACTGGCGGAGATGATGGTAAAACAGATGACGCCAGAACAACCACTGCCAGATGAAGCGACGCCAACGGCACCGATGAAATTCCCGCTCGAAACCGTGGTGCGTTATCAAAATCAGACACTCACGCAGCTTGTGCAAAAAGCCGTGCCACGTAACTACGATGATTCGCTGCCAGGTGACAGTAAAGCATTCCTCGCCCAACTCTCATTGCCCGCCCAACTGGCAAGCCAGCAAAGCGGTGTGCCACATCATCTGATCCTCGCCCAGGCCGCGCTGGAATCAGGCTGGGGTCAACGGCAAATTCGTCGTGAAAATGGTGAACCAAGCTATAACCTGTTTGGCGTCAAAGCCTCTGCCAACTGGAAAGGGGCGGTGACTGAAATTACCACTACCGAATATGAAAACGGCGAAGCGAGGAAAGTGAAGGCGAAGTTTCGGGTCTACAGCTCTTATCTTGAAGCATTGTCGGATTATGTAGGACTGTTAACGCGTAATCCGCGTTACGCTGCCGTGACGACCGCCACAAGCGCCGAGCAGGGCGCGCAGGCATTACAGGACGCGGGCTATGCTACCGATCCTCATTATGCCCGCAAACTCACCAATATGATTCAACAGATGAAATCGGTAAGCGACAAGGTGAGTAAGACCTACAACATCAGTATCGATAATCTGTTCTGAACAACTCAAGTCCGGCGGGTCGCTGCCGATAATGCTCTGTAATTGAAAGCTTATAAGGAACCTCCATGTCCAGCTTGATCAATAACGCCATGAGCGGACTTAACGCGGCTCAGGCGGCGTTAAATACGGCGAGTAATAATATTTCCAGCTATAACGTTGCCGGATATACTCGTCAAACGACCATTATGGCGCAGGCCAATAGCACTCTGGGGGCAGGCGGCTGGGTTGGCAATGGCGTCTACGTTTCCGGCGTACAGCGTGAGTACGACGCCTTTATTACCAACCAGTTACGTGCGGCGCAGACCCAGAGTAGCGGCCTGACTTCCCGCTATGAGCAGATGTCGAAAATCGACAATATGCTCTCTGGCAGCACCACGTCGCTGGCAACACAGATGCAGGACTTCTTCACCAGTCTGCAAACGCTGGTCAGCAACGCGGAAGATCCAGCAGCACGTCAGGCGCTGATTGGTAAATCAGAAGGGCTGGTGAATCAGTTTAAAACCACCGATCAGTATCTGCGCGACCAGGATAAACAGGTCAATATTGCGATAGGTGCCAGCGTTGACCAGATCAACAATTTCGCTAAACAAATCGCCAGCCTTAACGATCAAATTTCACGCCTGACAGGTGTGGGGGCAGGGGCGTCACCCAACAATCTCCTGGATCAACGCGATCAACTGGTGAGTGAATTAAACCAGATTGTTGGTGTAGAAGTCAGCGTTCAGGATGGCGGCACTTATAACATCACGATGGCCAATGGTTACTCGCTGGTACAAGGTAGTACGGCGCGCCAGCTGGCGGCAGTACCGTCCAGCGCCGATCCTTCTCGTACCACTGTCGCTTATGTTGATGGGACAGCAGGCAATATTGAGATCCCGGAGAAGTTGCTGAATACCGGGTCGCTGGGCGGCATTCTGACATTCCGTTCTCAGGATCTTGACCAGACGCGCAATACGCTCGGGCAACTGGCGCTGGCATTTGCCGAGGCTTTCAATACCCAACATAACAAGGGATTTGATGCCAATGGTAAGGAAGGGCAGGATTTCTTTGCCATCGGTAAGCCGGCTGTACTGGAGAATACTAAAAACCAGGGTAACAGCGCGATTAGCGCCACAGTGACCGATGGCTCTGCCGTGCTGGCGACAGATTACAAAATCTCCTTTAGCAACGATCAGTGGCAGGTCACCCGCCTTGCCAGCAATACCACTTTTCCGGTGACGCCGGATGCTGACGGTAAAGTCACGTTTGATGGTCTGGAGTTGACGTTTACTGGCACACCAGTCGCTAACGACAGCTTTACGCTGAAACCGGTAAGCGATGCCATCGTCAATATGGACGTTTTAATCACCGACGAAGCAGAAATCGCCATGGCGAGTGATAAAACGGCTGGTGAGAGCGACAACCGCAATGGTCAGGCGCTGCTGGATTTGCAAAGCAACGGTAAAACGGTGGGCGGGGCGAAATCCTTTAACGACGCCTATGCCTCGTTGGTCAGCGACATCGGTAATAAAACCGCTACGTTGAAAACCAGCAGTACCACGCAAGGTAATGTGGTAACGCAACTTTCTAATCAGCAGCAATCTATTTCCGGCGTCAACCTCGACGAAGAGTACGGCAACCTGCAACGCTTTCAGCAGTATTACCTGGCGAATGCGCAGGTTTTGCAGACGGCGAACGCCATTTTTGATGCGCTGATTAACATTCGCTAAGGGAGAGAAAAAATGCGTTTCAGTACTCAAATGATGTACCAGCAGAACATGCGCGGTATCACCAGTTCTCAGGCAGAATGGATGAAGTACGGCGAACAGATGTCGACGGGTAAGCGAGTCGTTAACCCTTCAGATGATCCCATTGCTGCATCACAAGCCGTAGTGCTCTCACAAGCGCAGGCGCAAAACAGCCAGTACACGCTGGCGCGTACTTTCGCGACTCAAAAAGTGTCACTGGAAGAGAGTGTGCTTAGCCAGGTGACCACTGCTATCCAGAATGCTCAGGAGAAAATTGTCTATGCCAGCAACGGCACCTTGAGTGACGATGACCGGGCATCGCTGGCAACGGATATTCAGGGGCTCCGTGACCAGTTGTTGAATCTGGCGAATACCACTGACGGTAACGGGCGCTACATTTTTGCGGGTTATAAAACAGAAACCGCGCCGTTTAGCGAAGAGAAAGGTAAATATGTCGGCGGAACAGAAAGTATTAAGCAACAGGTCGATGCTTCGCGTTCGATGGTGATAGGGCATACCGGCGACAAAATTTTTAATAGCATTACCAGTAATGCTGTAGCGGAACCAGACGGTAGCGATTCTGAAACCAATCTTTTTGCCATGCTGGATAGCGCCATTGCGGCGCTTAAAACACCGGTTGCGGATAGTGAAGCGGATCAAGAAACCTCCGCTGCGGCGTTAGATAAAACCAACCGTGGCCTGAAAAACTCGCTGAATAATGTGCTCACCGTACGCGCGGAATTAGGTACGCAGCTGAACGAGCTGGAGTCGCTGGATTCTTTAGGTAGCGATCGCGCTCTGGGCCAAACGCAGCAGATGAGTGATTTGGTTGATGTGGACTGGAATGCGACTATTTCATCTTACATCATGCAGCAAACGGCGTTGCAGGCGTCGTACAAAGCGTTTACTGATATGCAGGGGTTATCGCTTTTCCAGCTCAACAAATAAGCACTTTTTCAAACATATCATGAAACTGGGTATGTTTTGTCTGCCTGCTCTGGGATCGCCGGGGCGGGCATTTTTTTTGCCTGATTTGAGTAGTTGGCTAGCAAGAATGCCATTTGATGAATTTGAATATGTTGATTCAAAGATGAAATAAAAAGCCCCGGCGGTTGCCAGGGCTTGATTACTTTGAGCTAATGATTACTCAACAGGTTGCGGACGTGCAGGAGCGGCAGAGGCATGATGCGTTGCCGTATGACCACCTGCGGCACCTTTACCTTCGAAGGCAAAAGTAGGGCGCTGCCAGTCACTGTGACGCGGTGCTTCCGGAACATATTCCGGTGCCGGAGCGCGTGTCATCGGTGCGGTAGCGTGGTTATGCTCAACGGTAATCTCAGGTTCAACAGCGGCTACCGTTTCAACTTCTGCTGCGACTTCAGCGACCACAGGTGCGGCAGGTTGAGCGACAACTTCAGGTTCGGCAACTACAACCTCGGCAGTTTCGGCAACTTCTTCAATATCTGCCGTCTCTTCCTGCGGTTCAACTACCGGTTCCGCGTGTTCTGCAACGTCCTGCGCTACAGCAACATCAGCCTCGGCAATCACCTGTGGCTGTTCAGTTACCGCTGCGGCAATCACTTCAGGATGCGTCGTTTCAACCACTTCCGGTTGCGCTTGTGCAACCGGAACCGGTGCTTCTATAGTTTCGGTCACTTCTTCAATAACCGGCGCGGCAACGACAGGTTCGACAGCGGCGGCGACAGGGACTTCTGTCACCATCGGCTGCATCTGTACTTCTTCCTGTTCGCGTTGCTCTTCAACCTGTACATCTTGCGGACGTACAACCGGATAGCGGATCCAGACTTTGCCAGAGGCCAGTTCCGGAGACGCACACGCTACGGTTAACGGCATTGGTGACTGAACCGGATAACGCTCGTCACGATAGCGACGACGACGCTGACCACTCACGCGCAGATGGCGAGGCGAGCGACGAGAACGACGCGGCATACCGCCGTTGTCACGGTTATCGACATTGTTCTCTTCTTGTTGTTCCGGCGCAGTTTGTGCAACGACTGGCAATGGTACTTTCACCAGTTCAGTACGTTGGGCAGACGCTTCCTGCATAACAGGTTCGGCGGCGACGGTTTCTTCAACCACCGGAGCGGCTACCACTTCTTCCGCAACGCTTTGCTCGTAACGCACTTTTTGATTTAGCTGGCGCTGTTTACGACGCGGTTGAACCGGACGTACACGCTCCTCCTGTTCAGTTTCCTGAACAGATTGCTCCTCAACATTCAGTGCCTTCGCTTCTTGTTGTACCTGACGTTTATCATCGTTGCGGCGACGACTACGCTCACGACGCGGTGTTTGCTGCTCGTCGGTGGTACGCGCTTTTTCTGTTACATCAGCCTGCTGACGGCTCTCACGCGTCTCGGCAGTTTGCTGCTGTGACTGGCGACGATTACGACGGTTTTCTTCGCGATTATCGCTACCCTCTGTACGTTCGCTACGCGTGTCGCGGCGTTCATTACGGTCACGGCGATTGTTCTGACGAGGCTTACGGCGATCCTGTTGACGTTCCGGTTTCGTTTCTGCTTTTGGTGCAGGTTGCTCGGTTGGTTTGGTTTCTTCACCACCGCTGAACAGCGATTTCAGGGCGCTGAAGAGACGGCTTAACAGGCCTGGTTGTGCAGGAGCAGCAGGTGTTGTCGGCGCGGCTTTAGGCGCTGTGGCTGCCGCAGGCGTTACAGGTTCTGCCGGGGCTGGAGCTGGTGGCACATCCGGCATGGCAAAAGTCGCCAGTGCAGGTTGTTCCGGACGTTTACGCTCCGCAAACTCTTCTTCTGACGGCAGCGCCATTGCTTCTTCATGCAGCTTCGGCAGCATGTAGCTTAAGGTCGGCGTCTCTTCCCCTTTACGCACGCGCAGTACGTGGTAGTGCGGGGTTTCCATCTGATCGTTTGGTACAATCACACAGCGCACGCCGTCCTGACGGGTTTCAATTGCATTTACCGCAGAACGTTTTTCGTTCAGCAGGTAAGAGGCAATAGGGACAGGAACAATGGCGTGGACTTCCTGGGTGTTCTCTTTCAGGGCTTCTTCTTCAATCAAACGCAGAATAGAGAGCGACAGGGATTCATTATCACGCACGGTGCCAGTACCGGAGCAACGCGGGCAGACGTGATGGCTGGATTCACCCAGCGATGGGCTCAGGCGCTGACGGGACATCTCGAGCAGGCCAAAGCGAGAAATATGGCTGATTTGAATACGCGCACGATCCTGACGTACCGCTTCACGCAGACGGTTTTCCACCGCGCGCTGATGGCGTACAGGCGTCATGTCGATGAAGTCGATAACAATCAGACCGCCGAGGTCACGCAGGCGTAGCTGACGAGCAATCTCATCGGCTGCTTCCAGGTTAGTGTTAAATGCAGTTTCTTCGATATCGCCGCCGCGAGTTGCACGCGCGGAGTTGATGTCGATGGCGGTTAACGCTTCGGTGCTGTCGATAACAATGGAGCCACCAGACGGCAGACGGACTTCACGCTGGAAGGCGGACTCGATCTGCGATTCGATCTGGTAGTGGCTGAACAGGGGAATTTCACCCGTGTACAGTTTGATTTTGCTGCTGAAATCCGGGCGACCCAACGCGGCGATATGCTGACGCGCCAGTTCGAGTACTTTCGGATTATCGATAAGGATTTCGCCGATGTCCTGGCGTAAGTAATCGCGGAATGCACGAACGATAACATTGCTCTCCTGATGGATCAGGAACGGAGCAGGGCGGCTTTCAGCGGCTTTTTTGATGGCTTCCCAGTGTTTCAGGCGGAAGCTTAAATCCCATTGCAGCGCCTCAGCAGATTTGCCGACGCCAGCGGTGCGCACGATAAGCCCCATGCCTTCCGGCAGTTCAAGGCTCGCCAGTGCTTCTTTTAATTCGGTACGGTCGTCGCCTTCGATACGGCGAGAAATGCCACCCGCGCGCGGGTTGTTCGGCATCAGAACCAGATAGCTACCCGCCAGACTGATAAAAGTGGTTAATGCCGCGCCTTTGTTGCCGCGCTCTTCTTTATCGATCTGAACAATAACTTCCTGACCTTCGCGCAACACATCTTTAATGTTAGGACGGCCATGAGCACTGTAGTTAGCAGGGAAATATTCGCGGGCAATTTCTTTTAGTGGGAGGAAACCGTGACGTTCAGCGCCGTAATCAACAAAAGCAGCTTCCAGACTCGGTTCAATGCGGGTGATTTTACCTTTGTAGATGTTCGCCTTTTTCTGTTCATGCCCTGGACTTTCGATATCCAGATCATACAGACGCTGCCCATCTACAAGGGCAACGCGCAACTCTTCCTGCTGAGTTGCGTTGATTAACATTCTTTTCATCGTAACTTACTCATTATTCTTACATTGACGACTAAGCTGCGGGCAAAGTAACGCCTTTCCGGGTGTGAACCGATGGCCTCGTGTCTAGTCGCGTCGCCAACCTCACGGTTATCGTCAGCTCAAAGAGGCGCAGAGTGTCGGTTGCCCGTTTTTCATGCGGAAAAACAGCGCAATTATCAGAGAAACAGACTGGGTATTACTCTCCAGAAATATTTCCATCTACCGGTAAGGACTGCAACCCGCAGCCCGCTAACTGCCTGAAAGATCAATACGTCTTACGCCATTGCTGCGTTGATGATCGGTCGGGCAAAATGGGGTATTCCGTAAAATTTCTTGTTTTAACAAGGTTGGACACGGAAACGTTCTCATTATTCCACTGCAAGCCTTGTTATAGCAAGATGACTTTTACCATTTATCACCCACTTACTCACAGTTTTTTCACTTCTTACTGGCGATTGGTTTAATAACCATCAATTAAGTGATTGCACTGGGAAGTAATAAGGTGCAGAACTAAATATAAGCATAGAAAAATGAGTGGCGCGAATCCTGTTGGCTATTTAGAATCGCCCACCATGAAAACAGAGACTCCATCCGTAAAAATCGTTGCTATTACCGCTGATGAAGCGGGGCAACGTATCGACAACTTTTTGCGCACCCAATTGAAAGGCGTACCAAAAAGTATGATTTACCGTATTTTGCGTAAAGGCGAAGTGCGGGTGAACAAAAAACGTATTAAGCCTGAATATAAACTCGAAGCCGGTGATGAAGTGCGTATTCCGCCGGTTCGCGTTGCTGAACGGGAAGAAGAGGCCGTTTCGCCGCATCTGCAAAAAGTGGCGGCGCTGGCGGACGTCATCTTATATGAAGATGATCATATCCTGGTGCTGAATAAACCCTCAGGTACGGCGGTGCATGGCGGCAGTGGTTTAAGTTTCGGCGTTATTGAAGGGCTGAGGGCGTTGCGCCCGGAAGCGCGATTCCTTGAACTGGTGCATCGACTCGACCGGGACACTTCAGGTGTATTGCTGGTAGCGAAAAAACGTTCGGCGTTACGTTCTCTGCATGAGCAATTACGTGAAAAAGGGATGCAAAAAGATTATCTGGCGCTGGTGCGCGGTCAGTGGCAGTCACACGTGAAGAGTGTCCAGGCTCCGCTGCTGAAGAATATTCTGCAAAGCGGTGAACGTATCGTGCGTGTCAGTCAGGAAGGCAAACCGTCGGAAACACGCTTTAAAGTGGAAGAACGCTATGCGTTTGCCACGCTGGTTCGTTGCAGTCCGGTTACCGGACGTACGCACCAGATCCGTGTGCATACTCAATACGCTGGTCATCCGATTGCGTTTGACGATCGCTACGGTGACCGTGAATTTGACAGACAGCTCACTGAAGCAGGCACGGGATTAAATCGTCTGTTCCTGCACGCCGCAGCGTTGAAGTTTACCCATCCGGGGACCGGTGAGGTGATGCGTATCGAAGCGCCGATGGATGAAGGTTTGAAGCGGTGTTTGCAAAAGCTGCGTAACGCGCACTGATACAAGCATATAAGCCTGATAATGGGCGGTAGGCCTGATACTGCATCAGGCTGCCAGAACCGATTGCCGGATGCGACGTAACCGCATCCGGCGCAAACAACTACCCCATCAGTGGGTTTTTCCCTTCCCGACGTAACATCTGACACAGCGCGATTAGCGGTAAACCAACCAGCGTGTTAGGGTCACGCCCCTCTAAACGCTCAAACAGCGTAATGCCAAATCCTTCACTCTTAAAGCTACCCGCGCAGTGCAGGGGATGCTCCTTACGCACGTAATTATCAATCTCCGCCTCGCTCAGGTGACGGAAATGGACGTCAAAAGGCTCCACTTCTGTTTGCAGATGCCCATTCGCCGAATTAAACAACGCCAGTCCAGTATAGAAGGTGACGATATTGCCGCTGGCTTTGCGTAATTGCAGACGCGCATTTTCTTCCGTTAACGGTTTACCGGTGATTTCCCCATCAAGAACACACACCTGGTCTGAACCAATAATTAAATGAGAGGGATAACGTGACGCTAAGGATTGCGCTTTTTCTTGCGCCAGCCGGAGCACCAGCTGGCGCGGTGATTCATCGCTATGCGGGGTTTCGTCGACCTCCGGGGCGGCACATTCGAAAGAGATTTGTAGTTTTTCAAGTAGGGCGCGGCGCCAGGGCGAAGTGGAGGCTAAAATAAGTTTAGACATATTTTTTTCCATCAGATATAGCGTATTGATGATAGCCATTTTAAACTATGCGCTTCGTTTTGCAGGTTGATGTTCGTTATCAGCACTGAACGAAAATAAAGCAGTAACCCGCAATGTGTGCGAATTATTGGCAAAAGGCAACCACAGGCTGCCTTTTTCTTTGACTCTATGACGTTACAAAGTTAATATGCGCGCCCTATGCAAAAGGTAAAATTACCCCTGACTCTCGATCCGGTTCGTACGGCTCAAAAACGCCTTGATTACCAGGGTATCTATACTCCTGATCAGGTTGAGCGCGTCGCCGAATCCGTAGTCAGTGTGGACAGTGATGTGGAATGCTCCATGTCGTTCGCTATCGATAACCAACGTCTCGCAGTGTTAAACGGCGATGCGAAGGTGACGGTAACGCTCGAGTGTCAGCGTTGCGGGAAGCCGTTTACTCATCAGGTCTACACAACGTACTGTTTTAGTCCTGTGCGTTCAGACGAACAGGCTGAAGCACTGCCGGAAGCGTATGAACCGATTGAGGTTAACGAATTCGGTGAAATCGATCTGCTTGCAATGGTTGAAGATGAAATCATCCTCGCCTTGCCGGTAGTTCCGGTGCATGATTCTGAACACTGTGAAGTGTCCGAAGCGGACATGGTCTTTGGTGAACTGCCTGAAGAAGCGCAAAAGCCAAACCCATTTGCCGTATTAGCCAGCTTAAAGCGTAAGTAATTGGTGCTCCCCGTTGGATCGGGGATAAACCGTAATTGAGGAGTAAGGTCCATGGCCGTACAACAGAATAAACCAACCCGTTCCAAACGTGGCATGCGTCGTTCCCATGACGCGCTGACCGCAGTCACCAGCCTGTCTGTAGACAAAACTTCTGGTGAAAAACACCTGCGTCACCACATCACTGCCGACGGTTACTACCGTGGCCGCAAGGTCATCGCTAAGTAATCACGCATCTGCGTGATGAAGCTTAGTGAGGATTTTCCCCAGGCAACTGGGGAAAGACCAAACCGGGCGGCGACGATACCTTGACACGTCTAACCCTGGCGTTAGATGTCATGGGGGGCGATTTTGGCCCTTCTGTGACAGTGCCTGCAGCTTTGCAGGCACTGAACTCTAATTCGCAACTCACTCTTCTTTTAGTCGGTAATCCCGACGCCATCACGCCATTACTTGCTAAAGCTGACTTCGAACAACGTTCTCGTTTGCAGATTATTCCTGCGCAGTCAGTTATCGCCAGTGATGCCCGGCCTTCGCAAGCTATCCGCGCCAGTCGCGGTAGCTCAATGCGCGTGGCGCTGGAACTGGTGAAAGAAGGTCGAGCGCAAGCCTGTGTCAGTGCTGGCAATACCGGGGCGCTGATGGGGCTGGCTAAATTATTACTCAAGCCCCTGGAGGGGATTGAGCGCCCGGCGTTGGTGACGGTGTTACCGCATCAACAAAAGGGCAAAACGGTGGTTCTCGATTTAGGAGCCAACGTCGATTGTGACAGCACAATGTTGGTGCAATTTGCCATTATGGGCTCAGTTTTGGCTGAAGAGGTGGTGGGAATTCCCAATCCTCGCGTGGCGTTGCTCAATATTGGTGAAGAAGAAGTAAAGGGTCTCGACAGTATTCGGGATGCCTCAGCGGTGCTTAAAACAATCCCTTCTATCAACTATATCGGCTATCTTGAAGCCAATGAGTTATTAACTGGCAAGACAGATGTGCTGGTCTGTGACGGCTTTACAGGAAATGTCACATTAAAGACGATGGAAGGTGTTGTCAGGATGTTCCTTTCTCTGCTGAAATCTCAGGGAGAAGGGAAAAAACGGTCGTGGTGGCTACTGTTATTAAAGCGTTGGCTACAAAAGAGCCTGACGAGGCGATTCAGTCACCTCAACCCCGACCAGTATAACGGCGCCTGTCTGTTAGGATTGCGCGGCACGGTGATAAAAAGTCATGGTGCAGCCAATCAGCGAGCTTTTGCGGTCGCGATTGAACAGGCAGTGCAGGCGGTGCAGCGACAAGTTCCTCAGCGAATTGCCGCTCGCCTGGAATCTGTATACCCAGCTGGTTTTGAGCTGTTGGACGGTGGCAAAAGCGGATCTCTGCGGTAGCAGGACGCTGCCAGCGAACTCGCAGTTTGCAAGTGACGGTATATAACCGAAAAGTGACTGAGCGTACATGTATACGAAGATTATTGGTACTGGCAGCTATCTGCCCGAACAAGTGCGGACAAACGCCGATCTGGAAAAAATGGTGGATACCTCTGACGAGTGGATTGTCACTCGTACAGGCATCCGCGAACGCCACATTGCCGCGCCAAACGAAACCGTTTCAACCATGGGTTTTGAAGCGGCGACACGCGCAATTGAGATGGCTGGCATCGATAAAGACCAGATTGGGCTGATCGTTGTGGCAACGACTTCTGCTACGCACGCTTTTCCGAGCGCAGCATGTCAGATTCAAAGCATGTTGGGCATTAAAGGTTGCCCGGCGTTTGACGTTGCCGCAGCATGTGCAGGTTTCACCTACGCGTTGAGCGTAGCCGATCAATACGTGAAATCTGGTGCGGTGAAGTATGCTCTGGTTGTCGGTTCCGATGTACTGGCGCGCACCTGCGATCCGACAGATCGCGGGACTATTATTATTTTTGGCGATGGCGCGGGCGCTGCAGTGCTGGCTGCCTCTGAAGAGCCAGGAATTATCTCAACGCATCTTCATGCTGATGGCAGCTATGGTGAATTGCTGACGTTGCCTAATGCCGACCGTGTGAATCCTGAAAATTCAATTCATCTGACCATGGCGGGCAACGAAGTCTTCAAGGTTGCAGTAACCGAGTTGGCGCACATCGTTGATGAGACGCTGGCGGCAAATAATCTTGACCGTTCTCAACTGGACTGGCTGGTTCCGCATCAGGCTAACCTGCGTATTATCAGCGCAACGGCGAAAAAACTCGGCATGTCGATGGACAATGTCGTGGTGACGCTGGATCGCCACGGTAATACTTCTGCCGCTTCTGTCCCGTGCGCGCTGGATGAAGCTGTACGCGACGGGCGCATTAAGCCTGGGCAGTTGGTTCTGCTTGAAGCCTTTGGCGGTGGGTTCACCTGGGGCTCCGCGCTGGTTCGTTTCTAGGATAAGGATTTAAAGATGACGCAATTTGCATTTGTGTTCCCTGGACAGGGCTCTCAAACCGTTGGAATGCTGGCTGATATGGCGGCGAGCTATCCCATTGTCGAAGAAACGTTTGCTGAAGCTTCTGCGGCGCTGGGCTACGACTTGTGGGCACTGACCCAGCAGGGACCTGCCGAAGAATTGAATAAAACCTGGCAAACCCAACCAGCACTGTTGACGGCATCTGTTGCGCTGTACCGTGTGTGGCAGCAGCAGGGCGGTAAAGCACCGGCGATGATGGCCGGTCACAGCCTGGGTGAATACTCCGCGCTGGTTTGCGCTGGTGTGATTGATTTTGCTGATGCGGTGCGTCTGGTTGAGATGCGTGGCAAGTTCATGCAGGAAGCTGTACCGGAAGGGACAGGTGCAATGGCGGCAATTATCGGTCTTGATGATGCGTCTATTGCTAAAGCGTGTGAAGAAGCTGCAGAAGGTCAGGTCGTTTCTCCGGTAAACTTTAACTCTCCGGGGCAGGTCGTTATTGCCGGTCATAAAGAAGCGGTTGAGCGTGCAGGTGCTGCCTGTAAAGCTGCGGGCGCAAAACGTGCGCTGCCGTTGCCTGTAAGCGTACCGTCACACTGTGCGCTGATGAAACCGGCTGCCGATAAATTGGCTGTTGAATTGGCGAAAATCACCTTCAATACCCCAACCGTTCCGGTTGTGAATAACGTTGATGTGAAATGCGAAACTAATGGCGATGCTATCCGTGATGCGCTGGTACGTCAGCTGTATAATCCGGTTCAGTGGACGAAATCTGTTGAATACATGGCAGCGCAAGGCGTTGAACATCTTTATGAAGTCGGCCCGGGCAAAGTGCTTACTGGCCTGACGAAACGCATTGTCGACACCCTGACCGCCTCGGCGCTGAACGAACCTTCAGCGATGGCAGCGGCGCTCGAGCTTTAAAAGAGGAAAAATATGAATTTTGAAGGAAAAATCGCACTGGTAACCGGTGCAAGCCGTGGGATTGGCCGCGCAATTGCTGAAACGCTCGCAGCTCGTGGCGCGAAAGTTATCGGTACTGCGACCAGTGAAAGCGGCGCTCAGGCGATCAGCGATTATTTAGGTGATAACGGTAAAGGTCTGATGTTGAATGTGACCGACCCGGCATCTATCGAATCTGTTCTGGAAAAAATTCGCGCAGAATTTGGTGAAGTCGATATCCTGGTCAATAATGCCGGTATCACTCGTGATAACCTGTTAATGCGAATGAAAGATGATGAGTGGAACGATATTATCGAAACCAACCTTTCATCTGTTTTCCGTCTGTCAAAAGCGGTAATGCGCGCTATGATGAAAAAGCGTCATGGTCGTATTATCACTATCGGTTCTGTGGTTGGTACCATGGGAAATGGCGGTCAGGCCAACTACGCTGCGGCGAAAGCGGGCTTGATCGGCTTCAGTAAATCCCTGGCGCGCGAAGTTGCGTCACGTGGTATTACTGTAAACGTTGTTGCTCCGGGCTTTATTGAAACGGACATGACACGTGCGCTGAGCGATGACCAGCGTGCGGGTATCCTGGCGCAGGTTCCTGCGGGTCGCCTCGGCGGCGCACAGGAAATCGCCAACGCGGTTGCATTCCTGGCATCCGACGAAGCAGCTTACATCACGGGTGAAACTTTGCATGTGAACGGCGGGATGTACATGGTCTGACCGCGATTTGCACAAAATGCTCATGTTGCGCGCAGTCTGCGTGGTTATGAGTAATAATTAGTGCAAAATGATTTGCGTTGTTGGGGGGTATGGCCTCAAAATAACGTAAAATCGTGGTAAGACCTGCCGGGATTTAGTTGCAAATTTTTCAACATTTTATACACTACGAAAACCATCGCGAAAGCGAGTTTTGATAGGAAATTTAAGAGTATGAGCACTATCGAAGAACGCGTTAAGAAAATTATCGGCGAACAGCTGGGCGTTAAGCAGGAAGAAGTTACCAACAATGCTTCTTTCGTTGAAGACCTGGGCGCGGATTCTCTTGACACCGTTGAGCTGGTAATGGCTCTGGAAGAAGAGTTTGATACTGAGATTCCGGACGAAGAAGCTGAGAAAATCACCACCGTTCAGGCTGCCATTGATTACATCAACGGCCACCAGGCGTAAGTGAACATCTCCAGGCGGTCGTTCGACCGCCTGAGTTTTATCTTTTTGTCCCACTAGAATCATTTTTTTCCCTCCCTGGAGGACAAACGTGTCTAAGCGTCGTGTAGTTGTGACCGGACTGGGCATGTTGTCTCCTGTCGGCAATACCGTAGAGTCTACCTGGAAAGCTCTGCTTGCCGGTCAGAGTGGCATCAGCCTAATCGACCATTTCGATACTAGCGCCTATGCAACGAAATTTGCTGGCTTAGTAAAGGATTTTAACTGTGAGGACATTATCTCGCGCAAAGAACAGCGCAAGATGGATGCCTTCATTCAATATGGAATTGTCGCTGGCGTTCAGGCCATGCAGGATTCTGGCCTTGAAATAACGGAAGAGAACGCAACCCGCATTGGTGCCGCAATTGGCTCCGGGATAGGCGGCCTCGGACTGATCGAAGAAAACCACACATCTTTGATGAACGGTGGTCCACGTAAGATCAGCCCATTCTTCGTTCCGTCAACGATTGTGAACATGGTGGCAGGTCACCTGACTATCATGTATGGCCTGCGTGGCCCAAGCATCTCTATCGCGACCGCCTGTACTTCCGGCGTGCACAACATTGGTCATGCTGCGCGTATTATCGCGTATGGCGATGCTGACGTGATGGTTGCAGGTGGCGCAGAGAAAGCCAGTACGCCGCTGGGCGTTGGCGGTTTCGGCGCGGCACGTGCATTATCTACCCGCAATGATAACCCGCAAGCGGCTAGCCGCCCGTGGGATAAAGAGCGTGATGGTTTCGTACTGGGCGATGGTGCCGGTATGCTGGTGCTCGAAGAGTACGAACACGCGAAAAAACGCGGTGCGAAAATTTACGCTGAACTCGTCGGCTTTGGTATGAGCAGCGATGCCTATCATATGACGTCGCCGCCGGAAAATGGCGCAGGCGCAGCTCTGGCAATGGCAAATGCTCTGCGTGATGCAGGTATTGAAGCGAGCCAGATTGGCTACGTTAACGCGCACGGTACTTCAACGCCTGCTGGCGATAAAGCCGAAGCGCAGGCAGTGAAAACCATCTTCGGTGAAGCTGCAAGCCGTGTGCTGGTAAGCTCCACGAAATCCATGACCGGTCACCTGTTAGGTGCGGCGGGTGCGGTAGAGTCTATCTACTCCATCCTGGCGCTGCGCGATCAGGCTGTTCCACCGACCATCAACCTGGATAACCCGGATGAAGGTTGCGATCTGGATTTCGTACCACACGAAGCGCGTCAGGTCAGCGGAATGGAGTATACCCTGTGTAACTCCTTCGGCTTTGGAGGTACTAACGGTTCGTTGATCTTTAAACGCGTTTAATCCTTAAGTAGATAGTTAAAAAGCGAAACACAATGTGTTTCGCTTTTTTTACGTCAACTTATTGATAAGTAAACGTAAACTGCACAACAGTATGGAATTCACCTGCCGTGACCGTACCGGTAGGTGTATACATCCGTGCAGCAAGTGGGAAGGTCGCTTTTCTACTGGCCTGGTCGACGTTTACCGTCATTTTACCATTCGGGCTTATTTCCGTTATGTGGTCATCCGTCATAATCTGCAGCGCCATCCCGGTGGCATCCCCAAGTGTATTCGCGAACTTCGTCTGGTCAACAAGATCGCTTTCCCCGGTAAACAACGCTGTAACACTGCTTGTTGATGCAGGGCAAGAAGATAAATTCAGACTAAAGTTCTGCCACTCACTGGTATGGCCGACCGTGTCGTAATTAACGGCTCGCGCCTGCTCAAAGCTGACAGTTTGAGCCTTCGTTTGTGTATCTATGACGCATGCTGATGCTACCACCGTGCCATTAATGTTAATATCAGCCGCTTGGGCAGAGTGAAATGCACATAAAGGCCAGAGAGTTACCAGTAAGGTAAAAATTGTGGCACTTCGTTGAGTAATCATGGCGCTAGCACCTGTTACTGATAAGTAAATGTTGCCTGAACCAGGCCGGTGATTGAACCAGGCATCACATTTCCTTTCGATACAGCCCGCGTACGAAGCTGAAGGTCATAGGCGTGAGAACCAGGAATAGGGGTATTATTGATTGATGAACCATTACCCAACGTTGTAGAACCATCCTGCGTAGTGAGCTCAAGAGAGAGATTAGTTGCTGAACCAGTATTGGCGTAGTTTGTGGCAATATCACCGTCCGGCGTACCAGAGAAAGCGACGCTAAAGCTGGAGGTTGAGAGTGGGCAATTGGTTAATTGCAAAGAGAAGTCTTTCCAGGTGGATGCGCTTCCCGCAGCCGAAAGAGAATCCGCCTGAATATTATCGCCAATATTTACATTCACGGCACTATTCCCACCATTAACGACGCACGGAGATGCCAGTACTAATCCATTAATATTGATCTCTACCGCATTAACGGAGGAAGCCCCCAGAAGACTGCTGGCGATAACAAATATTATAAACTTACGCTTCCATATTATATTCATCATTTTTCCTTAATTATATTGTACAGTAAATTGCAATGCGGATTTTACCTGGCCGGTGGTTATGTTATTAACATCGTCAATGTAATAAGCTACTTTATATTCGGGTATTGTATAATCACCTGAGCCGATATAATTCAATGCAAAGTTATTGTTAAACTGATCGAATCCGCTTCCATCGGGGTTTTGAAATTGCACATATACGCCTTGCGCATAACCGGTTCCGGTCTCACCGTTCATCACGCCATCCACCGAGCCGTGAGTTCCGTATAAGGCGCTAAATTTGTAAGAGATACCCGTAATTGCGCCCGGACAATTTGTTAATGTTATTGTAGGTATTGGCGTAGCCAGTTGTGCCCCACTAACTGCATTACCGCCATAAAGTGTTGTAAGGTTCACTTCTTTTGGAGCATTTATTGTGCATGGCGTCATGGTAGGCTGCGAAGAAACTCCTGAGCGTGCAAGAAATGATTTATCCGAATAAGTGCTTCCCGGCGGGTTGTGATAATTTAATGTGACGTCAGGAACAGCGACAAGAGGTCCTGGCGGTATCTGCTCTGTAAGACGAACTAATTCATACTTGATGTGTATGTAACCACTCTTGCTTAAACCTTCCGGGAAAGTCAGCGTGTGAGGTGCTGCTTTCGCCAAATTTGGTGTGGTATCTGTTGGGGTTGAAAAATTGAGTTGATATGCAATGCCAATACCAGGATTGCTTGTTTGATATATGGTTGCTCCGTCGCCCGTTGTTCCGACCACCGTCCCATTTACTGTAAGATCGGCATATGCACTGCCAGAACCTCCGGACGCGATATTGATCCAATAAAATTTATTCCAGTCATCAAACCAGGTTGTTCCACCTACACTCGTTGGTATGCTCCACGTTGAAAAATCATGAGGGTAGGTGACTACCTGTGCAGTATCAGTCTGAAATTGCGATGCTGTTGTTGTTAACGGCAGTGATGCAATGCCTGAGATAAGAAAGATGATTACCCTTTGTTTATTCATAGCATTGTTTCCTCTTTTCTGGCTCAATTTATTCGCACCTTCCATGGCTCTCTAATACACTATTTGTCGATTGCTGTTGAGTGACGTTGAATTCAACCCGGCAATTTTGGTGCGCATTGTTTCCCCATTTAACGGCGAGTACACCACTGTCCGGCATACCTGTCATATAGACTTGTCCGTTATCGCCGACGATAAAGCTGTTTGCATTTTCGCTGTTAAGCAGGGTGACAATGGCTCCGAAAGGTATTGCTTCTCCCGATGGTTTATCCAGCATCATTAATACACGATTACCTACGCGAATATTAAAGTTTGCTCGCGCGATAGCGCCACGTGTCGGCGTTACTGTACGTGAGGAGAGCTCAACATCTGCATTTTCAGGTAATGCTTCAGTGTTAAGTGAAATAGTGTTTTCACGATAGGGGCTGATATAAGGAACGATCGTGTAGCCACGAAAGTCGGTGTTTACACCGGTCTGGTTACTGATATTTACACCGCTGGCACCTGGCGCTTCAACCAGTGCAGTGGTTTCTCCCAGGGACTGGCTTAGTGTGATGCCATTGGCATGAACAACAATACCCCCATCAATACCATAGTTCACCCGGTGCTGGTTCTGGTCATAACTGTACGCAGCATTGACGCGACCATAGGTTCCCTGATAGTCCAGGCTGGCATAACCGCCATTACCTACACCGTGATCCGTTTCACTTTCCTGAATATTCCAGTTGAGGTTCTGATCGTCAAGCGCAGAACCATTCAGGCCTACAGAATGACTGGTATCGCCGTGTTTACTGGTATTCAGACTGTAGCTCGCCCAACTGTTATTCAACCAGCGATTTAATGGAATATTGATATTAAATGAGAAAATCTGATCGCTATTGTAGTACTTATTACGCGTTGTATTATTGTCGCGGTAATTACTATTGTCGTTGGTATTACGGTTATAACTGTAATTCAGGCTGTAAGTCATGCCGCTCCAGCTATTACTGTAGCCAACGCCAACAGAACGCATTTGTCGATCGCTGTTCCAATAATCTTCGCTAATGGCATTAAGCGATACTGAACCAGCATTCTGTCCAAGATTTTGGTTAAGCAGGAACTCCGCTCGGTTACGCCGCCGTTCTGGCATGTTTTGATTATTTTCACGCCAGGTGTCGAGCGTTTCTTGCAGTGAATAATAACCCGATGTGGAATAGCGATAGCCCGCGATAGAAACATTAGTCCCGGTGGCGAGAATGTTTTTACTATAGCGTACCCGTACTGACTGACCGCTGGTTTTCTCTTGTTCCTGCTGTTGGGACCAGGCCTGGGCGGTATCGATAGATAAGGCGCCCATTTCACCCAAGTTTTTACCCATACCGAAAATTAATGATTGATAATGTTGCGAGAATTGCCCACCGCCATATAAGGTAAATCCAACGGGCAGGCCATATATGGCAGTTGCTTGCGTGAAATACTCTTTATCAACACGGCTGTCATAAGAGCGGTATTTTCCGCTGGTCACGCTATATTTCAGGCGGCCTTCACGTTGCAACACGGGGAGCGATGCAAAGGGAACAACCTGGTGCTGTTCACTGCCATCCGCTTCTTTGACCGTTACGTCCAGATCGCCGCTACTTCCGGTCGGATACATATCCGTGATTTCAAATGCGCCTGGCGAAACATAAGTTTGATAAATGGTATAACCATTTTGTTTAACAATAACCTGCGCATTGGTTCTGGCGATTCCGCGTACAACAGGTGCATAACCACGCATACTGTCAGGTAACATATCGTCATCAGAAGCTAGCTGCACACCGCGAAACGGAACGCTATCAAACATATCTGACGGAGAAGAGCTTTCTCCAAGCGTGAGCTGGCTCTTGAGCGAAATGATATTTCGCTGGGCATAGGTATACAGAGAATCCCAGTTGTTCTGGGTATCACTACCAAAAGTGTTACGACTCCAGGTACTGTAATTACGTAAGCGCCATGGCCCGATATTTAATCCAGGAAGGAGATTAAGATAATAGCTGTCAGAATCAGATGAATTGCTATCACGCGATTTTGTATTAGCACCGGTGAAATTGTAGTTCAGCAGTAACGCATTTATTCCTTCATCCAGATTTTCAGGCGCCACGTATCCACGCGGTTTCGCTTCGACTGCCGCTTGAGGTATTTCCACCATTAGCTGCTGACGGTTAAAAATGAGTTTTGCCGAGGCCATCGGAATTGCCGCGAGATTGGCGCAGCCTTCATTATTGATCAGTTGCGGGAATAACTCGGTACGAACACCAAATTGCTTTAATTTTTCCACCGATATGCATGGTTGCAATATGTTCTGACCCTGAAGGTCTTTCTGCATACTGAAAGTAATATCGTGTGTACCCAGCGACATTTTGTTTAGGTAAACGTCAACACGATAGGTTCCAGGAATCTGACCGACACCCTCTTCAAAAGCGCTAAGATCTGAAATACCTGAGCCAGGGCCGTCGATTCCCAGTAATGCGGGGTTAAAATATTCGCGTGCATATGCCGATGAGGCGAGAGACAGGGCGCATTGCAGAGCAACGAAACAGGCAATTTTGTTCCGTATCATTTTCTTTTTATTGATTCTTGAACTCATTACACATCCTTATGCAGTTAAATGACGTCTTACAAAGAAGCGTTGTGTACGTCGCCTGCTGCACCGTAATCACTGATGATTGTCCAGCTTACATTTCCTGTTGTGTTGGCTGGAATTTGAAATGTCGCACTACTCATAGGAGCAACATATGTGGCATCAGGTAATGCTTTTCCGCCAATCTTGACCTGACTGAAGTTCATATAGTAAGCAGTTGGGTTGGTGACAGTGATTTGCTGTCCGCTACGTCGCCAGGTCAAATTTTTCACGACTTGTTCTGGTAATGTGGACGAAATCTCATGTGGTCGATAAATCAATTTAATTCGCGTTTTAATGGCAATTTGCAAGGTGTTGACATTTTCCTGCTTTTCAGTTGCAGGTATCGTTTTAATATTCATCCAGTACATCGTTTCGCGATCTGTCGGCAGATTGCCGCCAGCGCGAATAATGCGCAACGCATTTTCTTCAGTGGCGCCCAGGCGGAACAGAGGGGGGGTAATAATAAAAGGGGCTTTGGCGTTGGTTTGCGGATCTCCATCGACCCATGATTGAATAAGGTAGGAGGATTTATCCGGATTTTTCAGGTGCAGAGACGTTTCTTTTTTATCGCCGTTATAAATAACTCGTGTTCCTCCAACAATGACACCCGCCTGTGCAACAGAGTTGGATAATAACAATGCAGTAGCAAGAAAATAAGTCGATAATTTCATCTCAAAAACCTTTAAAAGGTAAAACCGAGTAACTCGGTTTTACCTGACGTAATTATATTAAAATCAGGCGTATCTTAGTTATACGCTAACGTAAAGTTCACAGTACCATTTGCACTACCAACCGCTATGGTATCTTCTGTAGCGATATAACGTGCAAAGAAGTCCAGGTTAGTGTCGCCAGTGCTATTGAGAGCCGTGCTATCGGATTCAGTACCGAGAGGTAGCACGCTACCGGAAGAATTCATGAGCTGAATTGCAACACCTTTTGCTACACCGGTTGTACCGTAATCAGTAACTTGTAAAGCATCCTGGTTGATCTGATCCGGAGTACCATCGTATTTAACAGCAACATTTTTGAGCTCATTCGGGCAATTTTTTAATACCAGTGTAAATTTGGTATTTGCAGCAGTAGTCCCAGCCGTAGCGTTAAAAGCTGTTTTAGCAATTGTGCCTAATTTCACTGTCATTGGAGATGACAGCGTACTGTTAACTTCACAGCCTGATTCAATGATATCTCCAATAAAATTTATTTTACCATCATCTGCAGAGGCGACAGAGCTAAGACCAGCGGTTGTTACTAAAACCAGAGCGGCTAGTTTGAATTTCATTTACATTATCCTTGAGATTGCAGCAAATATGCTTACTTTGACAGTACTAAGGCACTGCCATCACTCCAGTGAATTTTAAATTCCTCAGGAAAAAATATAATATTAAAGCACGAAACGTTAAACACCTTATTTTTACTTAAATATGTTTTTAGGCATGCTTAATTGATTCGTATTGCGTATGATTGGTGGTGAAGTTTGTGAGGATTGCTGGGGGAGTTGTACAATCATATTGATGATTTAAATGTGTGCTGTCGTATAAATATCTTTGGGCAATCAAAAAGAGGCCAGTGAACAGATAAATTTGAACATAGAAGCTAAAATAATTTATTGTATTTCTTTGTTTATTGGGGAAGTGAATGTTTTTAATTAATGGAAAATGTAACAATGAGTTACCGGCTTGTGACAGGAGCATACAGTTCGGTGATGGATGTTTTACAACGGCTGTGATAAACTGTGGGCAGGTAGTACTCTTGACCGCGCATTTAACACGTTTACGTGAAGCCTGCTCCCGTTTAAGCATTCCTTATTCCGACTGGTCTATACTGGAAGATGAGATGCAAAGTCTGGCACGACAAGCTGAGCGTGGCGTTTTAAAAGTTATTATCACTCGCGGCAGTGGTGGTCGAGGATATAGCATCGCCCACTGCGAATCGCCTGGGCGCATTTTATCTGTCTCCCCCTTTCCTGAACATTACACCCGCTGGCGGCGGGAAGGTATTACTCTGGCGCTAAGTCCAGTACGCCTTGGACGTAATCCTTATCTCGCAGGAATTAAACATCTTAATCGGCTTGAGCAAGTACTGATCCGCTCTCATCTTGAGCAGACAAACGCCGATGAGGCGCTGGTTCTTGACAGCGATGGGTGGGTTACGGAATGCTGTGCGGCTAATTTGTTCTGGCGCAAGGGCAACGTAGTTTATACGCCGCGTCTGGATCAGGCTGGTGTCAACGGCATTATGCGACAATTCTGCATCGGTTTACTGGCACAATCCTCTTATCAGCTTGTCGAAGTACAAGCCTCGCTGGAGGAGGTGATGCAGGCAGATGAGATGGTAGTCTGTAATGCGTTGATGCCAGTGATTCCCGTGCGTGCCTGTGGCGAAGCCTCCTTTTCGTCAACAACGCTATATGAATATTTAGCCCCACTTTGTGAGCACCCGAATTAGTCATGAAAAAAGTGTTATTGATTGTCTTGTTATTGCTGGTGGTACTGGGTATCGCCGCTGGTGTGGGCGTCTGGAAGGTTCGCCATCTCGCCGACAGCAAATTACTTATTAAAGAAGAGACGATATTTACCCTCAAACCGGGAACCGGACGTCTGGCGCTCGGTGAACAGCTTTATGCCGATAAGATCATCAATCGCCCACGGGTATTTCAATGGCTGCTGCGTATCGAACCGGATCTTTCTCACTTCAAAGCCGGAACTTACCGCTTTACACCGCAGATGACTGTGCGTGAGATGCTGAAATTGCTGGAAAGCGGTAAAGAAGCACAGTTTCCACTACGCCTGGTGGAAGGGATGCGTCTGAGCGATTACCTCAAACAATTGCGTGAGGCACCGTATGTCAAGCACACGCTGAGCGACGATAAATATACCACCGTGGCACAGGCGCTGGAGCTGGAAAAACCGGAGTGGATTGAAGGCTGGTTCTGGCCAGACACCTGGATGTATACCGCCAATACCACCGATGTTGCGTTACTCAAGCGAGCACACAAGAAAATGCTGAAAGCGGTTGATAGCGCCTGGGAAGGGCGTGCGGACGGTCTACCTTATAAAGATAAAAACCAGCTGGTGACGATGGCATCAATTATCGAAAAAGAAACCGCCGTTGCCAGTGAGCGAGATCAGGTTGCCTCGGTCTTTATCAACCGTTTACGCATTGGTATGCGCCTGCAGACCGACCCGACGGTGATTTACGGGATGGGAGAGCGTTATAATGGCAAACTTTCTCGTGCAGATCTGGAAACGCCAACAGCGTATAACACCTACACCATTACCGGTTTGCCGCCAGGCGCGATTGCTACGCCGGGGGCTGATTCGCTGAAGGCTGCTGCGCATCCGGCAAAAACGCCGTATCTCTATTTTGTGGCCGATGGTAAAGGTGGTCACACGTTTAATACCAATCTTGCCAGTCATAACAAGTCTGTGCAGGATTATCTGAAAGTGCTTAAGGAAAAAAATGCGCAGTAAGTATATCGTCATTGAAGGGCTGGAAGGCGCAGGCAAAACCACCGCACGCAACGTGGTGGTTGAGACGCTTGAGCAACTGGGTATCCGCGACATGGTTTTCACTCGGGAACCTGGCGGTACGCAACTTGCCGAAAAGTTAAGAAGCCTGGTGCTGGATATCAAATCGGTAGGCGATGAAGTCATTACCGATAAAGCCGAAGTGCTGATGTTTTATGCCGCGCGTGTACAGCTGGTAGAAACCGTCATCAAACCGGCACTGGCAAACGGCACCTGGGTGATTGGCGATCGCCACGATCTCTCCACTCAGGCGTATCAGGGCGGTGGTCGTGGTATTGACCAGCATATGCTGGCAACGTTGCGTGATGCCGTTCTTGGGGATTTTCGCCCTGATTTAACGCTCTATCTCGATGTTACCCCAGAAGTCGGCCTTAAGCGCGCGCGCGCGCGCGGCGAGCTGGATCGCATTGAGCAAGAGTCTTTTGATTTCTTTAATCGCACCCGCGCCCGCTATCTGGAACTGGCTGCACAAGATAAAAGCATTCACACTATTGATGCAACACAATCGCTGGAAGCCGTCATGGACGCGATTCGCACCACCGTGACTCACTGGGTTAAGGAGCAGGGCGAATGAGATGGTATCCATGGTTACGACCTGATTTCGAAAAACTGGTAGCCAGCTATCAGGCCGGAAGGGGTCACCATGCGCTACTGATTCAGGCATTACCTGGCATGGGCGATGATGCCTTAATCTACGCTCTTAGCCGTTATTTACTTTGCCAACAACCGCAGGGGCACAAAAGTTGTGGTCATTGTCGCGGATGCCAGTTGATGCAGGCGGGGACGCATCCCGATTATTACACTCTTGCTCCCGAAAAAGGGAAGAATGCTCTGGGCATTGATGCCGTGCGTGAAGTCACTGAAAAGCTGAATGAACACGCACGATTAGGCGGTGCGAAAGTTGTCTGGGTCACTGATGCCGCCTTGCTGACCGATGCTGCTGCCAATGCCTTGCTGAAAACGCTGGAAGAGCCGCCAGCGGAAACCTGGTTTTTCCTCGCTACACGAGAACTTGAACGCTTACTGGCAACACTGCGCAGCCGTTGTCGCTTACATTACCTTGCACCGCCGCCAGAACAGTACGCAGTGAGCTGGCTTGCGCGTGAAGTGACAATGTCACAAGAGGCCATAATAACCGCATTGCGTCTGAGCGCCGGTTCGCCTGGCGCGGCGTTGGGGCTGTTTCAGGGAGATACCTGGCAGGCACGTGAGATACTTTGTCAGGCATTGGCACACAGCGTGCAATCGGGTGACTGGTATTCGATGTTGTCGGCACTGAACCACGAACAAGCTCCGGCGCGTCTGCACTGGTTGGCAACTTTGTTGATGGATGCGCTCAAATGCCATTATGGTGCTTCACAAGTCACCAATGTTGATGTTCCTGGTGTTGTCACCGCACTGGCAAACCAGCTTTCTCCCTCTCGCCTGCAGGCTATACTGGGGGATGTTTGCCAAAGTCGTGAGCAGTTAATTTCTGTCACAGGCGTAAACCGCGAGCTTGTCATCACCGATCTTTTACTGCGTATTGAGCATTACCTGCAACCGGGTGTTGTGTTACCGGTTCCTCATCTTTAAGAGAGACATTATGTTTTTAGTCGACTCACACTGCCATCTTGATGGTCTGAATTATGAATCTTTGCACAAGGACGTGGATGACGTTCTGGCGAAAGCCGCTGCGCGCGATGTGAAATTTTGTCTGGCGGTCGCCACGACATTGCCCGGTTACCTGCATATGCGGGATCTGGTCGGCGAACGTGACAACGTCGTTTTTTCTTGCGGCGTGCATCCGCTAAATCAGAATGATCCCTACGATGTGGAAGATTTACGCCGTCTGGCAACAGAAGAGGGCGTTGTTGCGCTGGGTGAAACCGGGCTGGATTATTATTACACGCCGGAAACAAAAGTCCGTCAGCAAGAATCCTTTATTCACCATATCCAGATTGGTCGCGAACTGAACAAGCCGGTTATCGTCCATACGCGTGACGCCCGCGCCGATACGCTGGCTATTCTGCGCGAAGAAAAAGTGACGGATTGTGGTGGCGTACTACACTGTTTTACAGAGGACAAAGAAACGGCGGGCAAGTTACTGGATCTCGGATTTTATATCTCCTTTTCCGGCATTGTGACCTTCCGTAATGCGGAACAACTGCGCGATGCCGCGCGTTATGTCCCGCTGGATCGACTCCTGGTGGAAACTGATTCGCCTTACCTGGCGCCAGTGCCACATCGAGGAAAAGAGAATCAACCTGCAATGGTTCGTGACGTTGCAGAATACATGGCTGTGTTGAAAGGTGTTGCCGTTGAAGAACTGGCGCAGGTAACCACCGATAACTTCGCCCGTCTGTTTCACATCGACGCTTCCCGCCTTCAGTCCATCAGTTGAATGAATTTTTTTTAAGCTCGTAATTAATGGTTAAAACGAGTAAAGTTCACCGCCGCAAATTGGGCGGTGGCTAACCATGTTTGTAATATCTTGACATATGTTTTGTCAAAATGTGCAACTTCGCTAAAGACCTGAAGTTGAAACGTGATAGCCGTCAAACAAATCGACACTGAATTATTTTACTCTGTGTAATAAATAAAGGGCGCTTAGATGCCCTGTACACGGCAAGGTTCTCCCCCCTTGCCACGCGTGAGAACGTAAAAAGCACCCATACTCAGGAGCACTCTCAATTATGTTTAAGAATGCATTTGCTAACCTGCAAAAGGTCGGTAAATCGCTGATGCTGCCGGTATCCGTACTGCCTATCGCAGGTATTCTGCTGGGCGTCGGTTCCGCGAATTTCAGCTGGCTGCCAGCCGTTGTATCGCATGTTATGGCAGAAGCAGGCGGTTCCGTCTTTGCAAACATGCCACTTATTTTTGCGATCGGTGTCGCCCTTGGCTTTACCAATAACGATGGCGTATCCGCTCTTGCCGCAGTTGTTGCCTATGGCATCATGGTAAAAACCATGGCTGTGGTCGCGCCGCTGGTACTGCATTTACCTGCTGAAGAAATTGCCGCTAAACATCTGGCGGATACTGGCGTACTTGGGGGGATCATCTCCGGTGCGATTGCAGCGTACATGTTTAACCGTTTCTACCGTATTAAGCTGCCTGAGTATCTTGGCTTCTTTGCCGGTAAACGCTTTGTACCGATCATTTCTGGTTTGGCTGCCATCTTTACTGGCGTTGTGCTGTCCTTCATTTGGCCGCCGATTGGTTCCGCAATCCAGACCTTCTCCCAGTGGGCTGCTTACCAGAACCCGGTAGTTGCGTTTGGTATTTACGGCTTCATCGAACGTTGTCTGGTGCCGTTTGGTCTGCACCATATCTGGAACGTACCTTTCCAGATGCAGATTGGTGAATACACCAACGCAGCAGGTCAGGTTTTCCACGGCGATATTCCGCGTTATATGGCGGGTGACCCGACTGCGGGTAAACTGTCTGGCGGCTTCCTGTTCAAAATGTACGGTCTGCCGGCAGCTGCGATTGCTATCTGGCACTCTGCTAAACCAGAAAACCGCGCGAAAGTGGGCGGTATCATGATCTCCGCTGCGTTGACCTCGTTCCTGACCGGTATCACCGAGCCGATCGAGTTCTCCTTCATGTTCGTTGCGCCGATCCTGTACATCATCCACGCGATACTGGCTGGTCTGGCATTCCCAATCTGTATTTTGCTGGGAATGCGCGACGGTACGTCGTTCTCACACGGCCTGATCGACTTCATCGTACTGTCTGGTAACAGCAGCAAACTGTGGCTGTTCCCGATTGTCGGTATTGGTTATGCGATTGTTTACTACACCATCTTCCGTGTGCTGATTAAAGCTCTGGATCTGAAAACGCCGGGCCGTGAAGACGCAACTGAAGATGCGAAAGCTACCGGCACCAGCGAAATGGCACCGGCTCTGGTTGCCGCATTTGGTGGTAAAGAAAACATCACTAACCTCGATGCATGTATTACTCGTCTGCGCGTCAGCGTTGCTGATGTGTCCAAAGTGGATCAGGCTGGCCTGAAGAAACTGGGCGCAGCGGGCGTAGTGGTTGCTGGTTCTGGTGTTCAGGCAATTTTCGGTACTAAATCCGATAACCTGAAAACCGAGATGGATGAGTACATCCGCAACAACTAATCAGTAAAATGTTGGGGAGACTAAGGCAGCCGGATGGCTGCCTTTTTTACAGGTGTTAATCAGAACTGATACGTGCCGGTAATACTAAAATTACGTGGTGCGCCGTAGACGACAGAACCTTCCACGTTAGTGTCATAGGTTTTATCGAACAGATTATTGACGTTACCCTGCAACGAGAAGTTTTTTGTCACCTGGTAGCGGGTGAACAGATCCACCAGCGCGTAGCTACCTTGCTCGACGCGGAAGGTGCCATACGGTGTCACGGTGTCGGTATACACGCGATTTTGCCAGTTAACACCACCGCCGACCGTCAACTCTGGCATGACAGGCAACCGATAGCTGGTAAACATTTTAACCGTGGTACGCGGCAGATTCGGGTTAACGGCATTCCCTTCGTTATCTTCCGCCAGATAGCGCGTTGCGCCAAACGTCAGTTGCCAGTTGTCGGTAATTGCGCCGTTAAGTTCAAATTCCACGCCTTTACTTACTGTCCCATCCACCGCTTTATAGGCGGTTTCGCCGTTACTGCCGGGGATAGGCATTCCGGTGGACTGGGCGACATTATCCTGCTCAATACGGAAGATGGCTAACGTGGTGGTCAGACGGCTATTCATCCAGTCTGATTTCAGACCCAGTTCGTAGTTGTTACCGGTGATCGGCGCCAGATATTTACCCGAACTGTCACGATCATTTTGTGGCTGGAAAATAGAGGTATAGCTGGCGTAGGTCGACCAGTTGTCATTGATGTCAAACACCAGACCAGCATAAGGCGTGGTGTGGTTTTTCTCCATGCTGTAAGTCAGTGTATCAACCCGCCAGTTGGTATAACGTGCGCCGAGGATCAGATGCAGCGGATCGGCGAGGGTGACGCGGGTGGCGGCATACAACGATTTCATATGTGTGGTATCGTCCTGTGCCAGGCTTTGCGGTGCCCAGTTGGTCTGCGGGAAGTTACCGTTGAAGTTGTAGAAACTGCCAATTTCATTGGGGAAAACGTTGGCCCAGGAGCTGAAATAGCGGTTGTTTTGTTTACTGTAGCTACCGCCGAGCATCAGATTGTGCTGGCGACCAAACACTTCATAACTACCGTCGGCAAACAGATCCAGCGCGTCAACTTTACGTTTGCCACTGTTCCAGCCAGTGCCGCCCACATAATCAAATCCGGGGCCATAGCTGCCATATGGTCCCACTAACGTTCCATCTGCTTTATTTACGTAGGCGTCGACATACATCATTTTGCTGTCAAATTCGACTTCGGAATGGGTGGCATTCAGCGTCGCCTGCCAGGTATCGGCAAATCGTTGCTTCAGTGACAGAAAGACTTTGTTGATCTCTTTGTCGTTATACGCCCAGTCAGGCGCGGTGCTGCGGGCGCGATCGTAACTGTTGCTGCTGCCATCGGTATTCCAGCGTGGCAGGCCACCCCAGGTTGGGCTATTAACATCAATACGTTGATATTCATAACCGGCAGAAAGCGTGGTCAGCTCGCCCAAATCAGCATCCACAATGCCGGAGAAGAAAGTCTTTTCGCTGTTGTAGCGATCCAGCCATAAATCGTTGTTCTGATAGCCGCCGACAATTCGCGCGCGGACTTTACCATCTTCCGTGAGCGGACTTTGTAAATCCGCCACATACCGTTCTTTGTTCCAGCTTCCGTATTCCGCCGAGACATCGCCTTTAAATTCACGGCTGGTGGCATGTTTGCGAACCATATTAATCGCTGCAGAAGGATTGCCAGTACCGGTCATTAGCCCGGTCGCGCCACGCACCACTTCTACACGCTCGAACAACGCCATATCAGTGAGTGCATCGCCCAGATTCCAGCGTGATTCAAAATAGGTGGGAATACCATCGACCATATAGTTATCGATCTGGAATCCACGCGAATAATAGAGGGTACGGTCGGAGTCAGCCTGGCTTTTGCTAATCCCGAGGGTATTTTCCATCACTTCGCCCAGCGTTTGCAGTTGCTGATCTTCCATTCGCTGCTGGCTGACAATAGTGACCGACTGTGGAATATCACGTTGGGTCATCTGCATTTTAGTACCTACAGAGGTAGACGTTACGCTGTAATCATTTTCGTCATCAACTGGAGCATTGGTTGCTCCCTCAACAATCACCGTTTCTTCGGCGGTTGGCACGGCCAGAGTGGAGGAAGGAAATAAGGCCAGAGCAATGCAGGCTGCGAGCAGCGACGGCGTGGCTGCGGCTTGATGCTGATTATCCCTGTTAAATTGTGTCGAAAGCATCTGAAATCTCTTGATTTATGTTGTAGTCAGGCTCATTCCAGAGGAAGGTGATGAGCGTTTATATTTAGCGCGCTAATAATTCTGCATGGTAATGCAAATGAGAAATATACGCATTCATATTTAACATGTAAACCAAAGAGAAAGTGTGTTTTCGGTTCATTCATAGGCATAAAGGGGAATAATGGCGATGTATGCGGCAGTAAAACGGTTTTTTGCTTAATAAATCGTGGGTTAAGGTTGAAAGAGCGGGTTTAACTCGACCATACTCTATACTCGCAGTGTGGCGCGGCGTAGCATGGCGCAACGCATGGCTATTTAAAAAAGGAAAATGTCGTGGCAGAAGAAACTATTTTCAGCAAAATTATTCGTCGTGAGATCCCCTCCGATATCGTCTACCAGGATGATCTGGTAACGGCGTTTCGCGATATTTCGCCGCAAGCGCCAACACATATTCTCATCATTCCTAATATCCTGATTCCTACCGTGAACGACGTCTCTGCCGAGCATGAGCAGGCGCTGGGACGCATGATCACTGTAGCGGCAAAAATTGCTGAGCAAGAAGGCATTGCCGAAGATGGCTATCGTCTGATCATGAACACCAACCGCCATGGCGGGCAAGAGGTGTACCACATCCATATGCACTTGCTGGGTGGCCGTCCTCTTGGCCCAATGCTGGCGCATAAAGGTCTGTAACGATGAGAAAAGGATGCTTTGGGCTGGTGTCTCTGGCGCTGTTATTGCTGGTGGGGTGTCGTTCACATCCGGAAATTCCGGTGAATGATGAGCAATCGCTGGTGATGGAGTCATCTCTTCTGGCTGCGGGCATCAGTGCAGAAAAGCCCGTTCTTTCAATGTCTGATATTCAGCCTTCAGCATCCTCGACGCTTTATAACGAAAGGCAAGAACCCGTTACCGTTCATTATCGTTTTTACTGGTATGACGCCAGAGGGCTGGAGATGCATCCTCTGGAAACGCCCCGCAGCGTTACCATTCCCGCACGTTCGGCGGTAACTCTGTACGGCAGCGCCAATTATCTGGGGGCGCACAAAGTCAGACTTTATCTATATTTGTAAGGGGTGAATCTTGATGACAAAAATGAGTCGCTACGCCTTAATCACCGCGCTGGCGATGTTTCTCGCCGGGTGTGTGGGGCCTCGAGAACCTGCACCGGTAGAAGAGGTGAAACCTGCGCCGGAGCAACCAGCCGAGCCGCAACAGCCAGTACCAACCGTGCCATCGGTGCCGACGATCCCGCAGCAGCCAGGGCCAATTGAGCACGAAGATCAAACTGCACCGCCTGCGCCGCATATTCGTCATTATGACTGGAACGGCGCAATGCAGCCGATGGTCAGTAAAATGCTTGGGGCTGATGGTGTGACCGCAGGCAGCGTTCTGCTGGTTGATAGCGTTAATAACCGTACTAACGGTTCGCTGAATGCCGGAGAAGCGACCGAAACGCTACGTAATGCGCTGGCCAATAACGGTAAATTTACACTCGTTTCTGCCCAACAGCTTTCAATGGCCAAACAGCAGTTAGGTTTGTCGCCGCAGGACAGTTTAGGCACTCGCAGTAAAGCGATTGGCATTGCCCGTAACGTCGGCGCTCATTATGTGCTGTACTCCAGTGCCTCTGGTAACGTCAACGCACCGACCCTGCAAATGCAACTCATGCTGGTGCAGACGGGTGAAATTATCTGGTCAGGTAAAGGTGCCGTTCAGCAACAATAACCCCATCACGCGCGACGAATTATTGTCGCGCTATTTCCCGCAGTATCATCCCGTCGCGACGTTTAATCATGGACTTAGCGGCGGGAGTTTTCTCATTGAACATCAGGATCTGCGTTTCGTTGTGCGTCAGACTCACGATCCTGATGCACCGCAGTCCGTGTTTCTGCGCCAGTATCGGGCGTTAACACGATTACCGGCATACCTTGCACCGAAGCCACATCTCTATCTCCGTGGCTGGATGGTGGTCGACTATTTGCCCGGCGAGGTAAAAACGCAATTGCCGGATACCGACGAACTGGCAGGCTTGCTGTATTATCTGCATCAACAACCGCGTTTTGGCTGGCGAATAACCCTGCTACCGTTACTGGAACGGTACTGGCAGCGAAGCGATCCGGCGCGGCGGACTGCGGATTGGCTGCGACTATTAAAACGTCTGCGCAAAATACGGGAACCACAGCCATTACGCTTAAGCCCATTGCATATGGATGTTCATGCCGGAAACTTAGTGCATAGTGAGTCAGGGTTAAAACTCATTGACTGGGAGTATGCCGGTGATGGCGATATCGCGCTGGAACTGGCGGCGGTGTGGGTGGAAAATACTCACCAGCATCGGCAATTGGTCAATGACTATGCCGCGCGTGCGAAGATTAATCCGGCGCAATTATGGCGTCAGGTCAGGCGCTGGTTTCCCTGGTTGCTGATGCTCAAAGCAGGGTGGTTTGAGTACCGTTGGCAACAAACCGGCGATCAACAATTTATCAGGCTTGCCGATGACACCTGGCGGCAGCTATCAATAAAACAATAAGGAGAGCAGTGTGGGTCCAGTAATGTTGGATGTTGAAGGTTACGAACTGGACGCGGAAGAGCGTGAAATACTGGCGCACCCGCTGGTGGGAGGGCTGATTCTCTTTACGCGTAACTATCATGATCCTGCGCAATTACGCGAACTGGTGCGCCAAATCCGCACAGCTTCGCGCAATCATCTGGTGGTGGCGGTGGATCAGGAAGGTGGGCGAGTGCAGCGTTTTCGTGAAGGTTTTACCCGCTTGCCAGCGGCGCAATCATTCGCTGCGCTGTTGGGAATGGAAGAAGGCGGCAAACTGGCGCAAGAGGCAGGCTGGTTGATGGCCAGCGAAATGATCGCCATGGATATTGATATAAGCTTTGCACCCGTGCTGGACGTAGGGCACATTAGCGCGGCGATTGGCGAGCGTTCTTACCATGCCGATCCCGAAAAAGCCCTCGCAATCGCCAGCCAGTTTATTGATGGTATGCATGAAGCCGGAATGAAAAGCACCGGTAAACATTTTCCTGGCCACGGTGCAGTAACGGCAGATTCGCACAAAGAGACACCGTGCGACCCACGTCCGCAAGCGGAAATTCGCGCCAAAGATATGTCGGTCTTCAGTACGTTAATTCGCGAAAATAAACTCGACGCCATTATGCCTGCGCATGTGATCTACAGCGATGTTGATCCACGTCCGGCTAGCGGTTCTCCCTACTGGTTGAAAACTGTTTTACGTCAGGAGCTGGGGTTTGACGGCGTGATTTTCTCAGACGATTTATCGATGGAAGGTGCCGCGATTATGGGCAGTTATGCCGAACGTGGGCAGGCATCACTGGATGCGGGTTGCGATATGATCCTGGTCTGCAATAATCGTAAAGGGGCCGTCAGCGTGTTAGATAATCTGTCACCGATCAAGGCAGAGCGTGTTACACGTTTGTATCATAAAGGTTCATTTTCGCGACAGGAGCTGATGGACTCGGCTCGCTGGAAAGAGATCAGCGCCCGTCTGAATCAGTTACATGAACGCTGGCAGGAAGAGAAAGCAGGTCACTAACCCTGGCTTATGTGAGGAAGCGATGATTATCTATTTACACGGTTTTGACTCTAACAGTCCGGGTAACCACGAGAAAGTTTTACAATTGCAGTTTATTGACCCGGATGTGCGCTTGATAAGCTACAGCACTCTGCATCCGAAACACGATATGCAGCATCTGCTCAAAGAAGTAGACAAAATGCTGCAACTGAACGTCGACGAGCGCCCGCTAATTTGCGGCGTTGGTCTGGGCGGATACTGGGCGGAACGGATTGGTTTTCTCTGTGATATCCGCCAGGTGATCTTCAACCCTAATTTGTTCCCTTACGAGAACATGGAAGGGAAGATTGATCGCCCGGAAGAGTACGCCGACATCGCGACTAAATGTGTGACTAACTTCCGCGAGAAGAATCGCGATCGTTGTCTGGTGATATTGTCGCGTAATGATGAGGCGCTTAATAGTCAGCGGACATCTGAAGAGTTGCATCATTATTACGAGATTGTCTGGGACGAAGATCAGACGCACAAATTCAAAAATATCTCTCCGCATTTGCAGCGCATTAAGGCGTTCAAAACCCTCGGTTAAAGCTATCCTCGGTCGCATCAGGTAACCTTGCCTATATCTGATGCGCCCCGGATTCTGTAGGTTGGATGAAGCGTCCACGCCACATCCGACAGCCGTGTACCAATGCCTGATGCGATGCTGCGCATCTTATCAGGCCCACCAATTGCCCTCTATATACGCCTCACTCTCCCGAGTCCGCTTAAATAATAAACAATAAACTCTGTTTTTTGATCTCACCCGGTAAAGTCGCCTATCTTTTCAGCAACAAAACTTGATTAACATCAATTTTGGTATGACCAATGCACCATTCATGTTATTCTCAATAGCGAAGAACATTTTCATTGCTGTAACCTATTGTTAATTAAGAGCTATCTTAATAACTATTAATTAACAATTGGTTAATAAATTTAAGGGGGTCACGTTGACTACGCCATTGAAAAAAATTGTGATTGTCGGCGGCGGTGCTGGTGGGCTGGAAATGGCGACACAGCTGGGGCATAAGCTGGGACGCAAGAAAAAAGCCAAAATTACGCTGGTCGATCGTAACCACAGCCACCTGTGGAAACCGCTGCTGCACGAAGTGGCGACTGGCTCGCTTGATGAAGGCGTCGATGCACTGAGCTACCTGGCTCATGCGCGTAATCATGGTTTTCAGTTCCAGCTGGGTTCCGTAATTGATATTGATCGTGAAGCGAAAACAATCACTATTGCAGAACTGCGCGACGAAAAAGGTGAACTGCTGGTTCCGGAACGTAAAATCGCCTATGACACGCTGGTGATGGCGCTGGGCAGCACCTCTAACGATTTCAATACGCCGGGTGTAAAAGAGAACTGTATTTTCCTCGATAACCCGCATCAGGCGCGTCGTTTCCATCAGGAGATGCTGAATCTGTTCCTGAAATACTCCGCCAACCTGGGCGCGAATGGCAAAGTGAATATTGCGATTGTTGGCGGCGGCGCGACGGGTGTAGAACTCTCCGCTGAATTGCACAACGCCGTCAAGCAACTGCACAGCTACGGTTACAAAGGCCTGACCAACGAAGCGTTGAACGTAACGCTGGTAGAAGCGGGCGAACGTATTTTGCCTGCGCTGCCGCCACGTATCTCTGCTGCCGCCCACAATGAGTTAACGAAACTGGGCGTTCGCGTGCTGACGCAAACCATGGTCACCAGCGCCGATGAAGGGGGGCTGCACACTAAAGATGGCGAATATATTGAGGCTGATCTGATGGTGTGGGCTGCCGGGATCAAAGCGCCAGATTTCCTGAAGGATATTGGTGGGCTGGAGACCAACCGTATCAACCAGCTGGTGGTGGAACCGACGCTGCAAACCACGCGCGATCCAGACATTTATGCTATTGGCGACTGTGCGTCATGCCCGCGTCCGGAAGGGGGTTTTGTTCCGCCGCGCGCTCAGGCCGCACACCAGATGGCTACCTGCGCAATGAACAATATTCTGGCGCAGATGAATGGCAAACCGCTGAAAAATTATCAGTATAAAGATCACGGTTCGCTGGTATCGCTGTCGAACTTCTCTACCGTCGGTAGCCTGATGGGTAACCTGACGCGCGGCTCAATGATGATTGAAGGACGTATTGCGCGCTTTGTGTATATCTCGCTGTACCGAATGCATCAGATTGCGCTACATGGTTACTTTAAAACCGGATTAATGATGCTGGTGGGGAGTATCAACCGCGTTATCCGTCCGCGTTTGAAACTGCATTAATCAACTTGTACTGGCGGATGCGGCGTAAATGCCTTATCCGCCCAGGATAAATAGTATGAGCGGCAGGCCTGATAAGACGCGTTAAGCGTCGCATCAGGCATTCCCTCAGACTCCTCCGAATCCTTAAGTATTTCCTGCCATTCCTGCGCTTTTCATCTTCTGTCTGATGGTTGTTTCACCCCTTCGCTTGCATGATTGACATAACTGCAAAGAAGGAGGTGTTCCCGTGAATAAATCAATGTTGGCGGGTATCGGGATTGGTGTCGCGGCTGCGCTGGGCGTAGCGGCAGTGGCCAGCCTGAACGTGTTTGAACGTGGCCCGCAATACGCTCAGGTTGTTTCTGCAATCCCAATCAAGGAAACGGTTAAAACACCGCGCCAGGAGTGCCGCAATGTCACAGTGACTCATCGCCGACCGGTGCAGGATGAAAATCGCATTGCGGGTTCGGTTCTGGGCGCTGTGGCTGGTGGGGTGATAGGGCATCAGTTTGGCGGTGGTCGCGGTAAGGATGTTGCTACAGTCGTCGGGGCGCTTGGTGGTGGATATGCTGGTAACCAGATTCAGGGCTCTCTCCAGGAACGTGATACTTACACCACCACCCAACAGCGTTGTAAAACGGTGTATGACAAGTCAGAAAAAATGCTCGGCTATGACGTGACCTATAAGATTGGCGATCAGCAGGGCAAAATCCGTATGGACCGCGATCCGGGTACACAAATCCAATTAGATAACAACGGACAACTGGTTCTGAATAACAAAGTATAACAAGGCTGTACTCTGCAATTTAGCCCCTCATTCGCTCAGGCTGAGGGGCTTTTTTTGCGCTTTATTTCACCAGTTCCGGCCATAAACGCAAAGTGGTTCGGGCAATCTGCATCAGTTTTTCCAGCGATGCGCCTTCGCGGGCGCTGATCGACATCCCCTGAATAATACAGTTAAGGAATTCCGCCAGATGCGTTACGTCACAGTGGGCAGGGATTTCCCCGCGCGCCTGGCGTTGACATAAAAACTGCTGCAAGGTGCGTTCTTGCATCGCGTGGCGTGATTTCAACGTATTGGCGATATCTCCAGAATCCGGGGAGAGGGTGGTGCAGTTGTTGATCATAAAGCAGCCAGCAGGGGTGTCTTTGCTGGTAAAGCAGTTGGCGATGGCAGCGAAATAGTCAGTCAGCGCAGACTCCACACTTTTCTCTTCACAAAACAGTTGTGCTTCGTGCTTTGCGGCAAAACGGTCGATATAGCGATCAAGTACGGCGCGGAATAATCCCTCTTTATTGGTGAACTCCGCATATAGCGTTGGCGCTTTGGCTCCGGTCGCTTCGACGAGATCGGCAAGAGAAGTGGCTTCATAACCATGCTGCCAGAACAACTTCATGGCCTTATCAAGCGCGGCTTCCCTGTCGAACACTTTTGGGCGACCACGGCTTTTTTTTACACAATGTGTTGAGTCAGTTGCCATGATGCCGTTGTACCTTGTAGCTGTGAATGAACGGTTATTATAAAAATAATCACTTCCGTTCACCAGTCCAGAAGACAGAAAAATAATTTCCCTCTATTTAACTGAAATTTAAAGGGTTTTAATTTAACTAATGATTGTTATAAAAAACATCTTGTATGTGATCAAGATCACATCTATCATTTAGTTATCGATCGTTAAGTAATTGCTTGCGACGCTATTCATCTGCATAAGGTCACTATTATGAAAAATGTAAAAACCCTCATCGCTGCGGCGATTTTAAGCTCCATGTCATTTGCCAGCTTTGCGGCTGTCGAAGTTCAGGCAACACCAGAAGGTCAACAAAAAGTGGGCACTATCAGTGCTAACGCGGGGACAAATCTGGGATCGCTGGAAGAACAACTGGCACAAAAAGCAGATGAGATGGGCGCAAAATCTTTCCGTATTACTTCAGTAACCGGTCCGAATACCCTCCACGGAACGGCAGTAATTTATAAATAAGCATTAACCCTCATTAATGCCTGTTATTGCTGCTATTTCCCCGCAACACCCTGTGCTGCGGGGATTTTTTTGTCCGCGATTTACAGCGTTTGCTGATTCACTTGATGACGACGCACATCAGCCGGCATTCCGGAACGCACGTCCATTACGTGCTGCATCACTTCGGCGTCAGTTTGCGCAGCATTTTTAAATGCCTGCATCGCACTGTTGAGCGTAATCGGCAACAATTGCGGATCGTCATCTATCTTCTCTGACAGCGGCTGGTGCACTTCCACCAGACGTGCGCCGTTTGGCTCGGCGGAGACTTTAATCGGCGTGTTGATAATGTTCACTTTGGTGCCGGGGCTGACCTGGCTGAAAAGTGTTTTGATATCGTCATCACGCAGACGAATACAGCCAGAACTTACCCGCATACCAATACCGAAATCGGCGTTCGTACCGTGAAGCAAATAGACACCGCTATAGGCCGCCAGACGAATCGCATGATGGCCCATCGGGTTATCCGGTCCTGCCGGAACGACTGGTGGAAGCTCAATCCCCTGGGCTTTATAACGGGCGCGGATGTTTGCAGTCGGCGTCCAGGTTGGGTTTGCACGCTTGTCCGAAACGGTAGTCACCATTGTCGGCGTCAGCGTGTCACCCCCCAACTGACCAATGCCGATGGGGTACACGGTCACTGAATTTTTGCCTGGTGGGTAGTAATAGAGACGCAACTCCGCAATGTTGATCACAATGCCTTCACGCGGCGCGTCTGGCAGTAAAGTTTGCAATGGAATGGTTAACACACTGCCTGCGCGCGGTACATACGGATCAACGCCGGGGTTAGCCTGTAACAGCGCGAGAAAGCCGACGTTATATTTTTTGGCGATCGCTTCCAGCGAACCGCCGTCATTTTCCACCACATGAAATTTGTTTTCGCCCACCAGACGACTGCCCGCAGGCGGCAGCGGCCAGGTGTTGGCTTTTGCCGGTAGCGTCAGCGCCACGGCAGCGGCGAACGTAAAAAACGTTAGCCAGCGAGAAAAACGCGTTTTGATCATCACCAAAAGTCCATAATAAATATAAGGTTATTGTAATAAAAAGATAAGTCTGAATTATGGATGGTGACAGTGTCGGATAGTGCAGGGAAGTGCAAAGAATTTGTAAATGTTGGGGATGGGGGCGAAGAAACGCCCCCAATTTACCATTAAGCGATCGCGTTCTCTTCCAGTTCACGCATAAACTGGCGCACCCATTCGATTCGCGTTTTCCGCTCGCTCAAATCCTGAATAAACTTCAGGCGCGTCGGGCCATCAAGGCGGTAATGCTGCGGCTGTTTTTGCAGCAAACCAATCAGCCAGGCAGGATTCACGTGATTCTTCTCAGCAAATTCGATCACACCGCCTTTCTCGTTCCCTTCCAGCTTCCTGATCCCCAGCTTCTGCGCTTGCTGGCGCAGACGGGCAATATCCAGTAGGGTTCGCGCCGGATCCGGCAGCAGGCCGAAGCGATCGATAAGTTCGACTTTGATCTCTTCCAGCTCGCTTTCCGTTTTGGCGCTGGCAATACGTTTATAGAACGACAGACGGGTATTTACATCAGGAATGAAGTCATCCGGCAACAGCGACGGCATCCGCAGTTCGACTTCCGTTTGCTGGCTGGTGAGATCTTCGAGCGACGGCTCGCGTCCGGCTTTCAGTGCATCGACGGCATTTTCCAGCAACTCCATATAAAGCGAGAAACCGATAGTTTCCATCGAGCCACTTTGTTCTTCGCCGAGCAGTTCACCGGCGCCGCGAATCTCCAGATCGTGCGTTGCCAGCGCAAAGCCCGCGCCAAGGTCTTCCAGAGAAGCAATCGCTTCGAGACGTTTTTGCGCATCGGTAGTCATCGCTTTCGGGTGCGGCGTCAGCAGCCATGCATATGCCTGGTGATGCGAACGTCCGACGCGGCCGCGCAACTGGTGTAGTTGCGCCAGACCGAAGTGATCTGCGCGTTCAATAATAATGGTGTTGGCGGTAGGGATGTCGATCCCGGTTTCGATAATTGTGGTACAAACCAGCACGTTAAAACGCTGATGATGGAAATCATTCATCACCCGTTCCAGTTCGCGCTCACGCATCTGCCCGTGACCGATGGCGATCCGCGCTTCTGGCACCAGTTCTGCCAGCCGTTCGGCGGCTTTCTGGATGTTTTCCACATCATTGTAGAGATAATAAACCTGTCCCCCGCGCAGAATTTCACGCAGGACAGCCTCTCTGACCACCAGACTGTCGTACTCACGGACAAAGGTTTTAACTGCCAGACGACGGGCGGGCGGCGTGGCGATAATCGACAGATCGCGCATTCCGCTCATCGCCATATTCAGCGTTCGTGGGATCGGCGTTGCGGTAAGTGTCAGAATATCCACGTTCGCGCGCATCGCTTTAATGCGCTCTTTATGACGCACCCCGAAGCGGTGTTCTTCATCGACAATCAGCAGGCCTAAATCTTTAAACTTGACGTCACTTTGCAGCAGTTTGTGCGTACCGATCAGAATATCGATTTTCCCTTCCGCCACTTCCGTAAGGATTTGCGTCTGCTCTTTGGCGCTGCGGAAACGGGAGATCATTTCGATGCGTACCGGCCAGTTGGCGAAACGGTCGCGGAAGTTGTCGTAATGCTGCTGCGCGAGCAGAGTTGTTGGCACCAGCACCGCCACCTGCTTGTGGTTCTCTACCGCCAGGAAAGCGGCGCGCATCGCTACTTCTGTTTTACCAAAGCCAACATCGCCGCACACCAGACGATCCATTGCCAGCGGCTGACACATGTCGCTAAGCACCGCATTAATGGCCTGCGCCTGATCCGGCGTGGTTTCGAAGGGGAAGCTGTCGCAGAACAATTGATATTGCTCACGATCGTGTTTAAACGCGAAACCCTCTTTGGCGGCGCGTTGAGCGTAGATATCCAGCAATTCCGCCGCCACATCACGCACTTTTTCTGCCGCTTTCTGCCGAGCGCGTGACCACGCATCGCCGCCAAGTTTATGCAGCGGGGCATTTTCTTCCGCGCCACCCGCGTAACGGCTAATCAGATGCAGCGACGACACCGGAACATACAGTTTGGCGTCGTTGGCATAGGTGAGCATCAGATACTCGCCGGTAATGCCGCCAGCTTCCAGCGTGGTCATTCCGGCATAGCGCCCGACACCGTGCTCCAGATGCACCACCGGCTGACCAATATGCAGTTCCGCGAGGTTGCGGATCAGTGTATCGGGGTTGATGGCGCGGCGAGAATCCTGACGACGACGGGCAACGCGTTCACCGAGCAGATCGCTTTCGCAAATCAGTGCCAGATTACGCACCGTATCGACAAAACCATGTTCGGCAGCGCCAATCATCAGATAACGCCCACGGTCGCTGGCCTCATCGAGGCGCATAATGCGTTGCGGAGCAATTTTAATACGGGCGAGTAGTTCTCCGAGTGCTTCACGGCGACCTTCACTTTCTACCGAAAACACCACCGGGCCGTCGAAAGATTCAAGAAATTTACGCAGCGCATCCAGCGGGGCTTTTTGCTGCGCCTGAACGGCAAGGTCTGGCAGTTTCTGAAAGCCTAAATTGGCATTCGCTGCTTTTGTCGGTAAATGTTCATTTTTTAGCTGTACACGCGGCCAGTTTTTCAGCTCTGAGAACAGTTCATCGACCCGCAGCCAGAGCGATTGTGGCGGCAGTAGTGGACGCATCGGATCGACGCCGCGATTCTCAAAACGCGCCAGCGTGTCAGCCTGGAAACGTTCGGCACTGTTTTCCAGATCGCCAGTATTCACCAGCAGTGTATTTGCAGGGAAATAACTGAACAGTGGCGGCAACGGTTCGCTGAAGAACAGTGGTTGCCAGTACTCGATCCCGGCAGGCAATGTGCCTTTGCTCACTTGTTGATAAATATGTTCTGGATCGCGTTTTACTTCGAAAGAATCACGCCACTGACTGCGGAACAGTTCAATTGCCGCTTTATCGGTCGGAAATTCGTGTGCGGGCAGTAGGTTGATGGCTTCAACTTCCTCCAGCGTGCGCTGGCTATCGACATCAAATACTCGCAGGCTGTCGATTTCATCATCAAAGAAATCAAGACGATAAGGCAACTCACTCCCCATCGGGAAGAGATCCAACAACGCACCGCGCGTGGCGTATTCACCGTGCTCCATTACCTGATCAACATGGCGATAACCGGCGCTGTCCAGTTGGGTACGCAATGCATCTCGTGACAGGCGCTGACCTTTTTTCATCACCAGCGCATGACCGTGGAGAAAACTGTGCGGGCAAACGCGCTGCATAAGCGTATTCACCGGAACAATCAGTACACCACGCTGCATTGTTGGTAACTGGTAAAGAGTGGAAAGACGCGAGGAGATAATATCCTGATGAGGCGAAAAACTGTCGTAAGGGAGGGTTTCCCAGTCCGCCAGATTCATCACCATCTGGTCGGTGAACTGGCTGATTTCATCATGCAAACGCAGAGCATTTTGCATATCTGGTGCGATGAGCACCACCGGTCCGGCGTGACGTTCGGCAATTTCCGCTACCAGCGTCGCACAGGCAGCGCCGGTTAACTCGCCCAGCAGACGCTGTTCACCCGCTTTGACGGGCAGCGTATAACGATATTGTTCAGGCATAACGGTTGTCAGATTCTCGTTAGGATATGCCTCAACATATGGGGGCATATCTCTGATAAGCAATGCTGTTCATTATCCGGAATCGACATGGTTTAGCAAATTGAATCGCCCCGGCTGGGGCGATGGCTTAGCGAGAGTAACTGGTTGCAGGCAGAGAAGGCGGGGAGAACAACAGATCGCTGAATGCGCGTTGTGAAATTTTGCGTACCAACAAGCCAGCAACAGTACAAATCAACAAACTGACAAAGGGGTAAACCAGCAGGAGCGTCAGTTCGAGTTGCGGCGACCAGCGTGCTGCGTTCATTTGCGGAATCAGACTCAAGCTGAATATCTCTACCAGAATGCGATGGGTGGTGTAGATGGCAATGGTGTTGGAACCAATCACATTCAGCAGGCTGGAGGAGCGCATACCGAAACGCTGCTCGTACTGATAAAACAGCTTCATGATCACCACAATCGATACCAGCGACAGGAGTAGCGACACGTTAAACAACCAGGCACTGACCGCCAGAACGGCCAGCAGCGAAGACATCAGCAGATGGCGGCGCAACGGTACTTCTTTAACACAGGTCATTAATGTTGCGCCAAACCAAGCGCCAAGGCTGTAATAAGGCAAATTGCGGATCACACTGTTCATTCCCCACCACGGCGTGGGAACGAAATTAACAGCCACACTCATCAGTACAAACAGGGCGAATAATGGCAGCGCCTGGCGGTTAAAAATTTTACACACCACGAAATAGACAATTAAAGCATACAGATACCACAAGCTGGTGCTGGCGGTGATCATCCCGTGCAGGAACTCACCGGTGGAATCGGCATAAGCAGCATTTGAGGCATTGCTGTAATCGCGCTCAGGTGCCAGCCACTGATTCAGTGCGCTCAGCGCCAGCCACTGGACGATACCCCACAGCGCCAGCACCCAGAAGATGCTCCAGATCCGTTTATCGAGACAATTTCCCCACGGCACACTGTCGATATAGCGGCGAATCAAATAGCCGGAGATAAAGAAAAAAACCGGCATACGAAAGGGTGCAAGATAAAGATTGAAATAGATCCAGCATTTGCTCAGGACTTCCGATAACGGATGCTGAAAAGTGGTCATATGCGGATAAAAGGTAATGACCGAGTGATAAACCACCACCAGACAGATGCATAACCCTTTGATCTGGTTAATCCATAGTTCTTTTTGTTTCATCAGAACAACACGCTCTTTTATTAATTTACCAACAACTGATCCTGCTGGTTATTAACCGAGGTGTAATGGGTATCTGTCTGTATTAGATGATTTTTCAGATTAAGATCAGGCTGCAAGCCTGCTGGTAAAATATGGCAATTTAGCCGATTGATTTATGGATGCTTTTCAGATTAGCCCTGATGATCACTTACAGTTCAGGCGTTTACCCATCCTGCTTTCGCTTATATACTCGTGTCTTTGCTAACAGCAACCAGACGGATTTCATGTACCAACCTGTCGCTCTATTTATTGGCCTGCGTTACATGCGTGGGCGTGCAGCGGATCGCTTCGGTCGTTTCGTCTCCTGGCTTTCTACCATCGGCATTACCCTCGGGGTGATGGCGCTGGTCACAGTATTGTCAGTGATGAACGGCTTTGAGCGCGAGCTGCAAAACAACATCCTTGGCCTGATGCCACAGGCGATCCTCTCTTCGGAGCAGGGCTCTCTTAACCCGCAGAAACTCCCGGAATCGGCAGTCAAACTGGACGGCGTAAATCGCGTCGCGCCTATCACTACTGGTGATGTGGTGCTGCAAAGCGCACGCAGCGTGGCGGTAGGCGTCATGCTAGGTATCGATCCGGCGCAAAAAGATCCGCTAACCCCGTATCTGGTCAATGTGAAGCAAGCCAACCTCGAGCCGGGGAAATATAATGTCATCCTCGGTGAACAGCTTGCCTCACAGTTAGGTGTCAATCGCGGCGACCAAATCCGCGTGATGGTGCCTTCCGCCAGCCAGTTCACGCCGATGGGGCGTATTCCAAGTCAGCGTCTGTTCAATGTGATTGGCACTTTTGCCGCCAACAGTGAAGTCGACGGCTATGAAATGCTGGTGAATATTGAGGATGCCTCGCGTCTGATGCGTTATCCGGCAGGTAATATCACCGGCTGGCGTCTGTGGCTGGATGAGCCGCTGAAAGTGGATTCGTTAAGCCAGCAAAAACTGCCAGAAGGCAGTAAATGGCAGGACTGGCGCGACCGTAAAGGTGAGCTGTTCCAGGCCGTGCGTATGGAAAAAAATATGATGGGCTTGCTGCTGAGCCTGATTGTCGCCGTTGCGGCGTTTAACATTATTACCTCGCTGGGGCTGATGGTGATGGAGAAGCAGGGCGAAGTGGCGATTTTGCAAACGCAAGGTTTAACTCCGCGACAAATCATGATGGTCTTTATGGTACAGGGTGCCAGCGCCGGGATTATCGGTGCAATCCTCGGAGCGGCGCTTGGTGCGCTGCTTGCCAGCCAGTTGAATAATCTGATGCCGATAATCGGCGTCCTGCTTGATGGCGCGGCGCTGCCGGTCGCTATCGAACCTTTACAGGTCATTATTATTGCGCTGGTGGCGATGGCTATCGCGCTGCTTTCTACGCTTTACCCTTCCTGGCGCGCTGCCGCCACTCAACCCGCTGAGGCTTTACGTTATGAATAAGATCCTGTTGCAATGCGACAACCTGTGCAAACGCTATCAGGAAGGCAGTGTGCAAACCGACGTGCTGCACAATGTCAGTTTCAGCGTGGGCGAAGGTGAAATGATGGCGATCGTCGGTAGCTCTGGTTCCGGTAAAAGTACCTTGCTGCACCTGCTGGGCGGGCTGGATACGCCAACTTCCGGCGATGTGATTTTTAACGGTCAGCCGATGAGCAAACTGTCGTCGGCGGCAAAAGCAGAACTGCGCAACCAGAAGCTGGGCTTTATTTATCAGTTTCACCACCTGCTACCGGATTTTACCGCCCTGGAAAACGTAGCTATGCCGCTGCTGATTGGCAAGAAAAAGCCCGCTGAAATCAACAGTCGAGCGTTGGAAATGTTAAAAGCGGTGGGGCTGGAGCATCGCGCGAATCACCGTCCATCCGAACTTTCCGGCGGCGAACGTCAGCGTGTGGCGATTGCCCGTGCGCTGGTCAATAACCCGCGTCTGGTACTGGCAGATGAACCTACCGGTAACCTTGACGCACGTAACGCCGACAGCATCTTCCAGTTGCTTGGGGAGTTGAATCGCTTGCAGGGTACCGCCTTCCTGGTGGTTACTCACGATCTGCAACTGGCGAAACGTATGAGCCGCCAGTTAGAAATGCGTGATGGTCGTCTGACGGCGGAACTGAGCCTGATGGGGGCGGAGTAATGGCGATGCCTTTATCGTTATTAATTGGTCTGCGTTTTAGTCGCGGACGGCGGCGTGGCGGCATGGTGTCGCTGATCTCCGTCATTTCTACCATTGGCATTGCACTTGGCGTGGCGGTATTGATCGTCGGCTTAAGCGCGATGAACGGCTTTGAACGTGAACTGAATAACCGCATTCTGGCGGTAGTACCGCATGGCGAAATTGAAGCAGTGGATCAGCCGTGGACTAACTGGCAGGAAGCACTGGATAACGTGCAAAAAGTGCCAGGTATTGCCGCTGCTGCGCCGTATATCAATTTCACGGGGCTGGTGGAAAGCGGAGCAAATCTGCGCGCGCTTCAGGTTAAAGGGGTTGATCCGCAACAGGAACAGCGCCTAAGTGCGCTGCCCTCGTTTGTTCAGGGTGATGCCTGGAACAATTTTAAAGCCGGTGAGCAGCAGATTATTATCGGCAAAGGCGTAGCGGATGCGTTAAAAGTGAAGCAGGGCGATTGGGTGTCGATCATGATCCCAAATTCGAATCCCGAGCATAAACTGATGCAGCCAAAACGTGTGCGCTTGCAAATTGCCGGAATTTTGCAGCTGAGCGGTCAACTCGATCACAGTTTTGCCATGATCCCGCTGGCGGATGCCCAACAATATCTTGATATGGGTTCCAGTGTGTCAGGTATTGCCCTTAAAATGACGGATGTATTTAACGCCAACAAACTGGTGCGTGACGCGGGCGAAGTGACCAATAGCTATGTTTATATCAAGAGCTGGATCGGCACTTACGGCTATATGTATCGTGATATCCAGATGATCCGCGCCATTATGTATCTGGCGATGGTACTGGTGATTGGCGTGGCCTGTTTCAACATCGTCTCCACTTTAGTGATGGCGGTAAAAGACAAGAGTGGCGATATCGCAGTATTAAGAACGCTGGGCGCGAAAGACGGTTTAATTCGCGCCATTTTTGTCTGGTATGGATTACTGGCAGGGTTGTTCGGCAGCTTGTGTGGTGTGATTATCGGCGTAGTGGTTTCGCTGCAACTTACTCCGATCATCGAGTGGATTGAAAAGCTGATCGGTCATCAGTTCCTCTCCAGCGATATCTATTTTATTGACTTCCTGCCATCGGAATTGCACTGGCTGGATGTCTTCTACGTACTGGTCACAGCATTGTTGCTGAGTCTTTTGGCAAGTTGGTATCCGGCGCGGCGCGCCAGCAATATTGACCCTGCGCGAGTCCTTAGCGGCCAGTAAAGGCAGTACATTAAAACAAGGAGCGGCAATGTATTACGGGTTTGATATTGGTGGAACAAAAATTGCGCTTGGCGTATTTGATAGCAGTCGGCAGTTGCAGTGGGAAAAGCGGGTGCCGACACCGCGTGACAGCTATGACGCATTTTTAGATGCAGTGTGCGAGCTGGTCGTCGAAGCCGATCAGCGTTTTGGCTGTAAAGGTTCTGTCGGCATCGGTATTCCGGGAATGCCGGAAACAGAAGATGGCACGCTGTATGCCGCCAATGTCCCCGCTGCCAGCGGTAAACCGCTGCGTGCCGACCTGAGCGCACGTCTTGAGCGCGATGTGCGACTTGATAATGACGCGAACTGTTTTGCCCTTTCTGAAGCCTGGGATGATGAATTTACCCAATATCCGCTGGTGATGGGGTTAATTCTCGGCACTGGCGTTGGCGGTGGACTGGTGTTTAACGGTAAAGCGGTGACGGGTAAAAGCTATATTACCGGCGAGTTTGGTCATATGCGTCTGCCGGTCGATGCGTTAACCATGATGGGGCTTGATTTCCCATTACGCCGCTGCGGCTGTGGTCAGCATGGCTGCATTGAAAATTATCTGTCTGGTCGCGGTTTTGCGTGGCTGTATCAACACTATTATCATCAACCGTTGCAGGCTCCCGAAATTATTGCGCTTTATGATCAAGGCGATGAGCAGGCAAGGGCGCATGTTGAGCGTTATCTGGATCTATTAGCGGTTTGTCTGGGAAACATCCTGACCATTATTGACCCTGATCTGGTGGTCATTGGCGGTGGTTTATCCAATTTCCCGGCAATCACAACGCAACTGGCGGACAGGCTGCCTCGTCATCTCTTACCTGTAGCTCGTGTTCCGCGCATTGAACGCGCGCGCCACGGTGATGCAGGCGGAATGCGTGGAGCTGCCTTCCTACATCTAACCGATTAAACAACAGAGGTTGCTATGCTGTCGCGTCGGGGTCATCGGTTAAGTCGTTTTCGTAAAAATAAACGCCGCCTGCGCGAGCGTTTACGTCAGCGTATTTTTTTCAGAGATAAAGTGGTGTCGGAAGCAATGGAAAAACCAAGAGTACTCGTACTGACAGGGGCTGGTATTTCTGCGGAATCAGGTATTCGTACCTTTCGCGCCGCAGATGGCCTGTGGGAAGAACATCGTGTTGAAGATGTTGCGACGCCAGAGGGCTTTGATCGCGACCCTGAACTGGTGCAAGCGTTTTATAACGCTCGTCGCCGACAGTTACAGCAGCCAGAAATACAGCCTAACGCCGCGCATCTTGCGCTGGCTAAACTGCAAGATGCCCTCGGCGACCGCTTTTTGCTGGTGACGCAGAATATCGATAACCTGCATGAACGCGCAGGCAATACCAATGTGATTCATATGCATGGAGAATTGCTGAAAGTACGTTGTTCGCAAAGCGGGCAGGTTCTCGACTGGACTGGTGATGTTACGCCAGAAGATAAATGTCATTGCTGCCAGTTTCCGGCTCCGCTGCGCCCGCACGTGGTGTGGTTTGGCGAAATGCCGCTTGGCATGGATGAAATTTATATGGCACTGGCGATGGCGGATATTTTCATTGCCATTGGCACATCCGGGCATGTTTATCCGGCGGCCGGTTTTGTTCATGAAGCAAAATTGCATGGCGCGCACACCGTGGAACTCAATCTTGAGCCGAGCCAGGTTGGTAACGAATTTGCCGAGAAATATTACGGCCCGGCAAGCCAGGTGGTGCCAGAGTTTGTTGAAAAGTTGCTGAAGGGATTATAAATCAGGAGTAATTGCCTGATGCGCTACGCTTATCAGGCCTACGATAGGGCGCAATTAATTGAATTTGCGGGTTTTGTAGGCCTGATAAGGCGTTAACGCCGCATCCGGCATAATACACGCGCACTTTATCGGCCTCTTTTAACTTTTACTCGTATGAATTTTTTCATGGGCGGGACTTCCTGTTCCTGCGTGATTTTTTAGAGGAGGGGACCATGATTATCAGACCGATACCACCGAAAATAATGCCTGCTATGCCAACAAAGCCCCATTCAAAAAAATTAACTCAGGGATTGTTTATTTCGGCTTCTTCTGGATGCCCTGGCGGATAATAGACATTGACTTTGTCACCTTCGCTATCTTCATAAAAATCACTACCAATATTTGAATTAAAAATTAGCGTGTAATCTGGTGTAGGGCGAAAGGCAACCACTGGATACCAGGAACCATTATCACCGACGTCGTTTGAATGATTGTTGTACCAGACGGCATCAACAATGACCCCTTCGGTATGCATCGCATTTTTGGTATAGGTGAACTGGTTGTAAAATATAACAACAGAAATAACGAGCAGTACCAAACCAATACCGACGAAAGAGCGGGATAAAACGTTACTGTCCTGACTCATATGTCACTTCCTTGCTAAATAAAAAACGGGCGGTAATACCACCGCCCGTTTGCTGAATTAACGTCCTGCTTTCAGCTTCTGATAATACTCTTCATAAATGCTGCTGGCTGCGCCAACGTCATTCTGCCATTCACCATTTTTAATGGTTTCAGCATCCGGGTAGAGCGTTTTATCGTTCGCTACTTCCGGGCTTAACAGCTTACGCGCCGCAAGGTTTGGCGTTGGATAACCGATAGTTTCGGCAACCTGTTTTGCCACATCCGGGCGCAGCAGGAAGTTGATCAATTTCAGCGCGCCTTCTTTGTTTTTGGCATTTGCCGGGATCGCCAGGCTGTCCATCCAGAAAATGCCGCCTTCTTTCGGCCACACCACGTCAATTGGCGTACCCGCCTGGCGCGCAACGAAAGCAGAACCGTTCCAGATCATGCCGAGGTTAACTTCGCCTTCCATGTACGGGTTAGCCGGGTTATCGGAGTTAAACGCTGCGACGTTTGGCATCAGTTTTTTCAGCTCGTTATATGCAGCTTCAATCTCTTTCGGATCGGTGGTGTTACCGGAATAGCCCAGCTTACGCAGCGCCATCTGGAACACTTCACGGGCATCGTCGGTCAGCAGCAGGCTGCCTTTGTACTCAGGCTTCCACAGATCGGCCCAGCTGGTAACGGATTTCGGATCCACCGCATCACCGTTAACGCCAATCGCCGTCGCACCCCAGATATACGGAATGGAGTAGTCGTTATTCGGGTCAAAAGGCTTGTTGAGCATGTCTGGATCGAGATTGCTGAAGTTCGTTAACTTCGACTTGTCGATCTTCTGGATCATCCCTTCTTTACGCATTTTATCGACGTAATAGGTTGAAGGAACCACCAGATCATAGGCACCGTCTTTGTACGTTTTCAGCTTGGCATACATGGTTTCGTTCGACTCGTAAGTCGAATAGATAACCTTAATACCGGTTTCTTTGGTGAACTGTTCAAGCAGTCCTGGCGGCACGTACTCGGTCCAGTTGTAGAAATACAGCGTGTTGTTGTCATCGGCGTGAGCGGCGCTCATGCCCAGTGCCAGAGCACCCGCCGCGAGCAGGTGGCGTGACCATTTTTTCATTTAACGTCCCCTGTGTTACCTTTCGTTTTATCACGAGCAATAAGCTGGCTGGCAATTACCATTACCAGCGACAGCACCAGTAATATGGTTGCCAGCGCGTTAACTTCCGGCGATACGCCGACTTTGACCATCGAATAAATTTTTAACGGCAGAATTTCATAGCTCGGTCCGGTGACAAACGACGAAACTACCACATCGTCCATCGACAGGGTAAAGCTTAGCACCCAGCCCGCAGCCACAGCTGGCATTGCCAGTGGCAAAATGATTTTCCGTAGAATGGTAAATTCGCTGGCGCCGAGATCTTTCGCCGCTTCCAGCATCCGCACATCAAAACCTTTCAGGCGCGAATACACTGTCACCACCACAAATGGCAGGCAGAAGGTGATATGCGAGAACAGCAGCGACCAGAAGCCAAGCTGAATACCCAGCAGCATAAACAGCACCAGCAGCGAAATCGCCATCACGATATCTGGTGACATCATCACCACAAACAGCATTCCGCTAACGAACGGCTTACCACGAAAGCGATAACGGTACAGTGCAACTGCCGTCAGTGAACCGATAAGCGTAGCAAACGTCGCCGAAAACACCGCCATTGTTAGTGAATGCTGCGCTGCCTGTAACAGGCTGTCGTTGTTCATCAGCAGGCTATACCATTTGGTGGTAAAACCCTGCCAGTTGATGCCAAAGCGCGAGCTGTTAAAGGAGTTCACAATCAAAATAATGATTGGGATATACAGGTACGCGTAGATAGCGGTCATAAAACCGCCGCGAAGCAGTCGACCGATCATTCGAGTTCCACCTTCTTATTCAGCAAACGAGAAGCGCGCCAGTAAACCAGCAACATCAGGCCCATTACGATAGTCAGCGTAATGCTGGTGGCGGCGCCAAACGGCCAGTCGCGAATATTAAGGAACTGAACCTTGATGACGTTACCGATCAGCAGGTTTTTCGCACCACCCATCAGGTCGGATACATAGAACAAGCCCATAGCTGGCAGCATCACCAGCAGACATCCGGCAATAATTCCCGGCATCGTCAGCGGAATAATAATACGGATAAAAGTCTGCAATTTGCTGGCACCGAGATCGCGCGCCGCTTCCAGTAAAGGTTTATCCAGTTTTTCAATACTGGAATAGAGTGGCATCACCATAAACGGCAGCAGAATGTAAACCAGACCGATAATCACCGCGCTGGGGGTGAACATGATGCGAATTGGGGTATCAATAACGCCCAGCCACAGCAGGAACTCGTTGAGATAACCTTTGGTGCTGAGGAAAATTTTTAGCCCGTAGATACGAATCAGCGAGTTTGTCCAGAACGGAACAATCAGCAGAAACAGCAGCAGCGGTCGCACTTTATGCGGCAGTTTTGCCAGAAACCAGGCAAACGGGTAGCCCAGCACCAGGCAGGCGAGAGTGGCGATCAGCGCCATATTCAGTGAGTGCACGAGCACTTCAAAATAGAGCGGATCGAGCAGACGTGTGTAGTTATCCAGCGTAAAGACCATTTTGACGAAACTCGCGTCGTCGCGGGTCAAAAAGCTGGTGCCAATGATCATCAGGTTGGGCAGAAAGACAAACAACACAAGCCAACCGACGATAGTGACAATCACTACATTCTGGAACTTACTTGTGTTCTTCATCAGCCAGTACGACCTCCCAGCTTTCTACCCAATTAATGGCCATTTTCTGGTCGAGTGAGTGGTCAAAGTCAGGATCGTCTTCGTTGAAGAATTCGCTGACCATCACCATCTTGCCATTTTCCAGTTCGACAACCGACTCCAGCGTCATGCCTTTGTAGTTACGCTCGCGAACGTAACCAATCAGCCCTTCGACGTGGTTATCATCGTTGATTTCGTCAACGCGTAAGTCTTCCGGGCGTAACAGAACATGCAGTTTTTGCCCAGGTTCAACGGCGAAGTTAACGTAGATATTACACTCGCGGCCTTCAACGTTGGCGCGTACGCGTTGCTCGTCGAGACGTTCGATCACCGTGGCGTTAAACATATTGATTTCGCCAATGAATCCGGCAACAAACAGGTTTTTGGGTTCTTCGTAGATTTCACGTGGTGTGCCGTCTTGTTCAATGCGACCATCGCGCATCACCACAATCCGGTCAGACATAGTGAGTGCCTCTTCCTGGTCGTGGGTAACGAAGACGAAAGTAATGCCAAGTTTTCGCTGTAACGCTTTTAACTCGTTCTGCATCTGTTTGCGCAGTTTGTAATCCAGCGCGGAAAGCGATTCATCAAGCAACAACAGACGAGGCTTGTTAACCACTGCGCGGGCAATGGCCACGCGTTGCTGCTGACCGCCAGAGAGTTGATGCGGTTTGCGTTGAGCGAAGGTTTCCAGTTGTACCATCCGCAGGGCTTCCATCACGCGAGGCGTAATTTCAGCAGCGGGGGTTTTTTGCATACGCAACCCAAAGGCCACATTTTCGAATACGGTCATGTGGGGGAATAACGCGTAGCTTTGGAAAACGGTGTTCACATAGCGGTTTTCCGCCGGAACGTGGGTGATGTCCTCGTTATCCAGCATGATGCGCCCGGAATCAACAGTTTCCAGACCCGCAATCAGGCGAAGAACGGTTGTTTTACCGCAGCCAGAAGGGCCAAGCAGCGTGAGGAACTCGCCATTGTTGATAGTCAGATCAAGCTGGGGAATGACTTCTTTACCATCAAAGCATTTGCGAATTCCCGCCAATTGCACCAGCGGTGAAAGCGAACTCGGTTGTTTATTCAATTTTTTACTCTGTCCCATGTAAACGCAACGGATGGCTTACCGATGCGGGGTTTGTGGTTAACCACCTTGGTGACTCTTAATGAGGGCGGTAATTCTACGGCAAACCATCGGAATCGCCAATCCTTGTTGTGAATTACTGGCTTAGCTTTATATTGATTAAGGTAATGTTGATAAATATTCCCGCTTGCAGGGGTAAAAGTGACCTGACGCAATATTTGTCTTTTCTTGCTTCTTAATAATGTTGTCACGAAAAGTGAGGGTGACTACATGGATAAACTACTTGAGCGTTTTTTGAACTACGTGTCTCTGGATACCCAATCAAAAGCGGGAGTGAGACAGGTTCCCAGCACGGAAGGTCAGTGGAAGTTATTGCATTTGTTGAAAGATCAGCTCGAAGAGATGGGGCTTATCAATGTGACCTTAAGTGAGAAAGGAACGCTAATGGCGACGTTACCGGCTAACGTTCCTGGCGATATCCCGGCGATTGGTTTTATTTCTCATGTGGATACCTCTCCGGATTGCAGCGGTAAAAATGTAAATCCGCAAATTGTTGAAAACTATCGTGGTGGCGACATCGCGCTGGGTATTGGCGACGAAGTCTTGTCACCAGTGATGTTCCCGGTTCTGCATCAATTGCTGGGGCAGACGCTGATCACCACCGATGGCAAAACGCTATTGGGCGCTGACGATAAAGCCGGTATTGCGGAAATTATGACCGCGCTGGCGGTATTGCAGCAGAAAAACATTCCGCATGGCGATATTCGCGTCGCCTTTACGCCAGATGAAGAAGTGGGGAAAGGGGCGAAACACTTTGATGTTGACGCCTTTGATGCTCGTTGGGCTTACACCGTCGATGGTGGTGGCGTAGGCGAACTGGAGTTTGAAAACTTCAACGCCGCATCGGTGAATATCAAAATTGTCGGTAACAACGTTCACCCTGGCTCGGCAAAAGGCGTGATGGTTAACGCGCTATCGCTGGCTGCACGCATTCATGCAGAAGTTCCGGCGGATGAAAGCCCAGAAACTACCGAAGGTTATGAAGGTTTTTATCACCTGACGAGCATGAAAGGCACCGTTGAGCGCGCCGATATGCACTACATCATTCGTGATTTCGATCGTAAACAGTTTGAAGCGCGTAAACGTAAGATGATGGAGATTGCCAAGAAAGTGGGCAAAGGGCTGCACCCTGATTGCTACATTGAACTGGTGATTGAAGACAGTTACTACAACATGCGCGAGAAAATTGTGGATCATCCGCATATTCTCGATATCGCCCAGCAGGCGATGCGCGATTGTGATATTGAACCGGATCTGAAGCCGATCCGTGGCGGCACCGACGGCGCGCAGTTGTCGTTTATGGGATTACCGTGCCCGAACCTGTTCACTGGCGGTTACAACTATCATGGTAAACATGAGTTTGTGACCCTGGAAGGAATGGAAAAAGCGGTGCAGGTGATCGTGCGTATTGCCGAGTTAACGGCGCAACGGAAGTAAGCGAAAAGGGATGCGGCATGTGATGCCGCATCCGGCTTACATCCAAACTTACCCTTCGAAGAACCAATACCCGCTATTGACCAGCGCCGCGAGCATCGCGAGGAATGATGGATCTTCCAGCGCATCGCCAAAATTCTCGGCAGTCAGCACAATATTACTGGCGAGCGCATCCAGTGCCGGACGGTGCGGAGAATCGATCTTTTCACCATTGGCGTATACATCATCACCAATGCGCAATACGCGCAGACCACCCAGGCGCACCAGCACATCACCTTGTTTCAGCGCATCGTAGATTTCATCCGGCTGATAAGGCGGCTCTGGCGGCGCGATATCCAGTTCATGACGTGACTGGGAAATAAACTCGCCAAACCACTGTTTAAAGTGTTCCGGCTGGTTGATCAGTTCAAGCATCATCTCACGCAGTTTATCCATCTCTTGCGGCAGAACATCAGCCGGATGGGCGCGAGGAGGGATATCCGGATCGCTGTAATAATTACCGCCCAGCTCACGTTGCAGAACATAATCGGCAAAACCGCTGATCAGCTCCCGCGTATTGGGCGCACGAAAACCGACAGAGTAGTTCATCGCATTTTCCAGCGCGTAGCCTTCGTGCGGGAATCCCGGCGGAATATAAAGAATATCGCCAGGCTCCAGCTCTTCATCGATGATGGCTTCGAACGGATCGACCTGTAACAGATCCGGGTGCGGGCAGTGCTGTTTCATTTGCAGCTTTTCGCCCACTCGCCAGCGACGACGACCAGTTCCCTGGATAATAAACACATCGTATTGATCGAGATGCGGGCCGACGCCGCCGCCGGGTACGGAAAATGAGATCATCAGGTCGTCAATGCGCCAGTCCGGCAGTTCACGAAACGGACGCATCAGCGCGGCAGTTGGTTCATGCCAGTGATTTACTGCCTGCACCAGCAATGACCAGTTGGTCTCACCGAGATGATCGTAGCTTTCGAATGGACCGTGGCTGACCTGCCATTTACCATCCTGGTGACTGACCAGCCGACTGTCGACTTCGCTTTCCATCGCCAGACCCGCTAACTCGTCTGGAGAGATTGGGTCAATAAAATTATTAAAGCCGCGTTTTAACACTACCGGACGTTTCTGCCAGTGGCGTTCAAGAAAATCGGGCCAGTTAAGGGTAAGTTGGTATTCCATGTTAAGCATCCACAGGCTGGTATCTGCAACCGATTATAACGGATGCTTAACGTAATGCGTGAAGAAAGGGCATATTTATTCACTCTTTGGCGAAGAATGCTGGCGACCAAAAATCACTTCCATTCGTGCACCGCCGAGCATACTCTCTCCGGCGATGATTTTTCCGTCGTATTGCTCGGTAATTTCACGTGCGACTGCCAGACCGACACCTTGTCCGGGGCGCAAAGTGTCAACACGTTGACCACGGTCGAAGACCACTTCACGCTTGCTTTTCGGGATACCGGGGCCATCATCCTCGACCACAATATAGAGATGATCATCGGTTTGTCTGGCTGAAATTTCGACAAACTCAAGACAGTATTTACAGGCGTTATCCAGTACGTTGCCCATCACTTCGACAAAATCATTCTGCTCACCCACAAAGCTGATTTCTGGCGAGATATCGAGGGAAATATTAACCCCTTTACGCTGATAAACTTTGTTCAGCGCCGAGGTGAGATTGTCCAGCAGTGGGGCGACAGGATGCAATTCGCGGCTAAGTAATGTTCCACCGCGCATACTGGCGCGATGCAGGTAGTAGCCAATTTGTTGCGAGATGCGGCTGATTTGTTCCAGCATTACCGGCTCTGCTTCGCTGACGCTCATCTTCTCACTACGCATGGAACGTAGCGTACTTTGCAGCACCGCCAGCGGTGTTTTCAGACTGTGCGTCAGGTCGGTGAGCGTAGTGCGGTATTTGTCGTAACGTTCACGCTCACTTTTTAACAGTCGGTTCAGGTTACGTACCAGGCTGGTAAGTTCCCTCGTGGTGGTAGGGTTGAGTAGTTCCCGGTTGTGCTCTTCCAGTTCGCGGACTTCTTTTGCCAGGGCTTCGATAGGGCGTAAACTCCACCAGGCGGCGACCCATAACAGAGGGATCACTAACAGCAGGTTGGCTGAGAGCACATAGACAAACCAGCTCCACACCATATAGGAACTTTTAAGCTCTACAGGGATGGTATCAACCACCACAATGGTTAACTTTGGCATCTGCGACGTTGCCGGATAGATGTTTACTGCCACCGAGTGAGTCATCTCAGCGTCGTCGTCATCCTCCCGTACTTCCTGCAACTGTTGCTGTATAGAATGATCTTCACTCAGCAAGATGCTGGTATCGTTAACATCCGCTTCTATTTCATGGAAGCCATTAGATTTCAGCCAGTCAGGCTGGATCATTTTCATCAACCAGGGAACGTCACGCTGCGCCCATAAAAGTTGCCCGTTCTCATCATAGATCAGTGTCATAGTAGGGCTTTGCTTGTCGATATTTTCTGGCAATTCGACATGCAATTTGTTGTTTTCCCACTTCGCGAGGGTATAGAACAGGTTGCTCTCGCCACGTAACAGCCGAAACGTGGTTTTATCGAAACTGACGCTATAACCGATCAGCGCGACCATCCCGTAGGCAAGCGAAAGCACCAGCACTACCGCTGCCGTTGCCAACAGAAAACGAACCCGTAGCGAGAGTGGGGAAAAAATACGCAGTAATTTTTTCATCAGCGCAATTCGAACAGATAGCCCTGGCCGCGAACGGTGGTAATCACTTCTTGCGGATATTGCGTCTGAATTTTCTTACGCAGTCGGCCCATTAATACATCAATGGTATGGCTTTCCCGCAGTTCGGCATCCGGATAGAGCTGTAACATCAGCGAATCTTTGCTGACCACTTTGCCGTTATTACGGATTAGCGTTTCCATAATGGTGTATTCAAACGCGGTCAGTTTGATCACTTCGTCGTTAATGGATAATTCACGGCGGGAGAGATCAACCTGAAACGGTGGCAGCGAAATAACCTGTGAAGCCAGACCGCTATTACGCCGCATCAACGCCTGCATACGCGCCATCACCTCTTCAATATGAAACGGTTTGGTCACGTAATCATCAGCACCGGCACTTAAGACTTCGACTTTGTCCTGCCAGCTTTCACGGGCGGTCAATACCAGAATCGGTAGTGAAACATCGTTGCTACGCCAGCGGCGGATCAGCGACAGACCATCTTCATCAGGCAAGCCAAGATCGACAATGGCAATATCCGGTAAATGTTCATTGAGATAATAATCTGCTTCTTTGGCATCTTCTGCGTCATCGACCTGATGACCAGCGTCCTGAATCTGAACTTTAAGATGGTGACGTAACAACGCATTGTCTTCGACAACCAGTACGCGCATTTTTATTTCTCCCTGTCTTAATTATTAAAATAGTGTAACGCGATTATGTATTTATGGGAGTAAACATTAATTAAACCAGCGGGTAGGGGAGGCAACACAGGAAAAGATTAGCTTAACAAGCAGGCCGGACAGCATCGCCATCCGACCTTGACAGGGGATTATTTCAGCTCATCAACCATCGTGATGGCACGACCAATATAATTAGCCGGCGTCATCGCTTTCAGGCGCGCTTTCTCTTCTTCTGGCAGCGCCAGACCGTCGATAAATTGCTTCATGCCTTCGGCGTCAACGCGCTTACCGCGAGTCAGCTCTTTCAGCTTTTCATACGGTTTTTCAATGCCATAGCGACGCATGACTGTCTGGATCGGCTCAGCCAGCACTTCCCAGTTGTGATCCAGTTCATCCAGCAGATGGTCACGGTTCACTTCCAGTTTGCTCACGCCTTTCAGGGTAGACTGGTAAGCAATCAGTGCATAACCAATACCCACGCCGAGGTTACGCAGCACGGTGGAGTCGGTCAAGTCACGCTGCCAGCGGGAAACCGGCAGTTTGCTGGCCAGGTGCTGCAACACTGCGTTGGAAAGCCCCAGGTTCCCTTCGGAGTTTTCGAAGTCGATCGGGTTAACCTTATGCGGCATGGTGGAAGAACCAATCTCACCAGCAATGGTTTTCTGTTTGAAGTGGTTAAGAGCGATATAACCCCAGACGTCACGGTCAAAGTCGATCAGAATAGTGTTAAAGCGCGCAACGCAATCAAACAGCTCGGCAATGTAGTCGTGCGGTTCGATCTGGGTAGTGTACGGGTTCCACTGAATACCCAGCGAGGTGACGAACTCTTCGCTAAACTGATGCCAGTCAACTTCCGGGTAAGCGGCAATGTGGGCGTTATAGTTACCGACCGCGCCGTTGATTTTGCCGAGGATCTCCACCTGGTTAAGTTGGCGGTACTGGCGTTCCATACGGTAGGCAACGTTAGCCATCTCTTTCCCGATGGTTGACGGCGTGGCTGGCTGACCGTGGGTACGGGACAGCAGCGGAATATCGCGGTACTGAATAGCGAGATCTTTAATACCGTCAATCAGTTGACGCCAGTATGGCAGGATCACTTCATCACGCGCGGTTTTCAGCATCAACGCGTGGGAGAGGTTATTGATATCTTCCGAAGTACAGGCAAAGTGAATGAATTCAGATACCGCGTGCAGTTCCGGGATATCTGCCACTTTTTCTTTCAGGAAATACTCAACCGCTTTAACGTCGTGGTTAGTGGTACGCTCGATGGTTTTGATGCGTGCAGCATCTTCTTCGCTGAAATTAGCGACGATTGCATCAAGGTAACCGATTGCGTCGGCAGCAAAAGCAGGAACTTCCTTGATCGCTGCGTGCGCGGCTAGTTTTTGCAGCCAACGTACTTCAACTTGTACACGGAATTTCAGCAAACCATATTCGCTGAAAATCCCGCGCAGCGCGCTGACTTTATCGCCGTAGCGTCCATCGACAGGGGAAACGGCGGTCAGTGAGGATAATTCCATAGATCACAACTCCGGGGTTAAATGAGCAAGAATTTGTTTTGCCTGAGTGGTCAGGCGATTACGAGAAAACATCAGTTGCAGACGTCCACCGCCGACCTGGTGCCAGAGCACGGCGGCGCGAATGCCTGCCAGCAGGGTTGCGCGAACTTTCGCCTGCACCTGCGGGCTTTGCAGTACAGCAGGGGAACCGGTGACCTGAATGCGCGGGCCAAGCGGGCTGATAACATCAACATAGATGGCGGCCATCGCGCTCATCAGCGTTTCGGACTGTAAATCGAAGTGTTCGAGCTGGCGTTGCAGGCCGTTGATCCGGTTGCCCAGAGTGTCGAGCGCACCTTTGGCAGATGAAAGTTTACGCTCAAGCACCATCAGGCTAAGGGTGTAGCGGGTTAACTCAGCGTTCAAACCCTGACGGCTGCTGGCATTGAGCACGCCGAGCAGGGTTTCCAGCCCGACGCGCAGGTTGGCTTCGCTACCGCCAAAAACCGCCAGCGTGGAGCTGGGGTTCATATCAATAATACTGTTGAGTGAAACGTGTAGCGCATCGGCATCACAATGCCCCTGGTGAGCGAGTTGTTGCACCAGGCGAGCCGACTGACAAATACCGGCCAGGGCGAGGGTGATGTCATAGTAATTCTTTGCCACGTTCACTGCTTCCTTGTTTTAAGTAAAGATAATAATCAGACCGGCAGCGGCAGACGCTGCTCAATAATACCGCCACCGAGGCACACTTCACCGTTGTAGAAGACGGCAGACTGACCCGGAGTCACTGCGGCAACGGGTTCATCGAAAATCACTTCAATGCGATCATCGTCCAGCGCCTTGACGGTGCAGGGGATATCGGTCTGGCGATAGCGGGTTTTTACCGTACAACGCATAGTGCCGGTGAACGGTTCACGATCGACCCAGTGCAACTGCTGGGCAATCAACCCAACAGACATCAGACGTGGATGCTCATGACCCTGCGCGACAACCAGAATGTTATTCTCGACGTCTTTATCGACGACGTACCACGGTTCTTCGGTGCCATCTTTAGTGCCACCGATACCCAGACCTTTACGCTGACCGAGGGTGTGATACATCAGCCCCTGGTGTTCGCCAATTTCATCGCCATCAACGGTAATGATTTTGCCCGGTTGCGCCGGGAGATAACGCCCCAGGAACTCGCGGAATTTACGTTCGCCAATAAAGCAAATGCCGGTAGAGTCTTTTTTCTTCGCGGTAACCAGACCGAGATCTTCAGCAATCTTACGCACCTGCGGTTTTTCCAGTTCGCCGACCGGGAACAGGCTTTGCGCAATCTGCTCATGGCTAAGCGTGTAAAGGAAGTAGCTCTGGTCTTTGTTGCTGTCCAGACCACGCAGCAAGCGGCTCTTGCCATCGACATCTGCGCGACGAACGTAATGACCGGTAGCGATATAATCGGCACCTAAATCTTCGGCGGCAAATTCGAGGAAGGCTTTAAATTTGATCTCTTTGTTGCACAGAATATCCGGATTCGGCGTGCGACCGGCTTTATATTCGGCAAGAAACAGTTCGAAGACGTTGTCCCAGTATTCAGCAGCAAAGTTGACGGTGTGCAGTTCAATGCCGAGCTTGTCGCAGACAGCCTGGGCATCAGCCAGATCCGCTGCCGCCGTGCAATATTCCTCACCGTCGTCTTCTTCCCAGTTCTTCATAAACAGGCCTTCGACCTGATATCCCTGTTGTTGCAACAGCCAGGCAGAAACGGAGGAATCGACACCGCCGGACATGCCGACGATTACTTTTTTTGCGGTTTCAGACATTGGATCACTCACGACATTGAACTTCAAGGCGGCGTATTCTATCACGCAGCCTTTTAGATGACACCCTTTGTAAAAGGCCAGTTAAAATCGCCAATCATCTCCAGCGGATAGCGTTGCCCGCTTTGATAACAACGAATACTTTCCGCCACCAGCGGCGAACGAAGATTTGACGCCTGTAAAATTTCTTCGGCGCTGACCCAACGGCAGCAGTCGATATCGCTGTCATGAGGCTGGGTCGGGCATATTTGCTCAAGTTCAATGGCAAAGAGGAAACGCAAAAACGGCGTTTTATCTGGCGCAATCCACTGATGCATACGGATGAAATGTTGCGGTTTCGCGCTGATGCCCGTCTCTTCCCACAGCTCACGCGCGGCGGCTTCCACTAAGGTTTCATCTGCTTCCAGATGCCCGGCAGGTTGGTTCCATAACGCTTTACCATTAATCGTCTCTTCAACGACTAAAAATTTGCCTTCTGCGTGCACCACGCAGGCAACGGTAACGTGCGGTTTAAACATTGTGCTTCCTTATTCTGTGGTTTCTCGCCATTCGCCATTAGCAAGATTATCCAGCGTGTAACTCCCCATCGCATAGCGAATCAGTCGCAGTGTGGGGAAACCAACATGGGCGGTCATGCGGCGTACCTGGCGATTACGTCCTTCATATAAGGTGATCTTCAGCCAGCTGGTGGGAATACTTTTGCGTTCACGAATTGGCGGATTACGCGGCCATAACCACTCCGGTTCTTCAGCCAATTCCACGCCAGCGGGCAGGGTAGGGCCATCATTTAAGGTTACGCCATTGCGCAAGGCTTCAAGAGCGTCTTCCGTAGGAATGCCTTCCACCTGCACATAATAGATTTTCCCGGTGCGTTTGCCCGGCTGGGTTAAACGCGCCTGTAACGCGCCATTATTAGTCAGCACCAGTAACCCTTCGCTATCTCTGTCGAGACGACCAGCCGCATAAACGCCCTGAACCGGGATGAATTCTTTTAATGTTTTACGCCCTGCTTCATCGGTGAACTGCGGAAGAACATCGTAGGGTTTATTGAACAGGATCACACGCGTGGGCTGGTTTTCAGGTTTACGCCTGGTAGAACGTTGCGAGCTGAATCGCTTAACCTGGTGATTTCTAAAAGAAGTTTTTTGCATGGTATTTTCAGAGATTATGAATTGCCGCATTATAGCCTAATAACGCGCATCTTTCATGACGGCAAACAATAGGGTAGTATTGACAAGCCAATTACAAATCATTAACAAAAAATTGCTCTAAAGCATCCGTATCGCAGGACGCAAACGCATATGCAACGTGGTGGCAGACGAGCAAACCAGTAGCGCTCGAAGGAGAGGTGAATGGAAAGTAAAGTAGTTGTTCCGGCACAAGGCAAGAAGATCACCCTGCAAAACGGCAAACTCAACGTTCCTGAAAATCCGATTATCCCTTACATCGAAGGTGATGGAATCGGTGTAGATGTAACCCCAGCCATGCTGAAAGTGGTCGACGCTGCGGTCGAGAAAGCCTATAAAGGCGAGCGTAAAATCTCCTGGATGGAAATTTACACCGGTGAAAAATCCACACAGGTTTATGGTCAGGACGTCTGGCTGCCTGCTGAAACCCTTGATCTGATTCGTGAATATCGCGTTGCCATTAAAGGCCCGCTGACCACCCCGGTTGGTGGCGGTATTCGTTCTCTGAACGTAGCCCTGCGCCAGGAACTGGATCTCTACATCTGCCTGCGTCCGGTACGTTACTATCAGGGCACTCCAAGCCCGGTTAAACACCCTGAACTGACCGATATGGTTATCTTCCGTGAAAACTCGGAAGACATTTATGCGGGTATCGAATGGAAAGCTGACTCTGCCGACGCTGAGAAAGTGATTAAATTCCTGCGTGAAGAGATGGGCGTGAAGAAAATTCGCTTCCCGGAACATTGCGGTATCGGCATTAAGCCGTGTTCTGAAGAAGGCACCAAACGTCTGGTTCGTGCCGCGATCGAATACGCAATTGCTAACGATCGTGACTCTGTGACCCTGGTGCACAAAGGCAACATCATGAAGTTCACCGAAGGCGCGTTTAAAGACTGGGGCTACCAGCTGGCGCGTGAAGAATTTGGCGGTGAACTGATCGACGGCGGCCCGTGGCTGAAAGTTAAAAACCCGAATACCGGCAAAGAGATCGTCATTAAAGACGTGATTGCTGATGCATTCCTGCAACAGATCCTGCTGCGTCCGGCTGAATACGACGTTATCGCCTGTATGAACCTGAACGGTGACTATATTTCTGACGCCCTGGCAGCGCAGGTTGGCGGTATTGGTATCGCCCCTGGCGCAAACATCGGTGACGAATGTGCCCTGTTTGAAGCCACCCACGGTACTGCGCCGAAATATGCCGGTCAGGACAAAGTTAACCCAGGCTCTATAATTCTCTCCGCTGAGATGATGCTGCGCCATATGGGTTGGACTGAAGCCGCAGACCTGATTGTTAAAGGTATGGAAGGCGCAATCAACGCCAAGACCGTAACCTATGACTTCGAACGTCTGATGGAAGGCGCTAAACTGTTGAAATGTTCAGAGTTTGGTGACGCGATCATCAAGAACATGTAATCTCTACATGTGTTAAATATTGAAACGGGCGTGTTATACGCCCGTTGTTTTATGAAGATGTAAAATCTTCCCCAAAACTTTCCCCAAAACCCTTCCCCAAAACCCTTCCCCAAAACTGGCTATTTTCTATGCTGTTTTAATATCTACGATAACCCAGTCTTTACCACGATCATCATTGTATCGGTCGGTCATTTTTCTGGATTTATGACCTAACAACTTTTGCGTATCCAGACCCTGTTCCCGATATAACCGTTCTGACAGAGATCGCTGCTCATGAAATGTGGGCGCAGTTCCTTGCTCCCATTTTATGCCACATTTTTCCCGGGCCTTTTTAAAAGCCGTTGTCAGAGTATTTGCAGAAACCTGGTCTCCTCTGTTTGCTTGAGAGGTAGTGTGACGGTAATGGACCAGATATTTACTAACAACAGCATCCCTGCACTGAGATATAACTTCACGAAGGGTAATATTCAGAGCATCGCATTTCAGGTTAAGCGGAATAGCAAGTTTTGAACCGGTTTTTTCCTGAGTAATGTGCAACATGTCGTCCCATATATCAGAGAATTTCAAATTGCAGATATCGCCTAAACGTTGTCCAGTAACAAGAGCAAGTAGCATGCCGCATTTTAAATAGGGCTGCCGTCTGCTTACGCTTTCAAATATTGCCTGCCATTCGGGCAGTGACAATCTTTGGCGGTTTACTCGATTTCGCGGTTGTTTTGTTGCCTGCGCTGGGTTAAATCCTGGCGGAACATGTCCTGCGTGTTGTGCTTCTTTGAAGACGTCGATCAACACCATTCTCACGACTTGCGCCATCCTGTTATGACCTTCAGCCTTTACAGCATCAATTATTTCGGCAATATCAAGTGCGGTAATATCCTTGAGGTGTTGCATTCCACAATGCTCACGGAAAAGACGAATGGGTTTGCCTTTTTGCCGATAGGAGTTGGGTCTTAGTTCATTATGTTGCAGCCTGTCCTCCTGGATAGAAATATATTTATCAAGCCATTCTGTCACCGTAATGTCTGAGCGCCTGCCTTTCATTCTTTCCAGACGCTCATTGACGCTTAATATTTGTCTGGTACGTTGTTCAGCAATAATGGTATTTGCTTCAGTAGCAACTTGTTTTGCTTCATTCTCATCAGTTCCTAAGCTATGAAAACGACCGGATAGTGGATGTTTGTATTGCCAATATACCTTTCCGGTTCGCTTATCTAATTTGCAATATAAATTGGGTATAGAGATTTTGTGAGATCGGGGTCTAGCAGCCATCAGCGATTATCCGTTGGAGTTTTGGGTTTGCGTTTATTAGGAGTTGCGGTTCTGCAAGCGTTCCTACAAAACGGGAATTTCGGTCAATCATCCAGTAGCGACCAACTTTTATAGCGGGTGGGGCCATCATTTTCCCTTGCGCGTATTTTTTCAGAACTCGCTCACTTGGTGCTAAGTCCCCAAATTCTTCTTTAGCCCAGTCCTGTAAAGTGATTAGTCGAGACATTTGTCCTCCTCTTAGCTGCTGAGGGAGTTTGTGACCGATATATCTGACATGATATTAAGCTCATGGCAGGTACATCTCTTGACTGGTCATAGAGATAAATTTAATGCTGAGAAATGCAGTATTGAATTTATCAATTTTTCTATTTCCTGCGTATGGCACGTAACTTCTTAATGTGTTCTGCCGTTTCGATCTCTTCTGCTATCCGATCTGCATCAGCTTTATTCACAGGTTCAAAGTCATGATTAAAGCGGAACATGCTGGCGATACATGTTCTGCCTTTTCGGATGTAGTGAACTTTGTTGTGGGTAGAACGCAGGATTTTGCAGGGAGTGCCGTGGTGGTCGACGTACCAGGTGTTAGGAAAAATGATTCTGAACATTTTTACACCTCAGTTGGACGATGTTGAAATTTGCTGCTTTGAGGCCATCACAGTCCCCATTGTTTGTTCTTAAGTTCGATCTCCTCCTGGCAACTTGCACAAGTCCGACAACCCTGAACAGCCAGGCGTCTTCGCTCATCTATCGGATCGCCACATTCACAACAATGAGTTGCGGATACAGTCTGATAGTTCAGACGACGCATTTTTATTGCTGTATTGCGCTGTAATTCTTCGATTTCTGATGCTGAATCAATGATGTCTGCCATCTTTCATTAATCCCTGAATTGTTGGTTAATACGCTTGAGGGTGAATGCGAACAATAAAAAAGGAGCCTGTAGCTCCCTGATGATTTTGCTTTTCATGTTCACCGTTCCTTAAAGACGCCGTTTAACATGCCGATCGCCAGGCTTAAATGAGTCGGTGTGAATCCCATCAGCGTTACCGTTTCGCGGTGCTTCTTCAGTACGCTACGGCAAATGTCATCGACGTTTTTATCCGGAAACTGCTGTCTGGCTTTTTTGATTTCAGAATTAGCCTGACGGGCAATACTGCGAAGGGCGTTTTCTTGCTGAGGTGTCATTGAACAAGTCCCATGTCGGCAAGCATAAGCACACAGAATATGAAGCCCGCTGCCAGAAAAATGCATTCAGTGGTTGTCATACCTGGTCTCTCTCATCTGCTTCTGCTTTCGCCACCATCATTTCCAGCTTTTGTGAAAGGGATGCGGCTAACGTGTGAAATTCTTCGTCTGTTTCTACTGGTATTGGCACAAACCTGACTCCAATTTGAGCGAGGCTATGTGCCATCTCGATACTCGTTCTTAACTCAACGGGAGATGCTTTGTGCATACAGCCCCCCCCGTTTATTATTTATCTCCTCAGCCAGCCGCTGTGCTTTCAGGGGATTTCGGATTACAGAAAGGCCGGGAAATACCCAGCCTCGCTTTGTAACGGAGTAGACGAAAGTGATTGCGCCTACCCGGATATTATCGTGAGGATGCGTCATCGCCATTGCTCCCCAAATACAAAACCAATTTCAGCCAGTGCCTCGTCCATTTTTTCGATGAACTCCGGCACCATCTCGTCAAAACTCGCCATGTACTTTTCATTCCGCTCAATCACGACATAATGCAGGCCTTCACGCTTCATGCGCGGGTCATAGTTGGCAAAGTACCAGGCATCTTTTCGCGTCACCCACATGCTGTACTGCACCTGGGCCATGTAAGCCGATTTTATTGCCTCGAAACCACCGAGCCGGAATTTCATGAAATCCCGGGAGGTAAACGGGCATTTCAGTTCAAGGCCGTTGCCGTCACTGCATAAACCATCGGGAGAGCAGGCGGTGCGCATACTTTCGTCGCGATAGATGATCGGGGATTCAGTAATATTCACGCCGGAAGTGAATTCAAACAGGGTTCTGGCGTCGTTCTCGTACTGTTTTCCCCAGGCCAGCGCCTTAGCATTAACTTCCGGAGCCACACCGGTGCAAACCTCAGCCAGCAGGGTGTGGAAGTAGGACCTTTTCATGTCAGGCCACTTCTTTCCTGAGCGGGGCTTTGCTATCACGTTGTGAACTTCTGAAGCGGTGATGACGCCGAGCCGTAATTTGTGCCATGCATCATCCCCCTGTTCGACAGCTCTCACGTCGATCCCGGTACGCTGCAGGATAATGTCCGGTGTCATGCTGCCACCTTCTGCTCAGTGGCTTTCTGTTTCAGGAATCCAAGAGCTTTCACTGCTTCGGCTTGTGTCAGTTCTGACGATGCGCGAATGTCGCGGCGAAATATCTGGGAACAGAGCGGCAATAAGTCGTCATCCCATGTTTTATCCAGGGCTATCAGCAGAGTGTTAATCTCCTGCATGGTTTCATCGTTAACCGGAGTGATGTCGCGTTCCGGCTGACGTTCTGCAGTGTATGCGGTATTTTCGACAATGCGCTCGGCTTCATCCTTGTCATAGATACCCGCAAATCCGAAGGCCAGACGGGCACACTGAATCATGGCTTTATGCCGTAACATCCGTTTGGGATGCGACTGCCACGGTCCGGTGATTTCTCTGCCTTCGCGGGTTTTGAATGGTTCGCGGCGGCATTCATCCATCCACTCGGTAACGCAGATCGGATGATTACGGTCTTTGCGGTAAATCCGGCATGTACAGGATTCATTGTCCTGCTCAAAGTCCATGCCATCAAACTGCTGGTTTTCATTGATGATGCGGGACCAGCCATCAACGCCCACCACCGGAACGATGCCGTTCTGCTTATCAGGGAAGGCGTAAATTTCTTTCGTCCACGGATTAAGGCCGTACTGGTTGGCGACGATCAACAATGCGATGAACTGCGCATCGCTGGCATCACCTTTAAATGCCGTCTGGCGAAGAGTGGTGATCAGTTCCAGTGGGTCGACAGAATCCATGCCGACACGTTCAGCCAGCTTCCCTGCCAGCGTTGCGAGTGCTGTACTCATCCGTTTTATACCTCTGAATCAATATCAACCTGATGGTGAGCAATGGTTTCAACCATGTACCGGATGTGTTCTGCCATGCGCTCCTGAAACTCAACATCGTCATCAAACGCACGGGTAATGGCTTTTTTGCTGGCCCCGTGGCGTTGCAAATGATCGATGCATAGCGATTCAAACAGGTGCTGGGGCAGGCCTTTTTCCATGTCGTCTGCCAGTTCTGCCTCTTTCTCTTCACGGGCGATCTGCTGGTAGTGACGCGCCCAGCTCTGAGCCTCAAGACGATCCTGAATGTAATAAGCGTTCATGGCTGAACTCCTGAAAATAGCTGTGAAAATATCGCCCGCGAAATGCCAGGCTGATTAGGAAAACAGGAAAGGGGATTAGTGATTCAGGCCGTTACCGCGTCCGTCGAGAAAAACTTCCACGAGCAAATCACGGGTATAAGTGCGCTCGATGCCGCGATGCAGATAAAGCCGTCCGCGTAAATTAGCTGATGCAGTCCAGGTACCATCTTTGTGTTTGACCAGCATTCCTGGCATGACCGCACCTCGATTAACGGTCTGCGTTCCATAATGTTGATGAACCATAAAAACTCCTGCCCGTAAGCTGGGCTGCTGAACATATAGAGACTTCTGCGCGTATTCAGGCGGTGGATGGCCGCCGGTTGTCATAACTAAGCCGCCTCGTTGAAGCGACTAAGGTATGAAATGTTGAGTTAATTTCAGCTGGTCACACCGACGTTCACGCGTCCGTTTCACCCCTCGCACTCCCCGAAGCCTGCTGAAATTCAAACTGCGGATCTAAGCGGTCATCGCAACGGTGAATCAGGTAGTTGCCGTATCGTTGTGTTGTTGCGATGAACTTATTTAAAACTATAGTTGTTTTATCGTCAACAACAAAAGTTGTTTTATTGGTTGTTTTAGATATAACTGGTTGTATTTAGGATGGATTTATTTTGTGACTTGCATCGCACAGCGATAACTGAAGCGAGGTCGTGGTGGTTTTTTGAACGGTTTGTGTGATGAGGGGAGGCAAAAGAAAACCCGGCACGGTGGCCGGGTTATTAATAAGGAATATCACATACAAAAATAAATTTTAAACTTGGGGAAGTATTTTTTTTGCAAAATCAATAGTTTCTTTGTGGTTGGATGCAGGTATATGATTTATTTTCTTAGCATCCATAGTTCTCTTTATGATGTCAATAACTTTGCTTTGGCCTGAGTTTGGTGATTCAGGAGTTTCAATTGTGAATAAAATGTCATCAAGTGAAAGCAGGTTTTCTTCTGCTGCTCGAGTTATTCTCATCACCCAAGTATCACTATGCTCCATCATTTTTCCTGGTTCAGCTTGAGTGAATGCCAGAGGTTTGATGGCACATTGGATCCTGTCATGCTTCTTGGCGACCAATGGCATTGAGAACTTTGCGAAATACCCATCAATGGTTGCTTGTTTGAAGACGTTCTTCAATCCATCTATTCTATCGATACTTCGTTTTAGCTCTCTGGCTAGAACATCTTCACGGCGCTCTTTTGTGTAGTCAGAGTGGTTTACATATTTATTGTAAATGCGGGCCAGCTCTTCTTTTGGGTTTTCGCTGAGAATCACTCTCGTAGAACTGAACTGAAAAATTGATTCTTTTTTGTTTGTAAAATATCTGAAGAATTGTGCAAGTTGTTGATGTCCAACAATCTGGGTCGCATGCATTTTTGCGAACTGTAGTTCTCTTTGTATTGAGTCTTTTGCTACAGGGAAAATACAATCATCATGGAAAAAATTCTTTACACGAGAGTCATTTCGCTTTGTGAGCTGGAAATCAAAGTAATTTTCTTTTGGCGCGCACAGAAGTACGCCTATGTTTGCGAACTCTTCAGTCTCCGCATAAGGCGCATAGCGAACGATGCTATATAGGCATGGAGTTGTCATTCTATTGCGCTCCAAAATTCATCACAATCACCTTTGTCTAGCGTAGTGCAGACAAAAGGTAAAAACTCCTCATCTACTATCCACTCTTCTGGAATTTCGTCAAGGATAGCAGGAAGCTTGTGTAAACTGTTAACGACCCTCTGGCGGTACTCTACGCGATCCACTAAATCATATTGCCATTTGCGGTTACCAGGGCCGTACACGTGCACAGAAAAATCTTCAGGTCCAGCATTCTGATCAAATGAGAGATTATGGTCAATCAGATAATACTTATCGTTACTGATGTCATAAAGGATGTTAACGTTTCCACCTTTGTCAGTAAGCGTTCTGTCTGCATTTAATATCCATTTATCAAAAACATAGATTAATTTTTGCTGTTCGACTGGGATGATCGTTTCGTTTCTTGACTGCGTAAACGTTAACGCTATTGCACCGTCAATGAACAATGAAGCAAAGGCATATCCTGTACAAATTTGTTGCTGCAGATCAGGTGAGTACTCTATAAGTTCCTCTGGCACAAATACGATTTTAAAGTCAGGTAAAGGAAGGCCGATATCATTAGCCAAACACGCCGAAATGAACTCAGCTAAGAGATTTTTCGGGGGCATTGATGGTTTTGACTTCAAAACATACAACTGCCCATCATCACATTTGCAAAGAAATGGCTGAGTGGAACCTTCATTGATGCGACGTATTACCTCAACGACATTAGGTATTGCACTATTGCTGCTCGCTACGCACTCCATCACTAACCCTTATGTGATTCAAGTCTTCCATCTCATTACTCCGCATCTCAAAGAGCGGTTTAACACTGCGTGTTTAAAGAAAAACAACAGGCCTATTGCTGTAACTGTTTTTTAGCCTCACTTTAACCATGCTTCCTATATGTCTGAGGCATACTCCCAATAACTTTCCCAAAGATGAACACTCGGTTCATCTCGTCTTTCTCGATCGGATCCCACGGTGAGTAGCTCTTGTTATCAGAGATAACCAGCAGCTTATCCTTCATCATTTGCAGGCGCTTTACATGGGCAGTGTCGTCGTACAGAAACGCATAGATACCATCACCGTCGAAAGATTTAACAGTGATATCAACGAACAGCAGATCACCTGGTTCGATCGTTCCTGACATGCTGTCACCGCGTACGTTAATGATGCGGATATTTTCTGCCTTCCTGCCATCGAACATGTGACGAGCATCGTCAAACGAGTACTCAACCGAGCGTAGGACTTCTACAAACTCACGGTTGATGACACCCGGCCCAGCACTGACTTCTATATCAAGAACGTCAATCTTGAAGTATTTGGAATGGCTGACAGTTGATTGTATTGGTTGCACTGTACTGTCTGACATATTTCCAACGCCAGAAGATAACCATTCTGCGCGCACACCCAAAGCGTTCGCGATCTCCACGATTTTAGTTGTTTGATTAGCTTTCCCTGTTTCGATTTTCTGAATAGCAGCCTGGCTAACCCCGACCAAATCCCCAAGCGCCTTTTGTGTAAGGCCTCGCGCTAATCTGGCTTCTTTAAGTCTTTCTGAGAGTGTTGTTTTCATAGTCCAAATGTACAACCAAGGTTTTATTCCATCAAACGAAAATGGTTGTTGACTAAAAACAACCATAGTTTTAATCTTGATTCAAATTAACCACGGAGGTTGTTATGAACCCAGCTATCAAAACAGCGATCAATATCGTTGGTTCACAAAAGAAACTGGGCGCTGCTTGCGAAGTTTCACAGCAGGCCGTCTATAAGTGGCTTCACAACAAAGCAAAGGTATCCCCTGAACATGTCGGCAGCATTGTTACGGCTACTGGTGGAGTAGTGAAGGCATACCAGATTCGCCCGGATCTTCCGAAGTTGTTTCCACACACCGAAAAGAACGCAGCTTAAATTTCCATTTCACGCTCTTTAACAATAAGCAATCAACTTAACAGTCAATTCAAACTAAAGGAGTCAATTATGCAACCACTTACATACCAACAGACTAGCGGATTTAGCCCGACTGCGGTGATAAATCGTTCTCAAACAAAACAGGTGCCAGGCCACGAAAAAATCCGTGATGCCGTCCGCGCCTGGTCGGCTGTAGATAATCAGGATGTCGTTGCCACACTCATTGTGAATGAGTATCGGGAGCAGGGCGGCGGCACCATCGATTTCCCTGATGATGTCAGCCGTGCACGCCAGAAGCTGTTCCGCTTCCTCGATAACAAATTCGATTCTGAAAAATACCGAAATAACGTGCGTGAACTGACCCCGGCAATTCTGGCGGTACTACCGCTGGAATATCGCGGTTACCTGGTTGAGCAGGATAGCTTCATGGCTAGGTTGGCTGAAATGGAAAAGGAACTCAGTGAGGCAAAACAGGCTGTCATTCTCAACGCACCACGCCACCAGAAACTGAAGGAAATTAGTGAAGGTATTGTGTCGATGTTTCGTGTGGCCCCAGATCTGGCTGGTCCATTGATGGCGATGGTTACTACCATGCTGGGGGCGATATGACAGGTTCAGAAATGGCGAAAGCCGGTCTGCTGGAACAGAACCGACTTTCAGGTGCAAATCGTAACACACTCATTGCGGGAGGAATTATGGCAAACACTGCTGAGATATTCAATTTTCCAGTGCCGGATGCGGCACAAAAGGAGCCGCGCGTGGCAGATCTCGATGATGGTTATACGCGCATTGCAAATGAGTTGCTGGAAGCTGTAATGCTGGCCGGATTAACACAGCACCAGCTTCTGGTCTTCCTGGCTGTCATGCGCAAAACATATGGCTTTAATAAAAAACTGGATTGGGTGAGCAACGAGCAACTTTCCGAGTTGACCGGGATATTGCCGCACAAGTGTTCTGCTGCAAAAAGCGTTCTGGTAAAGCGTGGGATTCTTATTCAGAGCGGGCGAAATATCGGCATTAATAATGTGGTCAGTGAATGGTCAACATTACCCGAATCAGGTAAGAAAAATAAAGTTTACCTGAAAGAGGTAAATTTACCTGAATCAGGTAAGAAAAGTTTACCCAAATCAGGTAAAGGCGTTTACCCGAATCAGGTAAACACAAAAGACAAACTAACAAAAGACAATATAAAACCTTTTTCGTCCGAGAATTCTGGCGAATCCTCTGACCAGCCAGAAAACGACCTTCCTGTGGTGAAACCGGATGCTGCAATTCAGAGTGGCAGCAAGTGGGGGACAGCAGAAGACCTGACCGCCGCAGAGTGGATGTTTGACATGGTGAAGACCATCGCGCCATCAGCCAGAAAACCGAATTTTGCAGGGTGGGCTAACGATATCCGCCTGATGCGTGAACGTGACGGACGTAACCACCGCGACATGTGCGTGCTGTTCCGCTGGGCATGCCAGGACAACTTCTGGTCCGGTAACGTGCTGAGTCCGGCCAAACTCCGCGACAAGTGGACCCAGCTCGAAATCAACCGAAACAAGCAACAGGCTGGCGTGACAGCCGGCAAACCAAAACTCGACCTGACGAACACTGACTGGATTTACGGGGTGGATTTATGAAAAACATCGCCGCACAGATGGTTAACTTTGACCGTGAGCAGATGCGCCGGATCGCCAACAATATGCCGGAACAGTACGACGAAAAGCCGCAGGTACAGCAGGTAGCGCAGATCATCAACGGTGTGTTCAGCCAGTTACTGGCAACTTTCCCGGCGAGCCTGGCTAACCGTGACCAGAATGAACTG